>NZ_NHOY01000077.1 GCF_002252755.1 Halorubrum sp. Hd13 | reverse complement strand
TCGTAGAGCAGCGGGACGTACTCGTTGTCGGCGTTGAACGTGTACCCCTGGTCGAGCGCGCGAGCGATCGCGTTCCCGGCGCCGTTTTCGTCGTTGTATATCGGATTGAGCGTCGTGAACGAGGCCGCGGCGGCCGTCGCGTACGTCGACGTGTCGGTGCCGCTGTCCTCGCCGTCGCCGCCGTCTCCCGCTCCCGGTCTCCCCGCCCGCGGGCGACCGACGCGTCGTCGTCGCGCCACGTCACCGGCACTTGGTCCGGCCGGAAGTTCGGGTCGATCGCGGAGTCGGCGATCGGGACCGTGTCGCCCGCCGCGGCCATCTCCGCGCCCAGCACGGCGATCATCCCCGCGTTGTCGCGGAGGAATCGCGGCTCCGGCGCGTGGAAGTCGGCGCCCCGGGACGCGCACATCGTCGACAGCATCCCGCGGAGCCGGTCGTTCTGCGCGACGCCGCCCCCGAGGACGAGCTCGTCGGCGCCGGTCAGCGAGAGCGCCCGCTCCGACACCTCCGTCAGCATCGCGAACACGTGCTCCTGCAGCGAGAAGCAGATCTCCCCGACCGGGACCCCGTCGTCGTACGCGTCGTTGGCGGCGGAGCTGATCCCCGAGAAGGAGAAGTCCATCCCCTTGACGACGTACGGGAGGTCCACCAGCTGGGCGTCCGGTTCGCGCTCGGCGGCCGCCTCCGCGGCCGCGGCCTCCACCTTCGGCCCGCCGGGGTGGTCCCAGCCGACGTGGCGCGTGAACTTGTCGATCGCGTTGCCGACGCCGGCGTCCATCGTCTCGCCGAGCACGCGATAGCGACCGTCGTGGTAGCCGAGCAGGTG
Organism: Halorubrum sp. Hd13; assembly: GCF_002252755.1. Taxonomy (GTDB): domain Archaea; phylum Halobacteriota; class Halobacteria; order Halobacteriales; family Haloferacaceae; genus Halorubrum. Next base: position 26,267 of record NZ_NHOY01000077.1, on the reverse strand, counting down.
CGCGTTCGCGCCGGAGGCGTTCAGACACACCGGGTTCTCGAAGCCGGACTGGTGGCGGCCGATCTCCAGGTGCGCCACCATGTGGTTGACGCCGACGAGGGGGACGTCGAGCACCCCGGCGAGCGCACGCGCGGCCGTGGCGACGGTCCGGAGACAGGGGCCGAGCCCCGGTCCCTTCGAGAAGGCGACCGCGTCGATCGCATCCGGGCCGTGCTCGGTCTCGGCCGCCGTCAGGACCGCGTCGACGACCTCTGGGATCGCCTCGGACATGTGTTCGGCGGCCTCGCGCGGATGAATCCCGCCACTATCCGGTTCGTACGGGTTCGATTCGATGAGAACGGAGTCGGTCTCGGCGTCGTACAGCGCGGCGCTCGCACACCACGCGGTCCCCTCAATACCGAGAACGCGCATCCGGCGCGCCGTCAGGCCTCTTCGGCGTCCGCGTCGGCCTCGTCGCCGATCTTGTTGCGCTCGAGCATGTGCTCCTGTTCGACGTCGAGCGCGTCCTCGGCGGTGTCGTACACCTTCGCGTAGCCGACCGTCTTGCGCATGCCGAACTTCGTGTTCAGCTCGTGGACGACGACCTCCTCGGAGGCCTTGTCAAGCTTGGCCGCGAGCGAGTCGCGGACCGAGAGCCGGGAGGGCGTCGCCTCCTCGTGAGTCGTCTCGAATCGAATGTCCGTGCGGTGCAACATCGGGTTCTCCTCTTCGGAGATGATATCGACGTCCATGGTTCAGTTAAGCGTATATCCCCTCGAAAGCTGTAAAAGGATTTCGAAGCGGGGGTGAGGGCGGAGTCGCTCCCCTCACGCCCGCGATCTGGGATCGTCACTCTCGATCACCGCGCCGACGACGCGCCCCGGGCCGACGGTCGGGGAGGCGGCCCGAGCGACCGCCGGAGACACGGTTTAGTCCGATTAGCACCAACCGTCGGTCGGATGTCCGACGACACGGAACCGTTCGTCGAGCCGACAGAGCGCACCCGATACGACCTCCTCCGGTCGAAACACGTCATCGTGCCGCTGTCCGTCCGGACCAAGCTCCGGGTGTGCGGTCTCCTCGCGCTGTTGGCGGCGCTCGTCGGGCCGGTCACGGCGGCGCTCCCGGTGGCGGTCAGGGAGACGTACTTCGCGGGGAACCCGACGATGACCCGCCTCGGGGCCGTCGCGGCCGTGCTCGTCGGCGTCGTCGGTCTGGCGGCCGCGAGCGTCGGACTCACCGTCGTCGCCCTGTACGTCGACCGCCATCCCGACCCGAGCGAGGACCGGACGTGGACGCTCATCGCGGTCGAGGACGCGGCATCCGGGTTCGGCTTCGTCACCGGAACGCTGGGCGTCGTCTCCGGCGGCGCGATCCTCGCGAGCGGCCTGTGGGGCACCGCCGCGGTCCGGCGGCTGACGGATCTCGGGATCGAGCCGTACCTCGTCTACGAGCCGTTCCCCGCCACGCCGCGGCTCACCGCGGCCGCCGGGCTCGTCGTCGGTCTCGGAGCGCTGGCGTCGAGTGCCTACGTCGACCCGCCGTGAGCGCGGTCGCGATCAGAACCGAACGGGGCCGTCGTCGGCCGGTTACCGGTCGCGGTCGGGCGCGATCCCCAGCGCCTCGTAGGCCGCCTCGACGTCGCCGTCGAGCCCCTCGAACAGCGCTCGCGCCTCCGCGCGGGACTCGGGCGTGACCGCGACCCGGACCATTCCCTCGCCGGGCTGACCGTAGACGACGCTCGCGCCGTCGGGCGCCGCGAGGATCGCCGGGAGCGCGGCCAGGTCCTCTTCGCCCGTCACCTCGACGATGACCGGCTCGCCCGCATCGAGCGCGTCGCGTAGCGCCGAGAGCAGCGCCGCCGACAGCGACGCGGCGGGGTTCTCGACGCGAACGCGGCGGTCCTCGGCGGCCGCGAGCGCCGACTCGATCTCCGCGCGGACCGCCTCCCGTTCGGTCTTCCCGTCGATCAGCGCGACGTCGGGGACGCGGCCCGCCTCGCGGAGGTGGTACGTGACCACGTCGCCGACGGCGACGATGGGGGCGTCGGGGGCGCCCGAGCCCGCGGCGCCCCCGTCTCCGTATTCGGCCGCCGTCTCCGCCGCCCCCGCGAGCAGCTCCTCGGCGTCAGTCGTCACCGGGCCGAGCGGCCCTTTGAACGCGTCGCGCATGGAGTCTGGAAGGGTGAGCATGAGTCGGGGCGTGTGACTCTCGGTCTTTGCCGCTCCGGCGTCGCTACCGTACCTTCAGCGCGTACGAGCCGGCCTTCGTGACGTTCATCTCCTCGGCGATCTGACTCTCCTCGGGTTTCGTGATGATGACGTAGCCCGCCCAGTCCTCCGTCAGCGACGACGACCCGCAGTGCTCGCAGGTCTGCGAGTCGGGGTCGTTGACGTGGTGGCACTCACGGCAGGCGAGGCGGTCCTCGGCCATCAGTCTGCCTCCTCACCGGTCTGCTCGCGGTGAAGCCGCTTCCCCTCCAGCCACTCGTGTTTCCCGAGCCCCGGCTGTTTCGCCGTGAGCCCGATCTTCGAGTCGCGGGGGTTTCGCTCGTCGATGCTCTTCGTCACGACTCGGACCCGGACGGCGTCGTCCACGCCGAGGGTCTTGTCGGAGTCCGAGGAGGCGAGCTGCTGGTTCGCCCCGTCGAACGTGAGGTACTCGTCGGTGATCTGCGAGACGTGGAGCAGGCCGTCCACCGGCCCGATCCCGACGAAGGCGCCGAACTCGACGGTCTCGACGACCGTCCCGTCGGCGACCTCCTGCATGTCGGGGTCGTACGTCAGCGCGTCGAACTCGGCCTCGTAGTAGACGCCGGGGCGGTTGTGTAACACCGCCCCCTCGCCGATGTCGTGAACGTCGATGACGCTCACGACGCTGCCGACGTCCTCGTCCATTCGTCCTTCCAGTTTGTCTTGGAGCAGGGCTTTCACCCGCTCGTCGGTGACGTCCGCCAGGTGTTTCGGCGGCACCTCGACCGTATCCTTGAGTCGAACTCGTTTGTACATGTTCTTGGTTGTCCGCGTCCGCTAGGGTTCCGTTATCGCCAGTGCGTTCCGACCCCTTAAACCGATTACTGGTGCGCCCGCCTCCAGCACCCGGTTCGCCAGCGGTCGATCGTTAGTGACGACGCCGTCGACCCGGCCCTCGGTGACCAGCTCGACCAGCGCGTCGTCGGCGTACGATTCGTCCGTCGCCACCGCCTCGGCCCGCGCCGCGAGGTCCGCGCCCACGCTCGCCGCGGTCGCCGCCTCGCTGTTTCCGCCCTGTAACCGCTCCAGCTCCGAGACGACCGCCGCCGGGACGACCGCCTCGTACGCGCCGAGGAGCCGGTCGAGCTCCTCGAACAGCCGCAGGTTCGCCTCGACCGGCGCCATCAGCGCGCTCGCGTCGAGCGCGACGACCGGGGCGTCGTCGGGGCCGTCGTCCGCGAGGACCGCGGTCGGAGTGTCGCCCGTGCGAGCCGAGTCCGAACCGTCCGCGCGGGCGTCGTCGGTCACGCTACGAGAGCGTCCCGACGCCGATGAGCCGCCAGCGCGCGCCGACGCGCCGGTTGATCGCGATCTGCGCGCCCTCCTCGGCGCAGACGGGCCGCTTGAGGCTCACCTCGCACTCGCCGTCGCGCGCGCTGGTCACCGCGCCGACCGTCGTCGCGGTGCCGACCGTGAGCATCAGGGGCTCGCCGGTGCTGATCTCCTCGATGTCGCTCTCGCCGCTCTCGTCGTCCTCCTTGCCGACGACGCGGTCGAGGAGGTCGACCTGCATCTCGAACTCGTTGCGCGTCGGCGGGAGCGTCCCGGGCTCGCCGGCGACCTGCCCCGCGAGCGCGTCGCCCTTCGTCAGGCTCGGGTCGAGCCCGGTGCCGACGCCGAGCAGCCCGCCCGGCCGGGCCGACTCCACGTCGTTGCTGCCGGCCTGCAGCGAGCGGACGGTCGTTTCGAGCGGCCGCCACTCCGTCTGGCCCTCCTCTTCGACCTCGCGGCCGGGGCGGATCTCCAGCCCGTCGCCGACCGACAGCTCGCCGCTGACGAGCGACCCGCCGACGACGCCGCCCTTGAGGTCCGCCGCGGTCGCGCCCGGCCGGTTGATGTCGAACGATCGCGCCGCGTACATCCGGGCGTTCTCGCCGGGGTCGCGGTCGGGGGTCGGGATCTCCGTCTCGATCGCGTCGATGAGCAGGTCCAGGTTGACCTCCTGTTGGGCCGAGACGGGGACGATCGGCGCGTCCTCCGCGACCGTGCCCTCGACGAACTCTTGGATCTGCCGGTAGTTGTCGACCGCGCGGTCGCGGTCGACCAAGTCGACCTTGTTCTGTGCGATGACGACGTTCTCGATCCCGATGAGGTCGAGCGCCATCAGGTGCTCCTCCGTCTGCGCCTGCGGGACGTCTTCGGTCGCGCTGACGACCAGCACGGCGCCGTCCATGATCGAGGCGCCCGAGAGCATCGTCGCCATCAGCGTCTCGTGGCCCGGGGCGTCGACGAACGAGACCGTCCGGATCGGCTCGCTCTCGGAGCCGTCCTCGCACTCCTCGTCGACGGTGTAACACTCGGGCGCGTCGACGCCGGGACAGCGCCGGAACGCCGCGTCCGCGTACCCCAGCCGGATCGAGATACCGCGTTTCATTTCCTCGCTGTGCTGGTCGGTCCACGAGCCGGACAACGCCTGCACGAGCGTCGTCTTCCCGTGGTCGACGTGACCGACGAGACCGATGTTCACCTCCGGTTGTGTGTTGGCTTCAGTCACTGTTGGACCTCCTAACGGAGTAGTCTTACCGGAAATTCGCCCCGTGCGAGTGATAAAGTTGCTGTTATAGTGGCGATAGGGGCGTCACCCGGCACTCCCGAGAGCGACGACGCGAGACGGACGCCCGAGAGCGACGGCGACGATCACTTATAAACCAGCGTGCGGTGCGGTGGCGCGTGCCTGCGAGGCCGCCTCGCGGCCGAGCAGCACGCGCGAGGGAGCCCGCGGTCGCCATCGGCGACCGCGGCGAGGCTGGGGAGGTGTGAGGCTGCGGTGCCGTGCGGTCGGGTGGGACTCGAAGGGGCGGCCGCGAGGACGAAGCACGACGACGCAAGCACTGCAAGGAGCGAGTGAAACGAGCGACTGAAGCGCGCAGCGAGTCGCGCGAGTCCTCGCGGCCGGGGCTTTGGAGGTGTTCACCGCTGCTCCGCAGTCACACATTTATAACCGAGCGGCCGGGGCTTTGGAGGTGTTCACCGCCGCTCCGCAATCACTCGCTTATAAACAAACGTCGTCATCTCCGTATTCGTCCGACGCCAATTTACGCTTCACGCGCGAACCCGGGCACATAATGGGATACGCGTGCCCCGTCTGCGAGACTCCCCAGCGCGACGGCGAACACCTCGCGCATCACCTCGCCTTCACGGCGATGCTCCACGGAGACGACCACGAGGCGTGGCTCGACGACCGCGTCCCCGACTGGAGCGAGCAGGACCCGGCCGGGCTCGCCGCCGAAGTAACTCCTCGCGCCGAGGACGCCGAGTACCACGAGGTGTTCGAGGACACCGTCGACCGCGGGCGACCCGACGTCGATCTCGGGGACCACGACCACGCGGGAGGGGGCGGGGCCGGACACGGCCACAGTCACCAGGCCGGCCGCGACGCCCCTCGCGCCGGGGGCGCCGTCAACGAGTCGGGCGCGACGGACCCGGAGACCGAAGCCGCGCTGCGCGAGGCCCGCGAGTTGACGCGGAAGATGTTCGAGGACGGCGAGGGCGACGAGGAGGCCGACGCCGATCGCGACGACGCCAGCGGCGACGTCGATGATCCCGACGCCGACGACCCTGCCAACGACGACCCTGCCACCGACGACCCTGCCAACGACGACCCCGATCCGTCCGCGTAACGGAACGCCCTTTTCAGTCGGCGACCAACGCGGCGTATGCACACCAGAGGGACGTTCGCTCCTGAGACCCGCGCCGACGCGCTCGAACGCTACGAGGAGGTCGGCCCGGTCGCGCAGGTCGTCGTCCGCGAGGCGACGAAGGCGATGGAGTTCGGCGCCGACGAGTACGACGAGCGCGTCACGCCGGAGGTCGTCCGGACCGCCCGCGACGCCACCTTCGCCGAGCTGCTCGCGGTCCACGTCGGCGACGAGGCCGAGTTCGACGCGTGGCTCGCCGACAGCGAGTTCGACGCCGACGACGTGGTCCGGATCGGCTCCGGCAACGTCGACAACCTCGTCTGGCACCCGATCCCCTTCGCCGACACCGTGGTCGCGGCGACGTTTCAGGAGGAGCCCGACGCGGCCGCCAGCACCCTCCGCCGGAACGCGTTCGGGCGCGTCTACCGCGAGGAGTTCTACGAGTCCGGGCGGTAACTCCCTCGGCGCTATTCTTCCCGGCGCCGCGGCTCAGTGTCGGAGCGGCGCAGTACAAAAAACGAACCGAGGCGGTGAGCGGCGCTTACGCGAGCTTCTCGATGTTCTCGGAAATCGAAGATTTCCGAACGCTCGAAAAACTGTCTATGACCGTTTTTCGATGTTCTCGACGACGGCGTCGGCGAACTCGCTCGTCGCGAGCTTCTCGCCGCCCTCGATCTGCCGGTGCAGGTCGTAAGTGACCTTGCCGGAGGAGATGGTCTCCTCGACGGCCTCGCGCACGAGGTCGGCGGCGTCCGACCAGCCGAGGTAGTCGAGCATCTCGCGGCCGGAGAGGATCATCGCGGTGGGGTTCACCTTGTCCTCGCCGGCGTACTTGGGCGCGGAGCCGTGCACGGGCTCGGCGAGACAGCGACCGTGACCGCGGTTGATACCGGGCGCGATGCCGAGGCCGCCGATCTGCGCGCCGGCGGCGTCGGACATGTAGTCGCCGTTGAGGTTCATCGTCGCGATGACGGAGTACTCGTCCGTGCGGGTCAGCAGCTGCTGGAGCATGTTGTCCGCGATGCGGTCCTTGACGACGAGCGTGCCCTCGGGCCGCTCGCCGTCGTGCTCCTCCCAGAGCTGGTCCTCGGTGATGACGTCGTCGCCGTACTCCTCCTCGGCGACCTCGTAGCCCCAGTCGCGGAAGGCTCCCTCGGTGAACTTCATGATGTTCCCCTTGTGGACGAGCGTGACCGAGTCGCGGTCGTTGGCGAGCGCGTAGTCGACCGCCTCGCGGATGAGGCGCTTCGAGCCGAACTCGGAGATGGGCTTGACGCCGATGCCGACGGGGCCGTCGTGGATGACGTCGGCCACGTCCATGTCCTGTTCGAGGAAGTCGCGTACCTCCTCGGACTCGTCGGTGCCGGCCTCCCACTCGATGCCGGCGTAGACGTCCTCGGTGTTCTCCCGGAAGGTGACCATGTCCATCTCCTCCGGGTTCTTGACCGGCGAGGGAACGCCGTCGATGTAGTAGGTCGGGCGGACGTTGGCGAACAGGTCGAGCGTCTTGCGGAGCGCGACGTTCAGCGAGCGGAAGCCGGCGCCGACGGGGGTCGTCAGCGGACCCTTGATCGCGACGCGGTGGGTGCGGATGGCCGAGACGGTGTCCTCGGGGAGGTTCTCGTCGTACATCTCTCGGGCGCTGGCGCCGGCGTAGACGCGCATCCACGCGATGGACCGCCCGGTCGCCTCCGCGGCCGCGTCGAGGACCTGCTGCGCCGCCGGCCCGACGTCGGTGCCGATCCCGTCGCCGTGGATGATCGGGATGATGGGATTCGACGGGACGTTCAGCTCGCCGGTCTCCTCGTCGGCGAGCGTGATCGCCTCGCCGTCGTCGGGGACGTCGACCTTATCGTAGCTCATGAACGTTCGTGCGTTGTCGGACCCGCGTAAAGTGCCTGCCGTTTTGTAGCGCGCGCCGAACCGCCCGACGGCGCCGGATTCAGGCTGTTATCCGGCTCACCGCTCCACGACCTCGACGTCGAACATCGACCGCCACCGGTAGCGTCGACCGCCCCAGACGAACGTCCGACGCGCGAGCGCGTACGCGAGCAGTGCCGGCGAAATCAGGACACCCGGACCGGCGAGCAGGAACGTCGCCCGTCGGATCCCGAACCTCGCGTACGCCGCGCCCGACAGGGCCGTGACGAACGCCACGCCCGCTATCGGCGCCAGCAGGCACAACGCCGCGAGGCCGACCGAGAGGAGGAGGTTGACCGCGGCCGCCGCCGGCTCGTGGTGTCGCGTGATCTGGAAGAAGCGGACGAACCGCTCCAGCGACTCGCGCGTCGACCCGCCCGCCGCGACGGTTCGGGCGCGGTCGGCGGCGCTCACGTCGAGGTGCTCCGCGAGGGTCCCGTCGTCGCTGACGGTCCGGCGGAGGTCGCCGAGGAGGGCGCCCTCGTCGAGGTCGTCCCGTTCGAACACGACCGCGCCGCCCCACGCGATTCCGCCGCGGGAGAGCGGCAGCGTCCCGCCGATGACGTACGCCGGTTCGAACAGCCGACCGAGCGGGTCCGCTCCGACGAACACGGGGACCTCCGTCGTCGGTCCCTGTCGATCGTAGTCGGCGTTGAGCTCCGCGAGCCACCCCTGCGGGTGACGGAAGTCGTCGTCGGTCCAGACGATACGGTCGTGTCCGGCGGCCTCCATGCCGGCGGCGATCGCGTTCGACTTCCCCGAACACCCCTCCGGCTCTCCCGCGACGACGACGCGGACGCCGTCCGGCAGGCTGTCGGCCTCCCCAGCGTCGCCCTCCCGTCCGACGCTCTCTCCAGCGTCGCACTCTCCAGCGTCGCACTCTCCAGCGCCGCCATCCCGTCCGACGCCCCCGCCCCGGCGCTCGGCCACCGGGTCGTCGTCGGCGTCGCAGATCACCAACAGCTCGTCGCCCTCGCCGAGCTGGGCGGCCACCTCCGAACACGCCTCCGTCCAGTGAACCGTCGGCAGGAGCACCGACGTCGGCGGGTGAGATCGCTCGCTCTCCGTCACGTCGATCGGTTCGGGCGGGGGACAGATAAGTGGTCAGCCGCTCGTCGGTCGCCCCGGTCGCCGCCCCGGTTCCGAACGTTACCTCGGCCGACACTCCCGCGTTCCGAGCTCCCTGACCCGCGTTTCGCCGCCGTCCGTCACGTCGATCTCGACCGCCGCGGCGGTCACCGACGCGACGTCCTCCCCCGCGAGTCCCGCCGACCGGTCGCAGAGATACGTGAGGAGCGGGTCGACGCGGGCGGGCGCCTCGTCGTCCGCCAGCAGGGTGAGGTACTTCCGCCAGCGCGCGGTGGGGTACGCCCGCGCGTCCGACGGAGGCCGGTCGACCGCGACGGGGTCGCCGTACAGCGCGTCGATCCGGTCGCCGTCGGCGGTCGCCGCCGTCGCGAGGAAGCGCGCGTCGATCGAACTCGGGTTCGGCGCGAACATGTCCCAGCCGTGCTCCGCCGGGCCCGCCGTCGCCGCCACGGGTTCGGGCGCGTCGACGAGCCCGGCCGCCATGCCGTTCCACGCGAGCAGCGACACGAGGAGGACGGCGGCGACGGCGGCGGCGACGCGACCGCGGACCGCCCGGTCCGGAAGGACGCGCGCCGCTCGGTTTCTCGGCCCCTCGTTTCGCGGGTCGCCGACGAGGGCCGACTCCGCGGCCCGGCGGAGCCGCGCGCCGGACGGTCCGACGGCCCCCTCGACGCGGTCCCAGACGAACGGCGGGAAAAACGGGAGCAGGGCGGCCGCCGAGACCAGCGGGAAGACGCCGAGCTGGAGCGTGAACGCCATCGAGAGGTGCGCGGCGAACAGGCATCCGGCGAGCGCGGCCCGGACCCGTCCGGCCGACGCGACGAGCAGCGGCGACGCGACGAGCAGCGCAAGCCAGCCGTAGGTGGCGGCCGCGAGCAGCGGCGCCGCCTCGGGCAGCAGCCCTCCGAGCGGCCCGTGGAGGTACGTGAGCCGGAACACTTGTCCGACCGCCTCGCCTCCGGCCCACGCCGTCCCCCTGAGCTTCTCGACCGCGTTGGCGCCGTAGACCACCACGACGACGGCCAACAGGAGCGCCGACGCCGGGCCGGCGAAACGGTCCTCGCGGGCCGCTCGGACGGAGTCCCCGAGCGACGCGCCGCCGCGCACGGCGTCGACCGACCAGCGCGCGCCGAGGGGGCAGAACAGCCCGGCCGCGAGCAGTTGGACGAGCAGCTTGTCGCCCGCGTTGAGCACGAACGGGTTCCGCGCCTGTAGCGACGCGAGCAGGACCAGCGAGACCGCCGTCGCCACGCGGGTACGGTGGCCGGCCGCGAGCGCGACGGCGGCGACGGCGGCGACGAGGAACAGCAGCGCGACGGACCACGCCTCGCCGGAGAGCGCGTGCAGCGAGAGGCGAGCGGCGAGGGGGTACGCCTCCGCGAGCGCCGAGCGCGGGAGCGCGCCAGCGTCGGTATAAAAGGCCGTCAGGTTCCGAGCGCGCAGTCCGAGATCGACGAGGAGGGCGATCCCCAGCGCGACCCGAAACGCCGCGAGGGCGCGCCGGTCGACTCCGACGCGGGCCCGGACTGCGCTCCGGAGGCGACGACGGACCGAGCCCCGAACGGCAGACTCTCCGTCGGGGTCGGCTTCGAGACCCGCGGCGGGGTCGTCGTCGGCGCGCTCTCGGTGCTCGTCCACAATGGTGGCGACTCCCCGAGGCGCGGAGATAGGTCTTGCGGCGGGGACTCGGATCGACTTCCGCCGCTTTCCCGACCCTTATCGGGGCGCCGGGGGACCTCCGAATATGCCACAGCGCCCCTCGATGCGCGTCGTCGTCCACGGCGGCGCCGGCGGCGTCCCGGACGAACCGGCGCGGAGACAGGAGACGCTCGACGAGGCGGCCGACCGCGGCGCCGACGCCGAGACCCCTCTCGACGCGGTCGTAGCGGCGCTCGCGCCCCTCGAATCGAGCCCGCGGTTCAACGCCGGCGTCGGCGGTGCGGTCCAGTCCGACGGCGTCGTCCGCACCGACGCCGGCGTGATGACCTCGGACCGGGCGGTCGGCGCCGCCTGCTCGATGCCGGGCGTCGAGCACGCGGCGAGCGTCGCACGTGTCGTCCGCTCCGAGACGCCGCACGTCTTCGTCTCCGGCGCCCACGCCGTCGACCTCGCCGACGAGTTCGGCGTCGAGACGGGCGTCGACCTGCTCACCGACGAGACGCGCGAGCGCTACGAGGCGGAGGACCCGCCGCGAGGCGGCCCCCGCGAGCACCTCGACTGGCTCGCGTCGCGGTTCGGGTCCGGGGACGATCACGCGGGGCAGGGCTCCGGGAGCGACGCGGACGGCGACGGGAAGCGCGACGCGCCCGACCACGACACGGTCGGTGCGGTCGCGTCCGACGGCGAGACGTTCGCGGCGGCGACGTCCACGGGCGGCCGGTCGTTCGCGCTCGCGGGGCGGGTCGGCGACGTGCCGCAGGTCGGCTCCGGCTTCTTCTGTACCGAGGCCGGCGGCGCGAGCGCGACGGGGGCCGGCGAGGACATCGCGCGCGTCACGCTCTCGCGGCGAGCCGTCGACTTCCTCGACGAGGGGCTGGGCGCGCAGGCGGCGGCCGACCGGGCGATCGAGGAGTTCGATGAGATCACCGGGTCCGGGGCGGGGGTCATCGTCCTCGACGATGACGGCGTCGGGAGCGCGTTCAACACGGACGGGATGCAGACGAGCGTCGCTCGCGAGTAGTCGTCGATTGGGATCGCGCCGAATACAGACGTATGGGTCAACGCGACGGCTCAGGGAGGACAGCGCGACGGCTCAGGGATGAACGTCACGTGGATTCCCCGAGTACGGGTCGATGCTGGCTGACGGCGCTCCCTATCGAGGTGAGTATGACGAAGACCCCGATTACGACGAGTACGACTCCGAGAACCGGTTCGGACAGCCGGTAGAGCAGCCACCCCATAGCGACGTTTGCACCCGCCAGAGAGAACGGGTAGACGGTCCGTAGCAGGTGCATCGTTCTCGGATAGGTGTACGCAGATACATATTAAATAGGCTACTAAAACACAAACAACCGATTAAGTTTGACCACCGATCGCGTGGCGATCGCCGACGCGCGTCTGGTGAGTCGCATCGAGCCTCCGTCGTCCCCGTCGCCGGCTTATCGATGCTCTAAACGACGGGGACGGCGCGTTCAACGAGGCCTCTGCGGCCCACCACCGCTCGAGGGCCTCATCGGGGTTCCCGACGCCGATCCGCGTCGCCGCCCGCGGAGGCGAGGATACAAATCCGCCCGCCGCCTTGCCCGCGTATGGTCACGTTCCTCGCCGGCGGCACGGGGACGCCGAAGCTCCTCGACGGGGCGACCCGCGTGTGGGACCCCGCGGCGATCGCGGTCGTCGCCAACACGGGCGACGACGTCGAGCTCGGCGGCCACCTCGTGTGCCCGGACGTCGACACCGTGCTGTTCGCCGGCGGCGGCGTCCTCGACCGCGAGACGTGGTGGGGAATCGCGGACGACACCACCGAGACGCACGCCGAGCTGCGCCGGCTCGCAGGGGAGGTCGGACTCGGAACGGCCCCGCGCTACCTCGACGTCGAGGCGCAGACGGCGGGCCGCGAGATCGCCCGCTGGCGGCGCTTCTCCGGCGTCGGCGAGTTCATGGAGATCGGCGACCGCGACCGAGCGGTCCACGTCACGCGCACGAGCCTGCTCGACGAGGGCCGCACGCTCACCGAGGCGATCCGGACGCTCGCCGACGCCTTCGGCCTCGACGTCGGACTCCTCCCGATGTCCGACGACCCGGTCGCGACGCTGGTCCACACCGAGGCCGGCGAGACGATCCACTTCCAGGAGTACTGGGTCGCGCGCCGCGGCGAGCCCGGGGTCGCCGACGTGGAGTTCCGGGGCGCCGCCGACGCCGAGCCGACCGCCGCCGTGCTCGACGCCCTCGCCGACCCCGTGGTCATCGGCCCCTCGAACCCCGTGACGAGCGTCGGCCCGATGCTCGCGCTCCCCGGGTTCGAGGCCGCGCTTCGCGAGACCCCCGTCGTCGCGGTCTCGCCGTTCGTCGGCGACGAGGTGTTCTCCGGGCCGGCGGCCGACCTCATGGCCGGCGTCGGCCGCGACCCCTCGACCGCGGGCGTCGCCGACGCGTACCCGTTCGCCGACGCGTTCGTCCTCGACTCGGCCGACCCGACCGAGCTCCCCGACCGCCACGTCGAGCGTACTGACACCCGAATCGACGACGCGGACGACGCCGAACGCGTCGCTCGGGCCTGCGAGCGCGCGCTGGCGGCGGTGACGGACGCGTCGGCGACCGACGCGGAGGTGGCGGAGTGACGGCGAGCGAAGACGACGGCCCGACCCCGTTCCTCGTCGCCGCCAGTCTCAGCGGCGCGGCCGACGCCGACTGGGCGGGCGCCGCGGCCCCGCACGTCGACGCGGCGATGCTCGGCGGGATCGCGCTTGACCCCGCCAGCCGGGCGGCCGCGCGCGACCTCGTCGCCCGGGGGCGCTCGGAGTTTCTCCCCGCCGAGCCGCTCGCGTGGATCGACCGGCAGCTCGCCGCGCTCGCCGACGCGCCGGTCCGCCCCGGCGTCAACGTCCGCAGCGCGACCGTCGGCCCGGTGCGCGAGGCGGCGGCGGTCTGCGCCGATCGCGACGCGGTCTGCGAGGTCAACGCCCACTGCCGGCAGCCGGAGCTGCGCGCGGTCGGCTGCGGCGAGTCGCTCCTCCGCGACCGCGACCGGCTGGCCGACTACGTCGCCGCCGCGGCCGAGACGGGCGCGACGACGAGCGTGAAGGTCCGCGCCGAGGTCCCGGGCGTCGACCTCGTCGCCGTCGCCGACGCCGTCGCCGAGGCGGGGGCCGACTGGCTCCACGTCGACGCGATGGATTCGGAGCGCGTCGTCGGCGACCTGACCGCGGATGACAGCGGTCTCCGCACCGGGCTCACCGTGATCGCCAACAACGGCGTCCGGGGCCGGCGGACCGTCGCCGAGTACGCCGCGCACGGGGCCGACGCCGTCAGCGCCGGGCGCCCGACCGAGCGTCCGTCCGAGCTCGCGCGTATCGCCGAGGCGGTGCGCGCTTGGCGGGAGGGGGAACTGCCGGCGGACGAGACGGCGCGGCGGCGGGAGGCGCCGCCGTGACCGCCGCCGGCGACCCGGTCGACGACGCGACGCTCGCGCTCCTGCTCGAGGTCGCTGGCACTCCCAAGCCCGGCAACGTCGACCGCCGCCGGGACCTCGGCGACCTCCGGTTCGAGTCGTTCCTGGGCGGGGCGGTCGGCGCCCGCGAGGGGCTCGAACTGGCCGCGGGCGGGGCGGCCCCCGTCGGGGACGCCTTCGAGCGCGCGGTGGTGGGGATGGCCGACCGAGCGGGGACGAACACGCAGTTCGGCTGCCTGCTACTGCTCGTTCCGCTGGTCCGCGCGACCGTCGCGGGAGCGGACGCGTCCGCGGGGCGCTCCGCGCGGGCCCCCTCCCCAGCGGCCGTCGACCGAGTGACCCGCGAGGCCACCGTCGACGACGCGGTCGCGTTCTACCGCGCGTTCGAGCACGTCGACGTCGCGGTCGCGGACCCGCCCGCGGACGCCGCCGAGCTGGACGTCCGCCGCGGGAGCGACGCGGCGCCGACGCTCCGCGAGCGGGGGCTGACGCTGCGGGACGTGATGGCGCTCTCGGCCGATCCCGACCGCTCGGACCGCGCCCCCGACCGCAACGCGCAAGAGTGGGTCGAGGGGTTCCCGCGGACGTTCCGCGCCGCCGAGTGGATACGGGACGATACGGGGCCGCTGACCGATAGGGCCGCGCGCGCCTTCCTCGGACTCCTCGCCGCCGAGCCCGACACGCTGGTCGCCGCGACCCACGGCCTCGAGGCGGCGCGCGAGGCGAGCGCTCGGGCGGCCGCGCTGCTCGACGGAGCGGACGGGGTCGGCTCGGAGACCGCCGCAGGGGTCGGCGGCGTCGACGCCGACGCGGTCCACGGTGCCGACCTCAACGCCGCGGACGGGTTGGCGACGGCGTTCGTCGACGAGGAGATCAACCCCGGGACGACGGCGGATATCACCTGCGCGGCGCTGTACGTCGCGCTCCGACGCGGCGCGGAGGTGGCGCCGTGACCGACGACGGATCCGACGGGAGCCGCGGCGGGGCGGCGGACGTCGCCGACGCCGTCGCGCCGGACGGCTGGCCGGTGGCGCTCCGCGGCGTCACCGAGTCGATCGTGACGACGCTCGGCCCGAACGACCGCTGGAACGTCGCGGCGCTCGGGCTCCACGCGCCGGACGACCCCGCTGACCCCGTCACCGCGCGGACCTACGGCCGAACCCGGACGTGGCGGAACTTCACGGAACGCGGCGGCGGCGTCGTCCAGTTCACGTCCGATCCGCGCACCTTCGTCGACGCCGCGCTGACGGTCCGGGAAGTCGACGAGCCGGTCCTCGAAACGGCCGACGCCTGGGTCGAGGTCACCGCCGAGGAGGTCGGAAGCGAGACGGAGGGCGACACCACGATTCGGACGTGGTCGCTCGATCCGGCCGAGAGCGCGGTGCTCAGAGAGCGCGTGCCGACGATCAACCGCGGGTTCGGCGCGGTCGTCGACGCGACGGTCGCCGCCTCGCGGCTCGACGTGCCCGCCTTCGAGACGGCGGAACTGCTCGACCGGCTGGCGTACTTCGCGGACGTGGTCGACCGCTGCGGCGGGCCGGCCGAGCGCGAGGCGTTCGCCCGGATAGACGAGGCGACCGGCTGGCGGGAGCGGGCGGGAGGCGACGAGGAGTGACCGCGACCGAGCGGGCGATCGACGCGAGCGCGCCTGCGGCCCGTTCGCGGCGTAACGAACCCTTTTAGTTCGGCCCGGCGGTATCGCTCGGTATGGCCATCAAACCCAAGTACATCAAGCAGCTCGGAAACGTCCTGCTTGAGCGGTATCCCGACTCGTTCAACACGGACTTCGAGACGAATAAGGAGAGCGTCACGGCCCTGACGACCGTCGAGTCGAAGGGCGTCCGCAACCGGATCGCCGGCTACGTCACCCAGAAGAAGTCGCAGGCGGCCCAGAAGGCGTAAACGGGCTCGAGTTTTCGACCGCCTCGCCTCAGTCCCGCCGAGCCGCGGCGCTCGGCTCACCGATCACCCCGCCGCTTATGCCTCAAGCCGCGGCCACCTCGCCGCGATGGACGCCCTCGTCCGCCCGGTCGTCGACCCGACCTTCGCGGCCGCCGCGCTCGCGTTCCTGTGCGGCGGCGTCGCGCTCGGCGCCGTGAGCGGGCTCGTCCCGGGCCTCCACGCGAACAACTTCGCGCTGTTGCTCGCCGGGTTCGCCCCCTCCGTCTCCGCCGACCCGCTCCTCGTCGGCGTCGCGATGCTCGGCGCGGGCGTCGTCCACTCCTTCCTCGACATCGTCCCCGCGCTCGCGCTCGGCGTGCCCGACGCGGCGACGGCGGTCGCGGCGCTGCCGGGTCACCGGCTCGTGATCGCCGGCAGGGGGCGCGAGGCGATCCGGCTGTCGGCGGTCGGCTCCGGGCTGGCGGTCGCGCTCGCGGCGCCCCTCGCCGTGCCGATCACCTGGGCCATGGTCCGCGGCTATCCGACGGTACGGGCGCACCTCCCGCTGCTTCTGGCCGGCGTCGTCGCCTTTCTCGTGCTCACCGAGTCGTCGAAGCGGGCCGCGGTCGGCGGCTTCGTCGCGTTCCTCGCGAGCGCCGCCCTCGGCTTCGCGACCCTCGACGTCGACCCCGCGGCGCCGCTCGACGCCGGCGGCGTCCTCGCGCCGCTGTTCGCCGGGCTGTTCGGCGCGCCCGTGCTCGTCGACGCGCTCGGCGGCGAAGGCGTCCCGCCGCAGGCCGACGCGCGGATCACGATGGGTCGCCGGGACCTCGGCGTGAGCGCCGGCGCCGGGTCGCTCGCGGGCGCGGTTGTCGGCTACGTCCCCGGCGTCTCCGCGGCGATCGCCGCCGTCGCCGCGCTGCCGGCGGTCCCGCGCGAGGAGGGCGACCGCGGGTTCGTCGTCGCCACGAGCGGCGCCAACACGGCGAACACGATATTCGCGCTGTTCGCGCTCGTCGCGCTCGGCACGCCCCGAACGGGCGTCACGGTCGCCATCGATCGCGCCGGGGTTCCCTTCGCGCTCCCGATCCTCCTCGCGGCCGCGGGGACCGCGGCGGCCTGCGGGTTCGCGCTCGTCCTCCTGGTCGGAGACGCGTACCTCCGCGTCGTGGGGGACGCGGACTACACTCGGCTGTCGGTCGGCGTCCTGGCGCTGCTCGCCGCCGTCTCGTTCCTGTTCGCGGGGGCGTTCGGCGTCGGCGTCTTCCTCGTCGCCGGCGTGCTCGGGCTCGTTCCGCCGCGGGTCGGCGCCCGGCGGGTCCACCTGATGGGCGTGCTGATCGGACCGCTGATCGTCGGCTGAGCGCCGCGATCCTTCGTTGCCGCCGACCGCGAGTCGCGCTCCGCGGTCCTCCGCTCCCACCTACCGTCAGCCGCGCTCCGCGGGCTCGACGCCCGAGCGTCGAGGTACCGCATCGCACGCCGCGATCGGCGTCGGCCTCAAAGAACAACGGTTAAAAGTCGCGCGGTGGTGTTTCAGAGTATGAGCGAGAGTGAAACGCAGGGCACCCGTCAGTGTGTCTCCTGTGGTATTCAGGTGGCCGGTATGAACGCCGCGCGGTTCTCCTGCCCGGACTGCGGGGCGACTATCCACCGGTGCGCGAAGTGCCGGAAGCAGAGCAACCTCTACGAGTGCCACGACTGCGGCTTCCGAGGGCCCTAGTTATGGGAGACGTCGCCGCCAAAATCAAGGTCATGCCGAACAGCCCCGAGGTCGACCTCGACGACCTGCAGGACCGACTCGAGGAGTCGCTCCCGCAGGGCGCGAAGATCCGCGGCTTCCAGCGCGACGACGTCGCGTTCGGCCTCGTCGCCCTCCTGCCGACAGTCATCGTCCCCGACGGCGCGGGCGGCACCGAGGCGGTCGAGGAGGCGTTCGCCGACGTCGACGGTGTCGAGTCCGTCGCCGTCGAGAACGTGGGCCGGCTGTAAGGTCGACGCCGGCGTCGACCCGGAACTCGGACGCGTTTTCGTTCCGTTTCGCACCGTTTCTTTCGCTTCGCCAGCGACGAGCGCGTCTCGTCCCGCCGTGACCGGTTACTCCGTGTGTTTGCGGACCCAGGCAGAGAGCTCCTCGCCGGGGATGAATCCCTCCGCTCGGCGCGCGACGGGCTCGCCGTCGACGAACAGCACGAACAGCGGGACGCTCCGCACGTCGAACCGCTCGACGAGCGGCGGATCGTCGCGGGGGTTTATGAGGGCGACATCGACGTCGAGCGCGCGGGCGACGTTCCCGAGGACGGGCTCCATGCTCGCACAGATGCCGCACCCGTCGGTGTAGAACTCGACGAGCGCGGCGTCCGCGTCGGCGACGAACGCGTCGAGCGCGTCCGCGTCCGCGAGCGGCGTCGGACGACGGGCGCTCTCGTCCCCTCCCGCCCCGGCGTCGTTGGCAGCAGTATTGGACATTATACGCACTATTCGGGCCGAATGCTAATAAACGCTCGCTCGACGGGGTTGCGCACGCGACCCGTCGGCGGATCGGGCTCAGGAAACGTCGACAGCGCCGCCCTCGGCGGCGCTCTCGGCGAGCGCGTCGACGACCCACATGTTCGCTATCGCCTCTCCACCGCCGGTCAGCGGGACGGTGCCGTCCGCGACGCAGTCGGCGAAGTGTTCGACCTGCAGCCGGTACTGGTCCACCGGGTCGAACGTCTCGACGCCGCGCCGGTCGTCGATCTCGTAGGTCAGCTCCACCGGCTCGTCGTCGGGCGCGTCGAACGCCCGCTCGACGTCGATCCAGCCGTTCGTCGCGTCGATCCGATAGCGCTGGACGAGCCGCGTGTCGAAGCCGGAGGCGACCCGCGCCGACCGGCCGTCCGCGTACTCCAGCACGCCGGCGAGCTCCGTGTCGACGCCGGCGTCGCGGGTGTCGTTCGCGTGCGCGTACGCCCGGTCCGGCTCGCCGAGGACCGCCCTCGCGAGAGACACGGGGTAACAGCCGACGTCCATCAGCGACCCGCCGGCCAGCGCCGGGTCGAGCCGTACGTCGTTCGGTCGGCCGTACAGCGGGAACCGGAACGCCGAACTGACGGTACGCACGTCGTCCAGTTCTCGGTCGACCAGTTCGAGGACCCGCTCGGTGCGGGGGTGGTACCGGTACATGAACCCCTCCATCAGCGTGACGCCGCGGTCCTCGCAGTGGTCGACCACCTCGCGCGCCTCCGCCGCGTCGGCCGCGAGCGGCTTCTCGCAGAGCACGTGAAGCCCGGCGTCGGCCGCGCGGGTCGTCCACTCGGCGTGGAGCCCGTTCGGCAGGGGAACGTAGACCGCGTCGAGCTCGTCGTCGTCGAGCAGCGCCTCGTAGGAGCCGTAGCTCCGCGGGATCGACTCCGACTCGGCGAACGCCGCCGCTCGGTCGCCGTCGCGCGATGCGACCGCGCCGACCGCGTGGTCGCTCGCCGCGATCGCCGGGATCACCGCGTCGCGAGCGATCCCCGCGGTGCCGAGCACGCCGAACGTAAGGGGGTCACGCCGTGTTGACATACGCGACCACCGACGGGCCGGATCATAAAAAGGGTCGGTGACTCCGCCCCGGGCCGGTCGGCGGTCGTC
The DNA here is from genome assembly GCF_002252755.1 of Halorubrum sp. Hd13. GTDB lineage: Archaea > Halobacteriota > Halobacteria > Halobacteriales > Haloferacaceae > Halorubrum. The sequence goes on along the minus strand of NZ_NHOY01000077.1, from coordinate 6,783 downwards.
CGCGCCGCGCTACCGCTCCGGGGGCTCCGGATCCACGAGCGGCGAGTCCGCGTTGGCGCACTCGGGTCGACCGCAGACGCCGGCGTCGTCGCCCGCGCGCGAGACCCCGTCGGCGAGCGACTCGATCTCCCACCTCACCCCGTGGCCGGTCGCCGACTCGTGCTCGTCGAGCGCGGCCCGCGCGGTCGGGAGGCCGTCGTACCTCGCCTCGAACGAGCAGTCGACACACCTGACCGCGACGCGCGTCCGTGCCATAGCGAATATTGGTCGGAGACCACAAAACCCTCGCGGTGTGACGGCCGTGCGGAACCGGAACCGGCAGACCGAGCACCGACGGGAGGAACGGCGGACCGAGAGTCGATAGGAGGAACTGTAGGCCGAGAATCGACCGAGGGATCGGCCGGACGGAGAGGTCCAGCCCCTACGCCGGCTCGTCCTCCTCGGGCTCGGTCCGCCAGCCGCCGGTCAGGGTGATCACCCACAACAGCACGCCGGCGAGCACGAAGACGGCGGCCATGTACGGCAGCAGCGGGAGTTCGATGCCGACGAAGTCGAGTACCGTCCGGATCTCGTAGACGATCACGCCGAAGACCGCGAACGCGACCAAGAGCCCGCCGCGGGTCATGTCGAAGCTCATAGGATCACCCCGGCGAGCGAGGCGGCGCCGCCGACCGCGCCCAGTATCGGCGTCACCGCGGCCGCGAGCGCGTCGAGCGTCGGTGCGATCCACGCCGGATACGTGCCCACGCCCGGGCCGAGCAGTCCGCCGCGGTTGATGATCGCCGCCAGCGGGAGCGCGTACGCGAGGACGACGAGCGTCAGTGCGATTCCCACCCAGAGCCGGAGGCTGTCGAGCACCTGCGGGGCGTCGTCGGGGCCGGACAGCGCCGGCGGGAGCGACTCGGCGAGCCCGGACACCTTCGGGTTCCCCATCGTGAGCACGAGGTTCCCGATGAACAGCACCGTCGAGACGAACAGCAGCGTTCCGCCGATGGCGATCTGGACGTTGAGCTCCTCGAACCCGCCGAACATCGTCGGGTAGTCGAAGCCGCTGTACTCGGGTTCGGCGGTCCGGCGGGGCACGCCCATGATCCCCTGGGCGTGCATCGCGTTGGACATCAGCGCCATGCCGACGAACCAGACGACCACTTGGAACAGCCCGATCGCCCGGCTGTACACGGGTTTGTTGGAGATCTGCGGCCAGATCCAGTAGGTGGCGGCCATGAAGGTGAGCGCGACGGCGGTGCCGACGGTGAGGTGGAAGTGGCCGGGGACCCAGATGGTGTTGTGGATCATGTAGTTGATGTTCATGCCGGCGTTGACCATGCCGGAGAAGCCGCCGGCGGCGAACATCAGGCCAGCGAGCATCATGCCGGTGAACTCGGGCTTGCGCCACGGGAGGTCGGTGAGCCAGCCGAGGAGGCCGGTGCCGCCGCGCTGGCGGGCGCCGTACTCGACGCTCGCGACGACCGTGAACGCGGTGAGCAGGCTCGGCAACAGCAGGAACATCGTGTTGGTCATCGAGATGAACTTGAACCCCTCGGCGATCCCGGGGTCGAGGTACTGGTGGTGGATGCCGACCGGGGTAGAGAGGAGGAGGAAGAGGACGAACACGACGCGTGCGAGGGGGTCGCTGAAGAGGCGACCGCCGGCGATCTTCGGGAGCACCGTGTACCACAGGAGGTAGGCGGGCATGAGCCAGAAGTAGACGACGGGGTGGCCGAAGAACCAGAACAGGGTGCGGGTGAGGGTGGGGTTGACGGAGTCGATGAAGCCGAGCGACCACGGGAGGAGGAAGATGAGCACGGAGGCGGCCACGGCGGAGGAGGCGATGTACCACATGGCCATGGTGGTCAACACCATGAACGTCTGGAGCGGGATGCGTTCGTCGGGGTGGTCGCGTTTCCAGGCGAGGAAGGTGCGGAACCAGTCGGCGCCGGCGATCCAGGAGCCGACGATGAAGACGGCGAGGCCGGCGTAGAACATGGGATGCGCCTGGAGGGGTGCGTAGAAGGTGAAGAGGACGTCCGCGCTCATGTCGAGCGCGGGGACGAAGCCGGCGAGGATGGAGACGCCGGTCATGGTCATGCCGACCGCCATGATCGCGTACCACGTCCAGGTGATCCGGATGTCGATGAGCGGTCGGTCGAGGCTCCGGGTCACCGCCCAGGTGAACAGCCCCACGAGGAAGAACGTGGTGAAGCTGATCGCCAGGAACACGCCGTGCGCGGTGAGGGACGTGTAGTAGTCGGTCGAGGAGATGATCCCCCGGAATACCCCGGTTCGGTGGAGCGTCTGGATGATCCCGAAGATCGCTCCGAGCGCGAGCGCGAGGAAGGAGCTGAGGAGCGCGGCGCGGACGATCCGCGCCTCGTCGGGGAACTTGTCGACGAAGGACTGCTCGGCCTCGATGGCGTCGCTCACGCGTCGTCACCCCCGCTGTTCCGCTCGTCGAACTCGGCCTGACTGACGACGTTGACCTTCCCCTCCATGACGTGGTGGCCGGCGCCGCAGTACTCGTTACAGATGAGCCCGTACTCCTGTCGGTCGTCGGTTTTGACAGTTATTTTGGAGACTTCACCGGGAACGACCATCGTGTTGGCGTTGGTGCCGGCGACCTCGAACCCGTGGATCACGTCCCGAGAGGTGACGTAAAACGTCACGGTGCTGTTTTCGGGGACGACGATCGGACTCGGCTCGAAGCCGAACTGGTAGGCGACGACGTAGGCGACGTACTCGTTGTCGCCGACCTGTTCGACGCGGGGTTCGGAGAAGCGGTCGTCCTCGTCGAGCGCTTGGGCGTCGATGGGGGGTTCGCTGTCGGAGACCATGGCGACGCCGGGGCCGACGGCGCCGTAGGTGACCGAGCCGATGAGCAGCAGTATCAGGAGGATGGACGCCGCGAGCCAGAGTTTTTCGTAGGCGTGAATGTGCATACGTTGTCACCCCACGACGACCAGGTCGCGGCCGAGGAACTCGATGTAGTAGATGTACACCCACGCGAGCAACAGGATGACGAAGTAGATCGCGATGAGCGTGAGGGTTCCGATCGGGTCGAACTCCTCTTCACCGCTCACATCGTCACTCGATGCGTGTGCGGCTTGGTTTTGTCCCATAGGCCGGCTTATAGACTGAAAGATATATAATATCGATCCGTTCTCGGGGGCTGAAAACACGGACGTTATATATGTTGGCTGGCCCGTACGTTTCGATATGGAATTCTCGCTCCAGCGGGCCGTGCTCCTCGTGTTGGGCGGCCTCGTCCCGGCAGCGGTGTTCATCGCCGACCGGGCGGAGATATTCGTCGCCGTGACGCTCGTGAACGTGTTGATCATCTGGGGGAGCCTCCACGTCGCGACCGGCGGGAGCCTCCGCCCCGGGTCGGCCTCGTCCGACGCGGCGGATCCGGACGAGGCGTAGCGTCGTCGGCCGACCGCCGGACTCGAACCCAATGTCGAACTGCACCCTCTGTGACCTTCCGACGGGGGACGACCCCCACACCGCCCCCGACGTCGACGGCGAGTTCTGCTGTCGCGGCTGCCTCGCGGTCGCCCGCTCTCTGGACGACGTCGACGACGTCGACGACCTCGACGAACGTCGCCCCGAGGCGCGGGCCGACGAGGCGTTCGACGGGGAGACGACGTTCCTCCACGTCGACGGGATGCACTGTGCGACGTGCGAGTCGTTCCTCGAACTGACCGCCGGCGAGCAGGAGGGCGTCGCGGCCGCGGAGGCGAGCTACGCCACCGACACGATCCGCGTCGACTACGATCCCGACACCGTGAGCGCCGCGGACCTCCCCGAGCGGCTCTCGGTCGCGGGGTACACCGCGAGCGACCGGGCCGACCCGGACCCGGACGGCGACGACGTCGCCGTCGTCCGCTTCCTGATCGGCGGCGGGCTCTTCGGGATGATGGCGATGCTGTGGTACGTCCTCTTCCTGTACCCGACCTACTTCGGCTACGAACCGATCCTCGACCTCGGCGGCGTCTCGGGCACCTACCTGTTCGCTCAGGTGTGGGTGTTCTCCTCGATCGTCCTGTTTTACACCGGCTATCCGATCCTGCGGGGCGCGTACGTGAGCCTCCGGGCGCGGCAGCCGAACATGGACCTGTTGGTGTCGCTGGCGGCGGCCAGCTCGTACGCGTACAGCACGCTCGCGATGCTCCTCGGCCGCACCGACCTCTACTTCGACGTGACGATCGCCGTGATCTTAGTCGTCACCGCCGGCAACCACTACGAGTCGCTCATCAAACGGCGCGCGACCGGCATGCTCTCCGACCTCACGACGGCCGGCGACCGGACGGTCCGAACCGAGTCCGGCGAGACCGTCGCGGCGGAGGCGGTCGACCCCGGCGATCGGCTCCTCGTGCGCCCCGGCGAGCGGGTCCCCTTCGACGGGACCGTGGCCGAGGGGACCGCCGCCGTCGACGAGGCGCTCGTCACGGGCGAGTCGCTCCCGGCGACGAAGCGGGAGGGCGACGAGGTCCGCGGCGGGACGGTCGTCACCGACGCGCCGGTCGTCGTCGAGGTCGGCGAGGACGCGACGAGCACGCTCGACACGCTCGTTCGGCTCCTGTGGGAGATCCAGAGCTCGCGGTCGGGCATCCAACGGCTGGTCGACAAGCTCGCGACCGTGTTCGTTCCGCTCGTCGTCGCCGTCGCCGTCCTCGGCGCGGCGGCCACCTTCGCGCTCGGATCGGCGCCCGTGGACGCCGCGCTCGTCGGACTCACGGTGCTCATCGTCTCGTGTCCCTGCGCGCTCGGGCTCGCGACACCGCTCGCGATCGCCGCCGGGATCCGCGACGCGGCCCGCCGCGGGATCGTGATCGTCTCGGACGCCGTCTTCGAGGAGGCGGCCGACATCGACACCGTCGTGCTGGACAAGACGGGGACGCTCACCGACGGCGAGATGCGACTGCTCGACACCGTCACCGACGGCGCGTCGCCGGACGAGGTGCGCCGCCGAGCGGCGGCGGTCGAGCGCGCCTCGGTACACCCCGTCGCCGAGGCGATCGTCGACGCTGTCGCCGCCGACGGCGGGAGTTCCGCACGCGACGACGCGAGCGCCGGACCGGAGACGGCGACCGACGGGGGTGTGACGGCCGGCGACGAGGGCGACGGGACGCGACCCGCCGACGCGCCCCCCGACGCCGCCGACGGCACGTCGACCGCTGCGGTGACCGTCTCGGACCGCGGCGTGACGGGACGGGTCGACGGCGAGGAGGTCGTCGTCGGCCACCGATCGCTGTTCGCCGGGGCGGAGTGGACCGTCCCGGCGTCGCTCGACGCGGCCGGTGAAACGGCCCGCGAAGCGGGGCGAGTCCCCGTCTTCGTCGGCTGGGAGGGGTCGGTCGTCGGGGTGCTCGTCGTCGGCGACGAGGTCCGTGACGGCTGGGAAGCGGTCGTCACCGACCTCGCCGACGGCGGGCGGCGGGTCGTGGTGCTCACCGGGGACTCGGCCGCCGCCGCCCGGCGGTTCGAGGAGCACCCCGCGGTCGACGAGACGTTCGCGGAGGTGCCGCCGGAGGCGAAAGCTGAGACCGTGCGGCGGCTCGCGGCGACCGAGCGCGTCGCCGTGGTCGGCGACGGGAGCAACGACGCGCCGGCGCTCGCCGCGGCCGACCTCGGCGTCTCGGTCGCGAGCGGGACCGACCTGGCGGCCGACGCCGCGGACGCCGTCCTCCTGGAGGACCGTCTCTCCGCGATCCCCGAACTGTTCGCGGTCACGCGCGGAACGAACCGGCGGCTCAAGCAGAACCTCGGCTGGGCGTTCGTCTACAACGCGGTAGCGATCCCGATGGCGATATCGGGCGTGCTCAACCCGCTCCTCGCCGCGCTCGCGATGGCGACGAGCAGCGTCCTCGTAGTGACGAACTCCGCGCGTCCGATTTATAAAGAGGAGTGACGAGGCCTCACGCCGTCGCGCCGACGTGCGGCCTGACGGCGCGCACGATGGCGTCCACGTCGTACTCGTCTTCGGTCTTGTCGAAGACGACCTCGTCGCCCGCGCGGACGACGAACACGCCGTCGTCACCCGTGACGAGGGCGACCTCGTCGAGGTCCTCGCCGAACTGCTTGAACAGCGCCTCCGAGACGTCCTGAGCGCGGTTCAACATCCCGCACGGTACGCAGTACTCGATCTCGACTCGGGTCATACGTCTCGCGTTTCGCGTCGAACGGACTTAAAAACCCGCCGCGCGGTCGGATCCTCCCACGGCGATCGCTCGTGTCGCTACTCCGACCGGTCGACGCCGGTGATCTCGAACCGCGCGCCGCCGCGGTCCCCCTCGCCGATCCGCAGTTCCCATCCGTGGGCGTCGACGATCCGATCGACGATCGCCAGTCCGAACCCGGTTCCGTCGGCAGACGACGTGACGCCGGTCTCGCACACTTCGTCGACTCGGTCCGTCGGGATCCCGACCCCGTCGTCTTCGACGAAGAAGCCGTCCGCCCCGTCCAGCGTCCCCACGCGAACGGTCACGTCGCGGCCGCCGTGTTCCACGCTGTTCCGAAAGAGGTTCTCGAAGACGTGCGACAGTCGGTCGCGGTCGGCCCGCACCGTCGCCGACCCGTCCGCGCGGAGCGTCGCGTCCGCCGTGTCCACGCGCGACCAGCGGAGCGTCGCGTCCGCCGTGTCCACGCGCGACCAGCACTCTCGCGCGCACTCCGCGAGGTCGACGTCGCCGGCGTCGTCGACGCTCTTCCCCTCGCGGGCGAGCGTGAGCGTCTCGTCGATGATCTCGTCCATCCGATCGAGCGCGGGCTCGGCCGCCTCGATGT
>NZ_NHOY01000083.1 GCF_002252755.1 Halorubrum sp. Hd13 | reverse complement strand
TCCCCAGCCTCGTCGCTGGCACCCTCCGCTTCGCTCCGGGAGCCAGCGACTCCCTCGCGCGTGCGATTCGCGGCCTGACGGCCGCTCATCGGCACGCGCCACCGCTCGTTTATAAATGGCTGTGACGACACCTCGCGACCTTTTTATATATCACGTCGCCGTCTCGGCTTCGTCACTCGCTCCGGGCCGTCGCCGACCGTCTCCGGTTCCTCGCGGCCCGTCCCGGTCGCGAGCGAATCCTGCCCCGGTGCCGGTCGCTTATGTGCGTACGTCCGAAGAATGTGGTATGAACGAGGACTCTCGCGCAGACCGCCGCTCTCCCGTCGGCGAGCCCGTCGTCCGGGCCGACCCCGAGGTGACGGGCGAGCGGGCCGCGGAGGCGGTCGGCTTCGACCCCGACGACCCCGACAGCGTGGCCGAGGCGGCCGAGACGGTGGCCCGCTTCGCGGCCGGCGACGTCGGCGACGAGGACAACGTCCTGATGCTGCGCGGGGCGGCCGCGTGCGCGGCGCTCGTCCGCGGCGTCGGCTCGTACAAGGCGGCGGCCGAGCGCGCGGGCGACGGCGTCTCCGTGGCGTTCATCCGGAAGTGGGCCCGCGTCCACGACCTCCCGCAGGCGATCCGCCGCCAGGTCGCCGGCGGTCGGATAGCCCCGAGCGCGGCCAAGCACGTCGCGCGCCTGGGCGGCACCGACCGCTACCTCCTCGCGTGGGCGACCATCGACGGCGGGCTCACGGTCCGCGAGGTGCGCTCGATCGCCTCCGCCGTCAACGACGGGTCCGACGTCGAGGCCGCGGTCCGCGAGGCCGGGTTCGAACTCGGCTCTCTCGGCGTCCGCTTGCCCCTCGACACGTACGTGGATCTCCGGCGCCGCGCCTCGAACCGCAACCTCGAACCCGGGGCGCTCGTCGCCGAAGCGCTCGACGGCTACTTCGCCGGCGCGTCCGAGTAGCCTTCCGCGAACCGGCCGACGGCGGCCGCGATCGCTTCCCGCCCGCGCTCGACCTCCTCCCACGCGATCGTCTCGTCCGGGTAGTGCGCCTCCGCGACCGTCCCCGGCCCCAGCAACACGGTCGGGATCCCCGCCGCGACGTAGTGCCTGGAGTCGGCGCCGTACGTCGCGCCGGTCGGCTCGGGGTCCGGGAGGCCGGCGTCGACGAGCCCCGCCCGTGCGGCCTCGACGACCGGCTCGTCGACGGCGACCTCGCTCGCCTCGAACTGCACCGAGAACCGCTCGAACGTCGGCGGACGCTCGCGCAGCCACGGGTCCTCGGCGACGACCTCGTCCAACCGCGCGCGGAACGCCGCCTCCACTTCGTCGACCGTCTCGCCCGGCGCGACCCCGATCCGGAACTCGGCGGCGAGCGTCGCCGGCACCGTCGACGCCCACGACCCGGCCTCGACCCGCCCGCAGACCACCGGCCACGGCACCGGGAACTCCGCGTACAGGGGGTGGGTCACAGACTCGCCGCGCTCCGTCTCGAGGTCCATGAACGCCTCCCGGATCGCCTCGAACCGCGGGAGGACGTCCTCGCCGCGCCAGCGCGTGGCGGCGTGCGCGCTCCGGCCGCTCAGCTCCAGCCGCGCCATCAGCGACCCCTCGGTGGCGATCACGGGGCGCAGCTCGGTCGGCTCCGCGACGATCGCCGCGTCGCGCTCGAAGGGGTACGGGTTCGCGAGCGCCGCGGTCGCCGCGCCGTACCCGCCGTCCTCCTCGCCCGCGACCGCCTCGACGACGACGCGGAGCCCGCTCTCCGGGAGGTCGACTTCTCCGGCCGCGACCGACTCCCGGACGTCGAGCGCCGCGCCCACGCACGCCGCGACCCCCGATTTCATGTCCGCCGCGCCGCGAGCGGTGAGGGTTTCGTCGCCGCCGTCGGCACCACCTCCATCACCGCCACCGCCCCACTCCGGTTCGAAGGGGTCGCTCGACCACTCCGCGGGCTCGGCCGGGACCACGTCGATATGCCCGTTCAGCACGACCGTGGGAGTGAGGCCGTCGTCGACGTCATTCTCGCTGACTCCGCCGAGTTCGAGCACGCCCCCGACGCTCTGGCGTCCCGTCACGTCCGCCTCGTCGAGGTCGTCCGGGAAGGAGGGGTGCCCCGCGAGGAGGTCGGCGTCGGCGTCCCACGCGTACGTCTCGAAGCCGAGGTCGCCGAGTCGCTCCTCGACGAAGTCGGCCGCGGCCGCCTCCTCGCCGGCGGTGGAGGCGAACCCACAGAGGTCGGCGGCGAACCCGCGCATGTCGAAGTCCATGTTCGCGGCGACGGCGGCGCCCGTGAAACCGTTTCGGATCCGGCGGACGACGGCGTTTCGGCGGGCCCGCCGCGGGTGGTTTCTAAACGTTTATCCGTGGTCTGTCCCTACCGATCCGTGTCTGGGCCGGTAGCTCAGTTAGGGAGAGCGTCCGGCTTTTAACCGGACGGTCGGGGGTTCGAATCCCTCCCGGCCCGTTTTCCTGCGACCAACGGGAGCAGTGAAAACGCCAGCGGGATTCGAACCAGGGAGCACGCAGCGCCGAGCAGAGCGAGGCGACCGTGCGAGTGGGGTTCGAATCCCTCCCGGCCCGCTGTACCGCCGCGAGCAATATGGCGAGCGACGGCGCCGCTCGCTGGCGTCGAAAGGGAAAACAGAGCGTGTGTCGGTATCGTCGGCGTTACCCGGTTCAGTACCCGAGCCGCTCGCGCACGAGGACGACCGTCGTCCGGTCCTCCTCGGGCTCCTGCCGGTAGATGAGCTGTTTCGCGATCGACGACTCGACGCCGTACGCCTCCTGCGCGCGCTCGTTCTCCAGCGGGTACGCGACCGACTCCAGCCGGTCGAGGGCGTCGTCGAGCGTGGGGACGATCTTGTTCGCGCCGCTGACGATGACGACGTTGCCGGCGGCGAACGGGTACGCCCCGATCCGGCTGCCGGAGAGGTCGGCGGCGACGAGTTCGCCCGTCTCCGCGATCGCGTTGATCCCGCCGAGGAAGTAGTCCGCGGTCTGGGCCGTCCGGCGCGCGGCCTGTCGCTCGGCGTCGTCGTCGATGCCCCAGATCTCGTCCGGGAGGCTCTCCCAGTCGTGATCGCCGTCGCTCAGGAGCTCGTCGAAGCCGATCTCCTCCAGCGTCGTCGAGTGACCGTTCATCACCGACGCGCCCGCGGGGATCCGCGCTTCGACCGCCTCCAGCGCCTCGTCCGCCGAGTCGACGACGACGACCTCGAACCCGTTGGCCTCGAGGTTCGCCACCGCCGCTTCGACGGTCTCGTCGTCGGGTAGTCGGTCGAGCGCGTCGTCGATCGCCGTGTCGTCTGCGTAGTCGGCTTTCTGTTGTGGCATGGTGAAGTGAACGCGAATCGGGACCGCGGTGCGCCGCTCCGTGGCCGAGTCCACGTCGAGAGCGGCCGGGGTCCGTCTCGTATTCCATCCGAGGCGCGGCCGACACTTAACGGCTCGCGAACCCTCGTGTCGGGTGGTGACACCGGTGTTATCGTCGTGTCGGTGGGGTGACCGCTCGGGGCGCTCGGCAGAGCGACTGCGCGGAGCGCTCGGCGGTGCGACCGGCCGACGCCGCGAACGGCGAGCCGCCGGCTCGGCGCTCGGTCGTCTCGATAAAAAACGCGTGTCGTCGAGGCCCGCGAGGGCGCGCGACGGTCGGTCGGGAGGCGATACGGCGTCGGCGTCAGGTCGGAACGGATGGGGCGCGTGAGTTCTCGCCGAACTTCACACCTCGCGGGTCGCGTGCGCTCACGGGGCGACGCGCCCCGTTCGCTTCGAGGTCTCCCTGCGGTCGACCTCGCTCGCTCCCCGCTCGGTATCGAGGTTCTTTCAGAACCTCGCTTACATCGCGCCGCCCATGCCGCCCATGCCGCCCATGCCGCCGCCCATGCCGCCGGGCGCGCCGCCGGGGCCGCCCTCGTCGCCGCCGTCGTCGGTGCCGCCGCCCTTGAGGTCGCCGGCCGCGATGACGTCGTCGATGCGCAGGATCATGACGGCCGCCTCGGTGGCGGACTCGATGGCCTGGGTCTTGACGCGGAGCGGCTCCACGACGCCCTCGGCCTCCATGTCGATCACGTCGCCCGTGTAGGCGTCGAGACCGGCGCCGAACTCGCCGGCGTCGTGCCGGGAGCGGAGGTCGACGAGCGAGTCGATGGGGTCGAGACCAGCGTTCTCGGCGAGCGTGCGCGGGACGACTTCCAGCGCGTCGGCGAACGCCTCGACGGCGAGCTGCTCGCGGCCGCCGACGGAGTCGGCGAAGTCGCGGAGCTGCAGCGCGAGCTCGGCCTCGGGGGCGCCGCCGCCGGGCAGGACCTGCCCGTCGAGCAGCGTCGTGCGGACGACGCCGAGCGAGTCCTCGATGGCGCGCTCGACCTCGTCGACGACGTGTTCGGTGCCGCCGCGGAGGATGAGCGTGACGGACTTCGCCTCTTCGACGTCCTCGACGAAGATGCGCTCGTCGCCGCCGATGTCCTTCTGGGCGACGGAGCCGGCGAAGCCGAGGTCGTCCGACTCGATGTCCTCGAGGTTGGAGACGACGCGGCCGCCGGTCGCGCGGGCGAGGCGATTCAGGTCGCCGGACTTCGCGCGGCGGACGGCGAGGATGCCCTCCTGCGCGAGGTAGTGCTGGGCCATGTCGTCGATGCCGTCACCGACGAAGACGACGTCGGCGCCGATGTCGACGAAGTGGTCGACCATCTCGCGGAGCTGCTCTTCCTCTTGGTCGAGGAACTGCTGGAGCTGGTCGGGGTCGGTGACGTTGACCTCGGCGTCGATCTCCGTCTCCTTCACTTCGATGGCGCCGTCGAACAGCGCCACGTCCGCGTCCTCGACGGCGAAGGGCATGTTCTCGTCGACGCGCTCCTTGTCGACGATGACGCCCTCGACGAGCTCGGACTGGTCGATCGAGCTGCCGACGACCTTCTCGACGGAGACGTTCTCCGTGTCGATGCCGTCGTCGTCCTTGACCGCGAGGACGGAGTCGACGACGAGTTCGGCGAGGAGGTCCTTGGAGTTCTCCGCGCCCTTGCCCGTCATCGCCGTCTCGGCGATCTCGACGAGCGTGTCGTAGTCGTCCTCGGAGACTTCGATGGCGTCCTCCTCGAGGATCTCCTTGGCCTTCTCGGCGGCCTGACGGTACCCCTGCGCGAGGGTCGTCGCGTGGATGTCCTGGTCGAGGAGCTCCTCGGCCTGATCGAGGAGCTCACCGGCGACCACGACCGCGGAGGTGGTGCCGTCGCCGACCTCCTCCTCCTGCGTCTCGGAGACCTCGACGATCATGTTGGCCGCCGGGTGGTCGATGTCCATCTCTTTCAGGATGGTGACGCCGTCGTTCGTGACGACGACGGACCCGCCGGAGTCGACGAGCATCTTGTCCATCCCTTTCGGGCCGAGCGTGGTGCGGACGGACTCCGCGACCGCCTTGCCGGCCGTGATATTCATGTTCTGCGCGTCCTTTCCGGAAGTTCGCTGCGACTCCTCAGAAAGTACGATCATGGGCTGATTGCCCATCCGCTGGCGCTGTGACATTACAACCTTTGATTGTTTGTGATTCTATATAAACCCTTCGTTCAGGTCGTGCGAAACCGCAACACGGTGGGCGGTATTCCTCCGGCATGTGGCTCGTTATCACGGGTGTTTATATAGAACGACAGATCGAGCGTCGGGGCGCGATCGTGTATACACGGACTGCGGTGGCGCGTTCCGGTGAGCGGCCTGTCGGGCCGCGACCCGTCGGTGCGAGGGAGGCGGCGGCTTCGGCGGCGGTCGCTGCTGACGCAGAAACAGTCTCCGATAAGCGAACGACTGAGCCGACAACGCCGGGGCTAACTCACAGTTATTGCGGCGCGTTGAAGCTCACGTCGTCGTCGAGCTCGTTCGACATCCGCTCTAAGTACGAGTACACCGCGCCGTGCGGGGCCCCGTCCAACAGCATCCCGACCGCCCGGCGAACCACTTCCAGCTCCTCGGGCTGGCCGACGGCGCCCACGGTCGAGCCGTAGACGACGACGTTCGCGCCCGATAGCTCCTCCAGCAACTCGCGCGTGCGACCGTTCTCGCCGATGATCCGGCCCTTCTTGCGCTGGAGGTCGTTATCGTTGCGAGTGTGCTCGGAGAGGTCGATCAGGTCGAGCGTCCGGAGGTCGTGGTCGAGGATCGACAGCGCCGTCTCCGGCGTGAACCCCCGTCCGATCGCCTTGATCACGTCCGGCGCGACCATCGCGGCGACGGGGTCGTCGCGCTCCTCGATGGCGACGCTGCCCGACTCCGAGTCGACGTCCAGCCGCACGTTCGCCCGCTCTTCGATCTCCCGCATCGTCTCGCCGCCGGCGCCGATGACGACGCCGATACGGTCCTGCGGAACCGTCACGTGTTGCATACGTCGGAATACCCGGCGAAGCCTTTTAAGCGTGTCCGCCGGCTCCGGGTGTGCGGTCGCGTGACGGGGTCTTCGGCCGCTTGAGACCGATACCGTCGCGATTCACTCGCCCGACTCCCCGCTCGGGTCGGCCTCCGGTTCCGTCACGTACGACCGGAGGTCGTCGGGGTCGACGTCGATCCCCTGCCGGGTGAAGAACGTCGCCACGTTCTCGCAGTCCCGCTGGAGGAACTCGCCCGCGTTCGGGTGGTGGACGGTCACCGCCTGCCCGAGGTCGATGATCACCAGCTCGCCGTCGTGGATGATCATGTTGTACTCCGAGAGGTCGCCGTGGATCAGGCCGGCCCGGTAGAGCCGGCGCATGTATTCGCGGACGACCTCGTAGGCGGTCTCGGGGTTCTCCACGTCGACCTCGTTCAGCCGCCGGGCGCGGTCCTCGGCGTGGCCGACCAGCTCCATCACGAGGACGTTCCGCTGAACCGCGATCGGTTCGGGGACGCGCACGCCGGCCTTCCGCGCGCGCTCGAGGTTCGCGAACTCCTTGCGGGTCCACGCCAGCACGACCGCCTTCTTGTCGCTCGCGATCCCCTCGAACCGCGGGTCGCCCTCGAGGTAGTCGCGCATCTGCCGGAAGTTCGAGGAGTTGATCCGGTACACCTTCACGGCGACCTCGCGCTCCGGCGTGACGCCCTCCGGACCGCCGCCCGCGGCCGCGGAGCCGGGCTCCGGTCGCTCGCCCGCCTGCCCGCCGAGCGCCTCGAAGACGCTCGCCTCCTTCCCGGTCGACACCGGCCCGCCGAAGGCGTCGACGTAGCCGTCCTGCACGAGCTTGTAGATGGCCGCCAGCGTCGCGTCGTCGAACACCGACTCCTGGAGCTTGAACTGCTCGGTGTCCTTGATCCGCTTGCGGAACTCGTCGAACTCCCGGTCCTGTCGGAGGGCGATCCGGTCCGCCTCCGTGTCGGAGATGTCCAGCTGCTCCCACTCGTCGCCGGGCTGCTCGTCGGGCTCTAACAGGACGAACTCCTCGCTCATTCGCGTGGGAGTTCGGCGCCGCGAGGGATAAGCGAGGGGGTCCGCGGGCCGCTCCGTCAGTCGTCGGCGACCGGCGCCCCGTCGCTCCCGGTCACCAACCCGTCGTCAGTCGCCCGTTCGGCGATCCGCGGCTGGAACACCCACGCCGCCAGCAGGACGATCGGGACCATCGACACGCCGACGACCGCGTAGCCGGTGTGGAGGGTCGGGAGGAACGGGGCCGCGTACACCAGCGGGTAGACGATCCCGCCGACCGTGCCGACGCCGCCGACGACGCCGGCCACCGCGCCGGAGCTGTCCGGGAACATCGCGGGCACCTGCGCGAAGATGGCGCCCTCGGAGAACGCACAGCCCATGCCGACGAGGAAGCCGGCGCCCACGGCGACGAGCACCCGGCCGGAGAGGCCGGCGAGCGTCATCCCGAACATCGCGAGGACGACGAAACACAGCGAGACGAACGTCCACTGCTCGCGGTAGCGACCCGCGAAGAGCGGGATGATATCCCGTTCGGCTCGAGCCAGCCGGTCGCTGACGTACCCGCCGATCGGCCGCAGCAGCCCGGCGGCGACCGAGAACGTCGCGGCGAACGTCGACGCCAACACGAGGTTCTGCGTGTCGAACCCCTCGCGGTAGTAGGTGGCCAGCCAGCCGTTCATCGAGAGTTCGAGCCCGAACGTCATCACGTACGCGAGCGCCAGGACCACCGTTCCGTACCTAGTGGCGGTGAAGATCCACTCTCTCAGCCCGGCCTTCTCCTTCGTCGCCGCGCGCTTCTCGCTGCTCTTGGCGGCCTCGCCGAACGCGTAGTAGACGCCCGCCAGCAGGATCGACACCACGCCGGTGTAGAAGAACGCGGCGCGCCAGTTCGTGTCGAAGATCGGCCCGCTCCACCCGGAGGAGAACACCCACGGGAGCACGAGCGCCCCGCCGGCCGCGCCGGCGTTGCCGACCCCGGCGTAGATCCCCTCGGCGGTTCCGAGCTCCGCCGCGTCGAACCACTCGGAGACGTGCTGGATCCCGATCACGAACGTGATCCCCGCCGTGGCGACGATCAGCCGCGTGACGAAGAACGTCGCGTACGACTCGGCGAACGCGCTCCAGATCGAGAAGACGCCGACGTACGCCAAGACGATGGCGAAGATCGTCGGCGCCCCGAACCGGTCCGAGAGCCACCCGGTGAGGATCCGGCCGAACGGCGCCAGCCAGATCGCCGCGCTCGCCAGGACGCCGATATCGGCCAGCGACAGCCCGAACTCCTCGGCCATCGGTCCCGTGAAGGGCGCGAACGAGAACCAGATCAGGAACGAGAAGTTGAACCCGACCGTCGCGAGCAGCAGCGTCCGGTACTTCGTCATCCGGATCGGACTGTTCACGCGTACCACCCCTGAGAGCTACCCGTCACCCGCCGATCCGGCCCGGCCGTCCTCGGAGCCGACGACAATGGCCGGATGACCGCCCACGCGTGCGAGCATCCCGCTCCGAGTGTTGGTTCCTCACACTCAACCGCTCGTGAGATTCCGTATCTGAGTTTATTCACGTTGAAGGCACACGAACTAGGGGTTGAAAAGATAACTGATGAACATACGTCCGTTAATCCACGATGGAATGAGTAATAGCGCAATCCGCGGCTCGAGATATATTTATTTCACTACCTGGTTACAGAATTTTTATTACTGAGCTAATACGCCCGATAGAACTGATGAAACAAAATAATATACCAAATTGTTGTTCATTATATGGTCTAAGGATCGCGTCGAGGGAACGCCGTCCTCGACGCAGACGGGGCGCGTCCGGAAAACGCCGGCCGCGGATCACTCGGCGGCGACCGCCTCGTAGTCGCGTCGCTCCCGTCGGTCGGGAGCCGAGATCCGCACCGCGCACTGCTTGAAGTTCGGTTCGGCGGAGTCCGGGTCGACCGCGGACAGCGTGAGCTCGTTTATCGCCCCGTAGTGAATCGGCAGCCAGACCATACCGGGTGGAACGTCGTCATTCGGGCTGACCGCGACTCGAACCGCGGACCGGCGGGACGCGATCACCGTCTCCCCCCGGTCGAACGCCGCCAGGTGTCGAGCGATCGTCTCCGGGTGGATCCGCGCCGTCGGACGGCCGTTCCCGTCGTCGTCTCCCGTCCGGACGCCCGTGTTGTAGACGCCGTCGGCCCGCCCCGTCGTCAGCGTGAGCGGGTACTCCCCGTCGACCGGTTCGGGGACCTCGCTGTGCGCGACCGTCGAGAACCGCGCGCGACCCGACGCCGTGTCGAACGACCAGTCGCCGTCGTCGCGGTACCGGTAGCCGCCCTCCGCGTCGGCGGTCGGGGCGGGCCAGCGGACCGCCAGCTCCGACGCGAGCCGGTCGTAGGAGATCCCGGACAGGTCGGCCGTCGTGCCGGCGGTGAGGTCGCGGATCTCGTCGAACACCGCGGCCGGGTCCAGCGGCGGGTCGTCGAACAGACCGGAGTGGATCCGGTCGCCGACCGCCGCGATGATGTCGAGGTCCTGGCGGGCGTCTCCCGGCGGATCGGTCACCGCGGTGACCCGCGAGACGCGCCGTTCCATGTTCGTCGTCGTCCCCTCGGACTCCCCCCACGTCGCCGCCGGGAGGACGACGTCCGCCAGCTCGACGGTGTCGGATCGGAACGCGTCCTGGACGATCAGGAACGCGTCGTCGAGCGCGCGCTCGACGTGGCCCGCGTCGGGCATTCCGGCGACCGGGTTCGTCGCGACCGTCCAGCAGACGTCGACGTTGCCGCGGGCGAGCTCGTCGACGATGCGCACGAAGCCCGGACCGGGGGAGTCGGGGAGCCGGCCGAGCGGCACGTCCCAGGCGTCGGCGACGGCGCGCCGGGCGGACGAGTCGTCGAACGGGCGGTACCCCGGCCAGGTCCGCTTCGAGGCGCTGACGCGGTTCCCCATGGAGTTGGCCTGGCCGGTCAGCGAGAAGGGGCCGCTCCCGGGCCCCATGTTCCCCGTGGCGAGGCAGAGGTCGATCAGCGCCCGCGCGGTACCGGTTCCCTGCACGCTCTGGTTGACGCCCATCCCCCAGTAGACCAGCGTCGGATCCCCGAACGCGTCGGCGATCTCCCGGACGCGTGCGGGCGAGACGCCGGCGACCGCCGCGGCGTCGTCGACGCTGGGGAGCGACTCGGCGGTCGCCGCGAACCCCTCCGTGTGTCGCTCGACGAACGCCTCGTCGACCGCGCCGGCGTCGACGACCCCCGCGAGCACCGCCCGCGCCAGCGCGAGGTCGGTCCCGGGCTCCGGCCGGACGTGGACGTCGGCGTCGGCCGCCGTCCGCGTCTCGACCGGGTCGACGACGATCAGTTCGCCGTCGCCCGCGGCGGCGCTGTTCTCGATCCACGAGTGCAACACGGGATGCGCGACGGCGGGGTTCGCTCCCCAGACGACGTGGGTCTCCGCCGCCGGAACGTCGTCGTAGGTCGGCGGGGGCGCGTCGCTGCCGAACGCCTGGGCGTACGCCGCGACGGCCGAGGCCATACACAGGGTCGTGTTCGCGTCGTAGTGTCGCGTCCCGAACGCGCCGCGGGCGACCTTTCCGAGCGCATACGCCGCCTCGTTCGTCTGTTGCCCGCTCCCCAACACGGCGACGTTGTCGGGGTCCCGGCGAATGGCCTCGATGAGCCGCGTCGTCACGACGCCGAGCGCGGTGTCCCAGTCCGTCGGCCGGAGCGATCCGCCCCGACGGATGAGCGGCCGCGTCAGCCGCTCCGCGCCCGGGTCGACGGTCTCGCTGACCCCGCGCTGGCAGTTGCGGCCGCCGGTCGTCGGGTGGTCCGGGTCCCCGGAGACGTCGACGAGGCGGCTCTCGTCGGTCGACTCCTCCTGGCGGTAGCCGCACCCGACCGCACACCGCATACAGGTGGTCGGTTTCCGGTCGCTCATACGCTGACCGGTGGCGTCAGAACTGATCGTTCGTCGTTTCTCTGGACATCGTTGTTCGGAAACATTTCGACTGTGTCCACGGTGGCCTGTATGACGGATAACTATTGTTTATAATCAAAAACCACCGTATATCGGGTATCTGGGGTGTTTCGTGCGATCGCGGCGGAACACATCCCTATCGATTGAAGTTCCTTAACCAATATCCCGCTGTGAGAAGATAGTTCCGATCCGAAACGTCTGGGCGAAGTCGCTTTGGGAATAACAAATTCGCTCCGAAGCGGCCGAAATTATCTGGGCTGAATCGACCGGATTCCGATCTGTGGCGATCGAGCGCATAATTTCTGTATTTATTAAAGAGACAGCATTTTATGCCACGATATCCACGTAATATCCAGACAAATGCGCCAAACATTTGAAAAAGAACTGGCCGAGGCTCGGATCGGCAACTCGGGTGAGGCTGCGTGACGAACAAGAAGGAGACGTGGAAAGACGGGATGTACGGCGACGAGGTCCGGGAGAAGATCCTCGAGTTCGCGGAGGCGGGGTGGGAGTCGATCCCGGAAGACGAACGCGACATGTGGTTCTCTCGGTTCAAGTTCTGGGGCGTCTTCCACCAGCGCTCCGGCCAGGAGAGCTACTTCATGCTGCGGCTGGCGAACGCGAACGGCCTCCTCACCGCCGAACAGCTGCGCGCCGTCGGCGAAGTCGCCGCGGAGTACGCCAGGGGGCCGGTGTCGAATCCGGAGTTCGGCGACGCGTGGATCGATCTCACCACCCGCCAGTCGATCCAGCTCCACTGGCTCAAGCTCGAAGACATCCCGGCCGTCTGGGAGAAACTGGAAGGCGTCGGTCTCTCGTCGCGCTCCTCGGGGGGCGACACGATGCGGAACATCTCCGGCTGTCCGGTGGCCGGCCGCGACAAACACGAGTTCGTCGACGCGCAGCCGGTCCTGGACGAGATCACGGCGAAGCTCCGCGCGGACGACGACCTGGCGAACATGCCCCGGAAGTTCAACATCAGCGTGACCGGCTGCCGCGAGGGGTGCGCGCAGGACTCGATCAACGGGATCGGCCTCGAACCCGCCGCGAAGGCGGTCGACGGCGACGACGTGCGCGGGTTCAACGTCCGCGTCGGCGGCGGCCTCGGCGGTCGGGAGCCCCGGCGGGCACGGAGCCTCGACGTGTTCGTGACGCCCGACGAGGCGTACGACGTCGTCAGGGGGTTCGTCGAACTGTACTTCGAGAACGGGAACCGGGAGAACCGACAGAACAACCGGAGTCGGTTCTTCGTCGACGAGTGGGGCACGGAGAAAATTCGCGACCGCCTGCAGGCGTCGTACGTCGACTTCGACCTCCGGCGCGAGGGAGCGGACCTCCGCGACGAGTACACGTACAACGCCGGCAAGGCGCCGTCCGAGGGGAAACACGATCACGTCGGCGTCCACGAGCAGACCGACGGCGACTACTACGTCGGTCTGGCGGTGCCGATCGGACGGCTGACCGCCGCCGAGACGGTCCGGCTGGCCGATCTCGCGGCGACGCACGGCTCTAGTGAGATGCGGCTCACCCGGCGGCAGAACCCGCTCATCCTGGACGTGCCGGAATCTGAGCTGGACGAACTCCTCGACGCCGACCTGCTCGAGACGCACAGCCCCGAGCCGAGCGTGTTCACGCGGGGCGCGATGGCGTGTACGGGCACGGAGTTCTGCTCGCTGGCCCTGACGGAGACGAAGGCCAGGACGGCGGCGATGCTCCGCTGGCTGCGCGCCAACGTCGACCTCCCGGACGACGTCGAGCAGATCAAGATCCACTACTCCGGCTGCACGGCGGACTGCGGCCAGGCGATGACCGCCGACATCGGCTTCCAGGGGATGCGAGCGCGGAAGGACGGCGAGATGGTCGAGGCCATCGACGTCGGCGTCGGCGGCGGGATCGGCCCCGAGCCCTCCTTCGTCGAGTGGATCAGACAGCGCGTCCCGGCCGACGAGGTCCCCGGCCTGCTGCGGAACCTCCTGAACGCGTTCGCGGCGGGGCGCGAGGAGGGAGAGACGTTCCGTGAGTGGGTCGAGGCGACCGGCGAGGAGGCGCTCGTCGAACTGGCCGAGCCCGAGGAGACCGACTACGAGGACCCCTGTCTCACCGACGCGAAGCGGTCGTGGTACCCGTTCGCCGACGGCGAGGGGCCAGCACCGACCGACGTCGACGGGACGCCGTTAGCGACCGAGAGCGATGACTGACCGGACCGCCGAGGCGACTCCCGAGCGCCTCCGCGACCGCGCCGTCGACGAGGCGACCGTGCCGGTGGCGTCGATGGACGTCGCTCCGGAGCTGTTCCCGACCGAGGCCACCGACGTCGAGACGGCGCGGGGTGGGGAGTGAACGACCCCGTCCCGACCACCTGCATGCGGTGCGCGGTCGGGTGCGGCCACCTCACCGGACGGGTCGACTCGGGGTACGGAATCGACGGCGTCCGGGGGGACGTCGCCCACCCGACGAACCGCGGGCTCGCGTGTTCCCGCGGCATCGACGAGACGCAGAACCCCGACGGCGAGTGGCTGACGCGACCGTACGTCCGACAGGAGGGCGAACTGCGACGCACCACGTGGGACGTCGCGCTCTCCCGGGTCGTCGACGAGTTCCGCGACGTGCTCGACCGGGACCGCCACGGCCTCGCGGTCCTCGGAAGCGGCCAGCAGACGAACGAGGCCGCCTACGCGCTGGGGAAACTGGCCCGCGGCGGCTTCGGGACGCGACACTACGACGCGAACACGACGCTGTGTATGGCGAGCGCCGTGGCCGCGTACAACGACGCGTTCGGGAGCGACGCGCCGCCGCCGACCTACGACGACATCGGGGACGCGGCGACCCACGTCGTCTGGGGCGCGAATCCGGCGGTGGCACATCCCGTGCTGTTCCGGTGGGTAGTCGAGAGCGCGACCGAGGACGGGAGTCGGCTGATCGTCGTCGACCCGGTCGAGACGCGGACCGCGGAGCAGGGAGACCGACACGTCGCCCCCGACCCGGGGACGGACCTCGCGCTGGCCCGCGCCGTCCTCGCCCGAGCGATCGAGCGCGGCGAGGTCGACGAGGCGTTCGTCGAGGAGGCGACGACCGGCTTCGAGGCGGTCCGGGAGTCGCTACCGGACCCGGCGACGGCCGCGGCGACCGCGGGCGTCTCCCTCGCGACCGTGGACGCGCTCGCCGACGCGTTCGGGGATCCGACGCTGGTCTACTGGGGAATGGGCGTCAACCAGAGCGTCCAGGGGACCGACACCGCCGGCGCCCTGATCGACCTCTGCCTCGCCACGGGAAACATGGGCCCGGGAAGCGGCCCCTTCTCGCTGACCGGACAGGCCAACTCCATGGGGACCCGCGTGTGCTCGTCGAAGGGGTCGTGGCCGGGGATGCGCTCGTTCGAGGACCCGGCCGAACGGCGGACGATCGCCGAGGCGTGGGGCGTGTCCGTCGAGCGCCTCCCGGACGATTCGGGCCCGGGACCGGTCGGTATCTGCGAGGCGATCGACGGCGGTCCCGTCGAGGCCGTGTGGGCCGTCGCGACGAATCCGGCCGCGGGACTGCCGGACGCGTCGGCCGCCCGCGACCGCCTCCGTGAGACGTTCCTCGTCGTTCAGGACGCGTTCCACACCGACACCACCGAACTGGCGGACGTCGTCCTCCCGGCGGCGACGTGGGGGGAGTCGGACGGCACGGCGATGAACATGGAACGGCGCGTCTCGCGGGTCCGTCCGGCCTCCGACCTCGCGCCGGCCGTGCGGACCGACCTGGACGTCATCACGGCCGTCGGAGAGGCGATCGCTCCCGGGCTGTTCCCGGAGACGGAGCCGGCCGCCGTGTTCGACGAGCTCGCCGCGCTCACCGCCGGCACGGCCGCCGACCTCTCCGGCGTCTCGTACGACCGGCTGCGGGAGGAGCGCGCCGTCCGCTGGCCCGCTCCGTCCGCGAAGTCGGAAGGCGGGTACCGCTACCACGACGGCGGCGGCTGGTCGTTTCGGACGCCCTCCGGCCGCGCCCGGTTCTCCACCGGAACGCACGGCGAAGCCCCCGAACCGACCGACGAGTCGTATCCGCTCGTGTTGACCACCGGCCGCGAGCCGGACGGGTACAACACCGGTGTCCGGTCGCGGGACGGGGAGGCGGACCCCGCGGTCGTCGCGCGGGTGAACCCGGCCACGATCGAGCGCTCGAGCGACGGGACGAGAACGGAGGGAGAGGCGTCGGAGTCCGCGTCGGAGTCGTCGGATCCGGTCGGGGAAACGGCGATCGAACCCGGCGCGATCGCGCGTCTCGTCTCCCGGCGCGGCTCGATTTCCGTCCGCGTCACAGCCGACACGGCCGTCCCGACGGGAACGGTCTGGCTGCCGATCCACAACGGGGCGACCAACGACCTGACGCTGGCGGCCACCGACCCGCGCTCGAACGAACCGAACTACAAGCAGTGCGCGGTCGCGCTGGCGCCGACCGCCGCCGAGGTCGCCGCCGAGGAGCCGCGTCGGACCAAACCGACCGCCGACGACTGAGACGGAACCCGATCACGATCTCATGTCAAACCGAATCACGACCGTGAACGCGTACACGACGCTCGACCTCGTCGCCGCCCGGATCGAGACCCACGAGACGGCCCTGTCGCTCGACGGGGTGGTGGACGTCGCGGTCGCGGACGACTCGCCGGACTGCGTCGTCTTGAGCGTCGAACTGGACACGGTCGGCGTCGACGGGGTCACCCCGCACGCCGACCGCGTTCGCTTGACTCCCGAGCAGGCGGAGACGCTGGCCGACGACCTGACGGAGTACGCCCGCGACGCGAGGGCAGAGTCCGACTGACGTCCGGCCGAGACACGCTCACAGCACGTCGAGCGCGTCCTCGACCGGCATGTGACCGTCTCGAACCGCCGTCAGGATCTCGCGCCGCTCCTCGAGCTCGGGGTCGACCCCCTCGTCGCCGTCGTCGCCGCCCACCTCACCGAGCGTCACCTTCTCCGTCTCGCCGACGAACTCGGGGAAGTCGGTGCCGTCGGCGAGCGCTTTCTCCTTCTTGACGCGATACGACCCGGCGTCGGTGGTGTACAGGTCGCCCGGGTGGAAGAAGTACCAGTCCTCGCGGTCGAACCGCACCGCGATCCGCGCCTTCGCGCCGAAGTTCCGCGCGAAGAACAGGAGCGCCTCCACCTCCTCGCCGGTGAGGTAGATGGGGTCGCCCGCGCTCGACTTCGCCTCGATGGCGTAGAACGTCTCGCCGTCGCCGGCGAGCACGTCGGGGAGCTCCCGCTCCGTCGCGGCGCCGCTGGCCGGCGCGCGCATCACGGCGAACCCGGCCTCGTCGAGGGCGTTCACCAGCTCGCGCTCGCGGCGGTCCCCCTTCCGGTTAGCGGACACGGTCGTCGTCACCCGGTTCGGTCATGGACGCCGTAGGCGCGAGGCGGTCAAAAGGGCGGCGGGTCGGCGCGGCCCGCACGGATCCACCGCGCCGCCGCCGCTACCGCCGGAGCCGCTCCGCGTGCTCGACGACGACCCGGCCGAGCCGCTCGGTCCGCTCCCGGACGTCGTCGTCCGCGATCCCGGTCTCGTCGACGACGCCCGACGCGCCGCTGATCCCGACCTCGTGGGGGACGGTCCAGGCGTGGACGTTCCGGAACGTCGACCGGAGGTGTTCGAGCGTCCCGCCGTAGGAGCCCCCGCCGGCGGTCGCCAGCAGGCCGACGGCGGTGTCCTCGTACTCAGTCGAGCCGCAGAAGTCGTGGAAGTTCTTGAACGTCGAGGAGTAGGAGCCGCGGTAGACGGGGGTCCCGGCGAGCACGCCGTCGGCCTCGCGCACCCGCCGCGTCAGCGCCTCGCTGTCGCCCTGCGCGTCCTCGTCGGGGTGGTACAGCGGGAGGTCGACCGCGCCGAGATCGATCGTGTCCGTCTCCGCGCCGACGTCGCTCGCGGCGTCGAGCGCGACCGACAGCGCGGCCCGCGTGGTGCTGTCCGCGCTCCGGCTGCCGGAGATCGCGACGATTCGTGTCACGGTCCCGCTTCGCGGGCCGAGCGCAAAAGCGCGGCGAGTGACGCCCGACGCCCCCGCAAGGTTCGCGACCGGCACCGGGCCTTATTGTCCCGGCCGCCGACGTGGCCCGCATGGACGAGATCTCCTTCGGCACGGACGGCTGGCGGGCGACGCTCGACACGTTCACCGACGAGCGCGTGCGGATCGTGGGGCAGGCGGTCGCCGACCACCTCGCGGCGGCGGGCCGCGACGAGCCGGTCGCGGTCGGCTACGACGCCCGCGAGACCTCGGAGGGATTCGCCGAGAGCCTCGCCGAGGTCCTCGCCGGCAACGGCTTCGACGTGATACTTCCCGAGCGCGACGCGCCGACCCCCGTGATCGCGTACGCCATCGTCGACCGCGGGCTCGCCGGCGCCTGCATGGTCACCGCCTCGCACAACCCGCCCGAGTACAACGGCGTGAAGTTCATCCCGCACGACGGCGCGCCCGCGCTCCCGGACGTCACGGAGGACGTGGTCGACCGGCTCGCCGAGCCCGACCTCCTCCCCGAGGCCGAGCGCGGCGAGGTCTCCCGCGTCGACCTCGTGAGCGCCCACGCCGACGCGGCCCGCGACCTCGTGGGCGCCGACCTCGACGGGCTCACGGTCGCGTACGACGCGATGCACGGGAGCGGGCGCGGCGTCACCGACGCGCTCCTCGAATCGGCCGGCGCCGAGGTCGTCCGGCTTCGCTGCGAGCGCGACGTGACCTTCGGCGGCGAGTCCCCCGAACCCTCGGCCGAGCACCTCGAGGAACTGGCCGCCCGCGTCACCGACCCCGACAGCGACGTCGACCTGGGTGTCGCCAACGACGGCGACGCCGACCGGATCGCGGTCGTCACGCCCGAGCGCGGCGTGCTCGACGCGAACCTCTTCTACGCCGCCTGCTACGACCGCCTCTTGGAGGACGACGCCGGGCCCGCGGTCCGCACCGTCTCCACGACGTTCCTGATCGACCGGATCGCGGAGGCGCACGGCGAGCAGGTGTACGAGACCCCGGTCGGGTTCAAGTGGGTCGCCGAGGCGATGGGCGAGCACGACGCGCTGTTCGGCGGCGAGGAGTCCGGCGGGTTCACTCTCCGCGGGCACGTCAGGGAGAAGGACGGCGTGTTGATGTCGCTGCTCGCCGCGGGCACCCACGCCGCGGAGCCGTTCGACGAGCGCGTCGACCGTCTCCTCGACGAGTACGGCCACATCGCGGCCGGGAAGGTGTCGCTCGACTGCCCGGACGACCGGAAGGAAGGCGTCCTCGACGAGCTGGAGGACCACATCCCCGAGTCGGTCCGCGGGTCGCCCGTCGCGAAGGTCGTCACGCTCGACGGCTTCAAGCTCCTCTTGGAGAACGGCTCGTGGCTGCTCGTGCGCCCCTCCGGGACGGAGCCGAAGCTCCGGGTGTACGCCGAGGCCGACGGCGACGAGGCGGTCGACGAACTGCTCGCCGAGGGCCGCGAGATCGTCGAACCGCTGATCTGAGCGCGGGAGAGCCGGACCGGGCCTAGCCCGGGATCCCCCGAGAGCCGACCCCGAACCCGACCCCGCCGCCGCCGCCGACGACTTTCAGTTCCGCCTTGGATTCGGCTCGAATACTTATGAATTAACTTCTTACCGTCGTGTGCGGCCGCCCTCCGGCCGCGACTGCCATGCACGACGAGCTACCCGCGCCCCCGACGACGGGGGCCCCGATTGCCGAGTCGAGGACCGAGCGCAGCGACGACCACCGAGACCGCGGCGACGGCCTGCGGGACCGCGGGGTCGGCTCGCGAGCCGGCGGTGACGACCCACCGGACCGCGATCCCGAGCCGCCCGCGACCGGACCGGCGTCGTCCCGCACCCGAGACGGGGTGGATCCGCCCGACGGATCGGCGGGGGCCTCACCCGACGGCGCGCCCGCGGAGCGGTCCGACGAGGCCGACGACTCGGACGACGAGGAGCCTCTCGCGTACCGGCTCGAACGCCTCCGTCTCTGGCGGACACTGGCGACGCTCGCGGTCGTCGTCGCCCGCCTCATCCGGTCGCTTTGAGCGTTACCGTGACGGTCCGATCGGGTGCCTTTTTAGGTGATACCGCCCTAGCCGAACGTATATGTTCAAGGCCATCGTGGGCGCGTCGACGTTTCAGGACGCGCTCGATTCGGTGAGCGTGCTGGTCGACGAGTGTAAGATCCGCCTGAACGAGGAGGAGCTCTCGATCCGCGCCGTCGACCCCGCCAACGTGGGCATGGTCGACCTGACCCTCGAAGCCGCAGCGTTCGAGTCGTACGAGGCCGACGGCGGCGTCATCGGCGTCAACCTCGCCCGGCTGGAGGACATCGCCGGGATGGCCAACTCCGGCGACCTGATCCACCTCGAACTCGACGAGGAGACCCGCAAGCTCCACATCGAGATCGACGGCCTCTCGTACACCCTCGCGCTCATCGACCCCGACTCCATCCGCCAGGAGCCGGACATCCCGGAACTCGACCTCGCCGCCGAGATCGTCGTCGAGGGCGCCCAGATCGACCGCGGGATCAAGGCGGCCGACATGGTCTCGGACCACATCCGCCTGCGCGTCGACGAGACCGACGAGGCGTTCTTCATCGAGGCCGAGGGCGACACCGACGACGTCGACCTCGAGCTCACCCGCGAGGACCTCATCGCGCTCACCGCCGGCCCCGCCGACTCGCTGTTCAGCCTCGACTACCTGAAGGACATGAACAAGGCGATCCCCGGCGACGCCGAGGTCACCATCGAGCTCGGCGAGGAGTTCCCCGTCAAGCTCCACTACGGGTTCGCGGAGGGGCTGGGGAACGTTACTTTCATGTTAGCTCCGAGAATACAAAGTGACTAACGCGGTCTGCCCGACCTGTAGCACGGAGTTCAAACGAGTCGGGAGTCACTGGGCGAACGGCTCATGCCCGTACCCACGGATTCCTCCGCGCAAACAGGAGATGGTTTTGGGATTGCTCATGGGCGACGGATCAATACCCGTCCAACCCGACGGCAGTAACGGTGTGTTTCACGTCCCAATGGTTAATCAGCAGTTTCTAGAATGGTACGACCATCAAATGGGACTGTTCACTACCGGAGTATCATTAAAGAAAACTGCCGAGGAACTCGCCGAGAACAATCGGGAATCCGGATTTAGCCCGACCGCGAAAGCCGAGAATTACCACGATATGTACAGTGTTTGGAGTCGAAGTCATCCATACTTCACCCGGCTGCGGGGTTGGTACGAGTCGGGTACCAAGCGAATTCCAGAGGATTTCGAATTAACTCCAAAAATAGCGAAATTCTGGTATATTTCGGATGGATTTCTCGATGTGAATCGGAATCGGACGCCGAGAGCCGAAATTCGAACTCACACTGAGTCAGATCGTTCCGATTTCCTTCTCGATCTGTTCAGAGAACACGGGTTCGATCCCAACTTTCGGCGAGGCACCGTTCGGTTTCTCCGCGAAGAGACCCGCTCGTTTCTCGACTGGATGGGTAACCCGCCGCCCGGTTTCGAGTACAAGTGGGTACTCGACTCGCGAGAACGCTACGATCGCCTGAAGGCACAGGCGTACGGCGAAGCACGCGCCTTCTAATCAGTCCACGACCGGGATCGACACCGTCACGGTCGTCCCCCGCGGCTCGCGCTCGGCGTAGTCGACGTCGGCCCCGATCGCCGCCGCGCCCCACGCGACGACCCACAGCCCCAGCCCGGAGCCGTGTTCGAGGGCGGTCTCGCGCCCGGACTCGACGGTCTCGATCTCGTGGTCCGGGATCCCGGGGCCGTCGTCGTCGACGGTGAGAACGAACCGGTCGGCCTCCCCGCTCCCGTCGTCCTCGCCGCGCTCCCGCCCGAGCGTCACCCGGACCCACGCCCCGCCGTCGTCGCGCTCGACGCCCTCGCCGTCGTGGTGGACGAGCGCGTTTTCGACGGTGTTCTCGACCACCGCGCGGAGCGCGTCGGCCCTGACGCGGGTGGTCCAGTCCCGGACGCTCTCGCCCCCGTCGGCACCCGCTTCCGCCCCGCGCTCGACGTCCAGTTCGACCGTCGCGTCGCCGTCGCGGTCTCCCGCGTCGGCGACGACGTTCCCGACGAGCTCGTCGACGGCGACCGCGCTCGTCTCCGCGTCGGCGAGGAGCCGCTCGACGGTGCCGGCCTTCTCGCCCAGCGCGGCCAGCGCGCCCGCCCGTCGCTCGATCGCGTCGGCCATGCGCGCCAGCTCGGGGTCCTCCAATCGGTCGGCGAGCAGCTCGCCGTAGCCGCGGACGACGCCCGCGTCGTTCCGGAGGTTGTGCCGGAGCACGCGGTTCAACACCTCCAGCTGCTGGCGGCGGCGCTCCCGCTCCGTCACGTCGGAGAAGACGACCGTGTAGCCGACGCGCGTCCCGCTGGGGTCGGTCAGCGGCGAGGTCGACACCGCGTACGTGCGTCGGCCCGCGCCGGCTCCGGCGTCGACCTCGACCGTCTCGCGGGCGCCGCCCTCGACCGTCTCGCGGGCGCCGCCCTCGCCGTCGCCGCGCTCGCCGTTCGACCCGCTCACCTCGACCGGGAGGTCGAGGAACGCGTCGAGCGGGCGGTCGCGCGCGGTCTCGGCGTCGACGCCGAGCAGCGTCTCGGCCGCGGGGTTGAGCCTGACGACGCGCCGATCGAGCGCGAGCGCGACGATCGGGTCGGCGAGGTCGTCGATCGCGGTGCGCTCGGCGGCGCGGCTGGTCGTCGGGTTGCGGTCGAACATCTCCGCGCGGTCGAACGCGTAGGCGTCCAGCAGCATGTGCGGGACGAACATCAGGGGCGCGAGCTGGAGCTGCGGCACCGGTCCGAGCTCCAGCGTCCACGCGACCAAGGCGAACCCCGGCGGCAGCGAGCTCAGCGCGACCGCGGCGCTCTCCCGGCGGTACAGCGGGCCGTAGCTGAGGAGGGTGTCGACGAGGAGGAAGACGGCGCTGGCGACGAGCACGGTCTCGACGGCGACGACGAGGTACGCCCAGAGCCCGAACGCGTACGAGACCGTCGAGACGCCGAACGCGGGATCCATCCCGAACCCGGTCCAGAACGCCCCGTGGAGCGGGTTCGTGGCGAGCAGCGCGGTCGAGAGGAGGCCGAAGCCGACGACCGCCGCGAACAGCCGGCTCCGGACCACGTCGCTCCGGCCGGTGTACTCCAGCGCGAAGCCGAGGAAGGCGATCCCGGTCCAGACGATCCCGAGCCACGTCGTCGCCTCCAGCGCGGTCCGGAGCGTCGGGTCCGTGACGAGCAGCCCGACGCCGTACGACAGACACCACGTCGCCTGCGCGGCGAACACGCCGAGGAACCAGTCGACGCCGGGCCGTCCGCGGTGTTCGCGGATCGCCAGCGCGAGGCCGATCGCCCCCGCCCCGCCGGCGAGCGAGCCGACGGCGGGCCACGCCGGGACGAGGTCGAGGGCCATGTGTGGGGGACGACGGCGACGGTCGGCGTAAAACTGTCGTGCGGCCGCGGTCCGCGTCGCCCTCGCCTCGGCGCGGTCATCCGGTCCGGCGTCCGAACGCCGCGGCGACGGGCACGAGGAGGAGCGCGCCGACGAGGAACGGCGAGGCGACGGCGACCGTGTAGAGGACGGCCATCAGGGGCGGGCCGACGGTCCGGCCGAGGCTCGACGCGCCCTGCGTCACCCCGAAGGCGGCCCCCTGCTCCGCGTCGTCGGCCGACGCGGAGACGAGCGTCGCCAGCGAGACGTTGACGAGGGCGTTCCCGAGCGAGAGCGCCGCGAGCGCGAGGAGCAGCGCGACGAGCGGGAGCGTGAGCCACGCGGGTCCGCCGAGCGCGACCCCGCCGACCGCGCCGTCGACGAGCCCGGTCGCGGGGATCGCGACGAGCGCGCCCGCGAGGACGACCGACCCGGCCGCGACGAGCGTCCGCGACGGGACGACCCGCGAGAGCCGCCCGACGAGCACCCCTTGGTTCACCGCGCCGAGGACGCCGACGTACGTGAGCAGGAACGCCGCGGCGGTCGCGTCGTAGCCGAACGCGTCCGCGACGAACGGGATGAACATCACCTGTACCCCCGCGAACGCGACGGCCACGACGAAGTACGCGACCGTCAGCGGCCGGAGCGTCACCGAGGCGAGCGCGTCGCGGAACTGGCCGATAGCGGTGGTGCGCCGGGTCCCCTCCGACCCGGCCGCCCCCGCGTCTCCCGCCGGCCGCGTCCGCGTCGGTTCCTCGAGGAAGGCGGCGCCGACGCCGACCGCGAGGAAGCTCATCCCGGCCGCCGCGAAGCTCGGCAGCGAGTACGCCGTCGCCGGGACGAACGCCGGGAGGAGGGCGTCGACGCGGGCGACCACGGGGTCGGCGGCGAGCAGTCCGCCGATCGCCGGGCCGAAGACGAAGCCGAGCGCGAACGACGCGCCGACGAGCCCAAGCGCGCCCGCCCGCCGGTCCCGCGGCGTGATGTCGGCGACGTACGCCTGCGCGGCGGCGATGTTGCCGCCCATCGCCCCCGCCAGCGTCCGGGAGGCGAACAGCGTCCCCAGCGCCGCGGCGGTCCCGAATCGCGCGCCCGACTCGCCGGCGTAGCCGAACGTCACCCACGCGACGCCGGCGGTCGCCAGCGACGCGAGCAGGACGGGTCGGCGCCCGATCCGGTCCGAGAGCTGGCCGAGCGTGGGCGCCGCGAGGAACTGCGCGAGCGAGTACGACGCCGCTAGGAGACCGATGAAGGCGTCGCTGACGCCGAACGACCGCACGTAGAAGGGTAAGATCGGGATCACGATCCCGAAGCCGACCAGGTCGATGAACACGACGCCGATCACGACCGCGAGCGCGCGCCGCGGGTCGGCGACGGCGGGGGGCCGCGGGGGCTCGTCGCTCTCGCCGGCGTCGGGGTCGGCGTCCGGCGGGGGGGCACCGACGTCCCCGCCGACGTCGCCGTCGATCGATGCGACGCCGGCTTCCGGGTGTGTCACGGTGGCGAGAGGACGCGCGTGAACTTAAAAAGGCGGACGGGCCCGCTCCGGCGTTCGCCGCCGGCTCCCGCCCGCTACAGGTGTCGCTCGATGACTCGCTTCGCGGACTGCCCCTTCTCCTTCCAGCCGTATCCCTCGTCGTACACGTGGCGCTTGGCGTCGACGAGCTCCTCCGGCGTCGACTCCTCGAAGCCGCCGCGGTCCCACGCGCCGGACTCGCGGAGCCACTCGACCACGTTCTCGCGGGTCTCGGGCCACGAGAGCCCGACCATCTCGTACCACGCGACCATCGCGAAGACGGCGTTGTCGTGACAGCCCGGGACGGAGCCGTGCTCGTAGACGGTCCGCATGGGGTCGCGGGTCGGCTCCGAGACGAGCTCCTTGAACTCGGCGGCGGTGAGGAGGCGGAGGCGACCGCCCTCCTCGACGACGCGCTGTTCCCGTTCCAAGGCGTCGAGCGCGGCCTTGCGGAGCCCGCCCCACTCCCCGTGGACCGCCTCGCGCAGCGTTGACTCGGCCATCCCGTCGGGCTCGGCGGTGAGAACGGTCAACAGGTCCGTGTACGCCTTCTCGATGGTCGGCCAGCTCACGCCCTCGAAGTCGCAGTCGGCGTCGTGGAGGCTGTTGGTCGTCCGGCAGCCGGGACACGGGTAGCGGAACGTCGGCACTGGGTGAGAGTGGGTCGCGCCCCGAGTTAGGGTTTTCGCGACGCGGCTCGCGGAGTCGTTCCCGGCGTCGCCGAGGTCGACGCCCGCCCTCGGCACCGTCGATCACGGCGTTCCGAAACGTTTACTCGCCGGCCGGCCGCGATTTCAGACGGTATGACTAAAGTTAGCGTCATCGGTGCGGCGGGGACCGTCGGGGCAGCGGCCGGCTACAACCTCGCGCTGCGCGACGTTGTCGACGATCTCGTCTTCGTCGACATCCCGGATCAGCGGGAGACGACGATCGGGCAGGCGGCCGACGCGAACCACGGGATCGCCTACGACTCGAACACGACCGTCCGACAGGGCGAATACGAGGACACCGCCGGCTCGGACGTCGTCGTGATCACGGCCGGGATCCCGCGGAAGGAGGGGCAGACCCGGATCGACTTGGCGGGCGATAACGCGCCCATCATGGAGGACATCGGCTCGTCGCTGGCCGAGCACAACGACGACTTCGTCACCGTCACCACCTCCAACCCGGTCGACCTCCTGAACCGCCACCTGTACGAGGCGGGCGACCGCGACCGCCACGAGGTCGTCGGCTTCGGCGGGCGGCTCGACTCCGCGCGCTTCCGCTACGTCCTCTCCGAGCGCTTCGACGCGCCCGTCAAGAACGTCGAGGCGACGATCCTCGGCGAGCACGGCGACGCGCAGGCGCCCGCCTTCTCGAAGGTGCGCGTCGACGGCCGCGACCCCGAGTTCGACGCCGACGAGAAGGAGGAGATCCTCGCGGACCTCCAGGAGTCCGCCATGGACGTGATCAGCCGGAAGGGCGCCACGCAGTGGGGCCCGGCCACCGGCGTCGCCCACACCGTCGAGGCCATCCTGAACGACACCGGCGAGGTGCTCCCCTGCTCCGTCGTGCTCGACGGCGAGTTCGGCTACGAGGACACCGCGCTCGGCGTCCCCGCGAAGCTCGGTTCGAACGGCGTCGAGGAGGTCGTCGAGTGGGACCTCGACGAGTACGAGGCCGACCTGCTCGACGAGGCCGCGGAGAAGCTCTCCGAGCAGTACGAGAAGATCGCCTGAGGCGCGCCCGACACCGCGGTCGACGCCGCAGTCTCCACTCTGCTTTTTAAACCGACCCGCAGACTGTCGACCTGGTTTATAAGTAGTCCTGAGTGACGGTGGTGATCGATCGGAACTCAGGACCGCGGTGGCGCGCGCCCCCGAGCGGCCGCCATCGGCGGCCGCGAGGAGCGTGCGCGAGGGAGGAGCGAGCGAAGCGAGCGACGAGGCTGGGGAGGTGTGGGGTGCGGTTGCTGTGCGGGGTGGGACTCAAAGGGGCAGCC
>NZ_NHOY01000101.1 GCF_002252755.1 Halorubrum sp. Hd13 | reverse complement strand
GCCGACCCCGACGCCAACACCCCCGCCGCGGTGCTGTCCGCGTTCCTGACGCAGTACTACGCGGAGCGCGAGTTCCCGGACGCGGTCCTCCTGGCCGAGCGCCCGTCCGACCCGGACGTGGTCGACTGGCTGGAGGCCGAGGGGGTCTCGGTCCGGGTGCCCGGCGCGGGCCGAGAGGCGAAGCTCGTCGAGCTCGCGCTGAAGAACGCCCGGAAGCGCGGCGGCGGCGACGACCCCGTCGGCGCGCTCGGCGAGCGGCTCGGGGTCGACCGCCCCGCCCGGATCGAGGGGTTCGACGTGAGCCACGCGCAGGGGACCGCGGTGGTCGGCTCCGACGTCTGCTTCGTCGACGGGAGCGCCGAGACCGCCGACTACCGCCGGAAGAAGCTCACCGACCGCAACGACGACTACGCGAACATGCGCGAGCTGATCCGGTGGCGCGCCGAGCGCGCGATCGAGGGCCGAGACGACCGCCCCGACCCCGACCTGCTCCTCGTCGACGGCGGCGAGGGCCAACTCGGCGCCGCCCGCGACGCGCTCGCGGAGACGGGCTGGGACGTGCCCGCGGTCGCGCTCGCGAAGGCCGAGGAGCTGGTCGTCACCCCGACCGGGACCCGGCGCTGGGACGACGACGCCCCGGAGCTCCACCTGCTCCAGCGCGTGCGCGACGAGGCGCACCGCTTCGCCGTCTCTTACCACCAGACCGTCCGCGACGAGGTGAAGACGGTCCTCGACGACGTGCCCGGCGTCGGGCCCGAGACCCGCCGCCGGCTCCTCCGGCGGTTCGGATCGGTCGAGAGCGTGCGCGAGGCGTCCGCCGCCGACCTCACGGACGTCGACGGCATCGGTGAGGCGACGGCCGAGACGCTCCGCGAGCGCCTCTGAAAAACGGTGCGGCGGGCGCGCGCTTCGCGTCGAAGCCGCTCGATTCCTCTACGACTTGCGACCGCTATCGGAAACGGAGGCGCGAAAAATCAGGAGCGGAGCCACGCCAGCAGGCGGGCCGCCGGACTGGTCGCCGCCTCGAGATCCTCGGGTCGCGGGTTGTCTTTCAGCCGTTCGGGGCCTCGTTCGAGATTCGACGTACTATTTCTCATTGTGCTGGAAAATTATGGCCGTATATGGAAAAGATTCTCGAAATCCTGACGTATTCTCTCAAAAAATACGTTATATATCGATTTAATCATCACCATCTTTGCTTGGCAGACGCGCGGTAGACGGAGCGCAGCGGAGCCGGGGCCGAGGCGCGCGACCGCTACGGGGACTCGTCTCGGCGTCGACGAGCGCTCCCTCGTCACGCCCCGTCGATCAGGTGCGCGTCCTCGGGGTCGAAGCCGACGACGACCTCCCCGGAGAGGGGGTCGCGCGTCCGGAGGACGAGGTCGCGACCGCCCCAGTCGAGGGTCACCCGAGTCGTCTCGCCGAGGAACTCCGCGCTGGCGACCGTCGTCCGAATCCGGTTCTCGCCGCCGTCTATCCGGAGGTACTCCGGACGGACGCAGAAGGCGAGACGGTCGCCGACGGCGACGTCGGCGGCGCCGTCGAGCGCGACGCGGAGCGTCTCGCCCCCGGCGTCGACGGCGGCGGTGCGGGTGACTCCATCGCTCGTCTCGTTTCCGTTGCTCGTCTCGTCTCCGTTGCTCGTCGCGTCTCCGTCCTCCCCGGTGACTCGGTCCTCGACGTCGACGACCCGCCCCGCGAACACGTTGTTGTCGCCGACGAACTCGGCGACGAACCGGGACGCCGGCTCGCGGTACACCGTCCGCGGGGGCGCGACCTGCTCGGGCGTCCCGCCGCGCATCACCGCGACGCGGTCGGAGATCGCCAGCGCCTCCTCCTGGTCGTGGGTGACGTAGACGGTCGTAATCGAGAGCTCGGACTGGATCCGCCGGACCTGCACCCGGAGCCGCTCGCGGAGCTGCGCGTCGAGCGCGCTCATCGGCTCGTCTAAGAGGAGGAGGTCCGGGCCGGGCGCGAGCGCCCGCGCCATCGCGACGCGCTGCTGTTGGCCCCCGGAGAGGCTCTCCGGCTCGCGGTCGGCGGCGTCCGGGAGGTCGACCAGTTCGAGCAGCTCCGCGACGCGCTCGTCGCGGGTGACCCCCTCGGGCGGGTCGGCGAAGTTGAGCCCGTATCCGACGTTCTCGCCGACGGTCATGTGCGGGAACAGCGCGTAGTTCTGGAAGACGACCCCCACGTCGCGGTCCTCGGGCGGCACCCCGGCGACCGACTCGCCGAAGAAGCGGACGGTCCCCGCGGTCGGCTCCTCGAACCCCGCGATCAGCCGGAGGCTCGTCGTCTTCCCGCAGCCGGAGGGGCCGACCAGCGTGAAGAACTCCCCCTCGCGCACCCGGAGGCTCACGTCGTCGACGGCGGCCGTGTCGCCGTAGCGCTTCGTCACGCCGTCGAGTTCGACCGCGGGCGGGGCGTCGACGGACGCGGCGGCAGGCGGGGCATCGGCGGGCTCGGCGGACGCGGCGGCGTCGGTTGCCGCCTCCTCAAAGTCCACGGTGCTCACCTCCGAGTCGCTCGATCACGACGAAGCTGAGCCCGGTGACGACGAGGAGGACGACGCCCATCGCGGTCGCCGGTCCGAGCCGACGCCCGATGAACCGCTCGATCGCGACCGGCATCGTGTACGCGTCCGCGCCGGTCGCGAGCACCACCGTCGCCGTGAACTCGCCGATCGAGACCGCGAACGCGAACGCCGCGCCGGCGACCACCCCGGGCCAGACGAGCGGGAGCTCCACGTCGCGGATCACCCGCGCCCGCGACGCGCCGAGCGCCCGCGCCGACTCGATCAGCGAGCGGTCCAACCCCTCCAGCCCGGGCGCGACCGTCCGGACGACGAAGGGGTAGCCGGCGACCGCGTGCGCGACGACGATGGCGACGGCGCCGGTCGCCGCGATCCGCCACCCGGCGACCTCGACGCCGAAGACGAGTCCCCGGAGGAGCCCGAGGCCGACGACGATTCCGGAGACGGCGAGCGGGGCCATCGCGGCCGCGTCGACCAGCTTCCGCCCGCGGTACCGCCGCGTCGTCAGCACGGCGACGACGACCCCCATCGGGAGGGCCATCAGCGTCGCCGCCGACGCGAACGCGAGCGAGTTGCGGATCGCGGGCCACGGCCGCACCTGAAACGCCGCGCCCGTCCGCTGGCGGTCGACGAGGAACCGGTAGTGCTCCAGCGTGAGCGCGCCGTCGCCCCCCGTGACGCTCGCGAGGACCATCGAGCCGATCGGGGCGAGGAAGAGCACCGCCGCGACGACCGCGTAGGCGGCGAGGCCGACGCGGGGCAGGACCTCCCGCGCGGACGGCGCCGCCGGGAGCAGGGGTCTGCGCGGGAGCGGGCGGGCGCCCCGCGCGTTGACCGTGTTGCGCGCCTCGTAGCGGAGGTACGCGAGCAGCACGCCGAGCGAGATGACCAGTTCCACGATCGCCAGCGCGGCCGCCTCGGCGTAGCTCAGATCGCGGACGAGTCGGTAGACGAACACCTCGACGGTCGCCAGCTGGAAGCCGCCGAGCGCGAGCACGATGGGGAAGGTGCCGAACGTGAACACGAAGGTGAGCGCCGCGCCCGTCAGGACCGCCGGGTACACCTGCGGCGCGACCACGTCGAGGAACGCCCGGGCGGGCCCCGCGCCGAGGCTCCGAGCGGTCTCGACCGCGCGCGCGTCGACCGACTCCCACGCGGCGGTCGTCACCCGGGCGACGAGCGGCGCGTTGTAGAAGGCGTGGGCGATCACGATCGCCTGCAGCGAGAACATGAGGTCGACGGGCGGGAGCCCGAGCGCCGACAGGACGGCGTTCAGGGTCCCGTTGGTGCCGAACGTGGCGACGAAGCCGACCGCCACCATGATCGAGGGGAGGACGAACGGGACGATCGTCAGCGACCGGAGCGTCCGGCGGCCGGGGAACTCGAAGCGCGCGAGCAGGTACGCCGCGGGGAGCCCCAGCGCGACGCTGGCGACCGTCGACAGGGCGGCCTGGTACGCGGTGAAGCCGACGATCCCGAGCCGGCGGTCCGGTCCGAGGAGCGCGCGGGCGACCGCGATCGGGGACTCGCCCGCGAACAGCCGGGCGAGCTCGCCGAAATAGAAGGGGTCGCGCACCAGCTCGGCGAACACCGCGAGCGTGGCGACGCCGTCGACGACGACCGCCTCGATCAGGACCGTCCCGACCGGGTAGTAGAAGGCGACGACGAGCGTGAGGCTCGTCACGACCGCGAGCGCGGTCAGCAGGCGCCCTTCGAGCCGGTCGCGGAGCGACCGGACGCGACGGCGACTCGGGCCGGCGTCGGGGGTCGAGGCCTCTCCGGCGCCGCTGCGGCGGTCGGTCACGCCGGTCTCAGTTCCCGGCGTACTGTCGCTCCCAGGCGTCGATCCACTCACTGACCGAGCCTTGGAGCTCGTCGTACGTGAACGTCACCGGTTCGGCCGGCTCCTGGGCGAGCTCGGCGTAGTCGTCCGGGAGCGTCGCCGTGTCGGTCGCGGGGAAGGCGACGTTGCGCTGGGCGATCTGCCCCTGCACGTCCGGCTCCAGCATGAACGACATGAACTCGCGGGCGAGCGCCGGCTCGTCGGCGTCGGCGAAGACGGCCATCCCCTCGGGTGTCGCGTACGCCTGATCGTTCAAAAAGCGGATCTGGTGTTCCTCCAGGTTCGCTCCCTCCATGTCAGCGAACACCTGGTCGGTCGAGTAGGAGACGACGATCGGCGCCTCGCCGTTGCTCCAGGCGGTGTACGCGTCGTCCCACGAGCCGAGCACGCGGACGTCGTTCGCTTGGAGGTCCGCCCAGTAGTCGAGGTAGTCGTAGTCGGGGTCGCCGTCGCCGCCCTCGACCGCCTCGTCGTCGCCGTCGCTCGCGACGCCGCCGTCGCCGAAGCGGTGGATCGTGTGCAGCAGGAACGAGCGCCCCGTCGAGGAGCCGCCGGGGTTCTGCGCGATGAGCGCCCCGCTGTGCTCGTCGGCGAGCAGCCCGTCGAACGTCTCCGGGGCCTCGACCGCCGTGCCGTCGTAGACGAGGCTCACGTAGCCGGTGTCGAAGGGAACGGCCCGGTCGAACGGGTCGAAGAGGAGCCCGTCGCGGACGTCGCCGAACCCGCCCACCTCGCCCCGCTCGGCGAACAGCCCGTCGTCGAGCTGGTCGTCGACGCGAACGAGGTCCTCGGTCGTGAGACCGACGTAGAGGTCGGCGTCGATGGAGACGCCCGAGGCGGCGCGCTCGACGTAGTAGTTCAGCTCGTTGTCGGGCGTCGCCCACTCCAGCTCGGCGTCGACGCGCGACTCGAACTCCTCTTTGAGCCACTCTCCCGGGCTCACCGAGGGGGCGTCGATGAAACTGGTGTAGGTCGCGACCGTCAGCGTGGGGGTCTCCTCGTCGCCGCCCTCGCCGTCCGATCCGTCGTCGCCGTCGGTCTCGTTCGAGCCGTCCGAGCCGTCCGCCCCGTCGCTCGAGCCGCCGTCGCCCCCGTCGTCGCCCGTCTGCTGCGCGCTACAGCCGGCAAGCGCCAGGGCGCCCGCGGCGCCCCCGAGCGCCAGGAACCGGCGGCGGGTCGGCCGGTCCGTCCCCCGCCGCGTCCGCGACGCGCTCGGTTCGCCGCTGGCGACCGCGTCCCCGTCGCTGACCGCGCCCTCGTCGGTGACCGCGTCCGGACCGGTGGCCGCGTCCGTGTCGTCTGCCATTACTCGGTAGTCACACTCGGTGGTTATAAGGGATCCGTGTCGGTGGCGGGCGGTCGCCGGGGCCGGCGACCGCCTCCCTCGGTCCGGCGGTATCTGTTCCGATATTCTCGGCGATACCGATTTATCGGGGCGCGCCTCCGGATCCGTATGAACGACTCGTCCGGAGGCGACCCGAGCGGACGCACGCGCCGTCGACTCCTCGCCGCGGGGGCGAGCGCCACGGCGCTCGGTCTCGCGGGCTGTCTCGGCGCTCGGGAGGGGCCGGTCCCGGAGCCGACCGTGACGAACGAGCGGATCGACGACGGCTGGCGGCTCCTCGACGAGTCGGAGAGCGCGGTCTTCGAGCGGACGTACGGCCCGGCGACCGTGCGCGCGCTCGAACGAACGCTGATCTACGAGTACGTCTCCGTCGCCGAGGCGCTCGACGAGACGTTCGACGCGAGCGGGTCACCGGTGGTCTTCTTCGCGACCCGGATCGACCTTCGGCCCGCCCTCGACGGACTGCCGGCGGGCGTCGGTAGAGGCCGGCTGATGGCGGAAGTGGAGACGGCCGCGGTCGACGCGTTCCGCGCGCGGCTCCGGAGCGCCGGGACGGACGGCCTCGAAGAGGTCGACGAGGGGACCACCACCGTCGTCGGCGGCCACACCGCGACGGCGTGGCGCTTCGCGGGCGAGTTCGCGCTCGACGGGGAGGCGCCCCTCCCGGACGGCTCGACGACCGCGGTCGACGAGGCCGTCGGCGTCACGGCGCGGCTCGCGGTCTGGCACGACGGCACCGACGTCCTCGTGGCCGGCGGCGCGTTCCCCTCCGAGGCGGTCACGGCGGTGATCGGCGACGCCGTCCCCGGGTCGCTCGACGGCGAGACCGTCGTCGAATCGATCGCGGACGCGGAGGCGGCGGCGGCGCTCGCGACCGACCCGGCCGCGTTCGACGAGGAGGTCTCCGTGCTGATCGTCTCGGTGGAGTGAGGCGCGCCGGCGGTCTGAAGCGCGCGGCCGCCGGCGCGACCCTCGCGCCTCGACGGTACCTTCCCCCGTCGCGCCTTGAGGCCCCTCGCCGCCCGAACCGACTCGTTTAATCCGCGCCCGCGACTCCCGACGGGTATGAGCGGTTTCCCCGAGTTCGAGGTGATCCCGGCGGTCGACGTCCAGGACGGCGAGGTGGTCCAGCTGGTCGGCGGCGAGCGCGGCACGGGCAAGCGGTACGGCGACCCGGTCGAGGCCGCCGACCGCTGGATCGAGGCGGGCGCGGAAACGCTCCACCTCGTCGACCTCGACGGCGCGTTCGAGGGCGAGCGCGTCAACGCCGACGCGATCGAGTCGGTCGTCCGGAGCGTCCCGGACGCGGTCGGCCTCCAGTTGGGCGGCGGCATCCGCACGGCGGAGGGCGCGCGCGAGCTCCTGGATATGGGTCTCGACCGCGTCATCCTCGGGACCGCGGCGGTCGAGACGCCCGAGATCGTCGCCGAGATCGACGAGAGCCACCCGGGAAGCGTCGTCGTCAGCCTCGACGCGAAGGGCGGCGAGGTCGTCGTGAGCGGCTGGACCGAGGGGACCGGCCTCGACCCCGCCGAGGCCGCGACGCGCTACGAGGAGCTCGGCGCGGGCGCGATCCTGTTCACGAACGTCGACGTCGAGGGACAGCTAGCGGGGATCGACCGCGAGGCGGTCGAAAGCGTCGTCGACGCGGTCGACGTCCCGGTGATCGCCTCCGGCGGCGTGGCGACCGTCGAGGACGCGGCGGCGCTGAAAGGGGCCGGCGCGGCCGCGGTCGTGGTCGGGACCGCGCTGTACGAGGGGCGGTTCACGCTGCGGGAGGCGCAGGCGGCCGCGGACGACGTCTGAGACGGCGGGTCCCGCGAAGTCGCCCCTCGGTCGGCCGCCGACTACTCCTCCGGACGCTCGCGCTGGACGACCAGCACCGGCCCGAGGAAGCGCTCGGCCACCTGCTCCGACGGCATCCCGAAGACGAACGTCGTGACCGACGGGTCCGTCTCGCCCATCACGACCGCGTCGTGCGACTCGGCCCGGCCCGCGATGGCGTCGAGCGGGGCGTCCGCGTCTTCGACGAGCGTCTCGATCCGGTCGGCCGCGACGCCGCGCTCGACGAGGTCGGCCCGTACCCCGTTCAGGAACGACTCCCCGTCGTCGGGGGACTCGCCCTCGTTGAGGGCGTGATACAGCGTTACGTCGACGCCCGCGTCGGCGAACAGCCCGGCGACGAGCCGGGTGTTCCGCCCGACGCCGACCGTCCCGCGGAGCGCGACGAGCACCGAGTCGACGCGCTCCGCGCTGTTCGGGACCAGCACCGCGAGACACTCGTACTCGTAGATGAGCCGGTCGATCGTGGTCGCCTCGTCGTGAGTGAACACGAGCCGGGTCTCGACGTCGGCGCCGGCCGCGGCGAGCGAGTCGGCGAACTCGTCGAGCTTCGACATCGCCTTCTCGCCGAACTGCTCCCGCGCCTGCTCGGTCGCCGTCTGCTCGGGGATGACGTGATACCCGAGCAGCACGACGCGGGCGTTCGCGAGCAGCTCCGGGACACCGTTCGGGAGCGATTCGCCCTCGAGCAGTTTCAGGGGAACCAGCACCGACGGCCGACCGACGTCGGTCGGCGCGTCCGGCTCCGGCTGCTCTCCGGTCGGCGTTTCAGGCCCCGGCTGTTCTCCGGTCGCCTGTCGGTCCCCGGTCTCGGTCTGTTCCTCGCCGTCCTCGGTGGGTGTGTCGGTCATCTCAGAAGTCTCCTTTGAGTTCGACGTCCGTCGCGTAGTATCGGTACCAGCCGTACGCCGCGATCATGATCGCGGCGCCGACGCCGATCGACGCCGGCTGCATGAACGCGATGAGCGCGAAGCTCGCGAGCCCGCCGACGCCGGCGACGGCGAACCCGGCCGGACAGCGGAACGCCGGGTCGTACCACGACGGCCGTTCCCGCCGGAGCTGGATCAGCGCGACGCAGATCAGCCCGTACATCACGAGGTGGAGGAACGAGGCGACCTCCGCGAGCAGCGCCACCTGCCCCGTCGCGGCCAGGACGACGATCGGACCGCCGGCGAGCCCGAGGGCGACGTGGGGGGTGCCGTACGCGAGGTTGAGCCGGCTCGCCGTCTCGGGGATGATTTCGTCGCGGCTCACCGCGTACACCGCGCGGGAGGCGCTGAGGATTGAGGCGTTCGCGCTGGAGAAGGTCGCCAACAGCCCGGCGACGACGATCGCCAGCGCCCCCGGGAGCCCGACGAACGACCGCGCGACCTCGACCATCGCGGTCTCTCCGAACTCGCCGAGGCGGGCGCTGCCGAACGCGCTCGTCGCGACGAAGATCGTGACGACGTAGAAGACGCCGACGAGGAGCACGGAGCCGACCATCGCCAGCGGCAGGTTCCGGCTCGGCTCCGTGATGTCGCCCGCGACGGTCGCGACCTGCGCGAAGCCGAGGTAGGAGGTGAAGACGAGTGCCGCCGTCTGGAGCACCGGCAGCGTCCCGCCGGGCGGGAAGAAGCGCTCCGGGACGCGTTCGGCGCCGAACACGCCGAGCGCGTCGAGCGAGCCGTAGCTCAAGAAGAGCGTGAGGATGACCAACAGCAGGATCACGATCCCGTTCTGGAGCGCCGCGGTGTTCTCGGTCCCGAAGAGGCTGAGGACGGTGAGACCGACGCCGAACGCGACGCCGAGGGGGACCGCGGGGTCGATCGGGAGCGCGATCCCGGCTTCGAGGAACACCTGTCCCGCGTAGCTGCCGAGCCCGACGAGGTAAAACGCGGCGGCGAACACGAGGCCGAGCCAGAGCCCGAGCCCGACGACCGCGCCGGCGGCGGTCCCCAGTCCGCGCGAGATGAAGAAGTAGCCGCCCCCGCTGCGCGGCATCGCCGTGGCGAGCTCCGACGCCGGCAGCGCGACGAGGAGCGCGATGACCGCTCCGATCGCGAACGAGAGCGACGCCGCCGGACCGGCGTTCTCGGCCGCCAGCCCCGGGAAGACGAAGATCCCCGCGCCGATCATCGTTCCCACGCCGATCGCGAGCCCCCCCACGAGGCCGATGGTCCGTTCGAGCTCCCCTTCCCCGGTGTCGGCGTCGACGACGGCGGCGAGCGTGTCTGGGACCTCGACGCCGGCGCGCGAGGGGCCGGAGCCGTCGGTCGGTCCGGACGCGTCGGGAGGGCCAGCGGCGGCGGACGGGCCGGACGAGTCGGGGGGGTCTGAACTGTCCATGCCGTGCCGAGACGATTCACTGGCGTGACAAATATCCACCGCCGGTCGGGTGCCGTCGGCCGTCCGCCCACCCGCAACCGACTTACGAATCCGCCGCGACGGGCCGGTATGAGCGATCACGACCGGACGGCCGCCGTCACCCGCGAGACGAGCGAGACGACGATCGAGCTCACCCTCGCGATCGACGGCGACGGCGACAGCGAGATCGACACCGGGATCGGCTTCTACGACCACATGCTGGCGTCGTTCGCCAAACACGGCCTCTTCGACCTCACCGTCAGGTGCGACGGGGACACCGAGATCGACGACCACCACACGGTCGAGGACGTGGCGATCTGCCTCGGCGAGGCGTTCGACGAGGCGCTCGGCGAGAAGCGCGGCATCCGGCGGTACGCCGACCGACGGGTCCCCCTCGACGAGGCGGTCGCGAGCGTCGTCGTCGACGTGGCCGGGCGCCCGTACTACGAGTTCGACGGGGCGTTCTCGCAGGCGTCGATCGGCGGGTTCACCAGCGTCATGGCCGACCACTTCGCGCTGTCGCTGGCGCACAACGCCGGCCTGACGCTCCACGCCGCGGTGGAGCGGGGAGACAACGCCCACCACGAGGTCGAGGCGCTGTTCAAGGCCCTCGCACGGGCGCTCGACGACGCGACGCGGCTCGACGAGCGCCGCAGCGACACGCCGAGCACGAAGGGCGAGCTGTAGCGGAAGCGGCGGGTCGGCCGTGAGGAGACGAGCGCGGCCCCCGCCACCGGGCCGTTCCGACGGTTTAAATCGGGTCGGGACCCACCCTCCACCAATGCAACCGAGTTCGCTCTCCGGGCTCCCCGCGGGCGTCGGCGAGGCGCTCGAATCGGAGGGCGTCGCCGAGCTGTACCCGCCGCAGGCGGCCGCCGTCGAGGCCGGCGTCGTCGACGGCGAGAGCCTCGTCGCCGCGGTCCCGACGGCCTCCGGGAAGACACTGATCGCCGAGCTCGCCATGCTATCGGCGATCGAGCGCGGCGGCAAGGCGCTGTACATCGTCCCGCTGCGCGCGCTCGCCAGCGAGAAGAAGACCGAGTTCGAGCGCTGGGAGGACCACGGCGTCACGGTCGGCGTCTCCACCGGCAACTACGAGTCCGACGGCGAGTGGCTCGCCACGCGGGACGTCATCGTCGCCACCTCGGAGAAGGTCGACTCGCTGATCCGCAACGGCGCCCCGTGGATCGACGACCTCACCTGCGTCGTGAGCGACGAGGTCCACCTCGTCGACGACCCGAACCGCGGCCCCACCCTCGAAGTGACCCTCGCGAAGCTCCGGAAGGTGAACCCCGGGCTCCAGACGGTCGCGCTCTCGGCGACCGTCGGCAACGCCGACGTCATCGCCGACTGGCTCGACGCCGGGCTGGTCGAGTCGGACTGGCGCCCGATCGACCTCCGGATGGGCGTCCACTTCGGTAACGCCGTCGACTTCGCCGACGGGAGCAAGCGGGAGGTCCCCGTCGAGCGCGGCGAGGACCAGACCGCCCGGCTCGTCGCCGACGCGCTCGACACCGAGGAGGACGGGCAGGGCGGCTCCTCGCTCGTCTTCGTCAACTCCCGGCGCAACGC
Organism: Halorubrum sp. Hd13; assembly: GCF_002252755.1. Classification (GTDB taxonomy): domain Archaea; phylum Halobacteriota; class Halobacteria; order Halobacteriales; family Haloferacaceae; genus Halorubrum. The sequence goes on along the minus strand of NZ_NHOY01000101.1, from coordinate 19,196 downwards.
CGAGTCGTCCGCCCGGAAGCTCACCGACGTCACCGGGTCGCGGCTCACCGACGACGAGCGCGACCGCCTCCGCGATCTCGCCGAGGAGATCCGCGGCGTCTCCGACACGGACACGTCGGAGGACCTCGCCGACGCGGTCGCGCAGGGGTCGGCGTTCCACCACGCGGGGCTCGCGAGCGAGCACCGGTCGCTCGTCGAGGACGCGTTCCGCGACCGCCTCATCAAGTGCATCTCCGCGACGCCGACGCTCGCCGCCGGCGTCAACACCCCCGCCCGCCGGGTGATCGTCCGCGACTGGCGCCGCTACGACGGGGAGTTCGGCGGGATGAAGCCGCTCGACGTGCTGGAGGTCCACCAGATGTGCGGGCGCGCGGGTCGGCCCGGACTCGACCCCTACGGCGAGGCGGTGCTGCTCGCGAACGACGCGGACACGAAGGAGGAGCTGTTCGAGCGGTACCTCTGGGCCGACCCCGAGCCGGTCCGCTCGAAGCTCGCCGCCGAGCCCGCGCTCCGGACCCACGTGCTCGCCACCGTCGCCTCCGGCTTCGCCTCCACCCGCGACGGGCTCCTCTCCTTCCTCGACAACACGCTCTACGCGACCCAGACCGACGACGAGGGGCGGCTCGGGGCCGTCACCGACACCGTCCTCGACTACCTCGCCGTCAACGACTTCATCGACCGCGATCGCGACGGCGGGAGCGAGGGCCTGAGTGCGACCGGAATCGGCCACACCGTCTCGCGGCTCTACCTCGATCCGATGAGCGCCGCGGAGATGATCGACGGGCTGCGGTCGGTCGGGGACGCGGGAGCCGCCGGTGTCGCTAGCGCGAGCGGCGACGACGGGGAGTTCGTCATGACGGCCGACGGCGACGGAGACGCCGACGAGCCCGGGTTCGGGACGTACACGCGAGCCGGGGAGGACGGCGACGAGAGCGAGACGGCGGACGCCGCGGGCGACTCGGCCGACGGCGACGCCGACCCCGCCGCTCCCCAGGTCACCCCGCTCGGCCTCTACCACCTCGTCAGCCGCACGCCCGACATGTACGAGCTCTACCTGAAGTCGGGGGACAGAGAGACGTACACCGAGCTCTGCTACGAGCGCGAGGGCGAGTTCCTCGGCGACGTGCCCTCCGAGTACGAGGACGTGCGCTTCGAGGACTGGCTCGCGTCGCTGAAGACGGCCCGCCTCCTCGAGGACTGGGCGAACGAGGTCGACGAGGACCGCATCACGGAGCGGTACGGCGTCGGCCCGGGCGACATCCGGGGGAAGGTCGACACCGCCGAGTGGCTGCTGCGCGCGGCCGAGACCCTCGCGCGCGACGTCGAGGGGGTCGACGGCGACGTCGTCGTCGCGGTCCGCGAGGCCCGCAAGCGGATCGAGTACGGCGTCCGCGAGGAGCTGCTCGACTTAGCTGGGGTCCGGAACGTCGGCCGGAAGCGCGCCCGCCGGCTGTACGAGGCCGGCGTCGAGACGCGCGCCGACCTCCGCGAGGCCGACAAGGCGGTCGTGCTCGGCGCGCTCCGCGGCCGCGAGCGCACCGCCGAGCGCATCCTCGAACACGCGGGGCGCGAGGACCCGTCGATGGACGACGTGCGCCCGGACAAGTCGGCCTCGGCGGCGGCGACCGCGGGCTCCGCGAGCGACGGGGACGGCGACGGGCAGGCGAGCCTGGGTGATTTCGAGTGAGCGACGGGACGGAAACGACCCCTGATACCGGGTCCGACGACGGCCGCCCCGACCCGTCGACCCCGCCGCACCGCCTCGTCCGCGGAACGGTCGCCATCGACGGCCTCGACGCCTTCCTCGCGCGCCTCGACGGAATCGCCGACGAGACCGGCGCGGTCGTGCAGGCGTTCGACGCCGACCTCGTCGTCTCCGACGCTCACCTCCGCGCCGCGGTCCGCCTCGCCGCCCGTGCGATCGCCCGCGGCGAGGCCGTCGCTCGCGACCCGGGCGTCGAGATCATGCTGTACGCGGCCGGCCGTCGACAGATCGACCGCGCGCTGGCGCTGGGCGTCTCCGAGGGCGAACAGCGCGCGGTCGTGCTGGTCGCCGACTTCGGCGGCGTCGACGGCGCGGACCGACCCGCCGCGGACCTCGACGCGGCCGAGCGAGCGGTCGAGCGGCTGACGGCTCCCCCCGCCGCCGCCGAGTTCGATCGGGAACGAGTGACGGAGTTTTACGGCGTCTCCGACCGCGAACTCGCGGCGACCGCCGGCGACCTGGCCGACGTCGTCCGCGAACGGGTGGCGCTGCTCGACGTCGAGAAGTGACCGGGAACGCGGGTGACCGATTCCCATACCCCTTCGCTTCCACTGGAAACCGCGGTACGTAGGAAGTGTTCGAGTCCAGACGAAGCGAGCGGTCGAGCGGAACGAGGCGATCCACGCGAAACGGACCCCCGCAGACGAAGCGGAGGGGGACGCCGCGTTTGGATCGAGGACGGGCGAACCGCGAGAATAGTCCATCCTGGATTCGAACCAGGGTCGTTGCCCCCAGAAGGCAACAGGATTGGCCACTACCCCAATGGACTGTGCGCAACCATCGATAGCCTGTGCGTGTTTGTAAGCGTTGCGCGTCGCCGGCCCTCTGTCACGCGTTCACAGGCGGTGGGAGAGCCGGGTGCCTCCTCCGCGACCGAGATCTGATCGAAGAACGTGCGCATATCGATGCGTTTTACTCGTCCGAATGGCCACGAAGCTGTATGTACGTCGGACGATTCGTCGTCGTCGCCCCCGGAATCGGCGCCTACCGCGTCTCCTCGCGCTCGTTCCCGAACCGGCGCGTGCTCGACCGTGGCGGGACCCTCACGGTCGGACCGACGCCGGACGCCTCCGAGACCGACAATCCGTACGTCTCGTACAACTGCGCGCGGGCGGTCCGGACCCCGACCGACGAGCCGCTCGCGGTCGTCGGGAACGGCTCGCACGTCGACCCGATCGCGGAGAAGCTCGAACTGGGGTACCCGGCGCGCGACGCGCTGGCGACGCCGCTGCTCGCGCTCGACTTCGAGAAGGACGACTACGACACGCCGCGGATCGCCGGCGTCGTCGGGAGCGAGACGGCGACGGTCGGCGTCGTCCGCCGCGACGCGCTGCTCGTCGAGGCCGTCGACGAGCCGACGATCGTCGCCACCTACGAGACCGACAGCCCGGAGCCGTACGCCCTCGCGGCGGCGAACGACGAGCGTCCGGACGCGGGCGCGGCCGCGAGCGAGGTCCTCGGCGCCGACTTCGAGCACCCGGTGTGCGCCGCGGGCGCGACCGTCGACGACGACGGCGTGACGCTCGCGCTCGACAACGGCGACGCGTAGCGGGCCGCCCGAGGCGGGGCGTCCGCGACGTCCCGGCCGACCCCTTTTCCGGCTCCCGACGCCTTTTGACCGCGGCGGCCGACCCGCCTCCATGGAGCGCGTCACCGCGGCCGATTATCACGACATCGCCACGCCCGCCGACCCGCGGATCTCGCCCGACGGGGACCGGGTCGCCTTCCTGCGACGCCAGCCGACCGACGACGAGACCGTCGAGTCGACGGTGTTCCTCGTCGACGTCGCGGGCGGCGACCTCCGCAGGCTCACCCTGGCCGAGGGCTCCGACGCGGAGCCGCGCTGGAGCCCGTCCGGCGACCGGATCGCGTTCACGTCGACGCGGGGGGCGGACGACGACACCCAGCAGCTGTGGGTCCTCCCGGTCGACGGCGGCGAGGCCCGCCGGGTCACCGACGTCGTCGGCGGCGTCTCGGAGATCGCGTGGTCGCCGGACGGGGACCGGATCGCCTTCGTCCAGTCGGTGACCGCCGAGGACCGCGAGGAAGGCCGGGACCTGTCGGTGCCGGAGGAGTACGAGCCGGACGACCACCCCGACCCGCGCGTGATCGACCGCACCGTCTACCGCTCCGGACAGCGCTTCTTCGACGGGCGGCGGTCGGGCGTGTACGTCGTCGACGCGGACGCGGACGTCGACGGCGCGACCGCGGCGGACCCCGCCGAGGGCGTCGAGCGGGTGACCGACCGCGACGCCGACTTCGCCGCGCCCGACTGGGGGGACGCCGACACGCTCTACTTCGCCGAGGAGGTCGGCGACGACCCGGACGACTCCGCGGAGATCGCGATCCGCGCGCACGACTTCGAGACGGGCGACACCGAGCGCGTCCACACGACCACCGGCTGGGGCGCCGCGATCGCGGCGACCGCGGACGGGCGAGTGGCCTTCACCCACGCCGAGCCGGAGCGGGTGTCGATGCAGCCGGTCGACCTCCGCGTCGTCGACCGCGAGACGGGCGACGTGACCGAGCTCACGGACGGGATCGACCGCGGGCTCGGCTACGAGGCCGCGCCGCAGTGGGGTCCCGACGACGCGACGCTGTACTTCGCGACCCCCGACGAGGGGAAGACGGCGCTGTGGCACGTCCCGGCCGACGGGAGCGCGGCCCCCGAGCGCCTCCTCCGGCCGGGGACCGTCTCCGGCGCGACCGTCGGCGGCGACGACGGCGCCGGCCCCGGCGAGGTGACCGTCGCGGTCGCCGCCAGCGAGTGGGACCACCCGGGCGACGTCTTCGCGCACGACGCGTGGGGCGGCGAGACGACGCGGCTCACGGAGCTGAACGCCGACTACCTCGCCGATCGCGCGATCGGCGAGCCCGAGGAGATACGGTTCGAGTCGGAGGGGACGGAGATCCAGGGGTGGGTGATGACGCCGCCGGAGTTCGACTCGGACGGCGAGGCGGTCGACGGGGCGGACGGCGAGACGGACGAGGAGTACCCCCTCGCGGTCGAGATCCACGGCGGCCCCCACGCGATGTGGTCGACCGCGGGGACGATGTGGCACGAGTTCCAGACGCTCGCGGCCCGCGGCTACGTCGTCTTCTGGTCGAACCCGCGCGGGTCGACCGGCTACGGCGAGGCGTTCATGCAGGCGATCGAGCGCGACTGGGGCGACGCGACCCTCTCCGACGTGATGGCCGGCGTGGAGACGGTCGCGGAGCGCCCGTCCGTCGACGAGACGAACGCCTTCGTCACCGGCGGCTCCTTCGGCGGGTTCATGACCGCGTGGACGGTGGGGCAGACCGACTACTTCCGCGCGGCCGTCTCCCAGCGCGGCGTGTACGACCTCACCGGCTTCTACGGCTCGACCGACGGCGCGTACAAGCTGCTCGAGGGCGACTTCGACACGGTCCCGTCCGAGGAGCCCGGCTGGCTGTGGGAGCAGTCGCCGACGGGCCACGCCGACGCGGTCGACACGCCCACGCTGTTGATCCACAGCGAGGACGACACGCGGACGCCGATCTGCACGGCGGAGCTCTACCACCGGATCCTCCGGAAGAACGGCGTCGACACGCGGTTCGTGCGGTACCCGCGCGAGGGACACGAGCTCTCCCGCTCCGGGGAACCCGGGCACGTCGTCGACCGCATCGAGCGGATCGCTCGCTGGTTCGACGGCTACTCCGAGCACCACGACGCGCCGCGGGCGCTCGACCGTCCCGACGAGGCGGGGCTGAGCGCGGCGGACAACGGCGAGGCGGAGGGCGACGGAGACGAGGCCGACGAGACGGGCGGCGAGGCCGGCGAAGCGTAGCGCCTCACGACGAGCCGTCGGGATCGAACGACTCGATCGCCGCGTGGACGCCTTCGACCCACTCGTCGAGCGCCTCGTGCAGCCGCTCTTTCGCCTCCGGGACCGGGACCGCGGTGTACTGGTAGACGTAGCCGCCGGAGTCGAGCAGCCGGCGGCGGCGCTCGACGAGCCCCTTGTCCCGCAGCGTCGACAGCGAACGGTTCACGTTCGACCGGTCCCGGTCGAGGGCCTCGGCGAGCTCGGCGACGGTGCTCCCCGGGTGATCGAGCAGGGTCAGGTACGTGCGGCTCTCGTGGTCTCGAATGCCGAACACGCAGGAGAGCACGTGCTCGAACGAGGGGGAGACGTCGCCGACGAGGTCCTCGATCTCGGGGTCGCTCATGGGCGTCGTTCGGCTGCGGTCGGGTTAAAAGTCGTCATCGGCGGACCGCGGCCGAGGGTCGGCGCCCGACTCAGTCGCCGTCGACGCCGGCGTCGGCGCTGGCGTACCCCATCCGGTCGATACAGCCGCGCATCTCGTCCTCCTCCGCGTGGCGGTGAAGGTTGGTCGGCGTGTCGCAGTGATACGTCTCCCCGTCGTACCGGAGCACGACCTCGTGGCGCCCGCCGGCGACCTCGACATCGACGAGGATCCGACGGCCGTCGTTGAGGGCGTCGATGATCTCGTCGGCCGACAGCTCGCCGGCCTCGATCCGGAGTACCTCGCTCATACGCGCTCTTCACGCGTCGTCGAATTAAAACCGTCCGTGCCGCGCTCGCGAGTCACGTCATCGTCGAGTCCGGACCGCCCTCCGTCTCCGGGGGCTCGACGCCCTCGGCGGCGGCGACGTCGTCCGTGCGCTTTTCCGTCTCGACGTGCCAGCGGTCGATCTCGGACTCGTACTCGTCGAGGATCTCGCTCACTTCGGCCTTCAGCTCGTCGTCGTTGACGTTCACCTCGAACTCGAACGTTTCGCCGTCCTCGCCGCGGCCGACCTCCTGGATGTTGGCGCTGACGAGCTCGTTGTCGAAGTAGTACGGTGCCATCTGCGTCATCACTTTCCGGTATACCGTGTCCTCCACCTTCCGGAGCGCCTTGCGGCTCGCCGAGTCGGCCGCGCGGGCGACGTGGCCGATCGATTCGCCCCAGCTCTCCATCGCGCTCTCGGTGTCGTTCTCCTCGACCTTCTCGTAGGACTCGGTGAGCTTCTCGCCGGCCGTCTGGAGGTCTTCACCCGGCGTCTGGCCGGCCTGTTCGCCCTCGCCCTCGGCGACGGACGCCTGCTCGGCGGTCTTCGCCGACACGTCCTCGTCGATGCGCTCGTGGGACTTCGGGCGCCAGTCGTCGAACTCGTAGAACGCGTCGCCGTCGGCGCCCGTCTCGCGGAGCGCCAATGCGATTCGCTCGCCGTGTTCGACCACGTCGCCCCAGTCCCCGCGCACCTTGAAGCCGGAGATGCTCTCTTCCATCGCGTGGACCCCCCTACGAAACGAACGCGTATAAGTCTCTCCGACCTGACGCGAGCCCGCGCAGGTCAGCCGCGGCTCCGCGGTCGGCGCTCTCCCGGCCTATTTGCCGTACGAGAACCGACGGCCGAGCGCGTCGACGCGGTCTTTGAGGTCGCTGAGGACCCCCGCGGGCGACACCCGGCGGATCGAGGACTCGTCGACCTCGATTCGCTCGCCGGCGAACGGGTCGTGCTCGACGCGGTCCTCCGGGTCCTTGTCGCCGTTCACCGCGCCCACGACGGTCGACATCGAGCACCGGCCGCACGCTTCTGCGTTGATCTCCTCGTCGGACATGGTACTATCTACCGCATGATCGTGTTCGACGGTGTTAAAACCCGTTGTCGGCGCCGCTGTCGCGTTTTCACGCCGCACGGTCGGACTCTCGAACCGACCGACGCCGGCCCGACGAGCTTTTCAATCGGTCCGTGGAATGAGATCACATGGGATACCGCGTCGTCGACACGGAGACCGTGGAGCCGAAGCCAGACCGCCCCTGCGAGTGCCGGAAGCTCTCCGAGCCGGGCGGGCTCGACGCCGCGGCGATCAACCGCTTCCGAGCCGAGCCGGGCGAACAGCTCCCGCTCGCGTACCACTACCACGAGACCCAACAGGAGGCGTTCTACGTCCTCGACGGGACGCTCTCGGTCGAGACCCCGGAGCGGATCTACGAGGTGCCCGCGGACGACCTGTTCGTCGTCGACCCGGAGAGCCCGCAGCGCGCGTACAACCCGGCCGACGCCGACGGCCCCGTGACCGTGCTCGCGATCGGCGCGCCGCCCGCCGACGGCGACGCGGTCGCGTACGATCCCGCCGATGAGTGACGCCGCCGACGGCGGCGACCGCCGCGACTCCGAGGAGCTGCCGGCCGAGATCCGCGAGGAGGTCCCGGACTACGACGACGAGTACCTCGACCGCGTCTCAGACCGACTGATGTACAGCTACGACCTCGATCGGGACGTGGTCGTCCACGGCGAGCGCTTCGAGTTCGCGGGGGAGATGCGGATGCGCAACCAGAAGCAGTTCTTCCACCCGGCGCTGAGCTACGGGGACCACGACATCATGGAGCACCTGTTCGCGCGCCGGGTGACGAGCCCGACGGTCGGGGAACTGGAGCGGCTCGTCGAGGTCGGCCACCGCGTCGCCGACGAGCGGATCACGCCGAACGAGGAGCATTACGGCACCGACGTCACCTTCGTCCTCGTCGCCGATCGGATCCCCGACGAGGTCGCCGCGTTCGTCGCCGACTTCCGGGACCGCACCCTGCTGAAGTTCGGCTACTACGGGCACTACGAGGTGAACCTGATCGTGGTCGCGCCGGACGAAGAGCGGATCGTCGACAGCGAGGCCGCGGACGTCACCGGCGCGTTCCGTCTGTGGGAACCCGTCGAGGAGCCGGACGAGGGGTTCCTCTCCCGCTTCGCGAAGCGATTCTGGCGGTGACCGCGATGCGCCCGAGTCGCACCCCGCGCCCTCGGCGCGCGTTCCTCACCGCGGTGACCGGCGCCGCGGCGACGACCGCCGGGTGCGCGCTGCTGCCCGAGGAACAGGAGCCGATCGAGGCGAGCGCCGGCCGGCCGGCGTCGCTCCCGGACGCCGCGGTCTCCGAGCGGGGATACGAGGAGACCCTCTCGACGGAGACGACGGTGACCGTCTCGATCACGGTCGATCTGTCCGGCGACGTCCAGATATCGAACACCCGCGAGGTGATCGCCACGGTGTTCCGCCGGGGGTACGCCGCCGAAGACGGCCGACGCTTCGGGGTCGTCACCGCGCCGGCCGTGGCGGTGATCGAGCAACCCGAAGTCGTCCGAGACCCGGTCGCCGCGGTGTCGGCCGCGCGGGCGGTGGAGCTGGCGACCGGCGCGAGCGTCTCGTCGGTCTCCGACTGGCGGAGCGCCTCGACGCGGACGGTGCTCGGCACCGAGGCGGAGAGCGAGACGGCGACCGCGACCGCCGACGACGCGGACGTCGACTTGGAGCGCGCTCGGGTCCGGGCCGACGGCGACGCCGTCACGGCGATCGCGGTCGCGCCCGCCGGCGTCGAGAGCGACCCGCCGTTCGGCGAGGTCACGCGCGACGCCTGAGTCGGTGCGGGAAGACGCGCCGCTGGCCGGATGTGGAATAAAAAAGAATCGGACTTCGAAGCCGCGGGAGACGGCTCAGTCGTCGCTCGGTTCGACGGCGGCGCCGGAGGTCCCGCCGCGGGCCGACTGGATGTTCTCGTAGCCGATCTTCACCAGCGAGAGCGCGATGTAGATGAGGACCAGCGCCAGCACCATCTGGACGACCGACGACGCGATGGAGCTGAAGCCCTCGGCTCCGCCTTGGATGAGGTTCTGGTACAGGTTGCTGTAGAACGCCAGCCAGGCGAGCCCCATGACGGTGATCGTCGTCATGATCGCCATCGGGACGCCCGTCGAGACGAGCTGTTTGGAGTCGTCCCAGTTGGCCAGCCAGACGGTGGCGGTCAACAGCGCGAGCGCCGCGAGCAGCTGGTTCGCGCCGCCGAACAGCGCCCACAGCGTCAGCCACTCGCCGGAGATGACCATCAGGTACGCCGGGACGGCCTGGACCAGCGGATTGGTGTAGCGACCGCGAGCGAGGCTTCCGAGGGCCGCCCACGGGCCGTCGGTGAGGTTCTCGAAGCCGGACGCGGTGTCCCCGGTGGGGACCCCGACGATTTCCTCCATCATGTAGCGGCCGAGGCGGACGGCGGTGTCGGTCGACGTGAGCAGGAAGCTCACGAGCACCAGCGCCATGAACGGCGCCCCGAACGACTGGGGCAGCCCGAAGCTGGTGAGGATGATGCCGCCGCCGGTCGCGAAGTTCGGCAGCGCCGCGCCGATCCCGCCCGCGGGGTCGGCGAACCCGGCGACCGCGAGCGTCGACAGCGCGACCGCGGCGAGCAGTCCCTCACCGAGCATGCCGCCGTAACCGATCAGCCGAGCGTCGGTCTCCTTGTCGAGTTGTTTGGCCGTCGTCCCAGAGGAGACCAGCGAGTGGAATCCGCTGATCGTCCCGCAGGCGATGGTGATGAACAGGAGCGGGAACAGCGGCGCGAGGCCGGCTCCCTCGACGCCCCAGAAGCCGTTGAACGCGCCCATCGAGTCGGCGATGACGAGCGGCTGCGCGGACGTGCCGAGCAGCGTGCCGACGATGATCGCCAGCAGCGCCCCTCCGACGCCGGTGTACAGGAGGAACGACGAGAGGTAGTCACGCGGCTGGAGCAGCGTCCACACCGGGAGCGCGCTCGCGATCCCGGCGTACAGCATGATGACCGGGACCCACGCCGCCCGGTTCGGGTTCATCGCGACGGCCGACGACCCGGGGATCCACTGCCCGCTGCCGAGCCCGAGCGCGTCCGCGAGAACGAGCGTTCCGGCGGGGTACGACGCGTCGCCGACCGCCGGGAACAGCGCGAACGGGAACTCGATGCCGAGCCAGACGCCGCCGAAGACGGCGGCGACGAACAGGACGGTCCCCGGCACGAACGGGCCGTTCAGCTGGTACAGGTAGACCCCGAACACCAGCGCGAGCGCGATGTACACGAAGCTCGCGGTCGTCACCTGCGGGAACGCGTCGAAGACGATGGCCACCACCAGGGCGAACACCGCCACGACGAGGATGATCGTCAGGAACGCGAACCACAGTAGCATGTCCTTCCCGCGCTCGCCCACGTACTGGCCGATGATGTAGCCGATCGACTTCCCCTCGTGTCGCAGCGAACTCGACAGCGCGACGAAGTCGTGGACCGACCCCATCAGCGGGTTGCCGACGGCGATCCACAGCAGCGCGGGGACCCATCCCCACACGGCGCCGGCCGTGATCGGGCCGACGATCGGCGCGCCGCCGGCGATGCTCGAGAAGTGATGCCCCAGTAACACCGGCTTCTTCGACGGTACGTACTCCTGTCCGTCCTCGTATTTGTGCGCCGGCGTCTCCGTTTCGGCGTCGAGTTCGACGAACTGGGAGAGGTACCGCGAATACCCCATGTATCCGATGGTGAATGTGCTCAGCACAGCGACCGTGATCCAAATTACACTTGTCATAAGTTCCCCTGCCTCATGAGCGCGGTTTGGAAACAGCGTAATAAGTATTAGCTTCAACCGTGATAGTTACCCGATTCGATTGAAGAAAGCAGGAACACAGGCGGGTCAAACCGGTTCCTTTCACCTCATCTATAGTTTATTCCGCGCCGCCGACACCGGTTCTTACTCGCGCGCGCTCACGGGATCCCCCGTCTCGACGTCGAGCGCGGCCGCGACCTCCGAGAGCACGTCGCCGCGGACCTCGCTGGTTCGCGACTCGATCTCGGCGACCAGCGGCGGGTCGAACTCCTCGCGGACCTGATTGAGCCGCTCGCGCTCGGTCGCGACTTTGTCGCGCAGGTAGGTGGCTCCGCGCCCCTCCTCGTCCTCGTCCGGCGACGGGGTGAGCTTGTTCGCGACGAGGCCGCGGACGCGCAGGTCACGCTCGGTGAACCCCTCTATGGCACGGTCCGTCTCGTTGACCGACAGCTGGTCGGGGTTCAACACGAGGAAGAAGGCGGCGTCGTTCCGCATCGTGTCGCCCGCGAACTCGAAGAACTCCTTGCGGCGCTGGAGCCGCTCTAAGACCGGGTCGCCGTCCATCAGGCGCCGCGGCTCGGCGTCGCCGATCGCGGCCTTCTCGAACAGGTCGATTGACTGCTTGCGCTTGTACAGCAGGCGGTCGATCCAGTCGCCGAGGAACTCCGGGAGCCCGAGCAGCCGCAGCGTCGACCCGGTCGGCGCGGTGTCGAAGACGACGCGGTCGTACGGCTCGCTCTCCTCGCGCATCACGCCCACGAACGCGTCGAAGAGGGCGGCCTCGTACGCCCCCGGCGTCCCGTGTGACATCTCCAGCTGGCGGTTGATCTCGGAGACCATCGCCGCCGACACCTGCTCGGAGAGCCCCTCGCGGATCTCCTGGAGGTGTCGCTGCATCTCGTCTTCGGGGTCGATCTCCATCGCGTCGAGCCCGTCGACGCCGTCGACCGGCTCGGGGTCGTCGCTGAACCGCTGGCCGAACACGTCGGACACCGAGTGCGCGGGGTCGGTCGAGACGACGAGCGTCCGCAGCCCCGCGTTCGCGCAGCGGTACGCGTACGCGCAGGAGACGGTGGTCTTACCGACGCCGCCCTTGCCGCCGAAGAAGACGAACTGCTCCATCAGAAGTGGTACTGCTGGCCCTTCCGTTCCATCAGGCTCTCGCGGTCCCACAGCCTGCGCTCCCACGCCTCGAACTCGTCTTCGAGGTACGGGAGCAGCTCGGCGGTGTAGTACGAGACCGGCGAGGGGATGCCGAACGCGTCCGGGAAGCACGCGAGCATGAACTCGTCTTCCGTGTCCTCGGCCTCCTTCTCGATCTTCTCGTAGGCCGCGTGAGTGACCATCCCGTGGTAGAGGCCGCGGAGCCACTCCTCGAGCGCGGCTCGGAAGGTCTCGATCCGGTCTGCGACTGTCATTATCGGTCGTGACGGTCGGGGTATGTTAAAAGCTGTCGCGGTCACGCGCCGGCCGATCGGGAGCGGGTCGCGGTCGATCGCTCGTCGACGGCGGCCGATCAGGCCGAGTTGCCGTCGGCGGTCAGTTCGGCCTGCGGCTCGTCGGACTCTGCCGCCTCCTCGCCGTCGTCGAGCTCCGGCTGTTCGTCCACGTCCGGAGACGGCGAGTGCGCTTCCCCACCGAGCGCGCCCCAGACGAGGTACAGCACCGCGGCGACCATCAGGACGGTCACCGCGATCGCCGCGATCCCCGCCGCCGACACGTACTGGAACATGGTCGGCGGTGTGCGGGCGCGACGTATCAACGTATCGGCTTTCGGCGAGCGCGGGGCGTCCTCCCGCCCCGGCGAGCGCCCCCGGTTCCGCCGCCGCGACGTTGAAGGGGCCGCACGCCGACCGACGCCCATGGACGACGACCGGATCCCGGTGACCGTGCTCTCGGGGAGCCTCGGAGCGGGGAAGACGACGCTGTTGAACCACCTGTTGCGGAACGCCGGCGAGCGCGACATCGCGGTGCTGGTCAACGACATGGGCGACGTCAACGTCGACGCCGAGCTGATCGCCGAGGAGTCCGAAGTCGACGTGGAGGGCGTCACGGAGCTGTCGAACGGCTGCATCTGCTGCGAGCTCCAAGACGACCTGGAGACCGCCGTCGTGCGGCTCGCGAACGAGCGCTCCTTCGACAACCTGGTCGTCGAGTCGTCGGGTATCTCCGAGCCCGCGCCGGTCGCGCGCCTGTTCACGACCGAGTCGCGCGCGGCCGCCCGCTACCGGGTCGACGCGCTGGTGACCGTGATCGACACGCGGCGGTTCCTCGACGCCTTCGCCGGCGACGACGTGCCCGAGCGGCGCGTCGCGGCGGACGACGACGAGGCGGACAGACCGCTCTCGGACCTCCTCGTCGAGCAGGTCGAGGTGTCGAACCTCGTCGTGTGTAACAAGGCCGACCTCTGTACGGACGCGGAGATGGACGAGGCGATCGAGCTCGTGGGCGCGCTGCAGCCGGGCGCGGAGACGGTCGTCGCGGAGTTCTCCGCGGTCGACCCCGACCGGATCCTCGACGTCGGGCTGTTCGACGCGGGCGAACTCGGCGACCTGCCCGGGTGGAAGCGAGCGCTGGCGGAGGGCGACGGGCACGACGACCACGGCGGTCACGACCACGCCGGTCACGACGGCGAGGGCCGCGAGGGGGGCCGCGCCCACCGCCACCCGGACGAGGTGTACGGCGTCACTTCGTTCACCTATCGCCGCCGGCGACCGTTCCACCCCGACCGGATCGCCGCCGTCCTCCGCGGTCTCCCTCCAGACGTCGTCCGCTCGAAGGGGACGCTGTGGGTCGCGGGCACGGACCAGCGCCAGCAGGTCGGTCAGGCCGGCGCGTCGGTGCGGGTCACGGCGCTCGGCCCGTGGATCGCGAGCCTCCCGGCCGTCGAGCGCGACATGCTGCGCTCGAACCGGCCCGAACTGGACTGGGACGACGAGCACGGCGACCGCCTGACGGAGTACGTCGTCATCGGCACGGGCATCGACGAGGCGGCGATCCGCGAGCGCCTCGACGACGCGCTCGTCACCGACGAGGAGTGGGCGGCCGCCGAGGAGGGGGAGGGCGAACTCGGCGGGGACGACCCGTTCCCGACGGAACAGGGCGAGGAGCTAGCGCTCCGGGAGCCCTGAGACGGGGTCGAGACGCCGGGTCGACATCGGCGAACTCAGCAGGCGCAGCCGCTCCCGCTCGCGCGCTCGAACCGCATCGAGTCGCCGCAGTCGGGACACGCCGGGGTGCCGTCGCCGTCGCGGTCGAGCCCCTCCGCGTCGACCTCGACGTCCCGGACCCGCACGCCGCAGTCGTCGCACCAGAACGAGCCCTTGGAGCCGTCGTCGCCGGCGGTCTCGGGCGCGCGCTGCGTCGATCCCTCCAGCATCTCCGTCACCGTGCTAAAAATCCCCATAATCGTTTGTACGAGTTCTCCCATCTTACTCTCCCGGTGCTGTGCGAATCGGACGCACAGCCGAGACGCCGATCGGACACCTCCTCGCCTGCGTGTCCGACGGCGACCCGATACAGGTTCTCCGAGAGCCGTCGGACCCGATTCGGGTCGCCACGGATAGGTCGGGTGGTCGTGACCCGGAGCGTCGCGTCGGACGTCGCGACGTTCGCCCAACGGGACTCGCTGAGGCTCGCGAGGTCGATCGCCGAGAGCCGTGAGAAGAGTATCGCTGCGACGCCGTCGACTCGCCGGACAGTGTCGCTCATTTGGGTGGATGCGATGATCGAAAAATCGACTACGTCAGCTATCGGGCGGTCCGGTTCGGGGACCCACCTCGGCCGCCACGTCGCGAACGACGGCAGAGACGACCGAGAGAGGGTGCAAGCGAGCTGGTGACAGTCCTGTCTGACGCCGCAGAGGGCCACAGTCCGCCCCCGTCTCGGAGATGACGTTCATGCTGTCTTACTGATGTCTCACGAGAGACTATACGTATTCCCGACATATGTTGTGGTATGTCAGACACGGCCGGATCCGAGAACGTCCTCTTGCGTCCGCGGGTAGACCAACTGCTCGATATCGTGTCCAAGCGCCGTCGACGCGTGATCCTTCTGCTGTTGAAACGGGAAGCTATCGAGACGACGGACGACGTGATGCTTCGGGGATCCAGCGAGTCGGACGCGTCCGAAGTTCGGCTCACGCACGACCATCTGCCGCGGTTGGAAGATGCGGGATACATCGACTGGGACCGGAATACCGGCGAGATATCGAAAGGCCCGCGCTTCGACGAAATCGAGCCACTTCTCGAACTGATCGAGAATCACGCCGACGAACTACCTCCCGGCTGGCCGTGAATCAGTCACCCTCGCTGCACAAGGTCTCCGGGTCCGGCGCGTCGGTGCTAACAGGTTCTCGAGCGTCCCCGTCGAGCACGTCAACGAGAACCCGCCCGTCGCTCGTGACGGTTACGTCGTGCTTCGGAAGTTCGAACGTCAGCGTCCACGTTGCCGCCTCGTTTGCTGCCAAGAGCTCGATCGCATCGGGCTCCACGTATTCGTAGAGGGTGAAATCCAGCTCGGCGGGCTCGACGCCTTCCGCGTCAGCGACCGACTCGACAATCTTCGAAGCGAGAACGTCTCCCATATAGACATGTTCCGGAGATGTTCATAAATATTTATCCTCTATATGTCGATGAGACGCTCCGGGGCAGAGACGATTTCGGAACCGACCAACGAGACACGCTGCACGCGCGTTCCGTATTCGTCCCGCCGTTCTTGACGGAGGCGGTATTCTTCGACGAGGCCTCGATGCCGGCCTCGGAGCGGATCAGAGCAGCGGGACGGTGAGCGCGACGAGCAGGACGCCGAACGCGGCCCCGCCGTACAGGAGCCGTTCGACCCGCGGGCCGGGCGGGAGCGGGCCGGCGTCGAGCGGCGGGGCGCAGCGGACGAGTTGGTGGTACGCGGCCGCGGCGGCGACCGCGAACGCGAGCGTCGAGGCCGCCAGCGACGTCGCCAGCGTGAGGCCGTACGAGAGGCCGTAGATCGGACCGAACGAGAGCGCGAACGCGAACGCGAGCCCGGCGGTGACGAGGAACGGGACGGGGTCCACCCGGTCACCGTGGCGATTGTGAACGTGTACCTCCGTGTCCATGGGATGCGTACGGGTCCCACGGACAAAGAGCTAAGTGCCGGTCTCCCGGGATGTTTGCCATGAGCGAGGAGGAGAAGGGAATCCGCGAGGGGATAGAGGAGTCGGAGGGCGACCCGCGGCTGATCCTCCTGTTGAACGCGGTCCTGTCCGGTGGGTTCGCGTGGACCGTCCTCTGGGGACTCGACAGGGCCGGGATGGCGACGCTCACCGCGGCGAACGTCGGGCTTCTCGCGCTGGTCATCTTCGCCGCGACGTACCTCGTGGTGATGCGGTGAGTCCGAGCCGACGGCGGCGCCGGACGGCGCGCTCGCGGCGGGTCGCCACGTTTTAAGCCGAACGCGACCCCTCTCCCGACAATGACGATCGAAGACCGCGACGACGCGTACCTCATCACGCACGCGCTGGCGAAGGACACCCTCTCGCGGCTCCGAGACGCCGAGACGGAGCAGGTCGCGTTCCGGAAGGGGCTCGTGAAGCTCGGCCGCATCTGCGGCTACGAGATCATCGACGGGGCGATGGAGACGGAGTACGTCCCGGTGACGACGCCGCTGCAAGAGACCACCGGCGAGCGCGTGAAGGGGCTCGACGACGTGGTGATCATCAACGTCCTCCGGGCCGCGACCCCGTTCGTCGAGGGGCTCCTGAAGGCGTTCCCCCGCGCGAAACAGGGCGTCATCTCCGCCGGCCGCGACGAGGAGGCGGGGATGACGGACGGGGAGTTCCCGATCACCATCGACTACGTGAAGCTGCCCGAGATCGGTCCCGACGACACCGTTATCGTCGCCGACCCGATGCTCGCGACCGGCTCGACGATGTGCGCGGTGCTCGATCACGTCCTCGGGGACGCCGACGAGTTCGAGGACCTGTTCGTCCTCTCGGCGGTCTCCGCGCCGGACGGGCTCGTTCGCGTGAGCGAGCAGGTGCCCGAGGCGAAGCTGCTGACCGTCGCCATCGACGACTACCTCGACGACGACGGGTTCATCGTCCCCGGGCTCGGCGACGCGGGCGACCGCGCGTTCCGGACGGTCTGACCCGAGCGACGACGGCCGGCGCCCTCGCGGCCGTCCGCTCAGGCGCCGCCGACGTACTTTTAAGAGCCGTCCCCGCGACCGATCGGTATGAGCGACGCGCCGACGACCGAGCCGTGCGACGCCTGCGGCGAGCCGACGACCGACGCGCTCGCGCGGACCGTCCGGCTGAGCGTCGACCGGGCGAACATCGACACGCAGCGGCTCTGCCCCGACTGCTTCGCCGACTGGATCCAGCGCTATCAGGACCGGCTCGGGTCCGGTCCCGACGAGTCGGACGAGAGCTCCGAGATCATCGTCGACTGAGCCGCGCGACCGCCCGCGAGCGGGCCGTCGCCGTGGGGCCGCGCGACGGGAACGGGCCGTCGCCGAACCGGTTCGCCTCGGAGAGAGCGGACGGCAACGTCCGTCCCGACCGCCCGTCTTAAGCCGCGGCGGCACGCACCACGACGTAATGGATCTCGCCATCGACGCCCCGACCCCGGCGGCGCCCGACTGCGCCGCCGACGGGACGTGGCTCGCCTGCATCGAGTGCGACGAGACGTTCGCCCCCTTCGAGGACGTCCGGTACACTTGCGACGAGTGCGACGGCCTGCTGGAGGTCCGCTACGCCGACCCGCCGACGTTCGACGAGTTCGGGTCGGGCGCGTCGACCGACGGCCCCGACCGCGGCGTCTGGCGCTACCGCGAGGCGCTCCCCTTCGACCTGGGCGTCACGCTTCCCGAGGGCGGCACCCCGCTCCACCGCGTCCCGCGGATCGAGGAGGCGGTGGGGGTCGACGCGCTCCGGATCAAACACGAGGGGATGAACCCCACCGGCTCGTTCAAGGACCGCGGGATGACCGTCGGCGTCCGCGTCGCGAAGGAGCTCGGCGTCGGCGCGCTCGCGTGCGCCTCCACCGGCAACACTTCGGCCGCGCTCGCCGCCTACGGCGGGCGCGGCGACATGCAGACGCTCGTGCTCCTCCCAGCTGGGAAGGTCGCCGCGGGGAAGGTCGCGCAGGCGAGCCTCCACGGCGCCCGCATCCTGGAGGTCGACGGCAACTTCGACGCCTGTCTCGACATCGTGCAGGAGCTGGCCGCGCGCGGCGAGGCGTACCTGCTCAACTCCCTGAACCCGTTCCGCCTGGAGGGCCAGAAGACGATCGGCTTCGAGATCTTAGAGGAGTTCTACGCCGATTACGGGTCGTTCCCGGACCGGATCGTCCTCCCCGTCGGCAACGCGGGAAACACCTCCGCGCTGTACAAGGGGTTCCGCGAACTCGTTCAGGCCGGCGCGCTCGACGTCGACGAGGTCCCGAAGCTCACCGGCGTGCAGGCCGAGGGCGCCGCGCCGATGGTCGAGGCGATCGAGGAGGGGAACGACGAGATCCGCCGGTGGGAGGAGGTCGAGACGCGCGCGACCGCCATCCGCATCGGCAACCCGGTCAACGCGCCGAAGGCGATCCCGGGGATCCGCAACACCGGCGGCACCGCCGTCGCGGTGAGCGACAACGAGATCACCGCCGCGCAGCGCCACCTCGCCGCCGAGGGCGTCGGGGTCGAGCCCGCCTCCGCGGCGAGCCTCGCCGGGCTGAAGAAGCTCCGGCGCTCCGGCGTCGTCGACGACGACGAGCGCGTGGTCTGCCTGACGACCGGGCACCTCCTGAAGGACCCCGAGGCCGCGTACGAGGCCGGCGGCGACCCCGAGCCCGTCCCGAACGACGTGGACGCGGTGCTCGATCACCTGCACGCCTGAACCGCCGCGCTCCCCACGGTGACGATCGGCCGCGGAACGGGCCGCGTCGCGGCCGCCGATCAGCCCAACTCGACCGTCTCGACGTAGTCGAGATAGGACTCGAGCCCTTGATTCTCCGTGTAGTGGACCGTCTGGGAGCCGGCGTCGTACCGGACGATCCCGACCTCTCGTAGCTTCGGCAGGTGGGCCGTCTCTTATACACATCT
>NZ_NHOY01000078.1:288-80515 GCF_002252755.1 Halorubrum sp. Hd13 | reverse complement strand
ACGCGGGACGTATCAACGTTGGGCTTCGAGGGGCGCGTTCGGCTCTCTCCTATGCCCTCGCGGTCGGCGTTCGAGACCACGGGTCTACGGACCCACGGGCGGGCTACGGCCGTCGCCTCCGGACCCCGAGCCCCGCCACCAAGAGCGCGAGCACCGCGGCGACCACGCCGAATCCCGGGGCGGTCTCGCTCGTCTCGGCGCCCGTCGACGTCGACTCGGCGTCGCCGTCGTCCCGGAGTTCGATCGACCCCACTTCGTTCCCCTCGAGCGACACCGTCCCGCTCTCGGGCGGCTCGAACGTCACTTCGAGGGTCGCGCTCTCGCCCGGGCCGAGCGACACCCGCCGCTCGGCGACGGGGTCGCCGTGCATCGCGACGGTGAGATTCCGGGTCGCGGGGCGGTCACCGGGATTTTCCACCGTCGTCCGGAGGGTCGTCTCGTAGCCGGCCCGGACCCAGTCCGCCGGCACTTCGCTCTCTGTGATCCGGACGCGGCCGGGTTCGAGCGCGACGATCGCCACGGGCGTCGCGTGCGGCAGCGTGACCGTGTGCGTCTCGCCCTCCCGGTCGTGCGAGACGTTCTCTGTCGTCCACTCGCCGTCGGCGTATCGCAACGCCGCGACGTGCTCCGGGCTCGCCTCGCTCGGGAGCGACTCGGAGTCGACGGCGAAGCGAAGCGTCGCCGCGTTCGTGTCGGCCGGGTCGAGCGTGGAGTCGAACGCCACGTACCCGAGCTCCGTCCCGCGCGAAACGGGCTCACGGCCGTCCGGCTCGGCCGCCGGACGTCCGATCGTCGCCTGATACGCCCTGGCGTCTCCGGCCGGGTCGATACCGACCGCGGACACCGACACGACCGGTCGCGAGTCCGATGGGCCGGCAAGATCAACGGCGACGTCCTGGCGCTCGCCGTCCGCTCCCTCGACGTCGACGGTGACGGCCCCCTCCGATTCGGAACGGATCACGGTCGGCTCGGGGTCGTCCGGCTCGTCCGGCTCATCGTCGTCGTCGTCCGACTCGCCGAAATTCCGCGGGGGTTCCGACTCGTCAGGCTGGCTCGACTCGTTGGGGTCGCTCGACTCGCCGGACTCGTCCGGTTCCGCTGAGTCCTCGGGCGCCTCTGACACCTCGGTATTCTCGGAACCGTTCGGATCTGCCGATTGAACCGAGTCATTTGAACCGTCTGAATCGGAGGACTCAGCGGGATCGTCCGACCCCTCGGGTTCGTCCGATTCCGCGGACTCCACCGACTCGCCTGCGTCGTCGGTGTCGTCGCTCTCTCCAGCGTCGCCCGGGTCGGCAGACCCCGCAGATCCGTTCGAATCGTCAGACTCTCCGGGGTCGTCTGGCTCGTCGGTATCGCCCGCTTCCCCGGACCCTTCGGTCTCTCCGGGATCGCCCCCTTCGTCGGCCTCGTCCGACGCGTCCGATCCCTCGGAGTCGTCCGATCCCTCAGCGTCGCCCGGATTCCCGGGACCGTCCGACTCCGCAGAGTTCCCCGAGTTGTCGGGATCGTCCGTCCCGTTCGACTCCTCAGCACCGCCCGGCTCGCCGGGGTTGTCAGATCCGTCCGAGCCGTCTGAATCCCCCGACCCATCGGCATCTTGCGAATCTTTCGACTCGTCGGAGTCGTCGCGCTCGTTCGACTCCCCAGAGTCGTTCGACTCCTCCGGGTCGGTGGAACCGTCCGTTTCACCGGAGTCGTCCGGATCGTCTCGCCCGTCCGAGACGTTCGACTCCTCAGAGCCGCCGGGGGCACCCGTCTCGTTCGACTCCCCAGTGTCGCCCGGATCGCCGGAATCGTCAGCTCCTTCTGGGCCGTCGGAACCGTCTGACTCACTCGGGTCGTCCGATTCGTCCGGTTCTTCCGACTGGTCTGATTCCTCAGTTTCGTCCGGTTCACCGGGATCGTCCGACTCCTCAGGACCGTTGGACTCTGCAGGCGCCTCGGATTCGTCCGTCTTTCCCGGATCGTCTGTTCCTTCAGAGTCCGTCGAATCGTTTGTCTCCTCAGATTCTCTCGGTTCGTCGGGCTCGTCAGACGCGTTCGACTCCTCAGACTCCCCGGGAGCGTCCGGCTCGTCTGAATCGTCAGACTCCTCAGTATCTTCCGAATCGGTCTGCTCCTCGTCGGTATCGTCCGAATCGTCCGGTTCCTCGGAGTCTTCTGGCTCGTCGGTATCGTCCGAATCGTCCGGTTCCTCGGAGTCGTCTGGCTCGTCGGTATCGTCCGAATCGTCCGCCTCCTCAGAGTCTTCTGGCTCGTCGGTGTCGCCGGACTCGTCCGCCTCCTCAGAGTCTTCTGTCTCGTCGGTGTCGCCGGACTCGTCCGCCTCCTCGGTCTCGTCTGCCTCCTCAGAGTCCTCTGGTTCGTTCGAATCTCCGGGCGCCTCCGACTCGCCAGGGTCGTCCGAATCGTCGCTCTCGTCTGGGATTCCCGGTTCTTCGGGCTCATTCGAATCGTCAGGTCCCGCAGGCTTGTCCGAATCGTCAGATCCCGCAGGCTCGTCCGGTCCTCCGTGGCCTTCTGGCTCCTCGGACTCGCCCGTGTCGTCCGTCTCCTCAGGGGAGCCCGGCCCGTCCGACGGGTTCGACCCTACGGGCCCATCGATTTCGCCGGTCGCGATGACTCTCGCGCGGTCGGCTCCACCGGTCGTGTCCGCCGCCGGATCGGCGTCGACGACTCGGAGTTCGGCGTCGACATCGGCGGCCGAGACGCCGACGCCTCCGGAGAGCGAGACCACAGCGAGGACCACCAGGAGGCAGACAGCGCCGACGGCGACCTCGCGGCCGAACATACGCGCTCAACCCGACCGAGAGTGATTGTAATAAACGACGAATTTGAATTAAGTCAGAGTTAGGGCTACTGTGTCGGTTCCGTGACTGTCAGTTCGAGCGATCGTTGCCGCCTCGTCTCGGTCGGGCGTCCTCGGCCTAGCGACGGCTCAGCGCTCCGTTTCGCTCAGGTACGGCTCACACACCAGCTCGACGCCCTCCTCAAAGCCGATCTCGGGTTCCCAGCCGGTGGCCTCGTGGAACTGCGAGTAGTCGGCCATCGTGTCGTGGACGTAGCCGTCGAAGGGGCACTCGATGTAGACGGGGTCGATGTCCGTGCCGAGCGCGTCGTTGATCATCGCGACCATCTCGTTGAACGAGTACGCTTCTTGGGTGCCGACGTTGTAGACGCCGGTGATCTCGTGGTCGGCGGCGAGCTCGCAGGCGCGGGCGACGTCCGAGACGTGGGTGAAGTCGCGGGTCTGGCTGCCGTCGCCGAACAGCTCGGGCGCCTCGCCGTTCGCGATGGCGTCGGCGAACTGCGCGACCGTGTTCGCGTACTCGCCCTTGTGCTCCTCGTTGCCGGCGAACCCCTGGTAGACGGAGAAGAAGCGGAGGCCGACGACGTTCATCTCGTGGTGGTTGGCGTAGTACTCGGCGTAGCGCTCGCGCGCGAGCTTCGAGGCCTCGTAGGCGGTGTGCGCCTCCACGTCCATGTCGACGGGGGAGGGTTCGGTCCGGCTGCCGTAGATCGAGGAGGTAGAGGCGTAGACGACTGTCTCGCATCCCTCCTGGCGGGCGCGCTCGACCGCGTTGACGAACCCCTCGACGTTGACGCGGCAGCCGCGCTGGGGGTCGTTCTCGTGCATGTTCCGCGAGGAGAGCGCGGCGAGGTGGAAGAGGACGTCGACGTCGGCGGGGTAGTCGTCGTCGAGGACGGAGGCCTCGACGAACTCGACCTCGGGATCGAGGTTCTCGGGCGTGCCGAGGTAGGTGTCGTCGACGGCGATCACGTCGTTGTCGGCGGCGAGGCGGTTCGCGAGATTCGAGCCGATGAAGCCCGCGCCGCCCGTGACGAGGACGCGTCTGTTTTGCATGGACGTGTGTCGCTGGAGAATCGGCATTATCGCTTCGGTTCGGCGGAGATGTGATTGGGACGTTTCGCAACAGCCGGAATGACGCTACTCTGGCGTCTCCGACGTCAGCCGTGTGGACCGTCGTCGACCGCAGCCGATAAACCCCGGTCCGCCGTCGACCCCGCATATGTACGGAGTCGTGCTCGCGGCCGGTCGCGGGACCCGCATGCGGCCGTTGACTGATCGTCGTCCGAAACCGCTCCTACCGGTCGGTGACCGCTCGCTGCTCGAACGCGTCTTCGACACCGCGATCGATGTCGTCGACGAGTTCGTCGTCGTGACTGGCTACCGCGGCGATCTGATCCGCGAGGCGATCGGCGAGACGTATCGGGACCACCCGGTCAGCTACGTCCGACAGGCGGACGCGAAGGGGACGGCCCACGCTGTGGCGCAGGCCGCGCCCGTCGTGGACGATGAGTTCCTCGTGCTCAACGGAGACGTGGTCGTGGACGCGTCGCTCCCGCGGGCCCTTGCCGACGCCGACGGGACGGCTGTCGCAGCCACCGAAGTCGAGGACCCGCGGGCGTACGGTGTCATCTCGACCGCTGCCGACGGCTCGCTCGCGGCCATCGTTGAGAAGCCGGCTGACCCGCCGACCACCCTCGCGAACGTCGGCTGTTACACGTTCGAGCCCGCGGTCTTCGAGTATATCGAGCGGACGCCCGAAAGCGAGCGCGGCGAGTACGAGATCACGACGACAATCGAACTTCTCCTCGACGACGGCCACCGGATCGACGTGGCCCCCTACACGGGTACGTGGCTCGACGTTGGACGCCCGTGGGAGCTGCTGGAGGCGAACGAGCTGGCGCTCGACGAACTCATAGAGTCGGGCGGCTCAATTGACGGCACCGTCGAGGAGGACGTCCACCTGCACGGCCCGGTCGTCGTCGAAGAAGGAGCTACACTCCGATCCGGGGCGTACATCGAAGGACCGGCGCTGATCCGGGCCGGTGCCGAGGTCGGGCCGAACGCGTACATCCGCGGTGCCACGGTCGTCGGGCCGAACGCGCACGTCGGCCACGGCGTCGAGGTCAAAAACAGCGTGCTTATGACCGACGCCTCGGTGGGACACCTCTCGTATGTCGGCGACTCCGTGCTCGGGTGTGGGGTGAATTTCGGTGCGGGGACGAACGTCGCCAACCTCCGGCACGACGACGCGAACGTCCGGGTGAGCGTCAAGGGCGACCGCGTGGATACCGGCCGCCGGAAGCTCGGCACGATCGTCGGTGACGGCGCAAAGACGGGAATCAACACGTCGCTGAACGCCGGCGTCAAACTGGGCGCGGGCGAGACAACCGGACCCGGGGAGGCGATGACCCGGGATCGGATGTCAGATTGACATCCTCCCCGCGCTAAAGCGCAAGGCTTTCTCCTCGATTTTTCGTAAGCCGCGTGACCACACCATCAAAATCGTTGTCGAAGCTCAACACCGCATCGATATCGTGGTGTTCGACGTGAGCGACAGTCATCGCGTCGGTGAAGCTCAGTTGATGTTCGGCGTACGTTTTTTGTATCGTCACAGTACGATCAAAAAGTGACTCGGACGAGTGGAGGAGCCCGATGGCCGATGGATATCCCTCACCTCGGATTCACCGGCCGATCTCGATTCCAGCGTCGATATCACCCGTTCGCCGGTGTGTGAGTGTCACTGATTCGTCGTAGATGTAGTCGCTCGTCATGACGTGACCGTACTCAGATGATCTGAGAACGGTGTTCAGTGCTGCCGTTCCGAGGTCGTGTCGGCTGGCATCCATATCATGATGTGCGTAGAATACTCCCGTATCGACAAAGACGCTCATCCCACTAGCCGTATTCGCAGTCACGACAGGTTCCATTATTCGACCACGAGTCATTTAAACCGCAGGCGGGCGACGGACGGTGTATGAGCGACGACCCCGTGACTGCGGTCATCCTCGCAGCCGGTGAGGGGCGCCGGCTGCAGCCGCTGACGAACCGGCGGCCGAAGCCGATGCTCCCCGTGGCGAACCGGCCGCTGCTCGAGCACGTCGTCGAAGCGGTCGCCGGGGCCGGCATCGATCGGATTGCCCTCGTCGTCGGCTACCGGCAAGAACGGATCCGGAACCACTTCGGCGATGGCGACGACTGGGGCGTGACCATCGAGTACGTCGAACAGGCGACGCAGCTTGGTACCGGCCACGCCGTGTTGCAAGCTGAATCGGCCATCGATGACGAATTCCTCGTGCTCAACGGTGATCGGCTCGTCGACCCAGCGCTCGTCTCGCGGGTCTGTGACCGCGTCCGCGACGGTGACGCGCCGGCGATGGCGGTCACAACTGTCGAACGCCCCCGCGAGTACGGCGTCGTCAGCAGCGACGGCGACGGCCGGGTGACACGGATCGAAGAAAAGCCCGAGGGTCCGGTCGACACCAATCGGATCAACGCCGGCGTCTACGGCTTCTCGCCGACTATCTTCGATGCCATTCGCGAGACCAACGTGACCGGCGAGTTGGGACTGACGGCGACGCTGAACGAGATTGCTCGGGAGCGCGGCGTGACAGCAGTGCCGTACGACGGTCGGTGGCTCGACGTCTCAAATCTCTGGGATCTCCTAACGGTCAACGCAGGGCTTATACAGGAGGAGAGGCCGGGAAGCGGTGATCCTTCACTCGAGGAGTCGGTGAGTGCCGCCGCTGACGTGGCGCTTGCGGGCAACGTCCGCGTCGGGGCGAACGTCACGATCGGCGGTAGCACCGCGATCGGAAGCAACGCGACGATCGAGGCGAACGCGGTCGTCGAGAACGCCGTGATCTTCCCGGACGCCGTCATCGGCGCAGGGGCCGTTGTGCGTGATGCCATCGTCGCCGGCAACGCCCGCATCGGACCGAACGCGACGATCTCCGGTGGAGCGTCGACGATGGTCGTCGGCGACGCCGTCCACCGCGACGTCGATCTTAGCGGCGTAGTGGGTGATAACGCCTCGATCGGTGGTGGGGCGACGCTCACCGAGGGTGCGGTCGTCGGCGACGCCGTCCGGACCGACGCGGGGGTCGTGATCGACGGCCGAGTTGAATCTGATGCGGTCGTCAGGAGGGGATAACCATGTGTGGCATTATCGGCTACGTCGGTGCCGGCGTCGCCACAGACGACGCAACGACGGCCAGCGACGGCGGAGTCGCGAAGCGTGTCGGTGACATCGTCCACCACGGGCTCCAGAATCTCGAATACCGCGGCTACGACTCTGCAGGCGTCGCGCTTGTCGGCGCTTCGAGCGGGCTTACGGTCGCAAAGCGCTCCGGCGAGGTCAACGAGCTGACGGTGCCCGAGGTATCGGATGCGACACACGGCGTCGGCCACACCCGCTGGAGTACGCACGGCCCACCGACCGACGCGAACGCGCATCCGCATACGGACTGTGTCGGTGATGTCGCCGTCGTCCACAACGGTATCGTCGAGAACCACGAGGCGATTAAACAGGGGCTGGCCGACCACGAGTTCACCAGCGACACAGACACCGAGGTCATCCCGCACCTGATCGAGGAAGAACTCGCTGGTGACGCCGACGCCGATCTCGCGGCTGCGGTCCGGCGCGTCGAGGATCGGCTGGAGGGAAGCTACGCCATCTGTGTGGTGCGTGAGGATACCGATCGAATCATCGTCGCGCGGCGCGGGAGCCCGCTGGTGTTGGGACGTGGCGAGGACGAGACGTTCGTCGCCAGCGACGTAACGGCGTTCCTCAAGCACACCCGCAACGTCACCTACCTCGAAGATGGTGACGTGGCGGCGCTCTCCGCAGACAGCGTCGAGATTTTTGCTGATGGTGAGCCGGTCAACCGAGCGATCGAGACAGTTACATGGGAAGCCGACGCCGCGGAGAAGGGTGGCTATGACCACTACATGCGCAAAGAGATCCACGAACAGCCCTCCGCGCTCCGACAGACGCTCACCGGACGGTTGGACGTCGACGCCGGTGACGTGGATTTGAATGTCTCGTTCCCGCCCGGCTTTCTCGCCGACCTAGAGGAGATCCAGATCGTCGCCTGCGGGACATCGTATTACGCGGGGCGATATGCCGCCCAGCTGTTCGAGGAGCTTGCGGGGGTGCGCGCGAGCGTCGAGATCGCCAGCGAGTACGAGTTCGGCGCGGGCCGCACGCCCGATCGGACCCTTGTCGTTGCAGTCACCCAGAGCGGGGAGACCGCCGACACGCTCGGGGCGGTGCGGCGCGCGAACGCCGCGGGCGCGCGGACGTTCGCTGTGACGAACACGCTCGGGAGCACGGTGACCCGAGAGGTCGATGGCACCGCGTTCATTCGGGCCGGCCCGGAGATCGGCGTGGCGGCGACGAAAACGTTCGCCTCGCAGGTCGCGACGCTCGCGATGCTCGCCGTTGGCGTAGGGCGGGATCGCGGCGCGCTCGGCGCCGCCGACGCCCGTTCCGTCTTAGAGGATTTGCAGGGATTGCCCGGTGCAGTTCAACAGGTGCTTGACGAAGAACAGCAGGTTCGGGAAGCCGCCCAACAGTTCCAAGACAGTGAGGCGTTCTTCTTCGTCGGGCGGGAGTTGGGGGTTCCCGTCGCGTTGGAGGGCGCCCTGAAGCTCAAGGAGATCTCGTATGACCACGCTGAGGGATTCGCCGCAGGCGAACTCAAGCACGGTCCGCTCGCGTTGGTGACGCCTGAGACGCCCGTGGTGGCGGTGTTGACCGAGAGAGCGCGGGCCGACGAGACGATGAACAACGTCACTGAAGCGCAGACGCGTGGGGCACCGGCGCTGGGCTGTGTGTCGGCTGGTGAGGAGTACAATACGCTCGACGTGTCATTTGCCGTGCCCGACGTAGGCGTCGTCGAGCCGCTGGTGGCCAACGTGTACTTGCAGTTATTCGCGTATCATGTGGCGAATAAGAAGGGGCGGCCAATTGACAAACCGCGGAATCTGGCGAAGAGCGTGACTGTTGAGTAGGAGATGCGGTTCTCTATAGACTGGCACCAATCCGTGGTCGAGTCATAGGGGTACACAAAGGAACCCCACGGCTTCAGCTGCGGGAGGACTCTGACTCATCGAACGCCGCATCTTTAGCGCCCGACCAGGATCCGAACCGCCGTTGATACGTCGTCAGGCTATACGCGCCCTCTTCACGCACGTCATCAGCGACCGGCTTGGTGCCGAGCTCAGCACGTAAGCAACGGAGTTCAGCGAGCAGATCCGCGTCGCTCACCCTGCCGGATCCACGGGGTTCGAGACCGACCGCCTCGAGTGCCGCAGTCCACGATCCGAAGCGGTTGACGTACGTGCGCGGGCTGTACGGGCCGTCACGCTCCATCTCTTCGAACGACGGCGTCACACCGCGTGCGGTGGCCAGCTTGTCGAGTGCCGCGAGCAGCTCCTCGTCGGAAATCTCCTCGGCTGTGCGCGCGTCTGCCGGTTCAACCCCGGCTTCGGCGAGCGCGTTCGTCCACGACCCAAACCGCCGTCGGTACGTCGACACCCAGTACTTTCCCTCGTCGTTCATCAGGTCGGCTGTTGGGCGGGTGTCGTGCTCCTCAGCAAGGTGCCGGAGTTCAGCAAGCAGCTCGTCCGTTGGAATTTCGCTCTCTGCGGTGTGTGGCTCGAAGCCGGCACGTGCCACCGCATCCTGCCACGAGTCGAAACGCCGGGTGATCGTTGTCACCGCGTACTCGCCGTGATCACGATAATCTTGGATGGACGGTGCCCGCTCGACGACCGTCGCCACCGCCTGAATATCGTCGAGCAACTCCGCATCGCTGTAGGCCATCGTCTCGTGATTGAAACACTCACAGGGCTTCAGCCTTCGGATTGTGTTGGAACGCGGCTCTGTTGAAATCCTACTTTTCAGACATATTATCGCATGGTACGTCTGGTCGCTGAAGAGTACGAGCTGATCGGCCCGAAAAGTCCCAGAGGAATCTTTGAGCCGATGTGTTATTCAGGTTGTACACTTGAGAACAGGTATGATCGGTACTGGGACTCTTATCATCGCAATTACATTCACCGTTGTGATGGTGCTGACTTTAGCTATGCTGCTACGATTGCTGATGAATTCTCGTGGACTGTGAGGTCCTATGTTGACCGCAATCTGAGCAGAACATATCACTTGCTGAGGGTTTTAACAGAGCCTGTATTTCCGAATTTCTCGCTAGTGAGGTGTTTTCAGCAGGTGAGGCAGACCTCACCGAAGCGCGTGAGAAATTTGAGCGAGCCGTTGCTGTCGATTCCTGACGATTGCAGCGACAGTCCGACCTGAAGGGAAAGAACTGATCGTCTCCGACACGGACTACAATCCAGATGGTCTTCGTGAACTACTCACTGTCCGGAACTTGGACCGTACTAGTCTCTCAAACCAGTGTATCGACGTGCTAGACCCCGACCGTCTCCAACCGACCCAATGGTTTTCAAAACTGTCGTCGCTGACTTAGAGGCTGTATACTGCAAATCCTCGCGCCGTGTTTCGAGTAAAGAAATCTGAACGCTTCGTTGGGAAGTCCGTGAGTATCCGGTGCCAGAATACGAACTACGAAAATCCGCGGTCGGATGTCTCTGAGAACTCACGGGTGGGATCGCGGTGTGTCGACGATTCTGATTGTGTCGAGGTTGATCTGTCCCAGAGAAGGCTCGTACTGAATGCCTTCCGCCCGAAGGCTATGAGTACGAATATGACATGCGCTCTTCCGTAGGAGATTGTTGATACTGGTGAGCTGTCGCTGTGGAGTCGAAGAGGACAAGGACACCGCGTCAGCGGTGTCCGACACGAATGATTCCGCTGGATGGGGCTTGTTTAGACGCGTGAGATCACGGTTGTGAGTGACTGACGGCCTGTTCTATGTTTCTGACGGTGGCCTTTAGAACGAGTTCTCTAAACTGGCCAAACCACGTTCTGGCACGTAACTTCTCACCGAACCGACGCTTCAGGGCGTAGAAGATTGCCTCGACGAGTGAGCGGCGGTGGTAGATGTCCTCGTCGTGACGAGCGTTGTGCGCTTTGTCGAGCGGGTAGAACTCAAGATTTTAATGACTGGACGCACGCCAGCGTCTCTGAGTTCGTGCCGAAGCGCGTCCCAGTCGTAGCCTTTGTCGGCGACGACGGTGTTCAGCTGCTCCAAATTTCTGGTGAGCACCTGCCGGCCGATCTGGGTGTCGTGTGGCTGTTTCATCGAAAAATGTACGTCGATGACCGCCGTCGAATCGCAGTCCACCAGTGCCGTAGTTTTGATGTCGTCGAAGTTGTAGCCGACGCGGATCACGTACTGCCGACTGGCTTTGTGTCGCTGAAAACCAGTTGCGTCGATTGCCTGCACTTCGCCGAACTTGTGGAGTGACGCAGAAGCTCGCAAGAGAACGCGCCAGATACGCATCTTGAGATCCTGCTTTCTGGTACAACCGTGGTAAAATCCGGGAGTTCGTCCGCGGTGAGACCGAGCTTAGAGACGATCCTCGGCATCTCTTGAAGCACATCGAGCAACCGTCGATACGGGTGATCGAGATACTCTCTCAGACAGTGAAGTGCGACGATTACCCAATCTGCATACCCACCCTCACCCGTCTCAAGTGGTGGATCTGGGTCACCAACGACAGCTTTTTGAGATAAATCGACGCAACGGTCGGTGAAGCGGGCGAGTTGGGTGGGCATACTCGACTCTTCCCGCTTCAATCACTCATACTTCCGGGAGAGAACGCCTCTACACGGCGTCTAAACACGGCCCGCTGGATGTGTTTGGGTCGGAATCGGTCGCAGCGGACCTGTTACAGCAGGTTCGCTGGCGTGACGGCGTTTCTTGTCCTCGCTGCCGTTCTGACCGAACGGTCAGAAACGGCAGCTACGGGCACTTTCAGCGGTATCTCTGTAAGGATTGCGGCCGCACGTTCAACGATAAGACCGGCACAATCTTCGCTCACTCGAAGATCGCACTCCGCAAGTGGCTGTTTTCGATCTACGCGTTTTTGCGGTTTAACACAAGTCTCAGGCAGTTACAGTGCGAAATCGAGGTCACCTACAAAACGATTCACAGGCGTGTCGAACGCTTCGCTGAAGCGCTCGACGCGCCGTCACTCGATCTCCGTGGCCCAGTCAAAATTGACGAATTCTACGTCTCTGCCGGCTTGAAAGGCCGCGAGCGCGACCGGTGGTCGCGCTCTCGCGGCCTCTCTCGACGCGGACGCGGAAGGTATGATCAAGACAAACCGCCCGTGTTCGTCCTCGTGGATCGTGGCACCGAGCAACGGTACGTTGTGCCGGCGAAATCCGCAGACGAATCGACGATCCGGCTCCTGCTGGCTGACCGCCAGCAGGAGCCTCTCACCGTCTATACCGACGGATTTTGCGCGTACGATCCACTTGATGAAGGTGAGCAATTCGACCGCGAATACGTCGTTCACCGAGACGGTGAGTACGCCAACGACACGGTCCACGTGAATACCTGCGAGAGCCACGCGTCGCTGGCGCGACGGTGGCTCTCGCCGCATCGAGGTATCTCAAAAGATCGCCTCACACAGTATCTCCGAGCGTTCCAACTCAGACGAGAGCTCTACCGCAAACCCGGACGAAAAGCGCTCAAACACGCCGTCAAAGCAACCCTCTGAAATCAACAATGTGCTACACAAGAGCGTATGACATGAATATGTATGACCGAAGGCGAACGCTGGAAAGTCGGGAAGCTCGTCGCTCTGTGACTGAGCGACTTCAGGATCAACACCGAGGTCACGTATCTCCTCGTCGGTTGGAGACCGCCCGCTATCGCCTTTTACCGCCTCAATGACGGCATCATGATTGTCAATTGCTCCGTCCCGGCTTTTATTTTGAGGAGTCACTCCGACACGGGGATCACGAGTCGTCCACTGCCCATCTGGATTCTTCACTAAGCGGATTTCCCGAGGTCGCTTATGTGTAGCACATTGTTGATGACGAACTGTCCTGCGATTCTACGAGAGTTCCGCTGATCTGAAAGTCCACTGGAGAACGTGTCTGGGTGCTGATTGTGGTTATCGACCGCCGCAACAATTCCGTATCAACAATCTCCGCCAGAAGAGCGCCCGAGGTAAAGACCACTTCCTTCACACCCTCTCGAAACACATCGTTGACCGGTGTGTCGAACAAGGCGTCGAGAAAATATACCGATCCGGACATCGGTTGTTGGAGAGACCCTGTGAACGGGGGTTAGCTACCCGTCCTCAGGCGAGTCCGACTGCTGGTCATCACCATCTTCGCTGTTGTTGCCGTCATCATTCCCGTTGCCGTCGGTTTCGTCGTCGTTGCTATCACTGTCGTCGCCGTTCTCTGTATTCTCCCCGTTCGCTTCGTCGTCACCGTCTGCGGCATCGTCTCCGTCGGTCCCGTCGTCAGTTCCACCGTTATCTTCGTCGGCACCGCCATCACTGTCGGTTCCGTCATCGCTCTCATCGCCGTCATTAGCATCGTCTCCGTTTTCTCCTGCGCTATCGTCGCTATCTTGCGTATCGTCACCGTTCTCAGCATCGTCGCCATCGTCTCCGTCTTCGCCGTCCTCGGCATCATCGCCGTCTTCAGCGTCGTCACCATCACCGTCGTCCTCACCGTCTGTCGGGGGCGCGTCGTCCGGCGCTTCGACGGTGATGATCGCGTCTTGTCCGAAATCGTTCGAGAAGACGCTGTGGATGTACGTCCCCGGCGGCGTTCCCTCGGTGCCGAACTCGAACTGCACGGTCGTTGAGCTTTCACCGTTAAGATCAACGTTTCGTGTCTCGACGAGGTCGCCCTCAAACCGGAACTGAACCGGCTGGTCAATGGCGAACTCATTGGGGTTCTCGATGGTGGCGTCCACGGTAACGGTGTCGCCGGCGGTCACAGCGTCGGGGGCGGAGAGACCAGTGACCTCAAACGAAGCGATCTCATCAACAACCTGCACCTGGGCCGGTTGCCCGTCTGTCCGCGTGTAGACGCCGTGGATGTACGTGTCGGCCGCGAGCTCAGACGTGTTGACCGAGGTACTGATCGCTGTGGACTCGCCGGCCTCAAGACTGATCTCCTCACGGGCCGACACATTCCCATCGAAGCGGTACTCGACGGTCTGCGTGTCGGCCTCATCGTTGGGGTTTTCGATGGTGGCGGTGACGTTGAGCGTATCGCCCTGTTCGATGACTGCAGGCGCACTCAGATCGGCTACGACGAACGATTCACCGGCTGTCTGTTGGGTCTCCACACTGACGTTCGCCGCATCAGTGATCGCCGTCTCATTGGCAACGTACGGTCCGTCTTCCGACCCGTTGGTCGCGACGAAGTCGT
Organism: Halorubrum sp. Hd13; assembly: GCF_002252755.1. GTDB lineage: Archaea > Halobacteriota > Halobacteria > Halobacteriales > Haloferacaceae > Halorubrum. The sequence continues at coordinate 66,374 of NZ_NHOY01000078.1, read as the reverse complement.
ACGTCTCGTTGGCGTTCGTGTCGCGATGCGGCATCGCGATCAGCGTCTGATTCTCGGTGAGCTCCGTTTGGTTGAACGTCGCTCCTGGGACGCCATCGAACAGCGTGACTGAGACGTTCTCAGTTTCTCCGGGCTCAAGATACTCCGAGACGCCGATCACGCTCCCAGTGACCTCTCCCTCGAGCAGGCTATCGTCGTGAATCACCACGAACCCGCCGTCTGACATGTTTACCGAATCCACAGTGACCGAGGTCCCGTCTGTCGTCTGATCGGAGAATGCGACTGTCGCATCGGTGTTTGTCGACGAGGCGACTTGTGGCCGCAGTTCCTGGGCTCCAACGACCCCCACGACGGAGCTCAGCATCACTGCTGCTAGTGCGACTGCAATGAGTTTTCTTGTGGCAACGTCCATGCAGACACAAACTCTCTCCGCTTCTCAAAAAGTGTTTATTATCTTTTATGAATGTGTGACTGTCTGGGAGTTGTGTGATTTGTCTCTAGTCTGGTAAGGGGTGTGAAGATTCTCAAAACTCGGTAGTACCGATTCTGTGAGGTGACATTCACCGTCCCCGGTAGATTTCTGATTCTCGGGGGGTCAAATAAAAGTTAGTTATTTGATATTACGGTGCACGCTATCGCAAGTCCAAGAATGAGGGCGCCGACCACAGCGAGAGCCACTGCCGGTGACGTACCCGAGAGGACACCTAGGGAGGTCGCAACCATGACGCCAGACCGCCTGCTACATATTTAAGAAAAACTGTCCGGCATACCGACCAGCCACCCTGTACCCCACCGCTGGAGTCGTGGGCGTGTTAGTGAAACTCTCGGTCTGTCGTCGTACTGATGAGGATTGTGTGAGGCAAACAGATTGAAAAGAAGCGGGTGGGAGAGGAACCCGCTCTCAGCAGGGACCAACGGTCCCTATTGAAAGCTAACCTCTTAACTAATCAATACGTTAGATTTATTTTACGAGCAAAGAGAATGCCTGCGTCGTTAGCCGTGGGCCGAATCTGACACACCACACTCTCGAGCAGCTTAACACAACCGGCGAGGGCTCTCACTTGGCCTGTAGAACTGCTGAAGCGCCGTGTCACGCAGTCACGGGCGACACAGATTGGCGCTTCAGCGATAAGATAACGACCATCCCGGGTAATGTATCTGTGGCTTCGCTCAGTGTTTGTCTCTCACTGCTATGTCCCAGCAACCGACCTGTGGCTGGGATGGCCTTTGTGGATCGGTTCCACACGGCGCACACCACGAGCGTATCCTGGGTGTGACGCCGAGTTGTGTGTTTACGAGTGCTACTGTCACCACGTTGCTGTCACATCTATCGCAGTTGATTTATATAGCTCCGTCCAAAGGGCTGAGTAATGCTCTCCGGGTGGCAGTACCGACTGCGCAGCGTTGGCGGTGTCGCAGTCATTACTGCCCTTGCTGTTATCGCTGCCAACAGTAGCGTTGTGCACGCGCTGTTCACCCGCCTGCCAGTCGTTGGGCGGCTGGCGGCGGACGCGCCAATGGGTGCCGAGCTTGTCTTTGAGCTGGTGACGACCGTCCTCATCGTGACGGCGGCGTTTCTGCCGCTGTACAAGCCACGGCCGCGGCGGATTCTCGACACCATCGCGCTCACCCAAAAGCGGGTGCTGGTCGCCATGCTCACGCTTGCGGCAATCGGGTATTTTGATTATACCTATCGGCTCCCGCGGACGACACTGATCGCGATCACCCCGCTGTTGCTCGTGGTGTTGCCCGCGTGGTTTGTCTGGATTCGGCGGCGGCCGGACGGTGACTCCCAACGTGCGATCATCGTCGGGGATGATCCAGACGCGATCGAAACACTGGCGGCTGACATCGATATTCCCCTTCTGGGGTATCTCTGCCCGACGAGTGTAATTACGGCTGGGACATCGGCGAAGCAGACGCCCGCAATTGCCGATGGGGGCCTCCAGCTCAGTGGAGTCGACCGGATCGGTGGGCTGTCGCGGATTGAGGATGTCCTCGTCGAGTACGATGTCGATACTGTTGTGTTAGCGTTCAACCATACCGATCGGGCTGAGTTCTTCGGTGCGCTTGACGCGTGTTATGAACACGGTGTTGATGCGCTTGTTCACCGCGATCAAGCTGACCGCGTGTTGACTGCAGACAGCGAGGTCGGCGCACTCGTCAGCGTCGATGTTGAGCCGTGGGACATCCAAGACCACATGCTCAAGCGCGGCTTCGATGTTGTGTTTGCTGTGGCCGGGCTGGTCCTGTTGAGTCCCGTCATCTGTGTAATTGCGGTGGTAATCAAGATGAATGATGGTGGGCCGATCCTGTACAGTCAAGACCGTACGGCGGTGTTCGGTGAGACGTTCGAAGTGTTCAAATTCCGGTCGATGAAGCCAGAGAGTGAATCCGTTGAGCCGATTGACGATGATGAGAATGGCCGGATTACGCGTGTAGGGCGCGTGTTGCGACAGACCCATCTTGATGAGATTCCTCAGCTGTGGTCAATTCTCGTCGGCGACATGAGCGTTGTCGGCCCTCGAGCCGTGTGGACTGAGGAAGAATCGTTGTTGGAGGCGCAAGAACAGTCGTGGCGCAAGCGGTGGTTCGTTAAGCCGGGGCTCACAGGACTCGCGCAGGTGAATGGCGCGAAAAGCACGGATCCCGAAGAGAAGCTTCGATATGATCTGCAGTACGTCAAACAGCAGTCGTTCACCTACGATCTGAAGCTCGTTGTGCGCCAGATTTGGAAGGTTGGACTTGATGTCATGTCGACGATTCGCAGGTAACTGTCGGTGAGCGGTCCGGAGCGGACATCTGGGAAGCTTGGCGTCTAAAATAGGTTTTGTATATGGTGTTGATTTCCTGAGAGAGCGCTGACTTACAACTAAAGTACACTCGACACTCTGGTATAAGAGTCCAAGATAAGACAGATTATTCGATTCTTGTTTTCACCGAAACCGTCCGAAAATCACCCGTCTGATTTAATGGTACTGTCTGGACTCTGTTCTGGTTCGTTCTCGGCACCCTCAGTGAGACGACGCTCCGCCTCGTCACGATCCTCAGGATAGCCGACATCGATGCGCCAGCCGTCGAGGCCGATCGCGTCGATGGTGCGGCCGGACTGGATGAGGAGATCGATCGCATCGCTGATCTCGTACTCGTCACGATTGGAGGGCTGAACTAGGTGACACGCGTGGAAGATCGCGGGTGAGAAGGTGTAAAAGCCGGTCATCACCAGGTTGCTCGGCGGGTCTTCTGGCTTCTCGACGACGTCCGTAATCTCGCCGTACTGGTTGGTGTCACAGACGCCGTAGCGGGAGGCCTCCTCCCAGGGGACCTCCTCGACGAGGAAGGCGGCGTCTGCACGGTCTTCACGCTGGCGACGGACCACGTCCTGGAGGTTGGCTTGAAATATGTTGTCGCCGAGGATAAGCATGAAGTCGTCGTCGATGTGCTCCTCGACGGTGAGCAGCGCGTGGGCGAGCCCGTTCTGTTCGCGCTGGTGGGTGTAGGTGATTGGGACGCCCTCGTACTCGTCGCCGTAGTGGTCGATGATGTTCTCCTTCATGTAGCCGACGACGACGATGAGTTCGTCGGCGCCCAGGTCGATCAGCTGATCGAAGCAGTGGGTGATGAGGGGTTTGTCGGCGACCTCGACCATCCCCTTGGGCTTGTCGTCCGTGAGCGGGCGGAGGCGCGTGCCCTTGCCGGCCGCGAGTACGACTGCTTTCATGATCCGACAGTTCAGTTCAGGCAATCATAAGGATTCTGCCTTCACAATCCGGGACGGTTTCCACACAATTTGACGTGCACAGCTGGAACTGGTAGGCTGTACTGGGACCGGTGTACTCCACAGAAAGTATTTATAGTGGCTCTCGGCACAACGTGTCATGAATCTCCGATCGCTGGTCGGAAAGCCACACACTCGGTGAGACGGCCCGTGCGACAGCCCTTCCGGGGCCGTAGCGGGCTGTACTCCGGTGTGTGAACCCATGAACGACGACGAACTCCTCCGTCGAGAACTGCGCTGCGCTCGCGAAGAACTCGTCCGCAAACGCATACGACAGTCGGACGACCCGCCAGCATCGAATGGTCAGCTTCCGTTGATGTCGGAGTGGGACGAGGCGTTCCTTCGTCTCGCTTTGATGAGCGTCGAAGACCTCGAAACGCACATCGATCGACTCGAACGCGACCTCACCGACCTCAAAGCCGGTATCGACCGGCCGGACGTAGAGATTGAATGAGTGCGTCGAACACACATGAACCTCACTGAAAACACGATTTATCGACACGATGAGCTTGGGGAGGTACTCGTGCTCGGTGTCCACCACATCTTCGAAACGTACGATCTGGACTCAAGAGACGGTCGTCTCCGATCGAGAGTCGTCCGCTACACTGCGGAATGGGACGATTACGGTCCGATGCCCTCCAGTGTCCGTACCACGCCGGTCGATGAGTTTCAGACGGCCATCGGCGACGCCGTTCGAACGTGGGAGGGTCTTGAGTGGCCACCGAACGGTGATACTTGATCCCCCAAAACACTCTACCACTAGCCGATGAAAGTATACCCGAAGATCCCACGATACGATCATCCCGTCGTCCCGGAGTCGTTCTTCGATGTTGAGGATTTGGTGGTCCTCGAGAAGTTCGACGGGAGCTCATTCCGATTTACGCTCTATGACGAGCGTCACGCGTCGTCCTACCCAGATCCTGTCATAAATGCCGCCGACGGGGACGGCAGCCTCGTCTTCGGAACGCGGCGCTCCATCATGTGCTGTCATCGTGATGATCTCGAGGACATTGACGGGGCGCTCCACCGCGCCGTTCGGTGTCTCCGCGACGGGATCGACGTGGACGCCCTCCGTCGAGCCCACGACGAACACGGTGGCCCACTCATCGTGTACGCAGAGAACTTGGTGTACTCGACGCTAGACTATGGATACACCGAACGCGACCTTCCCGCTCTCGTCGGCTTCGATGTCCTTCCGTACTCGTCTATCGACTCGATGACGCCACCAGGCAGTCCATACGCTGAAACCTTCGAGGGATTTCTCCCGACTGAGTCGGCTTGGGGCGTCTTCGACCGGATCCGATTCGGGAACGTGTCGCCTGATCGCGCGTTCGTTCCTGCAACGATCATCGGCAAGCCGACCGAGTTTGATCCAGAGACCTACACCGTTCCACAGTCGTCGCTTGCCGGCGATATCCGTGCGGAAGGCGTCGTCGTCCGTAGCGACAGCCAAGACCGCCGTGTGAAAGTGGTCCGCGACGCGTTCGAGGAGTTGAATCGCGAACAGTTCGGTCAAGACCCGGATGACGCAGAGACGGGTGCTGAACAGCTCGTCGCGATGTACTGTACGTCTGCCCGGATCCGCAAGACGGTTCGCTCGCTGGTTATCGAAGAAGGTCACGAGTTCGGCCTTCATCTCGTGGAAGATCTGTATCCCCGGGTCGTCGAAGACATCTGGGCCGAACACTGGTCCGAAATCATGCGACTTGAGTTCGAGTTCACGCCTGCGGACGTCTATCCACTCGTCGCCAAGCGGTGTGTCACAGAACTTCGAAAAATGGAGACGAACGCCGAACTGAACGACGCCGACCCGACGACGATTTGGCAACATCTCTCGTGAATTGCCGCGGGTTACGCCCCAAGGCACCCGCTTTGAACCGCCTGTAGACCTCCAACCTCTTGTGTTGGACACGGCCGATATGTTTGTCTCACCCACGGCATTTTGGCTATTGAGGTTGGCGACCAACTCTACTGACCGTTCCAAGACCGATATCTCTCTATTGAAGTTGTGCGACAGCCCTATGCCACGTTCAACGACGTGATCCACAGACCCCGATGGGTGTAACGGGCTCAAAATTCACGGCTGTCAATCGGGACGACCCTAAGTCCACGAAGGACGGTTAACTGGTGGTCGTCAGTTCGAATACTCTGATCGACTTTGTGAATACAAAGAGCGGTGTTTCTAGGAATTAACCCACCTCTGTCGGCGACAAATACCTACCGCAGCATCGGCAGCAGCGCATCGCTCTACCTCGAGTCATCAGGAGCAGTTTCCTGCTAAATCCCCGGACGGGGTGGTTACAGCAGCACCAGTTACCGACTGAGATAGTAGTTGTCGTCAAAGTAGTGAGTGCGCCGGGGGCTGTGAGAAAGACAGGAAGGACCCAACGAACAGCCGGATCGAAACGAATTGCCCACCCGGGATGAAGGGACACAGCCACCGGCGGCTGAAGCGCACTGAGCACCCCTCCTTTCAGATTGGGCCCGAACTGGCGATGGCCCGCAGTACTCCCCTATCACCATGACTCGACGGCGACACCAGTCGATGAGCGGCTGAATACAGTCGGCCCACAACCCCTAACCGAAGTCACGCACACTAAAGGGACACTACTGTTCACTACGAACCCGAAATACACCCCCCACTGCGGGTCAAGCCAACTGGACTGTCCTGAGACTCGGTAGTACGGGACCGAAGTCGTCATGCGTTCATTTGGACTGACGGTCCCACGCAAACACACCTGTTCTGCGACGATCCTCACCAGTCTCCATCTATCAGGGGAACTGGATTGATACGACGGGGACAGATGGGGCCGCAACTATCGGTCTCCGACGATTGTAGTGCGACACAAATCCACCAGTTGTCCTTGGCCTTCCGGCTGTCGGTCAGGACTTGACCCCAGTATCGACGCTGCTACCGCTGTCTCGCGACGTCGTCCGAGCGGCCACACTGCTTACTCTCCCATTCCGAGGTTATATCAGAAAATAGGTATATCTGGTTGGGGTGCGACCTACTGAGCATCCACTCTACCGTCTCGGTTGGGACCCAGTGTGCGGCCGCGTTTCGCCATCGATCGCTCTCTTTCCACAGCGGTCGCCAGTCAGGTGCGGATTCTTGGGTCCCCCCTGAGTTGGTAGTCGTACGCAGTGCGTTATCACCGCTGTATTTGGGAACCACATCTACTATATTAGTCGGGATCTGCTGCTGCTGTGTCGCCGCCTGAGTGCGATTTCTGGTGATGCTGGTGCGGTAAGCACGTACTGCCGCACAGGCTGCTGCTGCCGGTGGTGCGGTCCGACTACTGGCGGCTCTGTGGGAGTTACTATATATTGTTCACTGAGCCTCGAGACCCCGACGGAACCGGTCCGGGGGTGGGCCGCTCGTTCGGGGTTGCTGCTGGTCGCACACGGGTGCTGCTGGCGCTGCGTTTCCGTTTTAATTTTGTAACAGAAATCAGATATTTTGGGTAGCACCTCTGTCAGTTGCGTACGCGCTGACGGGGGTGACGGCTACCCTGACTCGGACGGCGGATACCGCCACTGACGCTGGTCGTTGATGTAATGGCTGATTCGATCGCGATCAAGATCGAACTCGAGCCCGTATGGATCAATCGTTCGCAGCCAGGTACAAAGCCGTGGAAACACTTGGTCGACCTCAAGCGGATCAGCGTCTGTTGGGACAGTGTACTCCTTGAGAAATCGGTCGACGACCGCCTCGATAACTGACGGCGATCTGTACCGTGGATTATCTTCTGTAACCCACGTTGGTCGGTGGTGGTACTCTTGGAATCCGCGGGTCGTTGGCGTCAGGATGGTTCCATGATACAGCCCGGTTGCGAGAAACGCCGGCGCAACGGGCGCTGGAAGTGGCGCCCACGACGCTGCGAGATCGTCTGCTGTTTGAAACTCCGTGCGATGGTCGCCGTCGGCATCACGGACGACGTACGCGTCGTCACCGCGGCGACTGGTCGGGAGCGAGGCGACGAGTGTCTCGGCTGTCCACGGCTGTACCCACTCCCTGAGCCGCTTTTCACCGCTGTACAACTCGAGCGCGCCGTCAGGCCGGAGCCACCACGTCGGCGGGCCAGCCGACCGCGGGAACACTACCATTGCTCCATCGGCCCTAATCGGCTCTGAGGCCGTATACAGCCGCACTCGCTCCGACGTTGGCTCGCGGAACGGCTGGGCCAGCAATCTGGCGGCGCGGTTAGCCGTCTCCTCAGTGTCGACGACGATGTACGCGGTCGTCTCCTTGCGAGCGGCGGCGCTGACAAGCGCAATAAGATCCCCGGCAGCGAGCGTCTCGTCAGTGCCGATACTGACTGGCCGTGCGAGGCCGGGGCGGACAAGTTCGACCGTGGCAGCGGGGAACCAGCTCGGATCTTGAAGCTTTCCTCGTGTGTGTAACCATGTGACTGCGGCTTCGGTGTGGTCGTCGCTGGCGTCGATATCGAGCGCGTCGAGTGGGTCGGTCGTTGGTGTCGTTCGATCGGCTGTTGCGCCAGGGGCCGTCCCCGGTGCCTCGCGAAGCACGGATTCAACACTGTAGCTGAACGGCTCCCAACCAGCGCGTCGTGGCCATCGATCCCGGTCGTAGTAGGCGGGCACGTGCGCGAGAAACGCTGGCAGCGTCTCGGCGTCGACTGTCAGCCACGGATCGACGTCGAGGGAGCTGTATGCGCGCTGTCGGGACTGGCTTACTGTTTGGTCTCGCGAGGCATCGAACGCCTCGGGGCTGCGGGCGAGTCGGCGGCGGCTGTCCGGTCGGTGGGTCTCGTCGCGCCCGAGTCCACGGAGTTTGTCGGTGTCGAGATACAGCCGCGGCGTCTCATGGGTTTCGCCGATCACGGGCGCATCTGCCGACACGCTCCACGTTACGTCAATCGGCAGGCGCCATGACGACGTGATTGCGTCATCGGTGAAATACGTCGCCGGGTCGATGGTGCCGTCATTGAGCGTGGCGGCGTAGTCGCTGTCGCTCACCCACTGGCGGTCGGGATCGTATATTGCTGCGCGGAGTGCTACCTCTCGATCGGTGCCCGCGTTTCGGACGAGAATCCGAATCACATGCGCGAGTTCGGTGTCGATGAGCGTCTCAAGATACTCTTGGAGTGCCGTTCGTGGCGGAGACAGCTCCGGGTCTCGGGCGGACTGAGCGCGGGTCGTTTCTGTAGCTGGTGTGTCCGGGCCGAGGAGACACGCCGTCAATGCGGGGACGGGCCCCAATTTCGTTGCGTCAACGATCTCAAACCCAATCTCTTGTGGGAGCTCATCTTGGGCGGCCCGGATGAGCGGGTAGTTCGCTTCGAGTGTTCGGTTCCCTGCCGCCAACAGCAGCTCTTGTGATTGTGCGCCGGTGTGGATGGTCACCTCGACAAGATCATCCGGTTGGCGGGTCGCGGTGTACACCGCCCGGGCGAGGTCATCACGCAGTGGTGTCGTGCGTCGCTCATCGGCAATATCGACACCCGGCCAGCGAAGTCGCAGGAAGCTTCGTTCTAACGACATAATTAAAAATCGGTGCCAGCGACTACAGCGAGAGGTCAGCGTCGACACCGGCGAGATGCGGTGAGACGAGTCCGCGGGGGAACACCCAGCTGTAGCCATCGAGCGCTCTCTTTCCGTCGGACGTGTCTTTTCGGTCGATGTCGGGTAATCCTCCACCGAATCTAGCCGTGTCCGGGGCGTCTTTGCTGGTACACCACCGGTAGACTCCCATCATTGTCGAATGACACTCATTCGTGGTGAGCTCGGTGTCAGGAGTCTCGGTGAGGAACGTGTCTTTGACCTCGCTTCCGAACTCCTTGTACCGGTCCATTTTACCCCCGGCGCGCTCCCACTCCGGCGTGGCTTCATATTCGACGAAGTCACCGCTGTCTTTGTGTTCCGCACCCGTCTCGTACATAATCGTCACGTACTGGAGGTAGCTGATGTCGATCGGGACGTGGGGCGTCGTGACCCGGCTCCACTCTCGTTTGAACGCCGTTCTGCTCTCGTAGGTCAGCGTCTCACCGTCGCGGGTGGTGACGATGTATTTGCCATCTTCTTTTTGTGCCGTCGCACAGCCGTGGTCGACCTCGGTGAGATCTGCCTCAGTCGGACACCGGCTGACGATCTCGCCGTCGATGACGTAGACGAGCATGCCGTCGGGCGTGATACATCATGTTGACTCCGATTCGGCTGTGACGAGCATTTTTCCGTCGATTTCGGGGATTGCGTCTCCCTGATACGTTTTGACGCCGTGTTCTGTTAGCCTCTTATACGTCGCATAGAGCATCTCATAGACGCGGTCAGCGGCCGATTCGCTTTTACAGACGAGGATGACGTGCCGGTCCGCAGCGATCGCACGTTCGACGTTCGTGAGGATGTTTGCCGGCTTGGTCTTGTTTTCGTACTCCGGTTCAACGTTGACCACGTCGCTGTCGACCTGCTTTTCGAGGGTATTAATGTAGTCCTCATCGGTGGTGAGTTCCTGATCCGGCAGCGAATCCCCGTCTTGTTCGACACGGCCGATCTCGTCGCCGCGGGCACGCGCAAATGTCATGAACCTGTCGCCGAGTTCCAGATGGCCATCAGTTCCATCGGTCTGGTGTCGCTGTTCAGCGTCGACGGTCGGTCCGGGCGTCTCCCAGTCTGTCTTGACATCGATATCGCGTACCGAACGCGGCGTGAACTCTGGCGCTTCTCGGACCGGCGAATACGTCCACGGATCGATGTCGTAGTAGTGTGCGTACCGTTTTGTGAAGTAGCTAATTGCCGCCGGCGGGATCCAGAATCGGCCGTAGTACCCGTGATCTTCTGCCGCTTGTTTCCAGCCTGTTGAGCCGTTGAGCAGTCGTCGGAAATCAGGATGGCCCAACACAATTTTTTTCAATTTCTCGATTTTGCGCCGGTGTTGGTATTTCGTATCGTACCGTTTTCGCATCGCATCTCTGATAGTGACCGTGTGGGCGGTCTGTCCGTTGACCTGCTGGTCGTATTTGATGTGAAGGTAGTCTTCGATGTCGATGTTGTAATTCGACGTGAGACCGATCGATTTAAACAGCCGACCGAAATCCTCGGATGCCCCCTCCTTGACGAGTCGGGCGAGTCCGCGATCCCCTTGGTATGTGTGGTTGGACGACAGTGCTGCGAGCCGAGATGTAATGTAGTTTTTCCCGCCATCGGGTTCAGCGATGAGCTGGTGAACGAACGGCTCACGCGCGTGCGTGAGTGCGTCGTATGTTTGCTCCATCATCTCCGCATTGACTTTGCCAACGCCAGCGAGTTCTTCGGCATCCTCGTTGACAAGCCGGCATGTGGCGGTCGGTCCACCGGTCGCGATCGGGTCAAGATCGAGATCGCCCACCTCGACATTGTACACGTCGGGGAAGCTATCGGCGATTTTCTCGTGGGCGACGTCGAGGACGTTTTGCAGCACCCGCTCGTCGAAGTCAGTGACGTCAGCCTGGATCGCGCGGCCATCGACGAAATGCGGACTGATATGGAACGCATGACACAGCACCGCCGCAGTATCCACATCTGTACGCGATACCGGCCGCGGGTACGTTAGTACTTCAATTGGCGCGTCTATCTTTTCGATGAGTTTTGTGATTGCCTCCGCGATTTCATCACCCGTCTCGTGTACGAGCTTGTCTCTGTATACGGGATCGACCGGTGGTGTTGTGTGAACCGTATCCTGTCTTACGCGCCCGCTTTGGAGTTCGCCGATCCACAGTTCCGGGCGCGTTTCATGCCGATTGAATAACTGTTCAACGGTACCCGTCGAGAGTGTTTGCTGGCTCATACGGGCCACCTCCACTGTGACGGAGAGTTGGTTCGTCGTGCCGTGGTGTGTCCACGACAGGTTGGTGGTTCGTACATCCTGCGCTGGGCACTGACGGGGGGATTATGAAAATCGATTTCTCGAATTCGAAAGTCGAATCTCCGAAAGATGTATATTGAATCAGGCAGTCGGTTCTCAAAACTGATATCTTCACCGAGGGTATCTTATTACCATCAGTGGGAACACACTCGCGATGGGTGCCGTCTCAGAGACGGGACGCGAGCGAGAGGACTGTCCCTCATCTGTCGAAGCGATACAAGCTGCTATCAGTCGTGACGACCGGATTGGATCTGATCAGCAACCGGTTTCTCGGGTGAAATCCCGGGCGAAAGAGATTGTTGAGATCATTTATTTTCCGGGCGACGACCGCAGTCGGGAGCCGACCGACCAGCAGGCACGAACAGTCTGTGTTCAGGAGTTGGCCGACTGCGAGGCGTTTGCTGTGACAGAAGACACGCTGCGTAGGGACTTGGATACACTCGCTGAGTACGGCTATCTTGATGCCGATACGACTGGACGACCGTACTGGTACACTATTGCTGACTCTTGGGTCAGTTCGACGACGACTGATGTCGCTGTCGAAGATTCTGGTGTTGATTTACAACAGCCGGAACTCGATGTTCCGACAGCGACCCACGAGGCTGATCACACAGAACCGGATAAACCAATTAAAAATTATCAGCGGGTTCTGACGTTGTTTACCGCGGCTTATGCGAATCTCACGTCCGCACAGCAGACTGCTGCTTCTCTTTTTGGAATTAGTGGGGTCGTGTTCGGGTTGCTTGGGGTGAGCCTCGTCGTTAGTGGACTGTCTGTTGAGCCCCAGCTTGCCGCTGTGAGCGACTCCAGTCTCCGCGCAGGTGTGGCATCTCTATTCGGGTGGGCTTGGCTCCATCTCGTTGGCCTGGTGAATGCTGTCTCGGAGGACGATGTCACCCTGAGCAATCCAGCATGGTGAATCGATTACCCTCCGCAAGACTAAGGTATTACGACTGGTATTACTACGTATGAGTAAGTCTACCCGTGTCACAGAGAAGGGCCAAGCGACGATCCCTCACGAACTCCGCGAGAAGTACGACCTAAATCCCGGTGACGAGGTCGTCTGGATGGACACTGATGAGGGGATCGTGGTGAAAAAGCGTACTCGTACCGGCGGACGCGGGATGCTCGTTCCTGACGACACCTCGGATGCGAAGCGCGAGGAGATCGCCGAGGAGTTGGGCCAGCGCGTCCGAGATCGCCGTGATCGGAACTACGAGGAAGCCTGAAATGGCAGCATACACTGCTGACGCCGTCTCGCTGCTAGTCTATCTCGTCGACGCGCTCCCGCGAGAGGCTGACCAGGTGTTCGCTGAAGCTGAAGCCGGGGAAACGGTCATCGAGACACCGAGTACGGCGATCGCTGAAGTGCTGTACTCGGTTTCCCGCGACAAGGACGTTCAGGGCATCTCTCTCACGGGGACACCGGAGGACGCCCGTCAAGCGCTGGTTGGAAACGGACCGATCTCGGTCGCGCCTGTCGGTGATGCGGAGCTGGCAGAATACGCCCAATTGCTTGGTGAGTTCAGCATCGACGACGGCCTGATCATCGCTAGTCACCGGGCACAGGAGACTGATGCGATCCTCACGACTGACGGTGTTATCGGTGACGCCGGTTACAAGACGATCTGGGACTGATTTTTCTCTTCCATCGTTTACCTGTGGGGACCGCACTCCCTGTGGACACCGTTGTGTCTGTAACGCGCGTCCTGGAAGCAGGAAGCCCCACCCTCAAGCGCGAGGACGTCAGCCCGAGCGGTAGGATGGAGTAATGCACCGGGGAGTGGCCTCTTCAGCGTCCACCCCTACCCGAACTCGTAGTCGCTATCGTGGGCGTCGACGTACGCGTCGTTCCCTGTTCGATCCGGCACGTAACAGGGGCCGCTATCAACTTGGTGGAAGACGGGAGCTTCAATATCCAGTCCACTTCGACGGCAGAGCAGAAGCGGCAACCGGTCACGCACGTCTCGGACGATCGGTTCTCGCCGCGCGTTGAGCGTTCCACTCGGAGGCCGGCGTTTGGTGAGCGGTGGGAGTTGGTCTTTGTCGAGATCCTGCTCGGTAATAATCCGCACGTCGAGCAATTGCGCTAACTGCCACGCACTCTCAGTTACGCGGCGCGCGACAGCGAGGACGGGCATTGCTCGCGTGAGCGCGGCCCGCAGCGCGACTGCTTCGACGGCGTCCCGCTGGACCGGGGTTTGATGCCAGTCTTTACACTCGACGACGAGGAAATCGTCAGGATCACAACGGAGCTCGTCTCGGCGGGCGATCACGTCGGTTTCGAGCCCGAAGCAGTACTCGTTGCGGGCTGTGGAGTACCCCCACTGCTCGAGTGTCTCGGCGACCCGCGTCTCGAGCCAGCGGCCGTTGGTTGGATCGTGGTCCGGTTCCTCGCCGTCTGGGGTGCCCACGGTGTCAATTTCGTCCGTAAAATCGGGAATGTCGTTACTCATCGGTTGGGTTCTCGATGGTGTCAGCGGCGTCTGCCTGCTGGGCTGCCTCTTCGAGGGCTATTGCGACCGTTTTGGCTTCTGTCGGCGTGAGTACGGCGAAGGTGACCTCACGGTCATCGCCGAAGCCAAGGAGGACACGCGATCCCTCGGTGACGTCGGTGCTGTCGGTGCTGACCTGGATACTCCCGTCCGTCGCTGTCGGGCGATCGCGTCTGATGACGGTCTCTAGGTCGAGTGTTTGGTCGCTCATTACTGCTCACCCCCGTTCGAGAGCCGTGTTTGTGGGGTCGCGACTGCTGTCGTCGGGTGTGGTGTCGGTGTCATGATGTCGGTTGGGTGGTCTCGGGTGTCTGGGACCTGGTTGGCGTGGCTGTTCGGCTGTCGGCTCTGGTTGGTGGTCGTCATCGGACGTGTGGTGTAATCGGTGTCGCCGCCGGGTTCGGTGGGAATCGCAATCGGTGGCTGTCTGTCCCATCTACCGCGATTGCCTCTCTCCGTGTAGTCAGGAGGCGGGCTGTTCGGCCCGGCGGGTATGGTTGACTGTCGGTGCGTTACCAGCGGCGGCGCGGGCTGATCGCTGCTCGCCGGGAGCCACGCCGTCACAGGGGGTGTCTTCGGGGATGGTGTCGGAGTCGTCGTGGCCCACCGCCGGTGGCCCCCCTGCTGGACGGGCGTGACGCGGTCCAGATCGCGAACATCGCTCAGGCGACGGTCATAGCTGCTCGCGGAGATCTCTGCTTGCTCGATGAGCTCCGAGCGGCCGAGTGGTTCGTCGGCTCGCAGCAGGGCGGCGTACAGCTTCGTCGCTGTCGGCGTGAGCTCGGGCCGGAAGCGCTCCGGTGAGAGTGTGGCCGCTGCGCGCTCGACTGCGCCCAGCGTCGGCGTTTGAGACTCGTTCAGCGCTCTCAAGAGGCTCACCACGACGTCGTACGGACACGCTTGGTTGGTGCCCGCCGGGCTGAACGAGCGTAGACAGCGCCGCACGAGCCGCTGGCGCTCGCGGGGTGTCCACTGGGTGTCGTGGGTCATCGCGACCTCGTCGATCACCCGCCGGATGGCGGGGTAGGTCGTCCCGTCGACGACCGGGATTTCGAGTGTCGGTGCGGGTTCAGTGCCGTCGGCGATCGCTTCCCGGACGGTCGTGAGTTCGCTTGCGAGGGCGGCAGTGATGTCGTCGTGGAGTTCCGTGATCGTCGGGCCGGCAACCACCCACGACATGGTGAGATCCATCCTCGCGTCGTGGTCCGCTTCGGCGGGGAGTCGCCGGCACAGCTTTGCGGGCCGGTCTTCGAACAGCATGCGGTAGCCCGAGTGAATTCCGTAGACGGACTGTTTAGGGGCCGTCTTGGCGAGGAACCCACAGAGGTCCTGTCGTTGGGTGGTGTTGCGTGCGAGGGCGTCGGTATCGGGCACTCTGATGGTAGTCGTGAGATCGATACCGGCTGCGTGATACAGCTGGGTCGCTGAGGCGATCAGGCCGTGGAGATCTTCGAAGAGGTTGGCGCGGGCGGCGGTGTCGTCGCTGTCTGTGAGTTCGGCGACTTGTGCGAGGAGTTGGTCTCGAACCGTTGTGATTCGCTCACGCCACGCTCCGTAGGTGGTTTCTGAATCGCTGTACCAGCCCACTTGGTGACCACGCCGGAGGATACGGTCTACGGGATACGCCTGGGTGTCGTCGTCGATCGCTTCGAATTCGTGGCCGAGCCGTGAGGGAGTGAGGATTTTGGAGAGGGATTTCTCGCTCAGTAAGGTGCTTGCGAGACGTCCCAGGGTGGCGAGGGGCCCACCCCACTGGAGCACAACGAGGGTTTCACCATCGGTGTGACTGAGGTACGCGACACGGCCGTCGTCGAACGAGTGGAGTTGGTCGTCGACGAGGGTGATAGCATCGTCATGGGAAACGGTGCTGAATCGCTCGTGAAGGTTGCTTGGGGCGTTCTCAGCAGTATTGAGCCACTGGACGTAGTCGGCGTCTGCGTCGGGGTCGCCGGTTGCCGCCACCCACTCGTCGGGAGTGGGTGTCTCCCTACCTGCCCGGCGGGGCGACACTGTACTTGTAGATTCCTGAGGGGTCGCAGTAAGACTCTCATCGAGCCGGCGCTGATTCGGGTGGACGAGGTCGTAGGTGTCGTCGAGACACTGCTGGACGGCTCGCTCTCCGAGCTCGGTGAGTTGGACGGTGTTATATTGGCCACGGCGGTCGATCGTGACTAACTCACGGTCTTCGAGATCGAGGACGTATCTGCTAATGGTGCCTTCAGCGACATCGATCGCGTGGTCGTTGGTGAGATCGCGGTAGCTCCGGGCGTACTCAGGGTTGAGGTTCCCGAGGAGCCGGCGTTTCCCAGGTTCGGTGTCGAGATCACGGATGGCCTCCCACGCGGCCGCGGCAGTCTGGGAGGCGTGGTCGGTGTGGGGGGACCGATCCCGGCTGCCAGTAAGATCGAGGTGACACCCGGTCCAGTTGGGATACCGCTTCGAGAGATGTCGGTGGACTTTGGGGGAAGCGACGAGTCTGACGTCGAACCCGTCGGCGAGGACGGCGATCGCCGCGAGTGCGCGGACGCCCGTGCGGCGGTCTGTAAGAGAGGTCCAAGCGTCGCCGTCCAACAGGAGCGTGAGGGCGGTAGGTTGGGCGTCGAGCTCGCGATGGAGTGCGACTGGTCCTTTCGCGAGTGCCCCGAGGTCGGCGTTGACTGGACCACGGCCCGTCCCGATGCTGGTGACTGTGTCGGTGAGATTAGTGTACCGCTGTTGGTGGTACGGACTGAGCGTGCTGGTGGGTTCATCTCCATAGATGAGCGCAAGTGTCGTGATGGCGCGCGTGTACGCGACGGCTTCAGCGACGTCGTCGGTCCACGGGTCCTCGGTCTGTTGCCACGCTGGCAGAATTTTGGCGAGGAGCTGTGAGCTCGTCCGCCACGGATCGGTGGTGGCGTACTCGCGGACGGTTCGCTCGGTGCGTGGCCGGAGTTTGGCGAGGAGGTCCGGTATCCACTCGGTCAGCCGGGGCGAGACTGCTGGACAGGTGATCCCCTCAGTGGAGATGTCTGTGGTGTGGCTGACAAGCCGGACCCCTCGCTTCCGGGCCGCGGGCTGGCGTGTTCCCACCGCCGATCACCTGCTGGTGGTGGGCTGGTGAGTCAGATCGGCCAGCATCACTCCGACCCCTCGCGTGGGGAGCCACCATCGGAGCGGGCGTGTTCTTGAACAGCGGTAAGAAGCGGGGTTGGCTCCTGCTGTGTTGGCTGGGTTGGCTCTCGTGGTGTTGGGGCGTCCGGGTGGACGTGTGGCTCAGCGGTTGTCGTGGGACTCGTGACGACCGGGGTCGGATCGAGGAGGACGAACGTTGTGGATTGTGTTCGGGTGTTTGAACACGTCCCGATGTGACCCGTAAGGATGTACTCGCGAACACCGCGGGTGAAGACGGTCGGGTGTTCGTGGCTATCTGAGCCGCACATGATGTAGCCGATCGCGTACGCGGGTTCGCCCGCCGCGCGGTAGGCGTAGGCGGTGATGTCGTCGCCTTCGTGGAGCGGTTGGCCGCAGACTTGGCAGATCGGGTTGCCGGTGCCGAGTGAGCTGCGTGTGAGTTTGGCGAGGTCTGCGGCTAGTGGGTCGTTGGAGCGCGTCATTCGTGGCCTCCCTCCGTGTTGTGGGTGGCAGTTTGCCACGCCTGTCGCGCGGAAAGTGCGCGGCGGGCCGATTCGGTGAGTCGGTATTGGGAACCGTGGGTGTGTTTGGTGACGAAGTCGCGTTCGATGAGCTCCTCGAGGATGGTACAGACGCGGGTGTGGTCGATGCCGTCAATGTAGTAGTCGGTGAGTGCGTGGTGTAGTGGGCCGCTCTCGCTGGGGCCGGTCTGTGAGAGTATCCACAGCAGGTCGCGGTGGGCGGCTGAGAGATCGGCAAGCGAAATGGCGTCGCTCTCGGTGGGACTAGACATTATGATCCTCCACGGTGTCCTTGTCGATGCTGCGTGTCGCAGCACACGGTGTACAGAGTGGGCCGTCGAAGGCAGCGTCGTAGCCGTCCGCTGGTTTGAGACACAAACTACAGCCGGAGTTGTTACTGTTCGATCCGTCAGTCGTCTCGCAGGGCTTAAGCCCTGCAGTTGCCAGTATCAGCATGGTTCTGTGGTACGACACAGAACCCGTCCTGGCCGGGTGTTCCAGCACCGCGGCCGGGGTTTCTACACTTTCTCACGAGCCGAGGGTTCGTCACTCGGGTTCCGTATAATAACGGTTAGCCTCTGGTAACATATATTTGACGGTATAGTTCGAAATGTGCTTTGTATAGCCTATAAGTGCTATTCGTCCGTACTATAGACTGTGATATTGGATATGTGCTCTATGAGGCACTCAGGCAAGTGGATGACTTCTCTTGACGATCGGATTTTGGAGTTCCTTCATGAGAATAAGCCGACAACACCTACGAAGATGACTACAGAGGCATCTCTACCTTACTCTAGACAGCATGTTGATCGAAGGTGTAAGAAATTGGATGAAGAAGGCCTCCTCGAAAGCTTAGGTAATGGTGTCTATATGATCTCTGAAGACGGTGAGGCATATCTCAAAGGACATCTGGACACTGAACATTGGAAGTATATTAATGAAGATGGTGAGGACGCACATGACGATCTAGCTGAAGATACTGGCATAGACAGGTGAACGGTATTTTTCTGAATCTGTGTGGATTACTCTGAGTTGGCAAATCACGCTTAACCAACACCTGGCCAATCTGAGAGCAGTTGTTGGTTAACAAGACGCGTGACTAACCCGAACCGGTACGTTTGTACGCGGGCGTCGGGTACGAGCCGGTAATGCGAATTCTCCGTGTCGCGCCGTGGATCTACCCCGACACGAAGGGCGGCGGGGATTACCACGTTCACGCGATGTCGCGAGACCAGGCCGCGATGGGCCACGACGTAACCGTGCTCACGACGCGTGAGGACGAGTCGTTGCCGCGGGTCGAGGAGACGGACGGGTACACGATCCTGCACGTCTCGCCGGGCGTGACGCTTCTCGGGAACGACGTCTCGCCCGCGGTGGCGCGGTACCTGTGGCACGCTGACGGCGAGGGCTTCGACGTGATCCACGCGCACTCGCACTGCTACTTCGTGACGAACCTCGCGGCGCTGAAAGCGCGGCTCGGGGACCTGCCGCTGGCGATCACCAACCACGGGCTGTACAGCCAGAACGCGCCGGAGCGGCTCTTCTCGGTGTACCTGAAGACGCTCGGCCGGTGGACGTTCGACCAGGCGGACGTGGTGTTCTGTTACACCGACATAGACAAAGAGCGCGTGCGGGACCTAGGTGTGAGTTCGCGGATCGAGGTCGTCTCGAACGGGATCGACACGGAGCGGTTCACGCCGGAGGGCTCCGAAAGCGATCTGATCGACGCGGAGGGGCCGGTCGTGTTGTTCGTCGGGCGGTTCGCGGAGGGGAAGCGGCCGTGGCTCGCGGTCGAGGCGTTCGCGGAGGTGATCGCGGAGTACCCGGACGCGGAACTGTACCTGTGTGGCGACGGGGCGTTACGCGGGGACCTGGAGGCGCAGGTGGCAGAGCTGGGGATCGAGGAGGCGGTGACGTTCCTCGGGCACGTGCCCTACGACCAGATGCCGAAGGTGTACCGGAGCGGGGACGTGCTGGTACTGCCGAGCCGGGCGGAGGGCGTGCCGCGGACGGTGTTGGAGGCGATGGCGAGCGGGCTGGAGATCGTCTGTTCGGACCTCTCGCAACTCAGCGAGTTGGACGATCCACACCTCCACTTGATCGAGACCGAGGACGAACACGAACTCGTGAAACAGCTCGTGTCTTCGATCGGCGATCCGACTTATGAAGTGAGTCTTACCGGGTCGTGTAGTTGGGCACGAACGGTTACTCAGACGACTACGTCACTAGAGGAACTCGCTGATTAGACGTATCCGAGATCTTCGAGTCTCGACTTCACTTCCTCGTGTTCCTCTTCCTGCTCCTCGCGATCACCCTTCGAGATCGATCGTCGTTCGTAGTGTTCTAGCTCAAGGTACGGTACTGAGGTGAGACCTTTCGCTGGTAAGTTCGAGGGGTGTCCATAGATCTTCACCGGAAGTGGTGAGACGCGTTCTCCGAACAGATTTCCGTGATCGCTGGTGATCACCGTCTTCCCGTCGATCCGGTCAGTTAGCGCCATGACCTCGTTGAGTACGATCTCGAGGTTCTCCTCGTATGCCCTTCTGACCTCATCTTCTGAGACCTCCCCCGAAGACAACATCTCCCAGATGGACGGATGCTCTCGTTTTCGGAGTCCTCCCGTGAACGTGGCGTGCGTCTCCAGATCGCGTCCGGTAGGGCCGATGAAGGGATAGTGCGGCTGCATGTAGTGTACGATCAGCCGCTTGTCCGGATACTCCTCGAGGGCTTCTATTGCTGACTCGGTTACGCTTTGTGGTGGAACCGTTCGTAGTTCCTCGTCCCACGCGTCCTGCCAGACATGAACGACCTTATGGAACCTCGATTCACACTTGGTTACTTGAGGAGACGCGGTCACGTACACCGTGTCCGACTGGTCCCCAGTTAGATTTCTTGCCAGAAAGTCCGTCGTGTGGCTCGCATTCGAGGTTCCCTCCGTTGCTGACTCACTAAACGGATTGTACTCCTGGAACGTATCGTATCGGCACCCGTCGAGGATGATCAGATAGTCCCAATCAGTATCGACGTGGGATTCCTCGGGAAACGAACCAGACACGAAAGGACGGACGAGAGTCGCAGCAGCTTTTCGCTTGGCTGCTTCGGGGAACCTGATCGTTTTGCGAACTCGTTCAAACATTACGTCCGGATTCTCGTCACCATAATTAAAATGGAGGAATTTAATAGACATCTCGAGTCGGATCTGATTGTACTAATTGCTACTCTATTTTGACATTGATTCATTTCAAAAACTCATTTTCAGAAAGATAGAATCACTTAGCAATCTCAGTATACAATTCGTGATAAGCAAATGCTGTTTCTTTCAAGGAATATTCTGAAATCGCTCTTTGACGTAGCTTCTCACGCATTCTTTGAACACGTTCACTATCGATCTCAAAGCTGATCTCGATTAGCTGAGTCGCGATCGCGTTCGGATCATCATGTGGGACAAAAATCCCGTGTTCCCCAATAACTTCGCGGAAGACATCTATATCACTCGCGACCACAGGTAAACCACAACCCATCGCTTCCACGGCTGCTACGCAAAACCCTTCATACACTGATGGTGTGAGAAATATATCTGACTGGTGAAGTAGACTGTATATTTGCTCCCGTTCGGGAAGATAGCCCGTGAACGTCACTAGATCTGAAAGACCGAGTTGGGAAGAGAGATCTCTTAATTCCTTTTCGAGCGGTCCACTACTCGCGATGACGAAGTGAACGTTATCGGCTGCTGACCTTTGTTTCATTTGTCGAGCAGCTCTCAGAATATTCCTTTGGTTCTTTTGTTCCGTCATGACCCCTACATTTGTGATCAGCAGTTTGTTTGGAAGATCAACGGGGAGCTCATGATCCTTACTTTTGCTAATACGTTCGATATCAATTCCATTGTAAATGACTTCGTTGCGCTTTGAAAGCCATCGCTCGACTGGTCCCAGTGATGACAGAGTACTCTCCGAGTTGTAAACGTTCACTTGTGGTAACCAGAAGGTAGCCGTATTCACAAGCCGTTGTGGCAGAGAAAAATGTTGAATATCATTATGTTCTGTATTCACAACTGAGAGTTGATGTGATCTTCCAATGAGTCTCCCAATTGATCCAGTAAAATTGTGGTGTGGATGAATTATGTCATATTTCTTATCGTGTAGATGATCCCATAACCGTCGGTAGGGAGTGATATCGAAATTCCCAGATCCTCCGAAGAATATTATCGGTAGCTCCATCTCTTGGACATCTGGATCGAGTCTATTATTAGAATTTTCCATAAGAACGCCGACCGTAACGTTTGAAGAAGTATACTCGTTGATAGCAGAAGCGATTTCAACTGGAATTGATGTTGATGAAATCGAATTGACGAGATATAGAACATCTGGCATTTTACTTAAGATATTCTGGTGGGTTAATAAAAATTCGCACTTTATAACTTTGATCACGACGATCTGTTTGTAGAGGATCAAACTGAAACACAGTACTTATGATTCAACACTTTATCGATGACCTTGTGGGAGTCACTTGGGAATCTCAACGACAAAAGATTGGTTCAATTTATCCACCACTATTATTGTTATTCTTATTTTGTTCTCTCATATTACAGAACACAACCATATCTACTAGGTCAGCGTATATAACTATAGCAATCGTATATGGTGTAATTTCGTTGTACTTCTCTATTTATATCCATCAAGTAAAGATTGTAAATAAGTTTTATATTCTTTGGTTTTTATTATTTGCGTCACTCATCCTTTTTCGAACACTATTTAATCCAGTTCTTGGTGACGTAGTTCGTCTTCTGGCTTTACTCACTTTTACGACTGCGAATCTAATTATTCTTCCTCAGGTCTTCAGTTTTCGTCAATTCTGTCTTATTGGTAGCCGACTCGGTGCCTTTCTAGTTGTGCTAGGATTTCTTCCATATTTTGGACTTTCCTTCGGTATTGGATTCATAGATGTGTCCCTATGGGGCAGTCAACTGTATTGGTATCCAAGTTTACAACCTATGATGAGTGTGTTTGTCAATCCGAATCAGCTCGGTTCTTTTGCTCTCTTCGCGACTATCGCTTCACTATACGAATGGAAGACTGATCGCAGTTCGTACACGACCCTTATATTGGTCCTGAATCTTTTGGGACTAGCGTTCTCAAATTATAGGACAGGATGGATTGCGTTATTGGCGGCACTAGCTATCTATGTTGTATACACAAAACTAGGTAGAGAGTTTATGACCCTCGCAGTAATCAGTGGCTTTTCCAGTCTACTCATTGCCTTTTTAATGATGTTTAACGTATTCCCTGGTCCGGAATTCCTCACAGAAGTTTCGCTTAATAATCGTCGGGAACTTTGGACAACAAGTATTTTAGCACTACAGGAGCGGCCATTTTTCGGATATAATTTCACAGGAGTAGTTGACATCGTGGGTAATCCTCACAATTCATATTTACGGATGTTCTCCGCGTTTGGTCTCTTTGGTGGGTGCCTTTATTCCATACTGTCACTCGGAATTCCCATCAGTGCTACTCGACAGGCTACCACCGATTCGCAAGTTATACTTGCGATGTTGCTTGTCTCATTTGTATTTGTTCAAATATTTAATTCTCTTTCATTCGTGGGAGTAGCAATGCGCTCTTCGATCATCGCTTTACTAATGGGATACTCCATTACGGCTACTCATCCGGATTGATAACCTGAGATCATATTTCATTTTGAATTTTTGAGATGTGACAAAATTAGTCCCATCTATCATGTTAACCCCGATATCCGAGGTCTTTGAGTCTCTCCGTAACTCTGTCTGTGTCAATTTCTTTACTTATCTCGTTGGTCACTCCTGTTCGAATTTGTCGCCGTTCCCCCTGAACAACCTCCAACCAGGGAATACGCGTAACTGGTTCCTCATATAATCCTCTAGGATGACCGTACTCTCGGATAGGTATCGGTGACGCGTGTTCACCGACGTAGTTCCCGTGATCAGAGGTAATAACCGTTTTTCCCAGTATCTCGGTAAGCAGGTCCTCAACGTGTTTCAATACGTACTCGAGATTCGCAGTGTATACATCCCACAGCTCTGATCGAGTCTGGTCGAGTTCACCCGTGAACTTCTGTGCCCAGACGTTTTCTCCGGTCGCTTCGTCCTCACCGCTTTCGATAGATGCCAAGTGCTCCTTATCGAACTCCGTATCGGACGAAACGAACGGATAGTGTGGTTGCATGTAGTGGACCACTATACGCTTCTGTGGGAACTGCTCGTGTGCCGTTATCGCGGTCTCAGTCATCGTATCAGCGAGTACGGTTCCGGTGTCTTCGTCCCAACCCTCGTCGAGCCAGACGTTGATCACCTCGTGAAAGTCGACATCCCAGTTCTCACGGTTGCGTTCGAGTTGGGGATTTGCCGTAACGTAAACCGTATCGCGTAGATCGCGACCGTCGACGTTTGTGCGGAGCCACTCGGATGTCGATGATCCTTTGGATTCCCTCGCTGTGAGCTCCCCTTCGATGTGATTCATTTCCTCGAACATGTCGTATCGACAAGCGTCGAGAACGACGAGTGTGTCCCAGTCCTCGTCGAATACGTCTATGCCGGCTGTGTTCTCTGATCGAAGTCCTCCACGACGGTGATACGCACGATTCAATCCCCGGAGAAAGAGCTTTGGGCTTTTGAATGCCCTTATTAACCGATCTTTTGAATCCATTTGTCACTCGCTGATATCTCGGGATTCGGCTTGAGATATATAACCTTCGTGGACTTTGAACTAGGTAAGATCTCCCATAGATGATCTCACAATTCCAGACCAGGAACCTCCGCTGAATTCAAATCCAGTTCAGAGCAATCACTCTGCCGCAATTGTACGGCACGTTTCAATGCTGTGACTCTGTTAACGATGTTTGGATGAGTATACGAGAGTCCCAGCAAAATCCGGCGGCGTACCGTTGGGTCCAACGAAACAGAATCTCGCAAATGTTGCCGGGCTGTCTTCAGATCTCCTCCTTTGAGATACGCTCTCCCAACCCGCTCAGCGACCTCCGCTCTGGCCAGATCCCACAATCCTCTCTCGCGTATTCGAGCCTTATGCTTGTCTAGGATCGTTTCGTTGTCATTTTTTGATGACTCAGGAGAACTCGACATGCTCTCATGGATCGTTCGAAAACAGAGATAGTCCTCAACAGCTCCAACCCGCCAATTCTGACATAACCGCATATAGAAATCCCAATCCTGT
This sequence comes from Halorubrum sp. Hd13, assembly GCF_002252755.1. Classification (GTDB taxonomy): domain Archaea; phylum Halobacteriota; class Halobacteria; order Halobacteriales; family Haloferacaceae; genus Halorubrum. The sequence goes on along the minus strand of NZ_NHOY01000078.1, from coordinate 41,400 downwards.
TTTGTGGGCAAGGATTCATCGAAGGCTCCAACATCGTTGATCGCTTTGCGCCGGACGAGAACCCGTGATGGTGTCCCGATCGAATTCCCGATCAGTAGTTCTTCAGAGCAATCTCCGTCCGGGGCACTGGTTTCACAGTAAATAATCTCATTATCCGGTGAGATCGATGCTACTAGACAAGTAACGAGTCCGACCTGTTTGTCTTTTTTGATTGCCTCCACTTGGCGAGCAATTTTCGTCTTGTGCCAGCGATCGTCGTCATCGAGAAATGCGATGTATTCGCCATTGGCGTTTCGAATCCCTGTGTTTCGGGCTGCGGATAATCCTTTGTTGTCTTCATGACGAACACAGCTCACTGACTCAGAGAATTCAGAAACCATTTTGTCAGCATATAATTCTTTAGAGCCATCGTCGATAACAATTACTTCGATATCGTCGTACGTTTGTTCTACCGCAGTCTTTATTGAACCTGGAAGGAACTCAGGGCGTTCATAGGTTGGAATTACTACGGATACAGTTTGTGCCATGAATACGAATTACCTGTATTCTGGTGCCATTCAGAATTAATGTGACGATGAAGTTTTAATTCTCTACTAAGGGACAGATCGAGTGACTTCGTCTTGTTCTCGTAGAACTCGTTTGAAGTGACATTTGTCTGCATCTTGAATGATTCTCGATAACGAAACCACTTTAGAGTAACAGTTTCGTATATCAGGCTATGAGTATAGTCGGGTGGATTTCCAGATACGCTCCTCAGCCCGTGTTGGCTGTTTTACGACCGATCTATCGGAGATCTAGGGAACAGATTTTCAGTATTGCTGATTCGATGAAACTCGTTGATCCTAGTACAATCTACGAAGAAAATTATTATGCTAAGCGGCGAGAAGACCCATGGCGGTCTGATGCACATTCTGTATCGCGCGCGCTTCGTGAATACTTTGAACCCAATAGCGTTATTGACTTTGGATGTGCTATCGGAGCCCATCTTGAATTATTCTACGAAGAAAATATCGAGATCAAAGGTGTAGAGGGTAACTCAGATGCCTTCAAGTATGCCGTTGTACCGGTCGAACATCTCGTAGAGCATGACCTTCGGGAGCCGTACGATCCTGAACGCTCCTACGATATCGCATTCTGTTTTGAAGTTGCTGAACACCTCCCAGAGGAGTATGCGGACGTACTTGTAGATACCCTTACCAAGTCCAGCGATACGATAGTAATGACCGCTGCTCCTCCGGGGCAGGGTGGTACACACCATGTTAATGAACAACCACCAGAATACTGGTGCGATAAATTTGAGTCACGAGGATTTGAATATGATTCACAAGATGTCGAAACCCTTGTTAATCGAATTGAAGTTGAAGAGGCTATCTGGATTCAAGAGAATCTGATGGTTTTTCGTTCAGGAACAGACCTCTAACACTAAAATAACCTATTGTGTGTTTAATTGAATTACCTCCTAAGTACAGATCATAATGCCGGAGAACAATTTACTACTGTCGTACTACCTGACTTACATGGGGTGAATTTCAATTATGACTGACTACGGGTTTCGTGACATTCTAAAAAGTGCTTCTGTCGTCGGAGCAGGAATGATCTTCTCAAAGGGTATCAGCCTCTTTGCCGAAACCGTGGTCGCTAGAGAACTGGCCGCGTCAGAATTCGGCGCAGCAATCTTCGCATACACAATCTTACTCACGGTCGGCGGTATCGCGCTCATCGGGATTCCGGAAGGGTTCACATACTACCTTTCTATCTTAGACGAACGCGATGACACCGACACAGCGTTTCGGATCATTATCTCTGGAATTGTTATCCTTACTATTGTCATTGCCACCAGTTTTCTCACGATCTATATTATTCCATTCCCGTTCATCGAACGATTCGGAATCTCTCGGGAGCAGTGGCAGTGGATTAAGCTCTTGGCGCCTCTTGTCATCGCCTATCCCGTTACACAGATCTCTTTCGGGATCATGCGTGGATATGATCGTTCTGCCCCCAAAGTGCTCTCCGGCGATATATTGAACAAACTGATCGCGCTTGGCGCACTTGGTATCGCTATCTGGCAAAGTAGTGGGATATTGATTTTCTTATCCTTCTATCTGGGTCAGTATCTTTTGAGTGGTGTGTTTGCCGGTGGATATGTGATCTACCTTCTTAAGATGAAACTGACGAGAGTCACAAAACTCGACCAATTTAATCAGGACGCGCGTCGTCTCTTCTCTTATTCGTGGCCCCTAGCGTTCAAGAACGCGACCCGTCGTCTGCTCGGTAACACGGATATCGTGCTTGTTGGCGCTTTGTTGGCCTCCTCTGCCGTCGGCTACTATCGAGTCGGATATGTCATATCCCAACTTGGGATGATCACGTTGATCTCAATCACGTATCTGTATACTCCCCGTGTTGCCCGCCGCTACGACAACAACGATCACAAAGGAATGGAGCAACTGTATCGCCAAGCGACGAAGTGGAGTACACTTCTCACGCTTCCTTTAATTGTTCCTATGCTCTACTTTCCAGACGAGATCATCCAAATTCTGTTCGGTGCCGAGTACACGGCTGGTTCTGTCGTGTTAACCATCCTCGCAGCCGATATTCTATTTCGAGTTGGAATGGGTCCTGCCTCGGCTACTCTTCAGGCAATTGACCGGACGAGAGTTGATTTTGCTACCACAATTATAACAATGATATTAAATGCTGGAATGAGCTATATTCTTGTCTCGAATTTGGGTATTCTGGGCGCTGCTATTGGCACCTTTATCAGTATCTTATTTATGAATACGATTCAAGTTCTGCTAGTCTACCGATATACCACTCTTCACCCATACACTCTACGGTACGTAGCCGGTGTTTTCACACTTGTCACGGCTAGCATTCCGGTGTCTCTCTTAACAGAATTTGCTGTCGGTGACGCAGTAATCTTGTCCTTTGATATCCCTGCTATACCTTTCGTTTTTGTAGCTGTATTCTGTATTGTCGAATTGGTTATTATTTGGAATAGCGGTTTACTTTCACCTGATGAAAAAAAATCTATACTAAAAATTCTGCGCGACAATCGACTCCCCTTTATACGATAGTCTCATTAACAAAGTTACAACGATGGCTGATCGGGGCCCCTCGCGTACGATTCTGTTGACGATTGACGCGCTTCGCGCTGATCATCTATCCCAGTACGGGTACGAGCGAAACACGATGCCCGCACTAGATCGGCTTGCCGACAAAGCAACTCGTTACGAATCGGCCTTTGCTAATGGAACGAATACTGGCGTTTCACTTCCTTCCTTGCTGAGTTCACAGTATCACGGTCGTGACCCATGTATCAACGGACAGACGGTCGCTACAGTTCTTAGTAACGCCGGTGTTCGAACTGCTGGTTTTCATTCTAATACTCTCTTTGCTAATGCTGTCGGTGTACCTGATGGGTTCGACGATTTTCAAGACTTTGGCGTGCGTGAGAACGAGTCGAATGATAAGTACACCTCTCTCTCCCGTCAAATATATTTGAAAAGTGCTAATAAAATAAAACCGCTTGTTGAACGTCTTGGAGTCAAATCTTTCGCTAAGCGTGTTAAAAATTCACTTCTCCCTGATTCTGCGTTACATTCAATGAGTTATTACGTGAACGGTGAGAAATTAACTGATGCCGTTGTTGACTGGTTACAGAAACACTCAGACGAGTCGTTTTTTCTCTGGGTACACTACCTCGACCCTCATCGACCATATGGAATTGATCTTGATGATCCAGTATATGGTGAGCAAGTAAATCTGTCTGAGATACAAAATTTGATGTCAAAAGCAGGGATTCACCCGTCGTCTGTAACAGACGCGGAACGTAAACGTATGATTGATCTTTACGACTCTGACCTCCGATACACCTCGCAGGCAATCGCTCGCCTTTTCGACAAACTTGAGGAACTCAACATCTGGAATGATACTTCGTTGATATGTACTTCAGATCACGGGGAAGAATTTGGAGAGCATGAGAATTATTTCCATCGAAACGTTCCGTACGATGAGATTCTCCACGTGCCTCTATTCGTGAAAGCTCCAAGCTATACAAAGGATGTAGTTGCTGATCCACGAGAATTACTAGATATTGCGCCCACAATATGCGAAGTTATGAACATCGAAGAACAGATATTCCACGGTAGCCCCCTTTCCTGTGCTAACGATCGACAAGTAATCGCTACCGGCTCATTTGCTGAATCGGGCCCGGTTGTCGCTGGCCGGTGGGATGAATGGAAGTACATATTCACAGCTACTCACGAAGAACTCTATAATCTGCGGGACGATCCATCTGAACAGCAGAACCTCGTTGATGAACACCCCGAAGTTGTATCCCGTTATCGAAATTTGATCCCGGACTATTTATTTAAGAAATCTCAAAATTCGCCCGAGCAAACCGATAACGAGGCAGTAGAAGAACGATTGCGTGGATTAGGATATCTTGAATGAACGATAGAAATTCCTGATTATGTACTTTCCAGGATCTTGTTTGGGAATAATCTAAGTAACCGACTGATAAACCGATACCAGACTAATGACAACGCCAAACGTAATACTCCTCACGCTTGACAGTCTTCGAGCTGATCACCTTCCAACCTACGGATATTCTCGCAGTACATCTCCAGCACTCACTGAATTCGGTAATCGTTCAGACGTAACCGTCTTCGAAAATGCCTTTGCGACGACAGCGTGGACACTTCCCTCACACACGTCCCTCTTCACAGGACTCTCGACTGTCCGACATGGGCTCTATGACAAAGGTCTTCGTATCGATCCAGAACACACACTCGCAGCGGAGCTGTCAAAAGCAGGTTACGATACGACTGCGTTTCTGACCAATGGTTGGCTGACAAATGGCGGTGTCACTGACGCGTTTGATGAGGTTGTTGAGATTTTTAATACGGATGTTTCACCCGGGTTCGTCGAACGAAATCTGAACCGACTTGAGATGATACTCTCAATGCAGGACGACGGTGCTGACGACTCGGTTCGGAGTTTTCGGGAATGGATTCAAACGGATCGTAATGCGACAGTCTCACCCGAGGCCTCGCCGTTCTTCGCCTTCTTCCATCTGATGGAGCCCCACTACCTCTATAATCCGATGCGGCCGTATCACAAGGAGTATGTCGACCAGTCAGTTATACCGTTGTTAGTCAAACAGCGTGAGGTGTATACGCAACGCGGCAAGTATTTTGCCGGCAACACATCGATCTCGCCGAAGCAGATGCGAGGCTTTGTCGATCTCTACGATTCTGAAATCCAATACCTCGATAATAAATTAGCTGAGTTGTTCGACAGACTCAAACGTGTTGGCGAATTCAAAAACTCGCTAATCGTTATTCTGGGCGATCATGGAGAACTGTTCGGAGAATACGACCTCATCGGTCACCATTTTTCACTTTCTGACGACCTACTCCGCGTACCGCTGTTCGTAAAGTGGCCTAACGAATCGAACCCCTTGGCTACGAACCGGTCGGAAGCATTTGTTAGTCTTTCGAATATATTCAAAACGGTCGCCGATATTGCTAATATTGAGCCATCGAATGAGTTTGATCGAGTCTCGCTACAGGAGCAACACGCCAACAATAATCAGCGAATATTTGCCCACTACCGGACACCCGAATCTATGTTGGAATCGTTCCGTGAGCAGGTGAACCAGTCTTTCTCATATCATAACGAGTGTGATACCAGACTATCTGTGGTTCGCGACGGCTCAGACAAACTGGTTATTTCCGATGACGACGTTCGACTCTACAATCTTGATACTAAGGAGGGTGAAACCAAAGATCGGAGTGATGATCGCCCGGATCGAACCTCCGAGTTACGGGCAATACTTGATGAACATCTCTCGCAAGAGCCTCTTGCCACTCAATCAACCACAGATTTCAGTGAGGGTGTACAGGAACAACTCGAAGATCTCGGATACATTTGATATAGATTGGCTCGGGATCTGACGATGAAATACAGAGAATTGTCTGATACGGATGACGACCTGAATAATGTCGTCCGTCCCCTCTTGTGCTCTGCCCACGATCTGTGTACGGACGCTCCTTGACCGACTTCACCCGGATCACGCTATCACTACCACGGTCTAGACTCGCTGAGAGGGAGTATATATTGATGAAGCTACTGTGATTGGACCAACTCGCTCGCCCGTTCCACGTCCGCGGGCGTGTTCACGTTCACACGTCTACCGACGCGAACCGTCGCCACCTCGTAGCCCGCCCGCACCAACAGGCCGACGGCCTCGCTCAGCTGGTACTCGCCCTCAGCCGACGGCCGGAGCAGCGCACACGCGTGAAAGATGTCTTCAGGCAACACGTAACACCCAGTCGTCACGAGCGTCGACGGCGGGTCGTCAGGCTTCTCGACGATCCCCGTCACGCGTCCCGCCTCATCTGTATCGATTACACCGGTCGTCGCCGCGACCGCGGGCGACACCTCCTCGACCGCGAGCGCGGCGTCCGCCTCCTCAACAGCCTCAATCGCCGGCTCGACGCTCCCCGCGAAGACGTTGTCGCCGTTCACGAGCAAGAACGTCCCGTCGACGTTCGGCTCGGCCTGTAACACCGCGTGACCCAACCCCTTCCGCTCGCGCTGGTGGACGTAGGTAATAGGAACACCGACGAAGGCGTCGCCGAACCGGTCGACGATCTGGCCTGCCTCATACCCAACGATCACGACCAGTGCGTCGGCTCCGGCCTCGATCGCCGTCTCGAAGACGTGTGCGAGGAGGGGCCGCCCCGCGACGTCAACAAGCCCCTTCGGTCGGTCCGCCGTCAGCTCGTCGAGTCGACTTCCGCGCCCGGCAGCGGGGATAACTGCGTCCATGTCACGAAAATCGACCACGAGATACCTGAATCCGACGATGAGTCTGTCGCGAGAGCTTTCACGGACTCATCAGCAAGACCGTCTCTTAATGCTACGTCCTCGACACGGCCCATTACGACTGTCCCGCATTCTCTTGCCGGACGACCGAATACGAGCGCGTATGCGCCTAACCCTACTCGGTACCGGTAGTGCCCTCCCGTCGCCGACGCGACTCCAGACGGGAGCCATCGTCGAGCGCGGAGGCGACACGCTCCTCGTCGACTGCGGGAGCGGAGTCACCCACCGACTCGCGCAGTCGGATATCGACTACCGCGATGTCGATACCGTCCTCCTCACGCACACACACCTCGATCACGTCGCCGACCTTCCGACCCTCGCCAAGGCCCGCTTACTCGACGGCCACGACGCGTTCACGGTGGTCGGACCGCAAGGCACCAGCGATGTCTGTGACGCGTTGTTCGCCGTTGACGAGCTCGCTGATCGTCTCAACCTCACCGTTCGCGAACTTCCCACAGGCACCGACCCGTTCGCGATCGGCGAGATAGCGATTGAGCGCGCGCCGACCGACCACTCGAAACCGGGCTACGCATACCGATTTGACGAGCGAGTGACGATCGCCGGCGACACGGCACCAACCGAGCCGGTCTGTTCGCTCGCCGACGGATCAGAGGTGCTCGTCCACGAGTGCGCGTATCCGGACGGGACGGAGTCACCAGGACATTCAACACCCACGGCACTTGGGAAGTTGCTCGCGGACATCGACATTGACCGCATCCTGCTTACGCATCTGTTTCCTGAGACGGAACCGCACGCCGACGAGCTTGTCAGTACCGTCAGCAAGTACACGGACGCCACCGTCAGCGTGGCGACGGACCACACGAGCGTGATGCTCGAGTAATTACGACGACCGCACCAACGGCTCGTACCACTCCCGATTTGCTTGGTACCACTCGATGAACTCTCCGACCCCTTCAGCGATCGTCCGTGAGGGCTCGTACCCGATCTGCTCCCGGGCCTTCGCCACCGACGCGTGGGTGTGCTCGGCGTCGGCCTCGCGGGCGGACTCGTACTCGATCGCCAACTCGGGCGCTAACTGATCCCGAACCGTCTCGGCCAGCTTCTGGATCGAGATGTTGTCCGAGCTCCCGATGTTCAACACGTCCCCGTCGGCAGTCTCTGACTCTAGCAGCGTTCGGTTCGCGTCTACCACGTCGGCCACGTACGTGAAATCCCGCGTCTGCTGGCCGTCCCCGTAGATCACCGGCGGCTCTCCGTTCACACACCGCGAGACAAAATTCGAAATCGCCATGTTCGGGCGCATCCGCGGCCCGTACACGGTGAAGTACCGCAGACAGACGGTCGACAGCCCGTGGAGCTCCGTGTACACCCGCGCCATATGCTCCTGGGTCAGCTTCGTCACGCCGTAGGGACTCACGGGTTCGGTGGGATGGTCCTCCTCGTAGGGGAGCGACTTCGGCTTCCCGTACACTGACGACGAACTCGCTACGATCACTCGCTCGACACCTGCCTCCTTCGACGCCTCCAAGAGGTTCACCGTCCCGCTCACGTTTATGTCGGTCACCTTCCGCGGGTTGTCCACACTCTCGCGGACGCCCGCCTGTGCGGCCTGGTGGACGACGACATCCGCATCAGCGACGACCGACTGAACCGTCTCCCGATCTCGGACGTCGCCCTCGACAAACTCGTAGCTCGCGTCGCTCGCGCTTGCTACCTCGCGATGGACGTCGAGCGTGTGGCGTTTGATCCCCTCGGCGTAGAACGGCTCGAAGTTGTCGAGGACCCGAACGTCGTGCCCATCGTCGAGGAACGACTCGGCGAGGTGGCCGCCGATAAATCCGGCCCCTCCCGTCACGAGGATTTGCATGGCGGCGCTTTCAGCGGCCGACACAAAACTCGCGCGATTCGCCCGTGACACGACGCAATCGGAACTCTCTCAACGACATCGCTGACCGATCGACACTCTGCTCTGTCTCGTATTCAACTGAAGTGGTAGCGTGGAGTCCCCTGACATACTCTCGGAGACGACCTCAATAAAATATATTTTGGTGACAGAACATATCTGTCTCTTCAGTGGGGTCGTCCGAGAACGGCCGAGTCGGTGACACAGCGAGCAGTCGGACGAACACTGATGAATCGCAGACCGTGAGACGTAGTCTGCTCTCACTCGACTAATTCGCTCGCCCGTCCCACGTCTGCCGGGTTGTTCACGCGTTCGCCGAGACGCACAGTTACCACCTCGTAGCCCGCACGCACCAGTCGACCCACACCCGCTCAGCTGGTACTCGCCCTCGGCGGACGGTCGGACCAGCTCACAGGCGTGAAAGACGTTTTTATGGATCGGTATCCTTGTACTGGCTGTTACCCCGGTCACTACCCGCTTGATCGCTGACTCTCATACGCAACTCCCGAACGAATACGCTTTTGACGGAGGCGTGAATCCTCCGTGATAATGCGACGCTCGGGTGGTCCCCAATGGAGGTAATCGATGATGACGGCAATCTCTTCGGTGCCGTCAACGTTGTCGACGTGCTTGTTGTGCTCGTGGTGCTTGCAGTCGGCGTCGCCGGTGCGGCTTTCGTGTTCGCCGACGACCCGGCGCCCCAACCCGACACTGACACGACGTACGCCACGCTCGATCTGGGGACACAGCCTGCCTACATCGTGGAGGCAATCAACGAGGGTGACATGTACGAACCGGACGACAGCTCCACGCTCACGGTCACTGATGTCCACCTCACCCCTCGCGGAACCGAGATCGGTGTCACACTCCGCGTCGAACTCCAAGGCGAGACCGACGACGACACCATCACGTATGCGAACGCTCCACCACGGCTCGGCCGAACGCTGGCCATTGAAACATCACAGTATGAAGTGAGCGGCCAAGTGCGGGATGTCAGCGATAGCGACACGCTGGCCGGCGACAGCCAACAGGTAATCCTCCGTGACACGCTTGATGCTAAAACCGCCACCGAAGTCACTGCGGGCGACGAGATTCGGCTTGCCGGGCGCACGGTCGCGACTGTTGAGGAGGTCGCTAGCTACGCCACGGACAGCCCCGACCAGACGCGCGTGCTCGTTGAGGCGACGCTTGCCACCCACCGAGAGGGTGGTCAGTCCCGCTTTGGCGGAGTTCCGCTCCAGCGCGGGCAGTCGCTCACCCTCCCGGCTGCCGACTACACGCTCGACGGCCAGATCGAGCGTGTGAACGGCAACCTCCAGCTGGGCGAAACGTCGACGCGACAGGTCACGCTCCGGATGACGGAGGTGCGTGCCGACACCGCGGACGCTATCCGCCCGGGAATGAGCGAAGGCTCGAGTACCGATCCAGTTGCGGAGATCACCGCCGTCGAGACCGAGCCGTCGCTCATCATCGCGACGGGCGAAGACGGCAGCGTCAACGTCGTTGATCACCCGATTAATCGGGATGTGACGATCACGGCGGAACTCCAGGTCCGAGAAACAGCGACGGGCGTCCAATTCAAGGGTGAACCGCTTCGTGGTGGCACGAACATTACCCTCGACCTTGGGACGCGCATCATCGAGACAAAGGTCGTGAGTATCAGATAATGATCCACGGTGTCCCCCCCGTCGCCACCCGACATTTGCCCTTCTCTTGTCCGTCGAGAGAGGTGCACGCGAAGTGACCATGCGCGCGACAGATGGGTCCGGAGGTGCGAACACGTCTGAGCCGCCGGCCGACGATGAGCTTCCAGCCACGCTGGCCGGCTCCCGAATTGTCTCAGCCGTTCGCGCAGCTACCACACGTGTTGGGTTGTGGGTGCGACATTCGGCGCTATATCAGTGGCTCACCGCCGAGCCCGATCCGGACGTAATCGTCATCGATCTACGCGAGACGTGGACTGTCGGGCCGTTCGTTCGTCTCCTCGACTGGGTCGTCGACATTCTCTTAGATGCTGCGGCCGGTTCGCGTGTCGTCGGGGTCGCCCAGCGTGGCGTCACTGTGACGCGTGCAGCACCGCTTCGTGCATTCGGACTTGTGATCGCGACACTGGGACTCGCCGTCGCCGGGAGTAGCCTCATGGGTGGGGTCTCGACGACGCGGCTGACTATCGGTGTCAGCATCGCTGTTGCTGGGTTGATCGCCATGCAAGATGAACGTGACGCGGCCACACTGCGTGAGACACGGCTGGTCGCTCTCACTCTTGCTGCGTTGGAGCCACCGGATCCCCCAGAGACGGCAGCTGACGACGAGACGGCTGGCCGCCCGCAAGCCAACCACCGCACAGACAGAGACCCCGCTCACGCTGACGGCTCAGAGGACGCAGACGCACTCTCAGGGAGTTCAGCAGACGCCGACGAACAGTCGAGACCAGACAACACCTAGCAGAGTACTGCGATGTGGACTGGGATAGCGACTCCGGAGTTATACTTGGTGAACGGACGCGTCTTGGCCCACAGAATCGCAGTGAAAACGTTCATTGCCACGGTAACGTCCGTCCACCACTCGCTGGCGCCTACAGATTTATTTCAATCGCGCGGGAAACGGTTTCCAAGGCGCCCTCCAATGAAACTCGCACTCATCGGCGTCGGCCAAGCCGGCGGAAAAATCGTCGATAAATTCATTGAATACGACAAGAAGCACGGCGCGGAAATCGTCCGCGGTGCGGTCGCCGTCAACACCGCACGAGCGGACTTGCGTGGTTTGAAACACATCCCCGAGGACCGGCGGCTCCTCGTCGGCCAAGCCGAGGTGAAAGGCCACGGTGTTGGCGCCGACAATGAACTCGGCGCCGAGGTCATTGAACGCGGTCTGGGCGAGATACAGGGTGCGTTGGACACGGTCCCATCGCATGAAATTGACGCCTTTCTCGTCGTCGCCGGGCTCGGCGGCGGCACCGGATCGGGCGGGGCGCCAGTCATCAGCAAATACCTCAAGCGGATCTACACCGAGCCCGTCTACGGGCTTGGCATCCTCCCCGGCAGCGATGAAGGTGGGATCTACACGCTCAATGCGGCGCGCTCGCTGCAGACGTTCGTCCGCGAGGTTGACAATCTGCTGCTGTTCGATAACGACGCCTGGCGGCAAACAGCTGAATCCGTCACCGAGGGCTTTGCAGCGATCAACGAGGAAATCGTTCAGCGGTTCGGGCTGTTGTTCAGCGCCGGCGAGATCCAGGCCGGAAACAATGTTGCAGAAAGCGTCGTCGACTCCTCGGAGATCATCAACACGCTCGCAGGCGGGGGCATCTCGACGCTCGGCTATGCGGAGGCGGCTGTCGACGAGCCAAAACGGCAAGGGCTGCTCTCGCGGCTCTCGAGTGGGGGTAACAGTAGTGTCTCGTTCGACAGTACGGACACCACCAATCGCATCACGAGTCTCGTCCGAAAAGCCACCCTCGGTCGCCTCACACTCCCCTGTGAGGTCGACGGCACCGAACGCGCACTGCTCGTCGTTGCCGGCGCCGGGCCACTGCTCAACCGGAAGGGAATCGAGCGCAGCCGTAAATGGCTCGAAGAACAGACCGGCTCAATGGAGGTACGGGGCGGCGACTACCCCCGGACGGGGAGCGGCGTCGTCGCCACCGTCGTGTTGCTTGCTGGCGTGACGAACGTCCCCCGTGTCAAAGAGCTCCAACAAGTTGCCGTCGAAGCCAAACAAAATCGAGACGCGATTGACGACGAACGTGAGGACAACCGACAGAATTTGCTCGGCGACGACAATGATCTGGAATCGCTGTTTTGAATCGTCCCGCATGCTCGTTGAGTCTCTACCACAGCCCAAATGAGCGACGTGCGCGTGACAGCTCATCACAGATCTGTATCCCTTAAGTAGCCCGCCCAACCCACTCTAGCCAGTGACGCTCTCGGATCTGCTGATTGCGATTCTCGCCGGGCTTGTGCAGGGTGTCGTCGAATGGCTTCCCGTTTCGAGTCAGGGGAATTTGTCGTTAGTGTTGACGCTGGTCGGCACCGACCCCGCGGTGGCGCTGCAGCTCGCGCTCTTTTTACAGGTTGGCACCACGCTCTCGGCAGCGACGTACTACCGACACGAAATCCAGACCGCACTTGCGGCAGTGCCGGGGTGGCGCCCCCGAGCGGCCTACGAGGAAGACAACGCCCTCGCTTCATACATCGTGGTCGCCTCGTTTATGACGGGTGTCGTCGGCATCCCGCTCTACATCTTTGCCGTCGATCTGGCTGGCCAACTCACCGGCGGCGTCTTTATCGCCGGCATTGGGCTGCTGCTTATCGCAACCGGCATCCTCCAACTCGCGTCTGAGTCCGGTGGGATGGACGGGCACACGACACCAACACTCGCCGATTCGATACTTGTCGGTGCCGTTCAGGGGCTCGCCATTTTACCTGGCATCTCGCGGTCAGGGATGACCACCAGTACCTTCCTGTTCCGCAGCTACGATCCGCCGGCCGCATTTCGACTCTCATTTCTGCTCTCGATTCCAGCCAGTCTCGGGGCAGCCGCCCTCACACTGCTCAGCGCGGGTGGCCTCCCCGGAATTCGTCCCACAGCCGCAGCCGTCGCGCTTGCGGTCAGCGCCGTCGTGGGGTATCTCACGATTGACGCACTCATGCGGGTCGTCGAACGCATTCCCTTCTGGGCTGTCTGTTTCGGCCTTGGTGGGCTCGCTATTGTCGGTGGCGGCCTCGTCTCGGTCGTAGTGTGAGCCGGCCTGTTATTTTCAGCACCTGCACTGACGGGTGGTTGTTCCTTTCGCGTTGTCAGTTATGATCGCCGACTCCGGACACCGAGTGCTGTCACGAGCAGCGCGAGCACTGCAGCACCAACACCGAACCCCGGAACGTTCTCGTTCGTCTCCGGGTCCGCTGTCGTCGTGTTCCCGTCGTCGACACCGAACAGCGTGACGTCGCCGACCTCAGTCCCCTCGAGTGAGACAGATCCGCTTTCGGATGGTTCAAACTCGATTCGGACGGTTGCATTTTCCCCCGGATCGAGCGTCACTTCGCGTTCAGTAACGGGTTCGCCGTCCATGCTGACGGTGAGAGCACGGGTTGCCGGGCTGTCACCGGGGTTGACAACCGTCGTCCGAAGCGTCGTCTCGTACCCTGCCCGGACCTGTTCGGCAGGCACGACACTCTCGACAATCTCCACGCGTCCGGGATCGAGCGCGACGACGGCTACGGGCATCGCGTGTGGGAGTGTCACCGTATGTGTGTCGCCGTCGACATCGTGGGTCACGTTCGCCATCGTCCACTCGCTGTCGGCATACCGGTACACGCTGACGTTCTCTTGGCTGAGGCCACTCGGAATTGCACCCTCATCGACGGTGAATTGGAGCGTTGCTGCACTGGTACTGGCTGCGTCAAGCGAGGCATTGAACTCCAGATATCCCAGCGCCACCCCGTAAGGGGCAGGGTTGCGATCGCTGGGCTCGGCCGTTGGCTGGCCGATGGTCGTTTCGTACACTGTTGGCTCACCAGTCGGGTCGATCCCGACAGAGGACACTGCCACTGCGGACTGTGACGCCGATGGGCCAGCGAGGTCTACCGCAATATCGTAGGGCTCGCCGCTCCCACCAACAACGCTGACGCTGACAGCCTCCTCCGACTCAGACCGGACCACGGTCGGATCGGCACCGCCTGTCGTCGTCGACCCCGATGAGCCGGATGCCCCAGATGATCCGCCCCCACCTCCTCCACCTCCGCCACCGGAGCCGCTAGTCGGCTCTGGGTCGTCAACGGTGACGTTGGCGACGGTCATCTCATCGACTGCAACGGTATACTCTCCGGTTGCGTTGTATGCATGAGTGACCGTCAGCGTCGTTCCGTTCTCGGGGACGGCAGACGATCGCTGGATGACAGTCCCATCACCAAGTGCGATGTCGACGTCTCGTTGCCCGGTGGCCTCGCCATCGTTCCGGAGATCGATCATAAACTCCACTGACTCGTTGACCTCGACCGAGTCGGAGGAAACGGTCGTTTCGCCGAGCGACACATCGGCTGGTTCGAGCACGGCTAGGGTGCCAACACCGTCGTTGTTGACGGCGAGATCGTAGTCGCCGGACGTCTCGAACGTCCGATTGAAGCGAACGGTCTCGTTGGCATCCGGACCGACCGTCCGAATGTCGGTCCCAAGCGTGGCGTTGCCGTCCCGAAGCTGTGTCGTGAGTTCGCCGTCGACATCGCCGTCATTTGTGAGAACGACGGTCACCGTGACAGACTCACCGGCAGTAATCGTCTCGGATGAAAGCGTGGTCTCACGGATCGAGACGTTCGCGGGTTCGAGCACACTGAGCGTGCCGGCCGTGTCGTTGTTCACGGCGATTGCGTACTCATCTGCCTCATCGAACGCCCGTGAAAATACGACTGTCTCGCTGTCACCAGGACCGATATCGAGTGCTTGCGTCGCAACGGACTCACCGTCGACGACTAACGTGGCGGTGTGTGTGCCTGATTCGGTCCCAACGTTCACGATGGTTGCGGTCACCTCGGTTGGCTCGCTCTCAAGTACTGTGTCCGACTCGATATCAGGATTTGTCGTTCGGAACGTTGCCGGGCGGATCACAGTGAGCGTTTCAGCAGTCATCCCGTTCACGGTGATTTCGTACTCGCCGGCGGCAGTCGCTGTGTAGGTGAGTTGTTGTGTTCTGGTCTCCCCGGGGCCGACGGTTACCGCCTCGGTCGTCTTGACATCCCCACCGGCCGCTGCCGAAACTGATAGCGTCCCCTCACGGTCGCCCGTGTTCTCGATGGTGGCGCTCACCGTAACCTCCTCACCAGCGTCCACAACGTCCCCCTCGAGTTCTGCGTCGGTGACTGCCAGATTTGCTGGTGATTCGATCATTAGTGTCCCAGCCGCAGTCTGGTTGATCTGCACGTCGTACTCACCGGGCTCATCTATGGCTCCACGTAGCTCGACTGTTTGTGATTCTCCGCCTCCAAGCATCACTGATCGCGTATCGACCGTTTCGGTGGTGCCATCCTGGTTCGTCGCGCGGAACTCCAGGTTAAATGTTCCCTCAGTATCGCCGACGTTTGTTACCTCAGCGGACACGACGGCGGTGCCGCCTGCCAAGATGGTGTCGTCACCGAGAGACGCGTTTGACACCTCAAACGCTGCGGGTTCCGAGACTGTGAGGGTACCAGCCGACTCATCGTTGACGGCGATTCCGTACGTTCCCGCCTCCGCAAAGCTCGGGGTGAACTCGATCGTCGTTTGCTCGCTAGGATCAACGGTGCGCATCTCGGAGGTTCTCGTCGTCCCGTCAACTTGGAGGTCGGCAGTAATCTCGCCTGCAGTCCCACCGTCGTTTTCGACGGTTGCTGTGACCGTTACCGACTCACCAGGGTCGAGCCGCGTCTCTGACAGCTCTGCGTCTGTGACTGAGACGTTTGCTGG
Source organism: Halorubrum sp. Hd13 (assembly GCF_002252755.1). Taxonomy (GTDB): domain Archaea; phylum Halobacteriota; class Halobacteria; order Halobacteriales; family Haloferacaceae; genus Halorubrum. Next base: position 25,205 of record NZ_NHOY01000078.1, on the reverse strand, counting down.
TTGCGGTTGGTCGGCGGTGAGTGTCTGCGTGGGACCGTCACCGATACCGATCGCGTAATCACCTGCCGTCTCGAACGACGGCGTGAAACTAACCGTCGCCGTCTCACCGGCAGCAACGTCGACGGATTTGGATTCTCTGGCAGTGCCATTACGCTGTAGTTCGGCCGTATACGTGTCGTCTGCATCTCCGATATTGGCAATCTCAGCTGTCACGGTGACCGTCTCGCCGACGGTAATCTCGGATTCAGACAGCGTCACCGCTGTCACGTCGAATTCGGCTGAGGGGGGTTCCGTAACAGTGAGTTCTCCTGCATCCGTACCGTTGACGTTGAGCTCGTAGGTGCCTGTGTTCTCGAACGGGTGACGAAAGTCGACAGTTCGCGTCTCGTCCGGTCTGATCTCAACATCTGTGGTGTTGATAACGCCGTCTGCGTCGCTCCTTAGCTCGGCCGTGAATGTCCCTGTCTCAGTGCCCACGTTCTCGATGTCGGCTGTGATCGTGGCGGTGTCTCCCTCGACGACCTCCGACTGCTCAAGGCTGGCGTTCGTTACTTGAAACTCGGCGTTCACTGCGGCAGCTTCGGCTCCGATGCTGCTCCCGCCTGAAAGAGTCACTGCTGCAAATATGACTACAATACAGAGCCAGATAGCGGTTGCTTTACGGCCGGACATAGCGACTCAACCCAACCGAGAGTCATTGTAATAGAGATTGAATCCGAATTAAGGCGGTCTTAGACACTCGCGTTATGGCTGCCAGCAGGCCACACAGGTACGGAAGGACTTGGTAGCTCTCTCCAGATTGCAGCGGCGAGTACTGAGTCTGCCGCAAGTTGTTTTCTGATCGGTGTCCCGCTCGCGAGCTCGCCTGTAGCGGTGACCGCGCGCGTCAGACCGGCGATTCAATATCAGCCAGCTGTGCCGCTCGGTAAAACCGAGCGTATCGCACGATGGCTCGCCAACAGACCACCGCTACAGCCGCCCCCGTCGCGTTGACGCCGATATCTCCGAACGCGAAGGTGCGAGAGGGGAGTCGCGACTGTAGCAGCTCAATCGTCACGCCATACCCCACAGCACAGCAGAACACGAGCAGAAACACGTGCCATCCGCGCAGCCGAGAGTCATGCAGTGCGTACGCGAGCATGACAGCCAGACAGGCGTACGCGAGAAAGTGCAGCCAGTCCGAGTAAGGAACCAACCCAAGCGGTCCCGTCTGAAAGGTTTGGGTGCCCGGGCCGGCGCGGATCGAATAATACAGAATAATTCCCGCAACCGCGAGAACGGCGCTCCATCGAACCGTCTTTGGCACAAGTGGGAGCCGCAACCGGCGCATACTCCGTGGGAGAGTTGTCAGCAAATAAAGACCACGCAATCTGTCGATTTCTGTTGATGTGTTCGGAACTACTCCCCGACTGGCGCAGCGCTTAGCACTGGTCATATCGAACGAAAACGCTAATCGGGGGCGCGCACAGTTGCACACTAATGCCCTCACCCGAGGAGACGACCGAAGCCGCTCGCGAGTACCTCGCGGACCATCCTGAGACGGAGGACGCGCTCGTTGCTCTCCTTGAGCGCGATGCAGACGGCGAACCGTGGAACTTCGCAGAGATAGCGTTGGATTCCGGTGAGTTTGGTGAGTTCATCTCACGTGATCTGGCGAAGAATATCGACGACGGCTACCGCCTGCAGCATCCAGACGCGCTCCGTGCGGCCCTTGACGCAGACGGTGATTTTGATGACACTACCGCCCCCGACAGCTCCACGACCCCCACTGCGGCTGCTACCGATCAGAGTAGCTCTACGACGCAAGCCAGTCGCATGTGGATTGCTGGACTCGTCGATGGTGATCTAGGGACGGTCGCCGGGCTCGTCGGCGCGCTCGTTGCTGTCGCCGCGGCGCGACTCGTGGCCGCCCCGGCCGTGTTTCGCGACGGCTACGTCGTCTCACCCGCAAACGACACCTACTTTTTCCGCTACTGGCAGGAGCGGCTGGCCGCTCGTGCAACCGGTATTTTTGATTTCGGGCTTTTCGCCGATATGGGTGGAGCTGCAAGTACTCGCCCGCTCTCACATGCGGTCAACTGGTGGGTGACTGTTCTGTTTGGCGGCGTTGAGGCCGCCCCAACGATCGCCGCGTGGCTGCCGGTTGCGGCCGCCGTTGGCCTCGGCTACGTCGTCTACCGACTAACGCGACTGCTCACTGGCGATGTGCGGGTTGCAGTCGCTGCAGTGCTATTCTACGGGCTCGCGCCTGTGAACGTCGTGTACACTTCGGTGGGATTTCTCGACCACCAAGCCCACCAGTATTTGTGGCTTGGTTTGCTGGCACTAGCGCTGTTGGCCCTCGCAGCTGACGTCGCCAAGCGTGTCGACACGGCGGCCAGTGAGGAGGCTACATCCGTGTTTCCCACACGGGCACACGCGATGGATGCAAGAATGTGGGCGATTGCGGTCGGACTCGCAGTCGCTGTGGCAGCTTCTGCACACACGTGGGGGGGCTCGCCGCTTACATTCATTCCTGTCGCCGCCGTGGTCGGGCTCCGGGTCGCACTTGACGTGCGCCACGACGTCTCCCCAGTGTACGGTAATGCACCGCTCGTTGCAGGGCTCACTGTCGGCGCTGGGATCGCCTTTGCAGCTCACCGCTGGCTCGGGTGGCACGAATCAATTGCCGCGGTCACGCCGCTTCTCGTTGCTGGTGGAGCGCTTGCGGTTGTTGTCGCCGGCGAGGGGTGGCACCGCACCGACCTCCCGGCAACTGGACTCGTCGGGCTCGAAGCTATCGTCGCCGGCGCTGGCCTCCTCGCGTATCGGACGCTCCGCCCACAAGACGTCGCCCGGTTCCGGACCCGGGCCGAGGACCTGTTCTTTCGGGAGGGTGCCACCGAGACCGTGTCACTATTTAGTCCCGACTTTGCAGTCGTCTTCGGTCCGCTGCTCCAGCTCGGACTCGGATTCTACTTCGCCGTGGCCGTGCTCGCGGTTGCGACGTGGGCGGTTGCGCGCCGATACGAACCGGGGTGGCTTGTGCTTATCTGCTTTGCGTGGTATTACACGCTACTCGCGACGATCCAGGTGCGGTTTGCCGGCCAGCTAGCGATCTTTATCGCGCCATTCGCTGGGATCGGACTTGTGTACCTGCTCGCGGCGGTCGACATCACGCGCCCTGTGGATGTGCTCGGGAGGGCGTACAATACTCGCGATGCTGGAGATACGACGCGATCACAACGTCTCACAAGCGCCGGCGACGACGTTGACACGTCTCTCCTTGACCGTGTCGAAGACAGCGACGATACGCAGGAGGTGTCGACGCTGCGATTGCCATCCAGTACCGGAAAACGGGGCTATCTTGTCGCGACGGTGGCACTCGTCTTGGTGTTTAATCTCATTCTTGTGCCGCCGCTGGTTGGCCAGACGACCCACGATCGAGCGCAGTTCGATGCCGCCCAGACGATTGACACCCATGCTGACTCCAGTGATCGCGCGTATCCCGAAAATTTCGTGTTGAGCCAGTGGGGCGACAACCGGATGTACAACTACTTCGTGAGCGGTGAGGCCCAAGGCTACGGGTATGCCCAGAGCAACCACGACCAGTTCCTCACGGCCGAGGATCCCGATGGATGGTACGATCAGTTCCAAGGACGAGTCGGGTACGTCGTCCTCACGGATCGAGAGAACGCGCCATCAGAAAATACAGCATATGCAGCGTTGTATGAGGGACTCGGCACCGGGGTCAACAACACGACGGCAACCGGTCACTACCAACTGCTTGCGTCGGTAGACGGCGTACGGACGTTTGCAATCGTTCCCGGCGCTGTTATCGAGATCTCGGATCCGACAGGTAACCGGGTAACTGCGACGACCACGGTGACTCTTGGCGACGAAACCCAAACGTACACTCGCAGTGCTCCGGTGTCGAATGGAACCGCGACGATACGAGTCGCCCACCCCGGCGAGTACACTGTCGGCAACCGGACCGTCTCTGTGACGTCCACAGATGTTCTTGATGGAAATCAGACCAGGGTTGATCGGGATGGCGCCTCACACGTGGCCACTAGTTCGTCGGTGAGTGTTATCAGCTCCCGTGTTGAGTGGATGTGAAGAGACGGGAGATTCTCAATCTGCCCAGTTGTAGCAGTGCCTTTAGGCTTCTGCGTTCGATCCCCGAACACTCATACAGCCTGCCGTCAGTCTCACGGATATGCCGTCGTACGTCGAGAAAGAACTACTCGGTGAGATCCGTCGCGTGGCCGTGGTTGGTGACACTGGTGGAAAACCTACGCTCCAGCAGTTCCGTGAGCACAGCTTGATCGCCGACACGCCAATCCTGCGACGGTTTGGCTCGTGGAATGACGCCGTCGAGCAGGCCGACGTCCGATCCGCACGCACCCGATACAGCGATTCCAACGGGGGACCTGCTTGCCGAGGTTCAGCAGCTTCCCAACGACCTCGAATGGATTCCGACCGGCGACCAGATGAACGAGCACGGCGGTACTCCCGCTGGACGTATCAGAGGCGATTAGGGTCGTGATCGGCCGCACTCGAGGAGGCGTTCGACGAGACGACGGAGGGTGGTGCGCATGTGTCAAATGGAGATCTACCCGATGAGCTTCACCGTGTGGTGCACGACTCACCACCTGTTTGGAGGGATGCGCGAGCACGGCACTCATCGAGCACGCACCCACACAGAGTGGGTTGGCTCATAGAGTGAGGCGCTTGCGGCGGCGGGCACCGAGATGCCTGACCAGCTGCCAATTCCGACGGACGACCTCATCACGGAGGTTCATCGCCCGCCTTATGATTGGGCGAGCAGCCAACCTCGACGACTGTCGCCCGCGAGGGTGAGTACACACTTGCAACCTACCAGCGTCGGTTCGGATTGTGAGGCGGTCGAAGCGGCGCTCGACGACTAGGCAAATCTTAGCTGACAGCAATGAGGGGTTTTATGGGTTGCCTTCGGAGAGTCTACGTTACACCCCCGGTCATCCCGTCATTTGGACTGGAAGAGCCAGAATCAAATAGTGAAACCTGATATCCAGCCGTTGGGTACGAAGACCGGATATGGCGGGGAAATTACCACGCTGAAATTGATGTGTTAGCCCTGGCAAGACTGATCCTCGTACGTTTCTGGAAACAGCCGTCTTACCCCTGTCAGACTCTTGTGTGAGGTGTTCACACACTGGGCGTGTCCACACAAAGCATTTATACTGACCCCTTTAACGGATGGATGCAGACCCCTACCCAGCGACACAAACGCGAGTACTCTGAACCGAGTCCGGTCGTGACCTCGATGCAGTGTAGGTCGATGTCGAACGGGCAAGCAGGGTGAAGACAAAGCAGACTGTCGCAACACAGAACAAAACAACAATATGACAAACGACAATACAACACGCAAGAAGGCTAACGCGGTCTTCTTTGCAGCGGTCATGGTACTTTCCATGGTTGCTGCTGGATTCGCAGCTGCTCCCGCGGCTGCGTTCAACGACGAGTATGATGCAGACAGAACATTCGAAGGCGAGAGTGGAGCGAATGGCATCAACAACGCCATCCTCTGGCAAGGTCAATCCGTCGCAGTCGACGGATTCACTGTCGATGAGGTCTCTCTCCGCGAGGATCAGGGTGATAATGACACCCGCCTTGTAGAGGAGCTAGATGTTGACGAGAACGGTGTCGTCGAGTTCGACAGCGCTGATCTCGACACTGGTGACTACTACCTCGACGCCGGCGATGGTAACATCAATAACGTCTTCGAGGTTGCTGTTCAGGACCTCTCCGCCGAGTTCGACGATGACTCGATCCAAGCTGACGAGGAGGCCGAGTTCGAACTCGACTCCAACCGTGGCACTTATACGCTCAACGTGAGCGCCGACGGCGAGCTCGACGATCAGGAACTCGAAGCGCTCTTCGCGGACGATTTCGACATTGACTTCGGTGACGAAAACGACGACGACGAGATACAGCTCGTCTCCACAGGTGACGGCACCTACGACGCGAACTTCTCGAACCTCTCGGATGTCGATACCGGAGAATACGAGTTCACCTTCGACGTGAACGACACGTCCGCTGAGGATACCGATTCGATCAACGTGACTGAGGCCGGTGAGGGTGATCTCCAGTTCGGTTCGAGCAGTTACACCGTCCCGCAGGGTGACGTTGTGAACTTCACTGTCGAACTCGACGAAACCGACTCCGGAACACTCGTGGTCGGCGATCTTGAGGACGACAACTACCAAGCCAACATCAGCATCACGGATGATGATGACGACGGCGAGGTTGCCGTCCTCTTCAACACCTACACTGCCGGCAACCGTACCGGCGATGTCAGCGATATTGCCGAGCTCGCGGACGATGATGACGAGATCACTGTCGAGGGCGAGTCCGGGAATCTCACTGACCTTCTGGACTCCGGCGACTACACGGTCTCCGTGAGCCCGACGACGATTGACTCCAATAACGCGAGCGACGCGCTTGACGACGAGAGCGACGTTGCGTCGCTCGTCATCGAGGAGCGCACCACCGGTGATATGCAGCTCTGGCGTACCACGGACGATGTCCGTGACGACGTCCTTGACGTGGCTGATGACGACGGTGACGACGCTGCTGTCGAAGCGATTACCGACAGTGCTGGAACCAACGTGACCCAGACCGACCAAGTCGCGATTGGTAACCCCAGCGACGTGCTGGTCCACCAGATCTCCGTGACTGGTCTTGAAGGCGCGCTTGAAGCCAACGGCGGCACTAACGCCGGCGCGCTCTGGGACCTGCTTAACACGAATGCCAGCGCGGGGAACGATAACGTGACGAGCCTTGTGTTCGAAGAAGAGGACCCCGGCTCAAACGTTCAGGCGAACGACATCGACGCGTCGGAACTCAGTCGGGCAGCCTTCACGTCCAATGTTGACATCGTCCACGACGACGACAATGGAGACTACTACGTGTTCCTCGACCTCGATGGGCTCACTGGTACCATCGAGGACGGCGATACGTACACCACGGACTTCCAGGTTCAGGACCCGCTCCTGACCGACGCTGACGGCGAAGACGACAGCGAAGACGAGATCGAAGACGCGTACGAATCGTCGAACGCGACCTTCGATGTCAACGACGCTGACGGTGACTTCGACGGCGACCCGGTTCAGGTCTCCAACGCGGAGAACCAGACCATCTCGGGTACGATGAATGTCGCGCCTGGGACGGAGTTCACCGTTCGCGCCCGCAGCGATGAGGACGCATCGACGAGCTTCGTCAAGAACGCTGAGGATGTTGTCGTCCAGCCGGACGGCACGTTCTCGGCCCAGCTCGACTTCGACGAACAGGAAGTGAACGACACGTTCACTACCTCGACGCAGCAGTCGCCGCTCGACGAAGAGCTTGAAGTCGACGGTGAAGTCGTCGAGCAGGTTCAGGAGCCCGCGGTCTTCGAGGTCTCGGACCTGAGCCCGTCTCAGGCGACCGCTACGGCTGGTGACTCGGTAACCGTCTCTGCGACGATCGAAAACACTGGTGGCCAGCAGGACACGAAGAGTGTCGCGCTCACGCTTGACGGCGACGAGCTCGACAGTCAGGATGTCACGCTTGCTTCCGGTAACAGCACCACCGTCGAGTTCACGGCCGACACGTCCGGCCTCGACGCTGGTGACTACGAGCACGGTGTCTCCACCGACGACGACGAAGCGACCGGCACGCTCACCATCGAAACCGAAGGCGGCATGGATGGTGACGACGGTACCGACGGCGAAGACGGTACCGACGGTGAAGACGGTACCGACGGTAACGGTACCGACGGAGAAGACGGTGGCGACGGCGGCACCGACGACTCCACGCCCGGCTTCGGTGCTCTCGTCGCGCTCGTTGCCCTCATCGCGGCTGCGCTCCTCGCGACGCGGCGTAACGAGTAACCCAGCAGCGATTCACCACACTCGCTAACCATCGGCCCTCGCGGGCCGACTCACACGCGGTTCCTTTTTATTTGATTCGCCCACCCAGCTACAGCTGCTGCTCAGATAGGTAGATGACACTGGGTTGCTTCCAGACTAAGCGTGGTATGATACCTTCACGTATCGTGAATGGTTGAGACCTGTTTGTGTATGAGATATTGTCCTTGTGTCCACTGGGCACAGTCTACCAATTCGAGTCACAGAGGTTCATACTCCAGATATACTACTTCCCATTCGTATTTAGCTAAGACTTACACTTCGGTTGTGTAGCGGCAGCGAGCGTTTCTTGGAGTATCGGCCGTTGCTGGTGGATTTTCTGAGCATCCTCGATCAACCTCTCCAGCAACGGCGGTTGCGAGTAGTCGAGGTACTCACTGAGTTCGTGGAGAATAAACTGGGCGGCGATCCTCCGGTCGCACGCCCACCGTTCCAGAGGAAACACGATCTCATTGTCGGCCCGCTCGGTGACTAGACCCAACAGCTCACAATTCACCAGCAGTGGCAGCAACGCTGCGTACAGCAAAATTCCCACGACATCGCGGCTGCTTGTGTCAAATCCGCCCAGTTCATACTATGTATTCAGACCACGGAAGAAATTCTATACCTCCCAGCAACACCGATACAGCGGTGTTAAATCTGACCGCAGGAACACCTCTCCTGGAAGATTCGTGATATTGAGGTGGTAGTCGTCGTCCTCTCACGGACGCCGACGACACGGAACTGCTTCGTGTCCCGCGAGTGCGTCCATTCGTACTGACCTCGCTCGAAATTCATTTTGACCTCTACGTTGATGTACTTCCGTGTGAAGTCATCAACTATGTTCTGTATCTGCTTGCTCTCCAAGGGATGGTGCGGCCGCGCTACTCCTACAATTCCTCCGTTATCACCGGATTTGCGTTCTGCTTCAGCTTACTCATCAGGTAGCCGTCGTTCTCATCGATTAACGTGAAGCGGCGACATTAAAATACGCCAGATCGAGCAGAATCAACCGTCCTTGCAGCCACGATCCTGTCTTGAACAGCGTGCTGTCGTGCGTTTTCTCATCCGGTACTTAGATCCGCTCAATCGTCTCGTCGGTGGCGTTGTGGAGCAGGTGGAGCTTCCCACCAGCTCCTCATGGTGGTATTGGAACTCATCAGGGAGGAACTCGTGCAACCGAAACACCGTTTATCGCTGATCATCAAGTCTCTAAATCGATCCATATCAGCGTCAACAGCATCAGGGATAGCGACCCGGTCGAGGCTGCGCTCGACGAGGTCGCGGGGATACTCTGCGGGGGTTGGTGATATCCGGTGATAGAAGCCGCCGGGAGAAATTGGTTCGGCAGCTGTAACGTTGGAGCAGTGTTTGAACCCAGCAAGGTTCGGCTCTCGCCTGGGGCAAAGCCGAACACGAGCGCCCACACGAGGATAGGAATCTGAAGCTTGCTGTCCCGTTTGACCACGCCGAATCCCTTGGGTGTTCTTCGAGGAGTTCGGGGAAACAGTATAGTGATCCGACACAAGATTTTCAATGAGGAGGTGCCTTCGTGTACACTTGCCGCTTCCTCATTCCTCTCGAAAGAAGTCTTGATAAGCTGCTGCTGTCACGCGGTTTCTCTCTTAGCCAAAGACAAATGAATGCTCTGTTACCTGCCTTGTCAAATACATATTAGTGTACCGCGAATTAGCCAACCTGATAACACATTGATCAACGCAATTGTATTCTGTTATTTATTTTTATAATGGGTTCTGCTTGGCGGCATTTATTCATGATATCATTGATAGTATAGCATACCTATAAGTGATAATTTCGGAATTATATCTGTCTGATGGAAGAGTCTAGATATCACCCTACACTGGTAGGTTATCTTTGATCGTTGTCCGGAAGCGTGAAGAGATCACTAATAACGTCGCGAAATACACTGTTGCGCCAAGTCCGACTAGGACGAGTACAGTGACAATGTTGATCCCAATCAGTGAGTGGGTTTCCTCTAAAGACAATCCGATAAACACGACTACTCCCATCAGACCCGCAGCAACCCATTGTTTAGCGATCTCTTGAGTTGGTACAGAAAATCCAATCTGTGACGAGAGTAATACATAGGCTACTCCGAGACTTATCGCGACCGATGCTGCCGTTGCAGCGGCTGCACCGAAGATATTGTAGAATGGAATAACACTCACATTTAAAATTACATTACCGATGATAAACACAGCATTGACACGAAACGATAGATCCGGCCTGTCAATCGCATTTAAAGTAGTTGTGAACTGACGTTGGTACCCCTGAATGAGTGTTGCTATAATAAGTACGGAGAGAACAACCGCACCTTGAGAGAACTCACTACCATACACTCGGAGCAACCGTTCGCCAAGGACTGTTGCACCTACGAAGCCGGGAATCAGAATTAGTCCTGCAAAGGCAAGTGCCGTTTCAAACAGATCGCTGACTTGTTCTTGATCATTGTCGGCTGACAGCGAACTCATCTCGGGAAAGAGAGTCTGACTCAATGATCCACCAAAAAGTATCAGAAACACCGCAATGTTCCAAGCTGCGGTGTAGATGCCAACAAGTGATGTCGACACAAAGAACCCAAGAATAGACACGTCCACCCAATTGAACGCTCGGCTACGGAGAGATCCAATCCACGAAAACTTCGCATACGAGAGGATGTTCCGAAAATGAGAGCGGCGTGGAAGCGATATTTGATCGAAATTTCGCACGACAATATATGTTCCAAGTACCGCAACAAGCGCATATCCGACGGTGTACCCAGCGAATAATCCAACAAGGCCCAGCCCTGCAAATAGAGTGGTAATCTGCACTACACTCCGTGTTCCGGTGCGAATTGGATTGAATATCCCAGAGATGTGAACTAGCTGTTGGCCTTTTAATACGGCGTTGACAAGTGTCTGTGCAATATTCGCGAATAGCAACAAGACGACAAAATTAGCGGCGGGATAGCCGACATAGTTGTTGACTGGCTCTCTAAAAACGAGCACACAACCCGCAACGAGAATAAACAGACCAGTGCTAATTGATACACCAGCAATCGTGTGTGCGCTCTGTGACTCGCCTTCGCTGACTCGTTTTGTGACCGCGCCAGGGACTCCAAATTTCGTCGCTATTCCGAGCCACGCAATCATCGAGAGCACCAGGTAATACGTACCGAGACCGCTGGATCCAAGTATTCGTCCGATAAACACCGTCGAAACAAATCCGAGTACAGAAGCTAAAAACCGCGACGCGAAATGGACAAGAGATGTCTGACCTAGACGCATAGAAATACAAGCGGAAAAGAGAGGTATAAGAGCATCTTTTTACTCTATTCTAGTTAGACAATCTGTTGTAAGATCCCCAGTCGCAATCGGAACCAGTAGTTCAAATAACCAAATCGTGGTTAATTACGTCTTGTATCCGAGTTCATGGAGTCGCTGTTCGATTTCGTCATCAATTGCGTTGTCCTCTCGCCCTATGTTTGCCGGTGAAAATTCGTCCATCACCGAATCGATGTAGTCTCTATCACCGGATTTGACATTTTGCCGAACGACTGGACTGTACCGCACATGGTCCTCACGGCGAACAGCGTCAACGAGTATCTGCTCGTCCCGCATTCGACATACAGCATGCCATGGTCCGAAATACGGTTCTCGATCGGCGGCCGGTATCGGGAGTTCATTGCCAGGTTCTTCGACGCGATATGAACTCGTGATCGCCTCCCCGGTTTCCGATACGAACGACCCAGTGTTTCCGTTGACTGTCTCTCGAACGACTGTCGGAAAACGGGTCAGCGTCGCTGGTTCGGTAACGGTCTCGTTAGATGTCGATCCTGGTGGCTTCACGAGAAGCGGCACGTGTGCAACCTCGTCGCCAATACCCCAACTATGGTCGATTAATCTCACTTTACTGTTGAGGAGGCTGTACTCGCCGAATCCCTCCCCATGGTCGCTCGTGATGACGACGAGTGTCTCGTCGAGTTCCCCCTCATTCTCCAGTTCTGTGAGGAAGTCACCAACATAATCATCAACTTGCCTAATGCAATCATCATATATGTTTTCTGTGGCCTCAAGTTCCCAGAAGGGCCGGTCTCCGAGATATTGGGCCGTCAGCGGGCCCCCCATTGCTTTCTGGTGAAGCTTCTCAAGCGAGCTGCCGCCCCATTGACTGTAACGCTCTTGGGGCAGGTACGGATAGTGTGCGTCCATGAGATTAACACAGGCTGCCCATGGTCCGTCAGCTGAGTCACGCCATGTCTGAAACGCATCAAGATACTCACCAGCGTGTTCTTGCATAGGATCATGGGCTGAGATCGATCGCCCAAATTCTCTATAAATCCCATTGATGATGGCTTTAACAGGCGAGTCACTTTGAGCAGCGGCTACGAGATACTCTCCGTAGCTTGTGTTCCCATCAACCTGACTAGGGCCGAGCGCCTCCGGAAATACTAATTTTTGACGTTTGGGTCCAACGACCGTCTCGAAAAACGATGCAAGATTGGAGGATTCTGCGACAATGGCGTTGGGCGTAAACAAGCCAGTGCGGTACCCTTCACCTGTGAGTTCCTCCCAAATCGTATGTCCAGATTCAATTTGTGCGGTGTGAGATGTCGCCTGATGTTGAGCAACTTCTAAACCAGTAAAAATGCTTATATGACTTGAGATGCTGTGTATCCCTGGAGATCGTGCGTTCAAATAGGTGGTCGATTGTTTGGAGAACGCATCTAACTCTGGTGTTGTTTCTCGTTGATACCCCAAGTGACTGACGTTTTTAGCACGAACGCTATCAAGGACTAATAAAAGAATGTTCGGCTTATCCATGAGTACAAGTCCACATAGATATTTATGTAAACTTCGGTGAGGCAGAGGAATGATGATTTCGGTACCAATATTTATCCAGAATGAATGTCTCCGGCAATGACGATTAGTTTTCGAAAATGGGTGTCACAGAGCTATGCTAACCTCCGGGATACCAAGAAACCACTAATATCACGCCTGCTGCGACCTATTTACTATGTATATATTGCATTCCTGTTGAGCATTACTAAACGGTGGCCATGGGGTACAAACGTGTATAACCGGGACTGGGACGCGTTGATTATCCTTGACGCCTGTCGCGTGGATGCACTTCGCGAAGTTGAAAATGAGTACGAATTTCTGACCGCCGATGATTCAATAACGTCTGTTGGAAGTACATCCTTTGAATGGATGAATCACACATTTGATGAGACATATCGAAGTGAAATCGAACAGACAGCATATATATCTGGTAATACCTATACTGAGCGTGTTCTTACGCAGAATGGGGATACTGGCCACGCAGCCGCCCCATTCGGCCCATCAGAGTACGACGTGGTGAACCCAGCTTCATTTGGATATATCGAAGAACTGTGGCGTGCTCAATTCGATGACGATTCAGAGTGGTCAATTTGCGGTGAAGTTGGCTCACGCGTTCATCCAAGATACACGACGGATAGAGCGATTGCTGCTGGCCGCGCACAACCAACAAAACAGCTCATCGTACACTACATGTACCCACATGACCCGTATCCACTCGCGACAGATGAGGATCTGTTTCAACCATTTGATTCTCTTCGGTCGGGTGAGATAACCCGTGGCGCTGCATGGACTGCATATCTGACCAATCTCAGATTTGTTTTGGATGAGGTGGAACGATTACTAGAGAATTTGGACGCGGAAAAGGTGGCGATTACAGCCGATCATGGTGAAGCGTTCGGGGAGTACGGCTTTTATCGGCATGTGATTGGCTGTCCACTTCCATGCATGCGGAAGGTTCCTTGGGCGGAAACTTCTGCAACTGATGAAAAGACATACACTTCGTATGCTCCCGATCCTGAATCGACAACTGAATCAACATCTGCGGAGAAACGGCTTGAGGACTTAGGATATCTCTAGGCTACTTTAATCTGTCAGTCAGTAGTGAGAACGTCACGTAGTGTCGCTTCTAATTCTTTCGCATCCACGCGGATATCTAGCCCGGCCTGTTCACACTGCAGATAGCGATACTCGTGGCTCATACTTTCAGCAAGGCGATCGAACGTTGCCATTGTCTTATCACCAAACAGCTCTATGACTGTCAGATCCGATCCGTACAGAATATTTGTTAACCCCGCTCCGTGTGGCCCCACGACAACCTCAGCGTCACTAAATAACGAAATTTGTTCTTTAACACTCAGCTCTCCAAGTAGGTACGTGTCGATATTATACCGGTCGAACACCTGCTGTACAGCGTCTCGGTTCGCAATACGGCGAACAGTTGCATCTTGGCGTGCAACAAACACACGTTGATTCTGTTCGCCGCTAGTTGTCACCTGCTCTCGCATTCGATCTTGAATCCACGCACATTCCTGTGGGATCGGATCGGGGAATGTCGGCACAACCAACTTCTCAACGTCTACTACTCCGGATTTGAGACCTGCGATATCTCCCGTGTAATTGATCAGTTCAAGTGATTCATCAATCCAAGACGGACGCTTATTTGGAACAAGGAGGGTCGGATACGTTCCCGTCCGGTCACCGTATTGCTCAAGCAGTCTCACTCGGAGAAGACACTCAACACTCCAGTGATAGTAGTTGTTCCAAGGTGAGACCGCGTGAGCCGCGACATCGATCTTATCTGTATAGGTTGCTTCCCCTTGGAGAGCATTAAGCGTTGGCCGGATCCCATTCTTAGATATAGACTGGGCTAGTGAAACGCCTGTTCGCCTTGAAACAAGAGGTGGAGAACCCACCGTATCCGCAATCACAGTTCCTTCTTTTGTGAGTCCTGGCCCAACTGGTCCAAGGATCGTAGCGTCGTCAAAATCGCACACGAACCGGTCACCTGCGACGTACTGCTTCGGTTGGTCCGCTCCCCGAAACCCAGCTTCCCCCTTGTACCGCATTGATCCATCAAACTGACCAAACGATAGACACCGATCGGTTCCGTATATGTCGTTTCGTGTGAGAATATTTATATTTTGTTTAAGAAAATTTTTGTACATGATTCTAAAAAGAAATAAATCCTGGATTAGAACATTATGACCCTCATGAATGAGTTCTTTTGCCCCGTCTTTGGTGAATTTGCGAACTGAACGGGCTGGAATCTGTCCGATTTCCATGTTACTTCTATTGAGGCCCAGGAGGATTTTAATGACTGGGGATTGTGAGCGGTTTGTCGCCATATTCTTCAATGCGTTACTATACCGTCTGAGCGACTGCGTCACTCGGGACCAGCAGACCGGGGCGATGTTGTTTTGATCGCCCCTCAAAATGTTAATCACACATATCTGAATACAATGCGAATTAAAGAAATTCTGAGGCTACTTCAATGTATTTAAATCACTTACACAACGGAGTTAAGATAAACAGTTCACTATGCCCTCGCACTCTGTTTCGATAGTCATTCCAGTTTACAACGATCCAGTCGGGATTCGAAATACACTAGCGTCGATTAGCTCGTTGCGGGGATTTCATGATCTCACTGTTTTCGTAGTGGATAACGGGTCGACTGACCACACCCGTGAAGTTATTCAAGACTATACTAATGAGTATCAAAATATTCACCTTCTCGTCGAAGATGAAATTCAGGGATCATACGCCGCTCGCAACGTAGGTATCGAACATACCAAGAGCGACATCATTGCGTTTCTTGATGCTAATGAAACTATCGACAATGACTGGTTTGAGACCGCATTAGATGCCATGCAGCGTCAAAACGCGGACTACCTCGGTTGCAATGTAGAACTAACACTCCCAACAGACACGCTTGTCGGTCGGTACGATGTCCGGACGGGATTTCCAGTAGAGTGGTATCTCCGGGAGGAGCATTACGCACCGACATGTGCGCTGGTTGTCCGGCGCTATGTTTTTGATGATATCGGACAGTTTGATGCAAGACTCACCTCAGGCGGTGATCGAGAGTTTGGCGAACGAGTCTTCGAGGCAGGTTACACACAAGGATACGCCGCAGATGCTACCGTATTCCATCCTGCTCGAACCTCGGTCAAATCACTCGGGAAAAAGAACTTCCGCGTAGGCCGCGGTTTTACCCAGAAGCAACGGTATTACCCAGATCGCTTCGGCCGTCCCGGACTTCCTCCAACCCCAACGAGACCGAGTGGGAATGATGCAGAGGAGTCTCCAATCTCAGTGTTTACTCGCATAGTGTTCTTTTTTCTATCTGTTGCCATGCTTGCAACTCGTGGACTGGGCTATTACTACGAGTTTTTGTTCGGCACCAAACGTAACCTCCGTGCCCCTACGCGTTAGCCTGTTCCACCAAATTCGGAGTCAGCGTCGCGTAAATATATCCTAACCCAACCGCTGCGGTGAACGCGGCGATAGCCCCCAACTGTAATACTACCGCTGTCGAGGGTGATAGGAGTAACCCTTTCAGCCGCCGTAGCACCCGATCAGCTACTAACCACTTCAGATAGTCGCCCTTGGCATCGGGTGCCTGCGGATACAGGAGGTCCATCACGCGCTTCGAGTAGCCCTGCCAAAACGATCGGAACAACAGCCACCGGAACTCCCCACGGTATTCGAACAGTGTGTGATGCACCACGGCATCCTCAGCGTACACCATCCCCTGTCCGAATTCCTCGATCAGACGAATGCCGACCGGTGCTTCGTGCGCCTGTAAGTGTTTGTCGCCCTTCCGGCCCGTGTTCGGGTCGTACCCGCCCACTTCCAAAAATTTCTCACGACGGTATGAGATGTTCGACCCGTAAGTGTTCCGAACCTCCTCGCCGTCCTCGGCAAACTCCGGCTCAACACAGCCGACGAGCCAGTAGAACTCTTCGGGGAAAAAAGCGGGTTGCTCGCCTTTCCAATTCGGACGGACGTCGCCGCCGACCGCAATCGCATCTGTGTCCTCATACACCTCGACGAGTTTCGCGATCCAGTCTTCCTCGGCTACCCCGTCGTCGTCGATGAACGCGACAATTTCGCCTGACGCCAGCTCCGCGCCCCGCGTCCGACTGTATGAGATCCCCCGATTCTCGTCGTTGTCGTAAATGACGACGTTCTCATAGTCACCGAAATCCTCGACCGCCCGCTCGTACACCTCGGGGTTGCCGTCGATCACGAGCACGACCTCGATCGGGTCGTACGTCTGCGCGAGTGCGCTCTCGACGGCCTCCGTGAAGACGTCGTAGCGGTCCATCGTGTACGTGCAGACGACGACGGAGACCTTCATTGTCGCCGAATTTTCTCCCCGGATCAATAAGGGTTCTGAACCCGCCGCCGGGCGGTATATAACAAGTCTTATGGACGTTTTGGTAGTGGCATCGTGTAATGAGCGAGCAAACCGACGCCGTCAGGGACCACGAGAGATCACCCTTCGAGGTCCTCCAACGGTGGTACCACGTCCCCGTCCTCCTCGGGGCCGTGGTGTTCATGCTATGGACTCGTCTTCGATCGTACGGTAACTTCATACAGAACGGCGAGGTGTACTTCCGCGGCAACGACGCGTGGTACCACTTACGCGAGACCAGTTACCTCCTCGAGAACTGGCCGAACAGCCTCCCCTTCGACGTCTGGACTGGCTTCCCCGTCGGCCGGTCGGCCGGGCAGTTCGGCACGCTGTGGGACCACATCATGGCGGTCAGCGTCTGGATCGCCCGGCCGATCATGGGCAGCACCGAGGAAGTCATGCTCATCATGGCCCCCATCGCGGGTGCACTCGTCGCGATCCCGACCTACTTCATCGCGCGCCGGTTCGTCGACCGATTCGCCGCGGCCGCCGCCGTCGTCGTCCTCGCGCTCCTGCCGGGCACCTTCTTCAGCTACAGTCTCGTCGGCTTCCCGGACCACAGTGCGGCCGAAGTGCTCTTCCAGAGTCTCGCCGTCCTCGCGTTCCTCGTCGCCTTCGCGGTCGCCGAGCGCGAGGCGCCTGTCTGGGAACTCGTCGTCGATCGCGACTGGGACGCGCTGAAGCGTCCGACCGCGTACGCGGCCGCCGCGGGCGTCGCACTAGGCCTTTATATGTGGACGTGGCAGCCGGGCGTCCTCATGGTCGGGTTTACCGGCGTCTTCCTCGCGATCAAGATAACCAGCGATGTGTACCACGGTACCACGCCCGAACCGATCGCCTTTACCGGTGCCGTCGCGATGGGCGTCACCGGCCTGATGCAACTGATCCCACTCGACAACTTCTCGTTCGGCGTCACCAGCTACTCGCTCACGCAGGTCGTCCTCCCGATCGGCGTTGCCCTCGGCGCCGTCTTCCTCGCGTGGCTCGCTCGCCAGTGGGAGTCTCGCGAACTCGGGGTCGACACCTATCCGCCGGCCGTCGGCGGTCTCATCCTCGCGTCCGCGGGCGTCATCTGGCTGGCGCTTCCCTCTCTCTGGCGAACGATCACCGGCAATCTCCTGAACTTCGTCGGCTTCAGCGCAAGCGCTAACCTCCGTACCATCGGTGAGGGCCAACCGCCACTTCAGGAGGCCGCCTTCTCCGACTTCGTCCTCTCGCAGTACGGCTTCGCGTTCTTCCTCGCGCTCGCCGCGGTGCTCTACATCGTCGCCCGCCCGCTGTACCGCTCCGACGACAGCACCCACACCCTCTACATCCCGGCCGCGCTCGCCGTGGTCGGCTCTGTCTACGCGGTCCCCCAGCTCTACGACGCGGTCGGGAGCGTCGTCGGCGTGAGCTGGCAGGTCGTCGGCCTCGTCATCGCCGCGGCTCTCCTCGTCGGCGCGACGTTCCTCGTCGAGTACGACGCCGAGGAGCTGTACTTCGTCGTGTGGGCGGCGTTCATCGGGAGCGCCGCGTTCACGCAGACCCGCTTCAACTACTACCTCGCGGTGATCGTCGCGGTCGGCGCGGCGTACTTCCTGCAGGTCGCGCTCGACGCGATCAGCCTCCGGTCGCTTGACGACGTCCGCGACGTCGAGGGCTGGCAGGCGATGGTCGCGATCGCCTTAGTCGTCGTCCTGATCGTCCCGCTCGTCGCGATGGCGACCCCCGTGTGGGCCGCCGGCGCCAACACCGGTCCCGGGGGCGTCACGCAGTGGGACGGGAGCCTCCAGTGGATGAACGACGAGACGCCGACGCCCGGCGAGCTCGAGGGCGCGGACAACCCCATGGAGCTGTACGGCACCTACGAGCGCCCGGCCGACGGCGACTTCGAGTATCCGGAGGGCGCGTACGGCGTGCAGTCGTGGTGGGACTACGGTCACTGGATCACCACCCGCGCGGAGCGCATTCCGAACGCGAATCCGTTCCAGCAGAACGCGGGCGAAGCCGCGGATTACCTCCTCGCGCCGAGTGAGGAGGCGGCCCGCGAGGTGCTCGCCAGCCAGAGCACGGAGGGCGAACACACCCGCTACGTGATGGTCGACTGGCAGATGGCCTCGCCGAACTCCAAGTTCGGCGCGCCGGTCACGTTCTACTCGGGCAACGAGACGCGCTCCGACTTCAACCGCGTGCTCTACCAGCAGACCGAGCAGGGCGGCTTCCGGACGGTGATGCAGGTGAACACTCAGCGCTACCACGAGAGCCAGATGATCCGGCTGTACGAGCACTACGGTAGCGCGGTCGACCCCGAGCCCGTGGTTGTCGACTGGGAGACGCGGACCGCCGAGACACGGAGCGGCGGGCAGGTCGAGGTGAACACGCTCCCGGCCGATCCGACAGCCACGGTGCGGCAGTTCGACAACATGACCGCGGCGCGCGAGTACGTCGAGCAGGACGGAAGCGCGCAGATCGGGGGCGTCGGCGACCTCCCCTCCGAGCGCGTCGCCGCGCTCGAACACCACCGGCTCGTCCACGCCTCGCAGGCGCAGGGACAGTCGCCCTCGGCGCTGCAGGTCCGTGTCCTCCAGCAGCTCGTCCCCGAGGGGACCAGCGTCGAGGACATTCTCGGCGAGTCCTTCCTCGCGGCGTTCCAGGACGACTACGTGAAGACGTTCGAACGCGTCCCCGGCGCGACGATCGAGGGCTCGGGCGCCGAGCCCGGTCAGGAGGTCGAGGCGACCGTCGAGATGCGGAAGCCCGCAGGAGGGACCTTCGAGTACACGCAGTACGCCGAGGCCGATTCGAACGGCGAGTTCGCGTTCACGGTGCCGTACTCGTCGACCGGGTACGACGAGTTCGGCCCGGAGAACGGCTACACGAACACCAGCGTCCGCGCGACGGGCGCGTACACCATCACCACCGCGCAGACGACCGGCGACGACCTGTACACCACGCAGCGCGTCGGGCAGGTCGAGGTGACCGAGGGGCAGGTCGTCGGCGCGGACGACGCCGCGGCGACGGTCGAGCTCGAAGAGGAGATAATCGACTGCCCGAGCGGCGACCCCGACTGTCCGGTCGACGGGAGCGGCTCCGACGGCGGCGACGGATCGAGCAACGAGAGCGCGACGGTCGCGCCCGCGACGCCGGTCGGGGCGGACGCTGTCGCCGAGGCGACCGTCGGCATCGGCGCGAGCCCGTAACCAGCGATGGCCGGCCTTCGAGAGTGGGCGACGCTGTACCTGAAGGGCGTCGCGATGGGGAGCGCCGACGCGGTCCCCGGCGTCTCCGGCGGCACCATCGCGCTCATCGTCGGCATCTACGAGCGCCTGATCGCGGCCGTGACCGCGGTCGACCCGTCTCGAATTCGACGCGTGCTCGCCGGCGTCCGACCCGCCAATATCCCGGACGCCCGCGCCGCGTTCCACGAGATCGACGGCGCCTTCCTGCTCGTGCTCGGCGCGGGGATCGGCACGGCCGTCGTCACCGTGTTGAGCGGCGTCAACTACCTGCTCGCGACGCGGCCGGTCGCGACGTACGGCTTCTTCTTCGGGCTGATCGCGGCGAGCGCGGCGGTGTTGCTCCGCGGCGTCACGCTCGACACGCCCCGGCGGCAGGCGGCGGCGGTCGCGGGCTTCCTCCTTGCCTTTCTCGCCTCGGGCGTCGCCTCGGCCGGCCTCGGCAGCTCGCTGCCGCTCGTCTTCGTCGCCGGCGCGGTCGCGGTCAGCGCGATGGTGCTCCCGGGCATCTCGGGGTCGCTCCTCCTGATCGTGCTCGGCCAGTACGAGTACATGTCTGGGACCGTGAGCCGGGCCGTCGACGGGCTCGCCGCGTTCCTGACCGGGAACGGGAGCGACGCGCTCGTCGAGACGCTCCCGCCGGTCCTGACGTTTCTCCTCGGCGGGGTCGTCGGGCTGTTCACCATCGCGCACACGGTCAGGTACGCGCTCGCCCGCGCTCGAGCCGCCACGCTCGCGTTCCTCGTGAGCCTCGTCGTCGGCGCGCTCCGGGCGCCGCTTCTCGAGGTCTCGACTCGACTCGCCGAGAGCGGGGAGTCGTGGCAGGGGGCGGCGCCGCGGTTCGCGCTCGCGGCGCTCGTCGGCGCGGCGTTCGTGTTCGTGCTCGACCGGTACTCCGCGGCGATCGAGTACTGACCCCGGCCGGACGCGGCCGGTGCGCACTCGGTGGCTTGAAATCGACGCCGGCCGAAGCCGCGAGCGATGCGAACTCGCCGAACCCTGTTGGCGTCGGGCGTCGCCGGACTGGCGGGCGTCGCCGGCTGCGTCGCGTCCCCGTCGGGCGGACGTAACGACGAGGCCGGGGGACGCGAGGACCCGAACGCCGCCGACGTCGACGCGCGGCTCGGGTTCGTCGGCGACCTCATGCTCGGGCGCAGCGTGAACGAGCGGTGGGCCGACGACGACCCCGCGGGGGTCTGGGGGCCGACGCTGCCGCGCCTCGCGGAGCTCGACGGGCTCGTCGCCAATCTGGAGTGTTGCGTCTCCGAGCGCGGCACGCGGTGGCCCGACAAGGTGTACTACTTCCGGTCGGATCCCTCGTTCGCCGTGCCGGCGCTGGAGGCCGCCGGCGCCTCGTTCGTCTCGCTCGCGAACAACCACATCCTCGACTTCCGCGAGCCCGCGCTCCGCGACACGCGGACGCACCTCGGCGACGCCGGGATCGCCCACGCCGGTGCCGGGACCGATCTCGGGGCGGCGCTCGAGCCGGCGGTGTTCGAGGCGGGCGACGTCACGGTCGCGGCGTTCGGCCTCACCGACCAGTCCGAGGCGTTCGCTGCGGCTCAAGAAGAGCCCGGCACCGCCTTCGCGACGCTCGATCCCTCGATCCCAGCGACGCGCTCGCTCGTCGAGGGGGTTCTCGAGAGCGCCCGCTCGCACGATCCGGACCTCGTCGTCGCCTCCCTGCACTGGGGCGCGAACTGGGAGACCGAACCGCGGCGGGTCCACGAGCGGTTCGGGCGGTGGCTCGTCGATCGGGGCGTCGACGTCGTCCACGGCCACAGCGCGCACGTCCTCCAGGGCGTCGAGGTGTATCGGGGGCGGCCGATCGTCTACGACGCGGGCGACTTCGTCGACGACTACGTCGACTACGTCGACCGGCAGGGGGTTCACAACAAGCGCAGCGCGCTGTTCGAGCTGGTCGTCCGCGACGGCGACCTCGACGAGCTGTTCGTCGAGCCGACCGCGATCGTCGACGAGGCGGCGACGATCGCGGACCCCGACGTCGCCGAGTGGGTTCGGGAGACCGTCGCGGAGCGCTCCGCGGCGTTCGGGACCGACGTCGAGCGCGTGGCCGGCGGCCTCTCGATCCCGTTGGGCGAGGGATGAACTAGGGCGGCGACGACGGTCACCCGCTGGATAGCTTGAAATGCGCATGACCGCTAGCGGGGATCTGTTCGGTCTGAGCGCGGCGCAGCTGGAAACGATCATGCCGGTCCTCCTGATCGCGATACTGGTGCTCGGCGCCGCGTGCGCGTTGTTCGTGCTGTCGACGGACTCGACCTGAGCGTCCCGCCTCGGCGCGTCCGCCGGGCGTCCGCCGGGCATCCGCCACCGTATCAGACCCCCGGGGTTGGATACGTCAGACCCCGGGTGGGATACGTCAGACCCCCGAGCGGGATACGTCAGGCCAGCCGACCGATCGCGTCGACGATCACGTCGACGCCGACGTCGATCGCGTCCTCGTCGACGTCGAAGTACGCCGTGTGGTGGCCCGAGGGATTGCTCGCGCCGACGCCGAGGTACGTGGCGGTCCCACCCTGGTCCTGCACGCGGCGAATGAGGTAGGAGGCGTCCTCGCTGCCGCCGAACTCCTTCTCGATGATCCGGTCGACGCTCGGCGTCGCCTCCGCCGCGGCCTCGACCACGTCTACCACCGCGTCGTCGTTGCGGAAGGTCGTGGTCTTCCCGTAGAGGCTCGCCTCGACGTCGACGTCGTGCATCGTCGCCGCGCCGTCGACGACCTCGCGGGCCCGCCCGAGCATGTACTCGTTGAGGTCGTGGGTCTCGCCGCGCACCTCGACCCGCATCGTCGCTTCCTCGCAGACCACGTTCTGGGCGTTGTCCGCGCTCACCCTGCCCACGTTGACCCGCGTCGCGCCGTCGCCGTGGCGCGCGATCCCGTAGAGGTTCCCGATCGCCGCGGTCGCCGCCTGCAGCGCGTTCCGCCCGGCGTGCGGCTCGCCGCCCGCGTGGGCGGGCTCCCCGGAGAACGTCACGTCGACCTTCGCGTTCGACAGCGGGGCGTCGTAGCTCGACACGACCGTGCCCGTCGGCTCGTCGAGGCCGACGTGGACGGCGAGCAGGTGGTCGACGTCGTCGAGGTGGCCGCTCTCGGCCATCGGCTTGCCGCCGCGCCCGCCCTCCTCGGCCGACTGGAAGAAGAACTTCAGCGTGCCGTCGAACCCGCTCTCGGCGAACGCCCGGGCCACGCCGACGCCGATCGCGGCGTGCGCGTCGTGGCCGCAGGCGTGCATCTCGCCGGGGTGGACGCTCGCGAACCCCTCCGCGGCCGGGCGGTGGTCGTCGTCCATCGCCTCCTGTCGTTCGAGCGCGTCGATGTCGGTCCGCAGTCCGATCGTCGGGCCGTCGCCGAACTCCCGCGTCGCGATGACCCCGGTGACGTCGCCCATCGCGTCGAGGTACTCCGCCGGCGCGCCGGCCTCCCGAGCGCGCTCCTTGGCCGCGGCGACCTCGTCGGCCGGCGGCACGCCCATCCGCTCGTCCGGCGCGACGGTGTCCTCGCCGACGAGCACGTCGTACCCCAGGCCGTCGAGTTCGGCCGCCAGCAGCGCGGAGGTCCGGAACTCCTTCCAGCCCGCCTCGGCGTGGCGGTGGAGGTCTCGTCTGATCGCTCGCAGCGTCTGCCCCTCGAACGAGTGCAACGCGTCCATACCCGTCACCCTCGCGGGCCGTCGGAAAAAATCACCCGGCGAAGCTGGGTCGCCGTCGCCCCCCATTCGGCCCCATGCCCTGCTGGCGTCCAAACCCTATTGGGGCACAGGGGTCAACGCCGACCGTGACTGACACCAACCGCGAGTGGGTGCTCGCCGAGCGCCCGACCGGCGAGCCCGACGAGGACTGTTTCGAACTGCGGGAGACCGACGTCCCGTCCCCCGCGCCGGGCGAACTCCTCGTTCGCACGCGCTACCTCTCCGTGGACCCGTACATGCGCGGTCGGATGCGCGACGCCGAATCGTACGCCGAGCCGTGGGCGGTCGGCGACCCGCTCAACGGCGGCGTCGTCGGCGAGGTCGTCGAGAGCGAACACGACGCGTACGAGGCGGGCGACCTCGTGACGGGCGAGGGCCGGTGGGCCGACTACGCGGCGCTCGACGCGGCCGACGTTGCCCCGGTCGACCCCGCGGTCGCCGCCCCCGAGGCCTACCTCGGCGCCCTCGGGATGCCGGGGCGGACCGCCTACTTCGGGCTCCTGGAGGTCGGCGAGCCGAAGCCCGGCGACACGGTCGTCGTCTCCGGCGCCGCGGGCGCGGTCGGCTCGGTCGTCGGCCAGATCGCGAAGCGAAACGGCTGCCGCGTCGTCGGCTTCGCCGGTAGCGACGAGAAGACCGACTGGCTCACCGACGACCTCGGCTTCGACGCGGCGATCAACTACGAGACGACCGACGACTACCGCGCCGCGCTGGAGTCGGCCGCGCCGGACGGCGTCGACGTCTACTTCGACAACGTCGGCGGGCCCATCACGGACGCCGTGTTCGCGCAGCTGAACCTCGACGCGCGCGTCGCCGTC
>NZ_NHOY01000078.1:0-206 GCF_002252755.1 Halorubrum sp. Hd13 | reverse complement strand
CCTCGGGCTGTTCGCCGGCGACAACATCGGTAAGCAGGTGGTGCGGGTGTCGTCGCCGGACGGAGAGTAGCCGGAGTCGGTTCCACGCACGGTACGTCTTCCTCGCTTTCCCGCCCTTTCTCTCCCTCTCGTTTCCGCAGGCTTTCCCGATCCCTCTCACCCTCTCGTTTCCTCTCGCTCTCCCGCCCACTCCCGCTGTCTCTCGC
>NZ_NHOY01000042.1 GCF_002252755.1 Halorubrum sp. Hd13 | reverse complement strand
GGGAGATGAGGAGGAGGCCGTCGGCGCCCGCGTCGGCGGCCCGCCGGGACAGCGAGAGCGCCTCGGCGGTGTTGTTGGAGCCGGTGCCGGCGATGACCGGGATGTCGTCGAGCGCGTCCCGGACCGTCTCGATCACGTCGACGTGCTCGTCGTGAGTCATCGTCGCCGACTCGCCGGTGGAGCCGACCGGGACGACCCCGTCGACGCCCGCGCGTTCGAGGTGCCGGGCGTTGTCGGCGAGCTGCGCGTGGTCGACCTCGTTATCGTCGGTGAACGGGGTCGTCATCGCGGGGTACACCCCCTCGAAGGGCTCGGTCGTCTGGTCTCGGTCCGTCTCGGTTCGGGCTCCGTAGGGCGTCGTGGTGGTCGCGTCTGTCATGGGTGCGCTGTGGGTGTCTGCGGTCGGTCGAACGCTGCTGCCGTCTGCGGTCGGCCAGTGTTCGTGGTCGTCTGCGGTCGGTCGGGAAACGAACGGTGCGCGCGGGTCGGGGGTCGTCCGGGACGGGGTCGCCACTCCCGCCGGCGGACGGCTCACGCGCGTTTTTTCGAGAAGAGCCGCGTCGCTGACGGCCTCGGCGAGCCGCGTCCGGACGCGGGTCGGATCACACCCGTACTGGACGCCTGTACCGCTTATAAGTTGTGTCTGTGGTCGAAACTGCCGCCCGGCGAGGCGCGCTCCCGGGACGCCGCGCCCGGACCGGGCACGCACACCTTTTAGGTCGCCGACGCGTCTTCACCGATCTCATGACCGATCCCGCCGAGTCGTCGACCGACCCGGACGACCCCGTCCCCCCGAGCGACGGCGCCGCGACCGACCCGGATATCCGTCCCGACACCGACGCCGACCGCCACGAGTACGACCCCGAGGCCGACCACGCCTTCCCCGACGACCGCCTCAACGAGATGCTCGACCGGATCGCCGCCGACGCGGAGATCACCGCGTACCTGGAGGCGCAGAACGTCAACCCCGTCGACCGGAAGGGGTACAACGACCACGGCGCCAAGCACGTCGAGATCGTGCGGGACCGCGCGCTCCGGCTGTACGACCTGTTGAAGGACGGCGGCGTCGAGTTCAACGGCGCTCGCCAACAGGGGCTCGACGAGGCCGACGAGCCGGTGGTCATCGCGCTCGCGGCGACGCTCCACGACATCGGCCACGTCGTTCACCGCCACGATCATCCGTACTACTCGATCCCGCTCGCGGCCGACCTCCTCGACCGCCTCCTCCCCTCCTTCTACGACGTCCCGGAGCAGGTGCGCGTGAAGGCGGAAGTGCTCCACGCCATCCTCTGTCACCACACGGAGGAGCAGCCGCTGACGCTGGAGGCCGGGGTCGTTCGGATCGCCGACGGGCTCGACATGGAGCGCGGGCGCTCGCGGGTCCCCTACGAGGAGGGCGGGCGCGGAATCAACACCGTTTCCTCGCAGGCGATCCAGCGCGTCTCGCTGCGGGAGGGCGAGGAGACCCCCGCGCAGGTCGTGATCCGGATGAACAACGCCGCGGGCGTCTACCAGGTGGACTCGCTGCTGAAGGCGAAGATGGAGGGGTCGCTGGTGGAAGACCAGATACAGACGATCGCGATCAACACCCACAGCAACAGGGACGGGTCGGAGTCGATCGTCGACCGGATCGAGCTGTAGGCCGGCCGCCCCGTGTCGCGGATCCGGGTCGTTCCGCGTCGCGGATCCGGCCGCGCCGTGTCGTA
Organism: Halorubrum sp. Hd13; assembly: GCF_002252755.1. Taxonomy (GTDB): domain Archaea; phylum Halobacteriota; class Halobacteria; order Halobacteriales; family Haloferacaceae; genus Halorubrum. The sequence continues at coordinate 92,181 of NZ_NHOY01000042.1, read as the reverse complement.
ACGGCTTTGCGCGTGGCCGGAACAGTGCGGGTATGACCGACGCCGACGCGCTGGCGGACTTACGGACCGGCGCCGACTACCAGTTCGGCGCCGGCGCGGGCCGCGCCCTCTTCCCCCCGGACGACCCGTTGACGGTCCGCCGGTCGAGCGGCGGCCGCCCGCGGCAGGTCATCGTCGGCGACGTCGACGACACCCCCGGGAGCTCCGAGGGCGACCGCCTCGTCTCGTACGGCACCGACGGGCGCTTCACGCTCGGGGTCGCCGGCGGCCGGCGGCTGCGGGAGGCGTTCGACCAGCCGCGACACCGGATGGTCGTCGGCGAGGAGAGCGAGCCGTTCGTCCGCGAGGGGCGCAACGCCTTCGCGAAGTTCGTGGTCGCGGCCGACGACGGGATTCGCCCCGGCGACGAGGTGCTCGTCGTCGACGAGGCGGACGCGCTGTTCGCGGTCGGCCGCGCGGAGCTCTCCGGCGCGGAGGCCGAGGCGTTCGCGAGCGGCGTCGCGGTGAAGGTGCGGAACGGGGTCGGCGGCGGCGACGCGGAGTGACGGAACCGCCGGCGACGCCGTCGGCGACCGAAACGACCATTCCCCGCCCGCGACACGCACGCGTATGCACGTCGTCGTCAACGCCGCCCAGAGCGTCGACGGGAAGCTCGCGACGCGGCGCCGGGAGCAGCTCCGCATCTCGGGCCCGGAGGACTTCGACCGGGTCGACCGCGTCAGAGCCGCCGCGGACGCGGTGCTCGTGGGCGTCGGGACGGTGCTCGCCGACGACCCGCACCTCACCCTCGACGAGGAGGACCGCCGCGTCCAGCGCCTGCGGAACGGCCGCCCCGGCCATCCGGCCCGCGTCGTCGTCGACTCGCGAGGGCGGACGCCGACCGACGCCCGGATCCTCGACGACGCGGCGACGACGTACCTGCTCGTCTCGGCGGCGACGACGGAGGAGCGCCGCGCGGCGCTGGAGGCGGCCGGCGCCGAGGTCGTCGCGGTCGAACCCGAGACCGACGACGGTCACGTCGACCTCGCCGCGGGGTTCGCGGCGCTGGCCGACCGCGGCGTCGACCGCCTGATGGTCGAGGGGGGCGGCGAGGTGATATACTCCTGTTTCGCGGCCGACCTCGTCGACGAGCTCCACGTCTACGTCGGGTCGATGGTGATCGGCGGTCGCGGCGCCCCGACGCTCGCCGACGGCGAGGGGTTCACCGAGGCGTTCCCGCGGCTTGACCTAACTGACGCGGAGCGGTTCGACGACGGGGTCGTGCTCTCGTACGAGGTCCGCGACGACGCGTCGTGAGTCCCGCGTGAGACCGCGGCGCCCGTCCGGCGGGGGCCCGGTAGACGTTTCATAAATACTGATGGGTGTGTGATCGGTCAGCACGGATCGGCGGGTATACGGCCCGTGCTACCGGGTTACACCCGATTCACCGAAGTCTTTATATGTCGGCCGGCGGTAGGATTTGGTACCAGAACGCCTCCGGCGCTGGTAGGATCGCACGCTGAAATGAACGGGAGCTCTTGTGAACGGCCCGACGCACGACGGCGAGCACCAGCCATCCCCGGAGCGGTGATGGAGAGATAAAAAATGGTAACGAAAGACGAAGTCATCGATCAGTACGACATCGAACCGATGGACGAAGCGGACAACGTAGACCTTTCCGAGGACGACCTCGACAACGGGTCGAAGGGACAGCTCATCAAGCGCGCCGGTCAGCTGCGAGACCGACGCAACGAGCTGAACCAGATGGCCTCCGAGCGCGCCTCCAAGCGCGACGACCTCAACGCGAAGACGCGCGAGAAGGTCGACGAGGCCCAGGAACACCGCGAGAAGCGCGACGAGCTCAACGAGCAGGTCCAGGAGCACAAGGACAAGCGCAACGAGCTCAACGCCGAGGCCAACGAGCTGTTCGACGAGGTCGAGGAGCTCAAACAGGACATGGAGCTCGGCTCCGGCAAGTCCATCGAGGAGCTCAAAGAGGAGATCGAGGACCTCGAGTTCCGACAGCAGACCGAGGTTCTCGACGCGGAGGACGAGCGCGAGCTCATCGAGAAGATCGACGAGAAGCGCGAGAAGCTCGCCGAGAAGAAGGACAAGGTCGACGACACCAGCGAGCTCGACGAGCTGGTCGAGGAGGCCGAGGAGGTCCGGTCCGAGGCGTCCCAGCACCACCAGAAGGTGACGGAGCTCGCGGACAAGGCCCAGGAACACCACAACCAGATGATCGAGGCCTACCGCGAGGCCGACGACATCCGCGACGAGGCCGACGAGATGCACGAGCTGTTCGTGGAGGCCCAGGAGGCCGCCGACCGACACCACGAGGACTTCGTGCGCGTCCAGAAGCGCCTGCGCGAGCTCGACAAGGAGGAGGAGCGCGAGCGCAAGGACGAGCGCGCGGAGAAGCGCGAGGAGGAGAAGGAAGAGGCCGAGGAGATCTACCAGAAGTTCAAGGAGGGCGAGACGCTCGACACCGAGGACCTGATGAAGCTCCAGAAGACCGGCCTGCTGTAACTCGGACGACGATTTCCCCCGGTTTTGCGGCTTTTCCGATTCTCCCAGCGACGGCTCCGAGCGCGGCGGAGGCGGTCGTCGCTCGCGCCGGTCCCCGCGGCGACCCGTAGCGCCACCATATAAACGGGCGCGCCCCCAACCGACGGTATGGAGAGCGACGCGCGTTCGGACGGACGGAACCTCCTCGCGGCCGCCGTGATCGGTGCGACGGCGACGGTGGCCGGCAGGCGGATCGTCGCCCGGCTCACCCGCGGTCGGTTCGGTGACGCCGAGGAGTACAACGCGGCGAAGGTGACGGTCTCCGGACCGATCGTCCGGAAGAGCGGCCGCCCCTCGCCGCTGTCGGGACCGGGCGGGACGACGGCCGACGACGTCGTCGAGCAGATCGAGGCGGCCGACGAGGACGAGGACGTCGAGGCGCTCGTCGTCGAGCTCAACACGCCCGGCGGCGAGGTGCTCCCGAGCGACGATATCCGGCGCGCGGCCGCCGGCTTCGACGGCCCCACGGTCGCGTACGCGACCGACACCTGCGCCTCCGGCGGCTACTGGATCGCGAGCGGCTGCGACGAGCTGTGGGCGCGCGACGCGAGCCTCGTCGGCTCCATCGGCGTCGTCGGCTCCCGGCCGAACGCGGCCGGACTCGCCGACAAGCTCGGGATATCCTACGAGCAGTTCACCGCCGGCGAGTACAAGGACGCCGGCGTCCCGCTGCGCGAGATCGAGGAGGACGAGCGGGAGTACCTCCAAGGGATCATCGACGGCTACTACGACCAGTTCGTCGAGACCGTCAGCGAGGGGCGCGACATGGACCCCGGGGCGATCCGGGAGACCGAGGCGCGGGTGTACCTCGGAACCGACGCCCTGGAGATAGGGCTCGTCGACGAGCTCGGCACCGAGGACGACGTCGAGGACCGGCTCGCGGAGCTGATCGACGCGGAGCCGGAGATCCGCGAGTTCACGCCTGACCGCGGGCTCGCGGAGCGGCTCGGCATCGGCGCGGAGCGCGTGGCGTTCGCCGCCGGCAGCGGCGTCGCGAGCGCCTTCACGAGCGAGGGGGGCGAGGTCGACGTCGAACTGCGGTAGGCCGCGCCTCCGCTGCTGGAGGCCGCGCGACGGCCCCGCCTCCGCCCGGAATCGGCCCCGGCCCCGGCGAACCCCTCGCCGACGGAGAACTTTTTATCCGGGCGGATCGAGAGTCGAGGCGTGACGACGCTGGTCATCTGCATCGACCGATCCGGGGCGATCGGCCGGGCCACGAACGTCCCGATGCCGGTCGCCGGCTGGGAGGCGGTCCGGTCGCTCGTCACCGACGCCGGGCTCAGCGACCCGGAGGACGCCAGCGTCAACTGTCTGCTCGAGTCGCTTCGGGTCGCCCGCGACCTCCGGGACGAGCGCGAGGAGTCGGTCGTCGCGGTCGTGTCGGCGGAGAGCGACACCGCCGTCGGCGCCGACCGCTCGATCGCCGCCCAGCTCGACGACCTCGTGGACCGGTACGACCCCCGGGCCGCGGTCGTCGTCGTCGACTCGGCGGAGGACGAGCGGGTGCTCCCGATCGTGGAGTCGCGGATCCCCGTCGACTCCGTCGACCGCGTCGTCGTCCGCCAGGCCCGCGACATCGAGTCGACGTACTACCTGCTGAAGCAGTTCCTCGCCGACGAGCAGCTCCGGTCGACGATCCTCGTGCCGTTCGGGGTCGCCCTCCTGCTGTTGCCGGCGCTGTTCTACTGGTTCTCCCCCGCCGAGGCGGTCGCGGGCGTCGCGGGGCTGCTCGGCGCGGCGCTCCTCTACAAGGGGCTCGCGATCGACCGGTTCGTCGCCGGGATGCCGGAGCGCGTTCGGGAGGCGCTGTACGCCGGTCAGGTGTCGATCGTCACGTACGTCGTCGCCGCCGGGCTCGCCCTGGTGGGCGGGTTCTTCGGCGTGCTGTCGGCCTCGGAGCTCGGGGGCGCCCCGCGGCTCGTGGAGGCGATGGAGTTCACCTACGCCGCCGTCCCGTGGTTCGCGGTCGGGGGCGTGACCGCGGCCGTGGGGCGGCTCCTCGACGAGCTGATCCGCGACGAGGGGATCCGGACCCCCTACCTCAACCTCCCGTTCGTCATCGTCGCCGTCTCGCTCGTCGTCCGCGGGTTCGCGGGCTACTTCCTCGCGCAGGAGTCGGTGATCGACCCGTTCGAGCCGATCGGCGTGGGCGTGACGCCCGTCCAGCGGCTCGCGGCGTTCATCGTCGCGGGAATCGTCGTCTCGCTGATCGGCGTCAAGCTCGCGAGCGACGTCGGGACCGAGACGCTGGAGGACGTCATCGACGCGGACCGGGAGACGGACGGGAAGTGAGGGCCGGGGAGGCGAGGGCTCCGCACCCCGACCGCGCCTATTCCCGCGGTCGACCCACTGCGACCGCGCCACTTTTCTCGGTCGCGGCCGCGTGAGCGCCCATGAACGTGTACGGACTGATCGGGAACCCGGTCGAGCACTCGCTGTCGCCGCCGCTCCACGAGGCCGGCTACGAGGCGCTCGGGATCGACGCGCGCTACGTCACCTTCGAGCCCGACGCCGACGCCGCGGCCGCGGCGGTCTCCGGCGCGGCCGACCTCGGCGTGGCCGGCCTCAACGTCACGGTGCCGTTCAAGCGCGACGTCCTCGACGCGGTCGACGCCGCCCCCCTCGCCGAGCGCATCGGCGCGGTCAACACGGTCGACTTCGGGCCGCTGCGCGACGGCGACGCCGACCGCCCCCGCGGCTACAACACCGACGCGGCCGGCGTGAAACGGGCGTTCGCGCGCCACGACGTCGCGCTCGACGGTCGAGAGGCGGTCGTCGTCGGGGCCGGCGGCGCCGGCCGGGCGGCGGCGTTCGCGCTGGCCGACGCGGGCGCGAGCGTGACCGTGACGAACCGAACCGCGGAGCGCGCCGTCTCCCTCGCCGAGGCGGTCCCCGGGGCGACCGGCGGCGGCCTCGACGACCTCGGCGAGCGCGTCGCCGAAGCGGACGTGCTGGTCAACGCGACCAGCGTCGGGATGGAGGCCCCCGACGAGACGCCGGTCCCCGCGGCGCACCTCCACGGCGACCTGGCGGTGCTCGACGCGGTGTACGCGCCGATCGAGACGCGGCTCCTGCGGGAGGCGGCCGACGCGGGCGCGACGACGGTCGACGGGGCGTGGATGCTGCTGTTCCAAGGGGTCGAGGCGTTCGAGATATGGACCGGACGGGAGGCGCCCGTCGACGCGATGAACGCGGCGCTGCGGGCGGAGTTGGAGTGAGCGCGGAGCGGGGCCGAGGCGGGCCCCGTCAGATCAGTCCGGGCGTCGCCAGCAGCCCGGCGGTACCGACGAGCGCCACGGAGAGCCCGGCGGCGCCGTAGAGGAACGGCTTCGCGTCGCGGGCCGGCTCGCGGAGCTTGCCGGCGTCGAGCCCGTCGGCGAGCTTCCCGCTCGCGACCTCGACGAGCCCGGTGATCAGGAACCAGAGCGCGATCATCGTCAACACGAGGTGGCCGCGGCCGGTCCCGGTGAGCGACTCGACCGTGTACAGCGTCCCGGCCATGTGACCGCCGGACGCGAGGAAGGCGAGGGCGGCGATCCGAGTGATCCACCGGAGGCGGCCGACGATCGCCCCGAGGGCGTCGCCGTCGACGTCGCCGCGGAGCGCCGGCGGCAGCACGGCGAGGGTGACGAACAGCACGCTGCCGGTCCAGAGGATCGCGAAGCCGACGTGGAGCGACCACATGACCGGGTTGACGATGTCCATATCCGCCGGAGGGACCGACGCAACTTATAAACAGGCGAGACGGAGTCGCCGGACGCCAGGGGCGGTAAGCGACGGGGAACGGCCGACGGCGAGGGTTTTTAAATATCCCACGTTCGTATGCTTCGTCGATGGCCCTACTGCAGAAAATCAAGGAGAAACTCGGGTTCGGGACCGGCCGCGCCGAACGCGACGAAACGGAGACGGAAGTGACCGTCGAGAGCGACCCCGAACAGGGATCGGAGTCGGAACCAGAACCGGCGAGCGACGCCGACGACGCGGTCCCGGACGAGGGAACGGACGCCGACGAGCCGGCCGCCACGGAGACCGAGGCGGCCGCATCGACCGATTCGCTGGTCGACGAGGAGGGCGCCGCCGAGGATCCGTCCCAGGCGGCCGAGCCGGCGGAAGCGGCGGGGGTCGCCGACGAGGCGGTCGAAGCCGACGAGGCGGTCGAAGCCGCCGACGAGACGGTCGAAGCCGACGACGAGGCGGTCGAAGCCGACGACGAGACGGTCGAAGCCGACGACGAGGCGGTCGAGGTCGAGGGGACGGGCACCGACGTCGAGGAGCTCAAGGGGATCGGTCCCGCCTACGCCGAGCGGCTCGCCGAGATCGGTATCAACAGCGTCGAGCAGCTCGCGGCCGCCGACGTCGACGCGGTCGCGGAGGGCGCCAGCGTCGGCGAGAGCCGCGCCGCGACGTGGATCGACCGGGCGAAGGAGTTCTGAGACCGGCGACCGCAACTGTTTCGTCGTGCGCGCCGAACCGAGTGACATGGAGCGATCGGTACACACCGACCGGGACGGCTTCCGGGAGGTCGCCGCGGCGGCGCCCGCGGGGACCCGGGTCCCGGTCGAGCTCCGGGTCGCCGTCGGCGATCCCTTCGCGGCCTACCGCCGGGCCCGCGACGGCCCCGGCGGGTTCTGCTACGAGACCACCGGCGGCCAGTCAGGCTGGGGATACTTCGGCGTCGACCCGGTCGAGCGGCTGACCGTCTCGGACGAGGCGGTCGTTGCGACGGGGGGCGGCGAGGACGTCGCCTCGGTCGGCAACGCATCCGACGGCCCGGACGCCGGCCGCCGGAGCCCGACCGGCGACTACCGCCACCCGAGCCCGACGCTCGCGGCGCTTCAGGGCCTCCTCGACGGGGAGCGGCTCGCGCGGGGCGACTGCGAGGTCCCCTACCCGTGCGGCGCGTTCGGCTGGCTCTCCTACGACGTCGCCCGCGAGCTGGAGTCGTTTCCGGCGTCCGCGCCGGCAGGCCCCGGCGCGGTCGACGACCGCGGGCTCCCGCGGCTCCAGATCGGCGTCTTCGACCGCGTCGCGGCGTGGGAGTGCCCGGTGGCCGACGCTGAGGACGCCGAGGGCGCCGAGAGCGCTGAAAACGACGAGGACGCGGACGAGGCGTCGTCCGTTACCCTCCGCGTGACCGCCTGTCCGCGCGTCCCGACGGGAGTCGACGATCCGACGGCCGACCGCGACGCCCTCGACGCGCTGTTCGACGAAGGGGCGGCGCGGGCTGGCGGCCTGATCGACCGGATCGAGACGGGCGATCCCGAGGTCGGCCCCGCGCCCGATCCGGACGCATCGACGGCGACCTTCGAGAGCGGCGTCGGCCGCGAGGGGTACGCCGAGGCGGTCCGCCGCGTGAAGGGGTACGTCCGCGACGGCGACACCTTCCAGGCGAACGTCTCGCAGCGCCTTCGCGCCCCCGCCGCCGTCCACCCGGTGGAGGCGTACGACGCGCTCCGGCAGGTGAATCCGGCCCCGTACTCCGGGCTGATCGAGTTCTCGCGGGAGGCGGAGACCGGACGAGACGGCGGCGACGCGGCGGGAACGCTCCCCTCCGGCGTCGACCTCGTGAGCGCGAGCCCGGAGCTCCTCTTGGAGCGTATCCCGACCGACGACGCCGACCGGGGCGCCCGGCTCGTGACGGAGCCCATCGCCGGGACGCGGCCGCGCGGGGAGACTGCGGAGGCGGACGCGGCCCTGGAGGCGGAGCTCACCGACGACGCGAAGGAGCGCGCGGAGCACGCGATGCTCGTCGACTTGGAGCGCAACGACCTCGGGAAGGTGTCGCGGTTCGGCACGGTCGACGTCGCGGAGTACCGCCGCGTGGACCGGTACAGCGAGGTGATGCACCTCGTCAGCCTCGTCGAGGGCGAGGCGCGCCCGGACGTGGGGCTCGCGGACGCGATCGCGGCGTGTTTCCCCGGCGGGACGATCACGGGCGCGCCGAAGCCGCGGACGATGGAGATCATCGACGAGCTGGAGGCGACGCGCCGGGGGCCGTACACCGGCTCGATGCTCGCCGCCGGCTTCGACGGCCGCGCGACGCTGAACATCGTGATCCGGACCCTGGTCCGGCACGGCGCGGCGTACCACCTGCGCGTCGGGGCCGGGATCGTCCACGACTCCGAGCCCGACGCGGAGTACGAGGAGACGCTCGACAAGGCGCGGGCGCTCGTGACCGCCATCGACGAGGCGCTCGCCGCCGGCGAGATGGCGGTGGACGGGGACGGGAGCGCGAGCGACGCGGAGGAGCCGGAGGCGGGCGATGACTGACGCGTCGACCCCCGGAGCCGACGGCGGGGCTCCCGTACGCGCCGACACCGTGGACGCCACCGACGCCGCCGACGCCGAAGGCGGCTGGCGATCGGGCGTCGGGGATTCGGACGCCCGGGTGCTCGTCGTCGACAACTACGACTCGTTCGCGTACAACCTCGTCCAGTACGTCGGCGAGGTCGCCGGCGCGGTCGCGGTCCGGCGGAACGACGCGGTCGACCTCGACGGGATCCGCGCGCTCGACCCGGACGGCGTCGTCGTCTCGCCGGGGCCGGGCACCCCCGCCGAGGCGGGCGTTTCGACCGCCGTCTTCGACCTCGATCGGCCGGTGCTCGGGGTCTGCCTCGGTCACCAGGCGCTGTGCGCCAACCGCGGAAGCCGGGTGGGTCACGCACCGGAGGTCGTCCACGGGAAGCCGTCGACGATCACCCACGACGGCTCCGGGGTGTTCGCGGGGCTCCCCGACCGGCTCCGCGTCGGGCGATATCACTCGCTGTGCGTCGAGCGCGCCGACCTGCCGGACGAGGTCGTCGAGACGGCCCGCACCGAGGACGAGCGCGAGGTCGTGATGGGCGTGCGCCACCGCGAGAAACCGCACGTCGGCGTGCAGTTCCACCCGGAGAGCATCCTCACCCCGCGGGGAAAGGCGATGGTGGCGAACTTCGTGGAGGCGTGCGAGACGCACGAGCGGGGGACCGCCGATGAGTGAGGGAGAGTCGCTCCGATATCACGTCGACGGCGAGGTCGTGCCCGCGAGCGAGGCGACCGTCTCGGTCGAGGACCGCGGGTTCGCCTACGGCGACGCCGCCTTCGAGACGATGCGCGCCTACGGCGGCGAGGTGTTCCGGTGGGACGACCACGCGGCGCGGCTCGCCGACACCTGCGAGACGCTCGGGCTCGACCACGGCCTCGCGGACGGCGACCTGAAGGAGCGGATCGACGAGACGCTCGCGGCCAACGACCTCGCCGACGCGTACGTCAAGCTCTCGGTCACCCGCGGCGTCCAGCCCGGCACGCTCGACCCGAAACCGGAGGTCGACCCGACCGTCGTCGTGATCGCGAAGCCGCTCCCCCGAGGCGGGGTGGACTCGGAGCCGGTTCACGACGGTCCGGCCGCGGTCCAGACGACGAAAACGCGGAAGCCGTCCTCGCGAGCGCTCCCCGCCGACGCGAAGACGCACAACTACCTCAACGGGATCTTGGCCCGGCTCGAACTCCGGGTCACGGGCGCGGACGAGGCCCTCATGCTCGACGCCGACGGCAACGTCGCCGAGGGGGCGACCGCGAACCTCTTCTTCGCCGACGGCACCGCCCTCAAGACCCCCTCGCTCGACGGGCCGATCCTCCCCGGCGTCACCCGCCGGACAGTGATCGATATCGCCGAGGACGAGGGGATTCCGGTCGAAGAGGGGACGTACGCCCCCGACGCGGTCCGCGAGGCCGACGAGGTGTTCCTCACCAACTCGACGTGGGAGATACGGCCCGTCGAGACTGTCGACGGCCTCGCGGTCGACGGGGACGGCGACGGGGTCGAGGGCCCCCTCACCACCCTGATATCGCGGCTGTTCGACCGCCGCGTGGAGGAGCGGTACTACGACGACGAGCGGCTGTGAGTCGAGCGACGGCCGATCTCGATGCTGGTTTATAAATGAGCGATGCGGGCGCGTGCCTCCGAGCGCCCCTCGGGCGCGAGGAGCACGCGCGAGGGAGTCGGCTCGGCGTTTGTAAACGCCGAGCCGACGAGGCTGGGGAGGCGTGAGGCTGCGGTGCCGTGCGGCCGGGTGGGGGCTCAAAGGGGCAGCCGCGAGGGCGGCGTAGGCGACGAAAGCACCGCAACGAGGGAGCGAGAGCGACCGAGTGAGGAGCGCAGCGAGCGTACGCCGCCCTCGCGGCTGGGGCTTTGGCTGTGTTCGTCGATGAGCTGCTGTCAACCACATACGACCGAGCGGCTGGGGCTTCGGAGGCGGTCATCGCGGCGTCACCGATTTATAAGCGAGCGGCTGGGGCTTCGGGGTGATTCTCCGCCGGTATCCGGTCGACGATATCCGAGGGCCCGGTCTGATCCCCGCCGGTATCACAGCGTTCAAACCCGCCCTATCCTTCCAACACCTATGAACGCGGACCGTCGAATCGCCGCCGTCGAGGAGGTTCCCGAGGACAGCACGCTGCTCGTGACGCTGCAGCCCGTCGACCCCGAGAGTGTCGACGACGGCGAGGGCGACGTGGGCGAATCAGAGGACGGCGCCCCCGAGGCGGAGGCGATCCTCACGCGGGCGACCGGCGAGGTGCGCGCGTTCCGCAACTACTGTCAGCACTGGACCGACGTGCGCATCGACAAGGACGACGGGGCCTTCGTGCGGAACGGCGAGGTGTTCTGTCAGAAGCACGGCGCCACCTTCGAGGCCGACGGCGGCTACTGCAACTTCGGCCCCTGCGAGGGCGCCGTGCTGGAGGGCGTCGACGTGACCGTCGACGGCGACGGCGTCTACCTCGCCGACGACGCCTACGAGTTCGTCAGGCTCGGCCACTCGCGCCGCGACGGCGACAGCGGCGACTCGCGGATCGACTTCACGGGGAACTGAGACGGGCGGATCACGTCCGTATCGGAGCACCTCCGGATTTAAAACCGCGTCCGACCGCTCGCCCCGCCAGCGTCGTCCCGACCGAGCGCCTTCTTCAGGAAGCTCATCCAGCGCTTGCGGTCTGCGGCCTTCTGGCGCTGTTCCTCGGTCTCCGGGTCGGGGGCGTCGAGCCCCTCTAACGCCTCCAGCGCGCGGTCGATCCCGATGATCGACGCCGCGAGCTCCTCGCCGCGCTCGTAGCTCACCTCGTTCTCCTCGATCGGTTCGAGCCGCGCCAACCGCTCCCGGCGGAGGTTCCGCTTCGCGCGCTCGACGCGGTCGCGCTCGCCCGAGGGGACCGAGTCGCGCCGCTTGATTTCGAAGACGAACGACCGCAGCTCGATCGGCTCCCCCTGGACCTCGATCTCCTCGGGGATGTCCGCGCCCACCGTCGCGGCCTCGCGGTTCACCCGTTCGAGGAGCCCCTTCCGTTCGTACTCCTTCACGGCCGTCTGGTAGGCGGCGGTCGCACTTCGCTCCTTCGGCGCGGGCGGCGGCGGACAGCGGGCGGCGGCGGACAGCGGATGGCGGGCAGCGGACGGCGAGCGGCGGCGGACAGCGGACGGCGGCGGCGAACCGCGCGTCCGGACGCCGCTCGTCGCACCGCGAGAAGGGACGACGTTAACCCGACCGCGCCGCTAGCGGTCCGCATGGAGCCGCTCGAAGCCGAGCTCTCGCGGGCCCGCGAGCTCGCCGTCGACGACCTCGCCGACGCCATCGAGGCGATCGGCTTCGAATGCACGCGCTGCGGCGGCTGCTGTACCGGCTACGCCCCCGACGAACCGGGCGGCGCGCCGGCCGGGGAGGGGGTCGGTGAGAGCGACGGGAGCGGCGAGAGCGACGCCGGGTGTCACGGCGGCGACGCCGAGGCCCCCGACCGTGAGCCCCACACGGCCACGGTCTTCCCGGACGAGGTCCGCGAAGTCGCGGCCGCGGCCGAGGAGCGGTTCGGCGAGTCGTACGACTGGCGCGACGTCGCCCGCCCGATGCCGTTCGGCCTCTCCGAGGGCGACGAGGGCGAACCGACTGGCGAGACGTTCGAGTGGGCGCTCGCGACCGACGACTGCGGCGACTGCACCTTCTACGAGGAGACGGACGGAACGGGCGCCTGCGCGGTCCACGACGACAGACCGCTCATCTGTCGGACGTACCCGTTCAGCGTCGCGCTCGACGGGACGAGCCAGCCGATGGGCGAGGCGGTCGACGAGGCGGGGGTCGTCCGCGCCCACGAGTGCGAGGGGCTCGGCCGCGACATCTCCCGCGAGGACGCCGAGGCGCTCGCCGCGTCGCTCAAGGAGCGCGCGGTCCGCGAGTTAGCGGAGGCGATCGGCGTTCGCGACGGCTACGACCCGGAAGCCGCCGAGCGCGCCGACGGCGACGTCGTCGTCTTCGACTCGGAGGGACCGAAGGAGGCCGACGGGACGCCGGTCGACGGGGACTGAGCGAGCCCTCGCCGTCGCGGGCGGAGCCTCAGACGACGTCGAGCGCCGCGTCGACGTCGGCGGCGATCGCCTCGCGCGCCGGTTCGCCCGGGAGCGTGAGCGGCGGGCGCACGCGGGGGTCCGGGATGAACCCGCGGTGCGCGGCCGCGACCTTCGCGACGGGCGCGAACCCGTGGTCCCCGCACCGGTCGAACAGCGGCGCGATCGCCCGGCGGTGAAGCGTCAGCGCGCGGTCGTCGTCGCCCTCGCGAAGGGCCTCGCCGAGCGCGATGAAGGCCTCCGGAATCACCTGCGAGAGGGCGTGGATCCCGCCGTCGACGCCGAGCGACGCGCTCGGGTACAGCAGGGCGTCGACGCCCTGAAACACGGTGAACTCCTCGGGGGTTCGGGCGACGGCGACGTCGATCGCCGAGATATCCCCGCTCGTGTCCTTCAGCCCGACGACCGACTCGCGCTCGGCCACGGCGGCGAGGACGTCGGGGTCGATCGGCTCGCCGACCGTCGACGGGATGTCGTAGAGGAACAGCGGCAGGGGCGTCTCGTCGGCGACCGCGTCGAGGAACGCCCGCTGTCCCGCCGGCGCCGTCGAGTTGTGGTAGTACGGGAGCGTGACCAGCCCCGCGTCCGCGCCGGCCGCGTCGGCCGCCCGGAGCCGGTCGAGGGCGCCCGAGACGGTCGTGTCCGCCGCGCCCGCGATCACGGGGACCCGACCGTCGGCCGCCTCGACCGTCGTCTCGACGACCGTCCGGCGCTCCGCGTCGGTGAGGCTGGCGAACTCGCCGGTGGTCCCGCAGGGGACCATCCCGTCGAGCCCGGCGTCGACGAGGGCCTCGACGTGGCCCGCGAGCGCGTCGGCGTCGACGTCGCCGTCGGCGTCGAACGGGGTCACGATCGGGGGCGAGACGGCGCCGCGTCGGAACTCGATGTCGGGCATGCAGTCCGGTTCGGAAGGGTGCGAGAAAGGTCTTGGTGCCGCGACGGCGGTTGCCGGAAGCGAGCGCGACGGGGCAGGGTCGCGGTTCGCGACGCCGTAGCGTCGAGCCGGGACCTCGATCCCGAGCGCCGCGGTCAGTCCGCGCCGACGGGACCGCGGTCAGTCCGCGCCGACGGGACCGCGGTCAGTCCGCACCGACGGAACCGCGGTCCGATGCGACTCCGCGGGCGCCGCGGTACCGGTCGCGCAGTCCGAGCGCGAGCGCGCCGAGTCCGAGCAGCAGCACGAGGAGGTCGACGAGGCCGCCGACCCACGGAACGAGGCCGATCGCGGCGATCCCGAGGACGCCGAGGAGGAGGGCGACCCACCGGTTCGGTCGGCCGAGTCGGTTGAGGACCCACGACCCGAGGGCGTACCGACCGTACACGGAGCCGATCCAGATCGCGACGACGTACGCCGCGATCCCGACGAGCGCCAGCGGGATCCCGACGACCGTGACCGCCACGAGGACGAGGAGGATCGGCGTCCCGATCAGCGCGACCAGGCCGACGCCGCCGCTGCGGAGCGAGTCGCCGCCGACGCGGTCGGCGACGCCACGCGAGAAGCGGGGGAACGCGAGCAGGAGCACGGCGCCCAGCGCGAGGTTGACGGCGACGCCGTAGGCGGACCCGACCCACGACGGCGCGAGGTCGGAGCCGAACGCGACCCCGGTGTCGCCGCGGAGACTCGTGTCCTCGACGACGCCGCCGGCGACCGTCGCGTCCGGGCTCTCGGTGAACGTCTCGGCGTCGTACCGGAACTCGCCGCCGACGTCCGCGTTCGGGCCGAGCACGACCGAGTCGGCGGCCGCGCGAACGTCGCCGTCGACCGCGCCGTCGACCGTTATCGAGCCCGCACCGACGTCGAGCGATCCGCCGATCCGACCGGTGTCGGTCAGCTCGAACGAGCCGGCGCCAGTCTCGACGTTCCCGCCGACAGTCCCGTCGACCACGATCGTCCCGGCGGCGGCCTGGACGTTCCCGTCGACGCGGCCGGTCTCCGCGACGCGGATCGAACCGGCCGCTCCCGAGAGGTCGCCGTCGACGGTGCCGCGGACCACGATCGTCCCGGCGACGCCGTCGATCCCGTCGACCGTCTCCCCCTCGTCGACGACGATCGTTCCGGAGGCTCCCTGCACCGACTGGGCCGTCGCGAGCCCCGTCGCGAGCGGGAAGAGGAGCGCGACGACGGCGAGAGCGACGGCGATACGACGACGAAACGCGTTGGAGGACGGGTCCATGGCGGATGAATTATTTTTCAGTGACATATATCTGTCTGGTGAGTGGTGTCAAGGGTCAGTCGGTAGCCGCGACCGGCGGGGTCCGGTCCGAGTCCCGCGACGGACATCCCGCTGTCCGTCGCCGCGCCCGGCCGATGCGCCCGGTCCGTCGAGCGCGCTGACGCGCAGTCGGACCGGATGCGTCGGCCGCGTGTTTGCGCTCGCCCGCAGCGACAGCTCCGTCGTCACGGGTTCGAGCCGCAGCCGGCGGAGCAGCGTCGCGGTCGCGAGTCGGAGCTCCTGTCTCGCGAACCGCATCCCGATACAGTGGCGCGGGCCGCCGCCGAACGGGAAGTACGCGTATTCGGGGCGGTCGCCGACCGCCGGGCCGGCGCCGTCGTCACCGCGAGCGGTCCCTGAGGCGTCGCCCTCGTCGCCGTCACTCCCGCCGCCGGCGGCCTCGTCACCGGTGGCCTCGTCGCCGTCGGTCTGCCGGAGCCACCGCTCGGGCCGGTACGTCTCTGGGTCGTCCCACCACCGCTCGTCGCGGTGAACCGCCCACGGCGAGAGCGTCAGCACGACGCCGGCCGGAACGCGGTAGCCGCCGAGGGTCACCGGCTCGGTCGGCTCGCGGAAGAAGGAGTGGACGGGCGGGTACAGCCGGAGCGCCTCGTCCACCGCCGCCGTCAGCGCCGGACACTCCCGGACGTCCGCGGGCGTCGGGTCGGCGTCGAGCGCCGAGACCTCCGCGCGGACCCGGGCTTGGAACTCGGGCCGGCGGGCGAGGCAGTAGAGCGTGTACGTCAGGCCGAGCGCGCTCGTCTCGTGGCCCGCGAACAGGAACGTCACCGCGTTGTCGACGAGCTGGTCGTCGTCGATGGCCCCGAGCTCGGCGGCCGCGACCAGCGTGCCGAGGAGGTCGTCCGCGGCGCCCGGGTTCGCGGGCGGGCCGGCGGCGCGGCGTTCGGCGACGAGGTCGCGGATCGTCGCCCGGAGCGCACGGATTCGCCGCCGGTACCGCCGGTTCGTCGGGGTCGGGATCCACTCCGGGAGGAAGGAGGCGATCCGGCCCGTGTCGAACCGCTCCGTGACGCTCTCGGCGGCCGCCCGGACGGTGTCGCGCTCGCGCTCGACGTCGCTTCCGAGCAGGCTCTCGGCGAGGACGGCGAACGCGTAGTCGGTCGCGGCGGCGTGGACGTCGACGACGTCGCCGTCGTCCCACGAGGCCGCCGTTCGGCGGGCGTGCTCGACCATCGCGTCGCCGTACGCGGCCACCCGCTCGCGGAAGAACGCCGACCGCATCGCCGTTCGCTGCTCGCGCCACGCGTCTCCCTCGGCGAGGAACAGCCCGTCGCCGAGGAGCCCGCCGAGCCGCTCGCGGGGCATCTCGCCCTTCTCGAACCGGTCGTGCTCCTCGACGAGGATCGCCGCGATCGCGTCGGGGTCGGTCACGAGGTAACTCTCCGTGCCGAACACGTCGTAGCGGACGATCCCGCCGTGCTCGGACGACCGCCGTTCGTAGAACCCGAGCGCGTCGCTCGCGAGTTCGTGGACGTTTCCGAACAGCGGAATCCCGCCGGGGTCCGGCGGTCGCGGCGCGTCGCGCGGAGCAGTGACTCCGTCTCCGTCGGTCGTCTCGCTCATACGGATCGATCGGCGCCGCGAACCGCTGAGAGTTCGCACGGACGCGTCCGGGTATTTTTAACTGATAGGCGGTCGGTCGTCGGGACGATTCCCATGCGATACGTGCACGTGGATATCACGTTCCCGCCGTCGGTCCGGCATCCGATGCACGGGTTCCTCGACGAGGGCGACGGCTGGCGGACCGAGATGCTCACGTGGCGGCGGCTCCCGGACGAGACCTTCGTCACGCTGTTCCGCGTCGTCGCTCCCCGCGAGCCGTACCTTGACCGGCTGCGGTCGATCGACGCCATCGACCGGTTCGAGACGGCCCCGGGCGACGACGCGTTCTATCTCAAGGCGTACGAGCGACTCGGCGGGCCGCTGGAGGCGTTCCTCGGGGCGTTCGCCGACACCGATTTCGTCTCCGTGCCGCCCGTGGTGTACCGCTCGGAGGGACGCATGTCGTTCGGGGTGATCGGCCCGCCCGATCAGCTCCGGGACGTGCTCGCGACCGTTCCGGACCCGATCGACGTCGATATCGACCGGATCGGATCGTACGGCGGCGGTCGGCGGCTGGCCGGCGTCGAACTCACGGAGCGCCAGCGGGAGGCCCTCCGCGCCGCGCGCCGCGTCGGGTACTACGACGTGCCGCGAACGGGATCGGTGGCCGACGTCGCCGAGGCGGTCGGCTGCTCCTCGTCGACGGCGGGGGCGCACCTCCGGAAGGCGGAGGCGGCGCTGGTCGAGGCGCTCCTCGACGGCTGATCCCAGTCCATGGGGACGCTCCGCGAGCGTCGGCGCCGCGTCTACCGGATCGGCGGTACAACTATACTGGTCCGTCGCCACGTACGGGTGGAGTCTACTATGGAGATCTCAGAGAAGCTCCTCTGTCTGTTCAGCGCCGACGTGCGCGAGGCGGACGGCCAGTACGTCGTCGACGTCCCGCGCCGCGAGATCGAGACCGGGTCGCTGGAACCGGGCGAGACGTATCGGGTCGCGCTTATTTCCCGCTCGGAGGCCGAGACGGGCGACGAGACCGACGGCGGCGCCGACGTCTCCGCGTCCCGTGCCGACGACGGGCCTCAACCCCCGGTCGAACCGGGCGAGATGCGGTACGTCGAGATCGAGGACCTCGGCAAGCAGGGCGACGGCATCGCCCGGGTCGAGCGCGGCTACGTGATCATCGTTCCCGACACGGAGGTCGGCGAGCGCGTGAAGATCGAGATCACGGAGGTCAAGTCCAACTTCGCTGTCGGCGAGGTCGTCGAGGAGGCCGCGTAGCGGCGACGCGAACCGAGCGCGAACCGAGCGCGAATCGAACCCGGACCGAACCCGGACCGAGCGGGCATAATTCGAGCCGGGACGGGGTCCGGACCGTCGTGGCTTCTATCCTGAACCGTCGTGGCTTCTATGTGCGACCCGCGTTTACCTCGAAACATGGAGTCGACGAGCGCCGACGACGAGCGGACCCCTCGACGACCATGCCGCACATGAGCGTTCGACTGCCGGTCGCGGACGCCCCCGAGTCTGTCGGGGACCGCCGCGCCGGCTTCTCTGCCACCGTGTTGACTGAGCTGGGCGTCGAGCCCGGCGACCCCGTGAGCGTTCGGGGCGGTCGGACGACGGTCGCCGTCGCGGCGCGCGTCGACGGCGACCCCGGCGGGGCCTGTCTCCCCGGGTCGATCCGCCGGAACGCGGGCGCCGAGGTCGGCGACACGGTGACGGTCGAGCCGGTCGACGCCGTCGCGGCGTCCGCGGTCACTCTCCGCCTCGACGAGCGGATGGACCTCACCCGCGCGGGGGCCGCCCTCCGGCGGCGCCTCGACGGGACGGCCGTCTCGGTCGGCGACGAGGTGGAGGCGACGCTGCTGGGCGGCGCGCTGAACCTGACGTTCGTCGTCGAAGACGTGGCGCCGTCCTCGCCCGGGATCGCGAGCGAGGAGACCGAGATCGAGGTCGAGACGGGCGAGGGGACGGCGGCGGTCGTCAGCGAGCCCTCGGTGTCCGCGACCGACAGCGTCGTGCCCGCCGAGACGTTCCGGGAGCTCCGCGAGGCCGCCGCGACCCGACTCGACGGGCGGGAGTCGTTCGCGGCGGCCGGCCGGCCGACGACGCTCGGGCTCCTCCTCCGCGGGCCGCGGGGCGCCGGGAAGACGACGCTCGTCGAGGCGGTCGCGGCCGCGGTCGACGCGACCCTCGTCAGGGCCTCTGCCGCGCGGCTCCGCGGCGAGGGCGCGGGCGACCGCGAGCGTCGCCTCGACCGCGTCGTCGAGGCCGCGAGCGACGCCGACCGAGCGGTGGTGCTCTTAGACGACCTCGAGGTCCTCGGCGACGACGGCGCCGCCGCGACGCTCGGCGATCGCCTCCGCGAGACGCTCGACGAACTGCGGGCCGCGGACGGGACGGTCGCGATCGGGGTGACCACGGACGCCGAGCGCGTCCCGGAGGCGCTGCGACGCGGCGGGCGGTTCGACCGCGAGGTCGAGGTCGCGCCGCTGAGCGTCGCGGACCGACGGGAGGCCTTAGAGAGCGTCGCGCGGGACGTGCCGCTCGCGATGGACGTCGACTTCGCGGAGACGGCGACCCGGATCAACGGGTTCGTCCTCGCCGACGTGACGGTGCTGGTCGACGTGGCGCTGGAGCGGGCGATCCGCCGGGACGGCCGAACCGCGGTCCGCCAGTCCGACGTCGACCACGCGATGGACGTGGTCGAGCCCAGCGGGCTTCGGGATGTCGCGGTCGAGTTTCCCTCGGTCGCGTGGGACGACGTCGGTGGGCTCGAGGCGGCCAAACGCGAGATCGTGCGGGCGGTCTACTGGCCGCTCGAGTACGCCGACCGCTTCGAGCGAGCCGGTATCGAGCCGCCGTCGGGCGTGTTGTTGTACGGCCCGCCGGGGACCGGGAAGACGCTCCTCGCGCGGGCCGCGGCCAGCCTCAGCGACGCGAACTTCATCTCGGTGAACGGGCCGGAGCTGTTGGACCGATACGTCGGGGCCAGCGAGCAGGCCGTCAGGGACCTGTTCGCCACGGCTCGGGAGAACGCGCCGGCGGTCGTCTTCTTCGACGAGGTCGACGCGATCTCCCCGAAGCGACGGAGCGACGACACCGGCGCCGGCGAGCGCGTGGTGTCCCAGCTGTTGACCGAACTGGACGGGCTGGAACCGCTGACGGACGTCGTCGTCGTCGCGGCGACGAACCGGCCGGACATGATAGACGAGGCGCTGTTGCGCCCCGGCCGGATCGAGAAGACCGTCGAGACGCCGCTTCCCGACGAGCCGGCGCGGCGGGAGATCCTCCGGATCCACGCCCGTGACACCCCGACGGCCGAGACGGTCGACTTCGACGCGCTGGCGGAGCGGACGGCGGGGTACAGCGGCGGCGACCTCGCCGCGCTGGTCCGCGAGGCCGCGATGCTCGCCATCGAGGACACGATCACCGACGACGGGAGAAACGGGGATCTCACCGTCGACGCGGATCACTTCGAACGTGCGTTGGCCGAAACGACGCCGTCGGTGGGGGACGCTCCCGATCGGGACGGCGCGTTCCAGCGGTGAGTTACGCCCGTTCCTCGTGTAAGTTGAGGACGAAGTAGGCGATCCCGAGTGCCGTGACTAACTCCACCGCGGAGATCAGCCAGAACGCCGTGGAGAACTCCAACCCCTGGTTCTGGAGCGTCGGCAACGCGAACAACGCGCCGGCGGCGACGACGAAGCAGACGACGATACCGACGACTGATCGAACGTTCAATACGGCAACCGATTCATCGATGTCGTCTGACATTATTGATAAAAAGACTCACAGCGAGTCGGGTAGTTACCGGTCGATACGGCCTTAATCGGCGGCAGACGGCTCTCCGGCCGACGGCTCCGGCGCTTCGGTGTCGCCCATGATGGCGCGACTGCGCAGGAGGATGAGCCCGAAGCCGACCTTCGCGCTCACGTCGAGGATCATGAAGCCGAGCGTCTCGACGCCGAGACCCACGATGCCGGCCCCTTCGGTTCCGACGAGCCACAGGATCGGGTACGCGGTCCAAAGGACCAACGTCAACACGGTCAACGTGTTGAACGTGCTCTCCACCTCAGCCGAGCGCGCCTTCGCCGCGCTGCGGAGGCTCGTGGCGAGGTAGTACAGCACGAAGATCATCGCGATCGTGCTGATGAGCCAGAACGAGTACCGCGCAAGCATCGTCTGTGAGAGCGCACCGACGAGGCCGGTGACGATCATCAGCGCGTCGACGCCGATGAGCGTCCCGATCGTCACGCGGTCGACCTTCGCGAGGAGCGCGAGGTCGAGCAACAGCAGCGGCGTGGTGAACAGCCAGTCAGCGTACCGCGCGTAGTAGATGTCGAGCGTCCCCCGGCCGACGACTTCGACCTCGGTCAACCCGATACCGAAGAACATCGACAGGTACGCCGCCGACGCGATCCCCGGCACGAGGATCGTGATCGCGTAGTACTCACGCGCCTCTTTGTTCGTGACTCCCCAGCCTTTCGCGATGAAGTAGAACGTCCCGAGGAGCATGAATATCGTCCCGATACCCAGCCACAGCGTTTCGGGCCGACCATCGCCGAGGAGGTCGAACCCTGCTTGAAGTACTGTCGGATCCATACGCAACTACACGTATCACCCATAAAACAATCAACTTCGACACAGCATAGTAAGGTACGCGCTCCGGCCGGGTCTGAGCGAGAATATATATCACTATTTTGAATTGGAAAGAAACACCGATCAGGCGGGGTTTCCCGGATTCGGCGCCGCGAGCGTCGGCGGTCTCGGCGGGTTGTCCGCCGGCGCCGGGGGGACGGACCTTACTAGTGACCCAAAATGAAACCAGTCTGGCGACCGTACTACCCGTATGGCGAACGACGAGGCCGAGACGGAGACCGAAACGACGGACGAGACCGATGAAACGACGGAGCGCGAGACGGAGGCGGAGACGACGGCCATCGACGTGGAGGCGCTCGACACGTACGAGGACCGCGTGGAGGAGCTCTCGTCCGCGCTGGAGGAACGGGAAGAGACGATCGAGGAGCTCGAGTCCGTGGTCGAAGCGCAGTCCGAACAGATCGAGACGCTGGAGGATCGGTTCCTCGATCTGTCCGCCCGCGTCGCGGACGGGCGGAACCTCGGCGTCTGTCCGGAGTGTAACGGGCCGACGGAGAAGAAGGAGCGGCTGTTCCGGAGCGACACGATCGAGTGCCTGCGGTGCGGCGAAGTCATCCACACGTACTGAGCCGCGCAGTCCGGTTTCGCGCCCGCGGGCACGGGCGACTCGTTCAAGCGAGGCGGTGCCGAGAGGCGACTCAGTCGTCCCCGTCAGCCGAGACGCGGGCGTCCCAGTAGGAGACGGACGCCACGTAGTCGCCCGGGATCGTGTTGCCGACGAGCTCGTCGAGGACCCGGAAGGGCCTCGCGACGGGGCCGGGAAGCTCGCGGTAGAAGCCGTACGGCAGCACGAAGTCGTGCTCCTCGCCGGCGAGCGTGAGGCCCGCCGCGCGGAGCATATCGACGACCTGTCGCTCGGAGTAGAGCCGGGAGCCCATCGGGAGCAGCCAGGTGTACAGCGTCCGGAGGCTACGACGGTTGAACGTGTCGAAGAACACCTGATCGGCGCTGACGCGGCGTAGCTCGCGGGCGAACGGAACCGGATCGTCCATCAGGTGGAAGAAGCGCATCGCGACCACCGTGTCGAAGTGGTCGTCCGGAAACGGGAGCCGCGAGGCGTCGCCGCGAACGAACTCCACGGTGTCCGACAGTCCCCCCTCGACCGCCTTCGCGCGGCCCTGTTCGAGCATCTCCCGGGAGATGTCTATCCCGACGATGTCGGCGCCCCGGTCGGCGATCATCGTCGTGAACCGACCGGTGCCGCAGGCGACCTCCAGCACGCGGTGCCCATCCTCGATCGGCCCGAGCGCCGAGAGGACGGCCTCCTTCTCGCGTCGGTCGATGAGCTCCCCGCCGCCAGAGAACCGGACGTCCTCGTACTCCTCCGCGACCTCGTCGGCCTGGTACCAGTCCTGTCCCTTCACGTTGTCAGTACTGCACGCCCGACCGACAAAACCGTACTGGATGCGGTCGGGGACGGCGTCGGCATCCGCCGGTCGCGGCGGGGTCGGCGCTCGCCGGCTCCGATCGGCCGCTATCCGCTCGTCGAGACGGCGTCGGCCGAGATCTTGAGTATCACCCGCGGCCCCGACTCCTCACCGTGGTGGGGGTACTCGTCGACGTCGAAGTACCGCCGGGCGAGCTCGTCGATGTGTTCTTTCGCTCCCTCCTCGGTCAGCTCCGCCTCGCCGCGGACCGAGACGTAGCGGTACGGGTCGTCCGGATCGAGCACGCTGACTCCGACCTTCGGGTTTCGCCTGACGTTCCGCTCCTTCCGCCGCCCGCGGGCCGTGTTCACGAGGACGTACTCGCGGTCCTCGTGGTCGACCCACACCGGCGTGACGTGCGGGAATCCGTCGGGAGTCACCGTCGCGAGGTGGGCGTACGACTCGCGCTCGAAGATGTCGACGTGAGACTCGGGAATCACGGAGACGCGTACGGCGGGAAGCGGGGAAAATATCCCGATCGATCAGGATAATCGCTCGCCTGAGACGTGATATTAACACATTATATTATCCCAATCGGATTCCCCAATATGTAGCTAACCTTTACCAATAGGCAAAGGATTCAGATATAACATGAGTACCAGTCCAGCGGAGACCGCCGACCAAGACCGCCTGTCCGAGAGCGAGTACCGCGATCGCCTGCGCGAACTACCCCCTAGCGCCAAGCTCGTCGCGAAGGTACTGGAGGGCGACTCGCCGCTCTCGCAGGGCGGGCTTGCCGAGGAGTCGCTTCTGCCCGACCGGACCGTCCGCTACGCGCTCAACCGCTTGGAGGAGGAGGGGCTCGTCGACTCCCGCTACAGCTTCAAGGACGCGCGCAAGCAGGTCTACTACCTGACTGTCTGAGGCCGCCGCGCGACGGGCGGAGCGAGTCGACCGTCGACTTCGCACGGAGTTCTTTTTAATCCCTCGTCCCGATACCTGACCGTATGGACCTCTCGGTCGTCGTACCGACGCTCAACGGGCGGGACCGGCTGGGCGCCTGCCTCGACGCGCTGGCGACGCACGCTCCCGAGGCGGAGGTGATCGTCGCCAACGGCCCCTCCGCGGACGGGACGACCGGGATGGTGCGCGACCGCGACGACGTCGACGTGCTCGTGGAGATCTCGGACCGAACCGTCAACGTCGCGCGCAACGCGGGGATCGAGGTCGCGACCGGCGACGCGGTGGCGCTGGTCGACTTCGACAACCGGATCGGTGAGGAGTGGCCCGGCGCCGTCCGAGCCGGCCTCGCCGACGCCGCCGCGGTGACGGGACCGGTGACGCCGGCGGAGCCGTCCCGACGGCCAGAGGCCGGCGGCAACGGAGAGCAGGTTAGCGCCGACGGAGAGCGGGTTAGCGCCGACGAGGAGGCCGGCGACGGAAGCGGGGACGACGCCGCGGACGAACCCCCCGTGGGGCCCGAGCGCCGGACGATCGCGGGCCGCGACGTGACCTACTTCGCGGGCGGGAACGTCGCCTTCCGGCGGGAGACGCTCCGGGACATCGACGGCTTCGACGAGTACCTCCGGACCGGCGGCGCGCGCGACGCGGCCCACCGGCTGGCCCGGATGGGCCACGAGATCGCGTGGCGCGAGGCGCTCGGCGTGACCAAGGAGCTGCCGAGTCCGACCGCGGCCGACGGGGGTCGCAGCGCCCACGAGTGGGGATGGAAGTACCGGGCGCTCGCGTACCGGCTCCTGAAAAACTACGGCGTCCGGCCGACGGTGATGGCGCGGGTCGGGTCGCACGCCGCGACGGACGCGGTCGACGCGGCCGCCGACGTGGTCCGCGGCGAGTCGACGCCCTCCCGGTGGGCCGCGAACGGACGCGACGTGCTCGTCGGCCTCGCCAGCGGGGGTTCGGACGGGCTCGTCGCCCGGGGCCGCGACCGGAGCCCGGCCCGAAACCCGAACGGCATCTCGGAGCGCGCCGACCGCGCCGTGGCGAAGTACGACCGGCGAGAGCGAGAGGAGTGACGGGCGGGTGGAGGGGCGGCGGACGGCGGACGGCAGACGGCCGATCCGCGCCGTCCCCGCGCCTTTTAACCTCCGCCGTCGTCTACGGCCGGTAACGAATGGGACTCACGAAGCGGATCATCCCCTGTATCGACGTCGACCTCGACGACGACGGGGACGCGGCGGTGTACACGGGCGTCAACTTCGAGAACTTGGAGTACACCGGCGATCCGGTCGAGTTGGCGAAGAAGTACAACGCCGCCGGCGCCGACGAGTTCGTCTTCCTCGACATCACCGCGAGCGCGGAGGGCCGCGAGACGATGCTCGACGTGGTGAACGCGGTCGCCGACGAGTGTTTCATCCCGCTCACGGTCGGCGGCGGGATCCGCACGAAGGCGGACATCAAGGAGACGCTGCGCGCGGGCGCGGACAAGGTGTCGATCACGACCGGCGCGCTCGAACGCCCCGAGCTCATCGAGGAGGGCGCCGCGGCATTCGGCAGTCAGTGTATCGTCATCTCGGTCGACGCGCGCCGCCGACGCGACGACGCCGGCGAGCACTTCTACGAGGACGACGACGGCGAGACGGTGTGGTTCGAGTGCACGAAGAAGGGCGGCCGCGAGGGCACCGGGGTCGACGCCGTCTCGTGGGCGAAAGAGGCCGAGGAGCGCGGCGCCGGCGAGCTGTTCGTCAACTCCATCGACATGGACGGGACGAAGGACGGCTACGACATCCCGCTGATGACGGCCGTCTGCGACGCCGTCTCCACCCCGGTCATCGCCTCCTCCGGCTGCGGCGGTCCAGAGGACATGTACGAGGTGTTCACCGAGGCGAACGCCGACGCGGGGCTCGCGGCCTCCATCTTCCACTTCGGCGACTACTCCATCGAGGAGACGAAGGAGTACCTCGACGAGCGCGGCGTTCCCGTCCGGTTGTAGCCGAACGGCCGTCGTTCTTACTCGGAACAGAATAATTACCATTCACAACTGTCGTGATTTCCAATAGTTGTGATCGAAATCAACAGTTATTATGCGATGCCCAGCGAATCGTGACGTATGTCCACGTCATCGACGCGTGTCCGTGCCGAGCGCCCGGAGCTCGTCTGCCGACGGACCGACGACGGCTCTGGAGACGGGGAGGTGACGTTCTTCGAACGGGACCGCGATCCCGACGAGCGGACGACCAGGTGGATCACGGTCCGAGAGGCGGACTGCGTGCCGCGCGACGAGTGGCGGTAGAGGATCCGGACCGGCGCCGGCCTCCTCGTCGGCGTCGGCGCGGCGCTCACGGCGTGCTGTCGACGCGCGTTCGGCATCGGGCGAGACCGGTCGATCTCCCCGTTTTTCACCGCGAACCTGCAGAACCTCGGAATCGCGCTGCCGTTCGCCGACCCGCTGGTCACCGTCTCGATAATCGTCTACTACGTCGTCCAGCAGATCGGCGGTGCCGCGCTCGCGGACGCGACGTGAGGCCCTGACGCGGTTCGGGCCGGGTCGTCTCGCCGGCGCTCCTGGCTTGCACCGCCGACCGCCCCCGATCGGTTCGCGCCGTCGACCGCCCCGGTCAGTCGTCGGCCGCGACGGCGTCGGTCGTCAGCAGGTCGCGGTCGTCGAGCAGCGCGACGGTCGCCAGTCGGATGGCGTGCGGCCAGCCGAGCGGGGTCGCGCTGTCCGGCGTCCCGTCGTCGAAGAACTGCTCGGGGAGGTAGCTGGTCGACTCGCACAGCGAGCCGCCGGGCGAGACGCGCGCGAGGAGATCGCGGGCGCGCTCGGCCATCCGGTCGGCCCGCGGGTCCTCGTGCGCTTCGAGCAGGGCCGCGAGCTCCGCGCAGGCGTTCGCGCCCCACGCCGTCGAGACGGTCCACACCTTCTCCGAGAGCTGGCCGGCCTGCCGCCACGCGTCGCCCTCGTACCGGATCAGTCCGGCGATCTCGTCGCTCTCGTGCGCGAGCCCGTCGACGACGGTCTCAACGTGCGAGACGAGCCGGTCGAGCCGCTCCTCGTCGACGGCGCCGGCCGCCCCGTCGCTCCCGTCGGCCCCCCCGAGCCCGTCGAACGATCGGTGCGCGCTCGCCAGCGACAGCGTCGAGGAGTCGAGCCGGTCGTCGATCGCCCCCTCGGGCGTCTCGCGGAGCGCGTAACAGCCGCGCTCGGGGACCCAGAGGTCGTCGAGCGCCTCGTACACGCGAATCGCCTGCCCCCTGGCGTGGCCGGCGAGGTCGTCGGGGAGGGCGGCGGGGTCGAGGTCGCCACCGGACGCCCCCGCGTCGCCGTCGGGGGTACCGGCGGCGTCCGAGTCGGCGCCGAGCGCGTCGGCGTCGAGCCCGTCGCCGTGGAGCGCCAACTCGCTGTACGCCTCCAGGAACGTCGCCGCGGTGTGGGCGAACCGCCCGGCGCTGTCCTCCCACGCGTTCTGACAGACGACGGGTCGACCGTCGTCCTCGAGCGTCTCGTCGAGGCCGGCGAGCGCGGCGACGAGGGTCGCGTCGAGGTCGGGGACGGCCACACCGCTCTCTCGCGCCTGCGCGAGGTACGCGATCACGCTGCCGGTCTGGTCGGCCTGGTAGTCGACGTCGGGGCCGTCCTCGATCCGGGCGTTCGCCCACCCGGGCGCGAGGGAGCCGTTCCGCGGCCAGACGCGGTGGGGCCACGAGCCGTCCGGGCGCTGGGTGGCGACGTACATCGCGGCCGAGCGGGCGTGCCAGTCGTCGAGCCCGAGCCCGAGCCGGTCGTCGGCGCCGAGCAGGAACGTCGAGATCTCCGCGTCGTCGCGGAACCACGTGTAGCCGTAGCCCCCGGAGGTCGCGTAGAACGGGTCGAAGTCGGGACCGGCGATCCGGAGCCCGGAGTCGGCAGAGAGCAGCGAGAGCACGCGGAGGTCGGCGACGAGCGACTCGCGGGCCGGCGCCGACGCGGGGACGGAGGGCGTCGTCTCGTCCGCGGCCGCGGCGAGGGCGTCAGCCGAGTCGAGGTCGGCGAACAGCTCGTCGAGCCGGGCGCGGGCCGCCTCCCGCGGCGTCTCCGCGCGGTCGGTCAGGAGCGACGCGACGGCGGCGACGCCGCCCTCGAAGGGGGCCTCGGCGATCACCTCGCCGGAGAGCCGCTCCTCCTCGTAGCGGTCGCCGTCGCGGTCGCGGGGGAGGTCGGTCGGCGCGTCTTCGAGGAGCTCCGGGAACGTCGCCGGGAGCTGGCCGCGGAGGTCGCGGAACCCCGTGTCGCTCGCGAGGAAGTCGTGCTCGTCGGCGTGGTACACCTCGACCGCGTCGTCGTACCGGAGCTGGCCGACGCGGTCGTCGCGGCCGTCGGGAGCGAACCGGGCGTAGACGACGAGCGAGAGGGCGTCGGGGTCGACGTTCGCGTGCCCGTCCTCGCCGACGTCGACCGTCGCGCGCGTGAGGTGCGCGTCCCCGATCGTGACGTCGCGGCGGGTCACGGTGGCGGCGTCCGCCTCGTGGACGGTCTCGATCAGGGTCGCGTCACCGACGTACCGCTGTTCGGTGGGCGTCTCGTCGAGCCAGACGATCTCGTCGCCGATCGCGAGACCGATCCGCGAGCGGACCAGCCCGGTCCGTCCCGTCAGCGGGTAGCCGAAATCGCGGAGCTCCCCGTCCTCGTCGACGTGGACCAGCCGCCCCTCGCCGCCGGTGAACCGTCCGGTGACGGTCCGCCGTTCGCCGGGAAACCGGGTGGCGTGTCCGGTGTTGCGCTTGTAGTCGTCGAGCGCGTCGCGGAGTTGCATTACGCGGGTAAACGCCCCCTCCGCGTATGAAGTTTTGGTGTAATTATTATTCATGTGTTCGAGAAACGGAAACCCTCAAGCCGGGAGGCGCCCGGGTACCGGCATGCACGAGCCCGGGCCTCCGCGGACGACGAGCGTCGGCGAATCGGTCGAGCTGGCGCCTCGGTCCCCGGATCCGGACGGTACGTACGAGTGGACGGTCCGCGACGCGCCCGCCGACAGCGCCGTCGGCGAGGGACCGATAGGGAGCGGCGGCGGATCCGGGAAGGGCGACGAATCCGGGGTGGGCGACGGGTCCGAGGAGGGCGGCGGGTCCGAGGAGGGAACCGGACGCGGAGAGGGTGACCGACCGGAAGACGAACCCGAGGGGACACCACCGGTCCTCGTCTCCGGGGCGACGAGCCGATCGGACGCCCCGGTCCTCCGCCTCCGGCCGGACGCGCCGGGGACCTACGTCCTGACGCTCGACGCGCCCGACGGGACGCACCGCCAGCGCGTGCGCGCATTCCCGGACGAGCGCCGAGAGACCGAACTCCGCGTCGCGGCCGCGGACATCCCGGTCGACGACGACGCCGTCGACCGCGTCTCGCTGATGTGGGCGCACAACGAGCGCCTCCTCGCCCGCGACCGGCCCGAGCGCGACGGCGACGACTGGGTCCTCGAGACCCGGGTGCCGCCGGGGCGCCACCGGTTCAGCTTCGTCGCCAACGACGACCCCGGAAACGAGCACGGCGACGTCGTCGAGGTCCCGGGACCCGGACGCCCCCGACTCTCGCTCGACGGGCGGGTCGAGGACCGTAGCGACGCCGAATCGGTGGTCGTCCTGACGGCCGACGTCGAGGCGCCGCCCGCGGCCGGCGGGGGCGAAGGGGGGCGGGGCGAGGTCGACGCCGCGGACCGCGGCGTCGGCGTCGAGTTCCTCGTCGACGACCGCGACGCCGCCCCGGAGACGGTCACGCGGATCGAGTCGTTGGCGGACGGGGCTACCCTCGCCGTCCCGCTCGAAGCGGTCCCCGACGACGCCCTCGACGGCGACGGCCTCCGAGTTCACGCGGTCCCGCGTGCGGAGCGGTACGGGGCGGCCGAGACGGTGCGCATCGGGCGCGGGAACGGCGACGAGAGGCGGACGGCGGACGGAGGCGGCGTCGACGAGCGGCCGACGGCCGAAGGCGTCGCCGGTGGCGGCGCGCCGGTCGCGGTCACCGACCCTCACGCCGCCCCGGAGTGGGCCGACGCGCCGACGATATACGAGGCGTTCGTCAGGTCGTTCGCGGGCGACACCCTCCCGACGACGTTCCGCGAGATCGAGCGCCGGGTGCCGTATCTGGAGAGCCTGCGCGTCGACGCGCTGTGGCTGACGCCCGTGCTCGCCTCGCCGACCGAGCACGGCTACCACGTCACCGACTACTACGAGACGGCGAGCGACCTCGGCTCGCGCGAGGCGTTCGAGTCGCTCGTGGAGACCTGCCACGACGCCGGGATCCGGGTGGTCTTCGACCTCGTGATCAACCACACCTCCCGCGACCACCCCGCGTTCCAGATGCACGCCGCCGGCGTCGACGCGTACGCCGACCACTACCGCCGGGCCGACGGCGCCTTCGACGTGACCGGGACCGACTGGGCGGAGCTCGCCCCCGGCGACATGCCGGAGTACTACTTCAACTGGCGGCGGATCCCCAACCTCAACTTCGACAGTCCGGCCGTCCGGGCGTGGCTGCTGGACGTAGTCGACGAGTGGGCCGCCGTCGTCGACGGCTTCCGCGCCGACGTGGCGTGGGGGGTCCCGCACGGGTTCTGGAAGGAGGTCGCCGACCGCGTCCCCGACGACGTCCTCCTGCTCGACGAGACGCTCCCGCACGACCCCTTCTACGGCGAGGGGGAGTTCGACCTCCACTACGACACCTCCCTCTACGGGATCCTCCGCGACGTCGGCGCGGGCGAGGCCCCCGCGAGCGCGGTCGGCGACGCGTTCGACCGCGCCGCGTGGCTCGGCTTCGACGATCCGAGCGCGCAGATGCGCTACGTCGAGAACCACGACGAGGACCGCTACCTCGCCGAGTACGGCCGAGACGCCCTGAAGGCCGCCGCCGCGACCGTCTTCACGCTCCCCGGCGCGCCGATGATCTACGCCGGGCAGGAGCGCGGCAACGAGACGTACCGCGGCCCCGTCCGCTGGCACGACGGCGACAACGACCTCACCGAC
Organism: Halorubrum sp. Hd13; assembly: GCF_002252755.1. GTDB lineage: Archaea > Halobacteriota > Halobacteria > Halobacteriales > Haloferacaceae > Halorubrum. The sequence goes on along the minus strand of NZ_NHOY01000042.1, from coordinate 61,498 downwards.
TTCCACCGCGACCTGGCCGCGCTCCGCGAGCGCGAGCCGCTCCTCCGCGAGGGCGCCGTCGACTTCAGCGGCCCCGCGACGGACGTGCGCGTCGTCGACGGCGACCCGGAGCGGGTGACCGCGTACGCCCGGACGGCGGTCGGCGATAACGAGGGCGCCGACGAGGCGGACGGCGACGCCCTCTTCGTCGTCGTCAACTTCGCGACCGAGCCGGCGACCGTCGCGGTGCCGGAGGGAGTCGAGACCGACCTGTTCGCCGACCGCGCGGTCGGGACCGAGGTCGCCGTCGACGCCGTGGCCGTCCTCAGATAGGGTCCCGTCTCCCCGGTCGCGGTATCCGCGTCCGTCGCGTCGTCCGACCCTTATAAGTGGTCGCCTCGCCCTCTGTTGCGTATGGACGACCGGACGCTGAACGATCTCCTCCGCCGATTCGGGCTCTCGGACAAGGAGATCGACACGTATCTGAGTCTCTTGGAGCACGGCGAGGCGAAGGCGAGCACCATCGCGGACGCCGCCGGCGTGTCGAAGCGCTACGTCTACAGCGTGAGCGAGTCGCTCGCGGACCGCGGGTTCGTAGAGGTGAACGACCACGTCGTGCCGACGACGATCCGCGCGAACCCGCCCGACGAGGTGATAAACCGGCTCCGCTCGGACGTCGACGCGATCCGACCCGGACTGGAGGAGCGCTTCTCGCGGGTGGAGCGGCGGGCCGAGCAGTTCGAGGTGATCAAGTCCCGCGTCACGGTCATCAAGCGGATCCGGTCGCTGCTCGACGGGGCGGAGTCGGAGGTCGCGCTGTCGGTCACGGCCAAGCACCTCCCGGAGGTCCGGGAGTCGCTCGCGGACGCGGTCGACCGGGGCGTGCTCGTGCTCCTCGTCGTCTCCGACGCCGAGGGGACGCCGATCGGGGACGTCGGCGGCGACGCGGTCGACCTCGAGGGCGTCGCCAGCGTCGTTCGGACGTGGAGCGAGGCGATGCCCACGCTCCTCACCGTGGACTCGGCGGCCGGCGTCGTCGCCCCGCCCGAGCTGCTCCGGCGGTCCGACACCGACCGGCAGGCGATCCACTTCTCGCAGGAACAGCTCGCGCCCGTCATCGTCGGCTCCTTCCTCGGGAACTACTGGCCGGCCGCGACCGAGGCCGCGACCGCGCCGCCGGCGCCGCTCCCGGCGGAGTACGAGAACTTCCGGCACACGGTGTTACAGGCGACCCTGCGGCTCCGCGCCGGCGAGACGCCGCGCGTAACCGTCGGCGGGAGACGGACGGAGAGCGACGAGGCCGTCGAGCTCGTGGGACGCGTCGTCGAGGCGAAACAGGGGATGGTCGAGCCGACGAACAACGAGTTCCCGGTCCAGCACTCGCTCGTCGTGGAGACCGACGACGGCACCGTCACCGTCGGCGGGAAGGGCGCGTTCGTCGAGGACGTCGAGGCCGACCTCGTGCGGATAGAGGCGGACGAGGCCGGCGAGGCGGACGCGTCCGGCGGCACCGCCGACGCCGAATAGGTCGACGCCGAATAGGCCGACGCCGACCTACTCGCGGATCGGCGCGCTCGTCAGCCCCGACGGCTCGTCGCCGGACGCGGTGTCGATCCCGAGCCGCCAGCCCCCCTCCACGGCGTCGACGCGGACCGCCCGCGGGGGCGACCGGTCGCCGTGTCGGCACAGTTCGAGAGCGACCGGAAGCGTCGGGAACCGCCCGTCCCGGGGGGTCAGCGCGTAGTCGGACACGTGGACGACCACCGACTCGGCCGGCGGCTCGTCGCCGCCCGAGTCGGCCGCGTAGCTCCCGACGACCCCCGCTCCGGCGAGGCGCTCGAACGCCCCCGCGACCGGGTCCGCGTCGGGCGCGACGGGGAGCCGCGACGCGGCGTCGGCCAGCACCGCGGCCTGTTCGGTCGGCTCGAGGCCGCGGCGGAGCTCGAACGCCATCGCTTCGAGGAGCCGGAGACAGAGGCCGTCCGGGTCCGACCGCTCCTCCGCGAACGCGAAGTAGGCGTCCATGACCGCCGACTCGACCGCGTCGTGGTCGCCCGCCGAGAGGGCCTCGAACACCGCCGCCGCCGCGTCGTGGCAGAACCCGACGAGGTCGCGGCTCGGAACGGGGCTCGGTTCGGGGTCGCGGCTCGAATCGGGGTTCGGTCCGGGGTCGCGGCCCACGGCGGGGTCGGAGAGCGACCAGTCCGCCGCCTCGGTCGCCGAGAACCGCCGCACGTCGTGCGCGTCGCCGGCGGACCGACCGCTTCCGGCGTCGCCGTCGGCGCTCCCGTCGCAGACGCCGCGGTCGACGCCCTCGTCGCCCGCGTACTCCTGCCGGACGATCACGTCGTAGTACGGGACCTGCGGGTCGTACCGGCGGAGCGCGTCGCGGTACTGCTCGGTGGCGCGGGCGGCGGCGCGCGCGGCGGCCCGGCTCTCGAACCGGAGCCCGGCCGCGGGGACCGGTCGGTCGCCGTAGCGGGCGCAGACGAGCGAGTACTCGCCGGTCTCCGACGAGAGCGCCTCGATATGGTCGCTGATAGCCGCCAGCGTCGTCCCGATCACGTCGCGGTCACGCTCCGCATCCGGTCACTCCTCCAGGCTCGGGTGGGTCTCTTGCGGGTCGGGATGCGGTTCCGCGAACCGCTCGCGGGTCGCGTCCAGCGAGGCGGCCTCGCGTTCGCGGCGCTCGTCGGCGCCGATCTCCTCGCAGCCCGGGGGCACCTCGCGGCCCCGGTCGGTGAAGTACCCCTCCGGCGTCACCCAGTCGTGGTAGAAGGGCGCGTCGTCGTCCTCCAACAGCGTGACCGCGACCTCGGCGCCGTGGCCGGCGCACACCGCGGCCTGGTGGGGCTTCTCCGCGAGCCGCCCCGCCGCGTACAGCCCGTCGACGCCGGTCCGGCCGCGCTCGTCGACGTCGACGTACGCCTTCCCGCGCTCGATGATCCCGACGCCGTCGACGCCGTCGAGGTAGCCGACCTCGTTCTTCGTGGCCGCGACGACGTACCGCGTCCGGATCCGGTCGTCGCCGTCGGTGGCGACGGCGAACCGGGCGCCGTCGCTCGGGACGGCGCCGTCACCGCCGGAATCGGCGTCGCCGGAGTCGATCGCGGCGACCCGCGTCACCCGCGCGTCGAGTCGGTCCGCGCCGGCGGCCTCGGCCTGCTCGCCGAGGAGGTCGAGCAGTCGGCGGGCGTTGACTCCGAGCGGGAACCCGGGGAAGTTCTCCAGGTGGGCGTTCCGCCGGAGGATCGACGCGCCGCCGTCGACGACGAGCGTGTCGAGCCCCTGACGCGCCGTGAACACGGCCGCCGAGAGCCCGGCGACGCCGCCGCCGACGACGACCACGTCGCGCGGGGGGGTCGACCCGTCGGTCATCGGTCGACCACCCGTCGGTTCCGTCGGGAACGGTCCGCCGCCCGTAGCTGATTCGGCTCCATACCCGTCGACACGGGCGAGGCGAGGTAGGATCTTCGGTCCCGCGGGTCTGACGCGATGCGCGGTCGAGCGGCCGGCCTCGCCCCGCTCATCGCCGCACCCGGACCGGGTTGGCGGCGGCGATGAACGGCTCGTCCCGGTCGGTCGCCGCGAACGCGAGGTCGCCGCACGCGCCGCGTTCGACCCGCCACGTCGGCAGCGCCGGGACGTCGTAGTCGGTCGGGTCGCCGTAGGTCGCCGCCACGGTCCACTCGCGGGCGCGCATCTACAGGTCCCCCTTGATCGCGTCCGCGACGCGCTTCCGGTCGAACAGCCGCTCGTTCTCGGGGATCGCCGGATACGGACCCTCCTCGTACCGCGGCCACGCGCCGAACGCGTCGGGGTAGAGCTGCTTCGCCGTCATCTCCAGCTGGAACAGATTCAGTATCGGGCCCTGATACCGGGCGCCCTGCGGGTGGATGCGGTCGTTCCGGACCGCCGCGATCTCCGAGCCGACGGCGTCCTCCTCGAAGGCGGTCCGTCGCCCGGCCATGTCCGTCCCCGGCTCCATCCCGCCGAGGTAGAGGATGACGTCGGGATCGGCCTCGAGCATCGTCTCAAAGTCGACGACCGTGCCGGACTCGACGCTCCCCTCGAACGCGTCGCGCGGGCCGAGCGGGCGCGTGTGCGACGTGAGGAAGCCGGGGTTGCTCAGCGTGTACGCGTAGATGCTCTCGATGTCGGCGGCGGCGATCATGATCGCGGTCGGGCGCTCCTCCTCGGGCGGCAGCCCCTCTTCGATCGTCGACAGAAGCCCCTCGCGGACCTCCGCGAGCGCCTCGTAGCGCTCGCGCTCCCGGAACGCGTCGGCGACGGTCTCGAACTGCTCCCACAGGCCGTAGTACTGGTAGCCGTCGGCCCACTCGTCCGTCGGCTCCTGGTGGCGGTCGCTGAGGGAGTTGCCGAACCACGGCGAGACGTTCTCGGCGACCTCGTCGACGTCCGCGCGGTCCCAGGCGTCCTGTCGGGTGATCCACGCCGGGTCCGCGAGGTGGACGTCGCTGTCGAGCTCGTACAGCTTCTCCTTGTCCGGCTTCCACGAGGAGTAGCGCCCGGACCAGTCGAGCGAGACGCCCGGGAGCCGCTCGACGAACTGGTTCCACAGCCCGTCGTAGTAGTCGGGCGCGTGCAGCGCGGTGACGTCGTTCCCCCGGCCGAGCGCGAACGCCATGTCCGCGTGGTGGGTGAGCCGCGTGAACACCGTCTCCGGCGGCGACTCGAACGTCACCTCGCCCATCGGCGAGATCGACGCCGTGTAGCTCTCGGCGGTGTCGCCGGACCCGTCAGAATCGTCGCCGTCGGCCGAGCCGTCGTCGGTGCCGTTGCCGTCGGCCGAGCCGTCGTCGGCGCCGTCGCCCTCCCCGTCGCCACCGCCGGTGCAGCCGGCGAGCAGACCGCCGAGCGCGACGGTACCGCCGTACTTCGCGAACGCTCTGCGGGTCGGATCCCCGTGTACCGCGTCGTCTCTGGACATGTTTTTAGGCTAGCCTAAAGATGTTTAACCACTTCGGTTTTTAGGTCGGACTAAAATATATTGCCACGTCGTCGTCGGCCGGACGCGTCGGGTTACTCCGACCCCTCGTGCCTGGCGCGCAACGGGGTGACGCGGGGGCCGTTCTCGGTCTGCACCACGTCGGTGTCGACGCGGAACACGTCAGCGAGCAGCTCCTCGGTGACGACCTCTCCCGGGGCGCCGCGGGCCCGTATCTCGCCGTCCTTGAGCGCGACCATCCGGTCGGCGAGCCGCGCGGCCTGCTCGATGTCGTGGAGCACGACGACGACCGTCACGTCGCTCTCGTCGCGCAGCGTCTCGATGATCTCCATCACCTCCATCTGGTGGTGTAAGTCGAGGAACGTCGTCGGCTCGTCGAGGAGGAGCACGTCGGTGTCCTGCGCGAGGACCATCGCGATCCACGCGAGCTGCTTCTGCCCGCCGCTGAGGCTCCCGACCTCGCGGTCCCTGAGGTGGCCGCAGCCCGCCAGCTCGATGGCGCGGTCGACCGCGCGAGCGTCCGCCTCGGTCGTCCGCTCGAAGAAGCCGCGGTGCGGGTACCGACCGTGATGGACGAGGTCCTCGACGGTGATGCTGTCCGGCGACGTGCTCTCCTGTGACAGCAGCCCGAGCTTCCGGGCGAGCGCCTTCGTGTCCATCGAGTGAACGTCGCGTCCGTCCAGGAGCACGGAGCCGTCCTCGGGCGCGAGCTGGTTCGCCAACCCCTTCAGCAGGGTGCTCTTGCCCGACCCGTTCGGACCGACGAGGGCGGTGACCGCGCCCGGCTCGGCCGCGATCGACGCGCCGTCGACGACCGGTTCCGGAGCGGTCGGGTACCCCAACACGAGCCCCTCGGCGTCGAGGTCGCTCGCGTCGAGGTCGCTCGCGTCGGTGGCGCCCGCCGCGCGCTCGCCGGTCGTTCGGTTCGGCGCGTTCGCGCCGCTCGGTTCGTCCGAATCCGTCGCGTTCGTGCGTTCGATGGACATTCAGAGTTCACCCATGTTCTGCCGTCTCCGCATCAGGTACAGGAAGTACGGCCCGCCGACGAGCCCGGTGACGATCCCCACCGGGATCTGCGCGTCCGCGCCCGTCAGGACGCTCATCCCGAGCCGGGCGCCCACGTCGGCGGCGACCATCAGGGCGGGGCCGACGAACAGGCACCCGACGATCAGCCGCTTGTAATCGCTCCCGACGAGGTTCCGCACCATGTGCGGGACGATCAGCCCGACGAAGCTGACGATGCCGGCCACCGCGATGCTGGCGGCCGCCGCGAGCACCGCGACCCCCGACAGCGCGAACCGCACGCGCTCTATCGACATCCCGAGCGACTTCGCGGTCTGCTCGCCCAACAGGAGCAGGTTCAGCTGCCGCGATCCGGCGATCGAGAGCAGTACCGCGACGACCGTCCACGGGAGCGCCAGCCGCACCTGCGCCCAGTCCGTCCCGGTCAGCGAGCCGGTCGTCCACTGGATCGCCGACTGGACGACGCCGATGTCGTCGGCGAAGAAGAACAGCGCCGTCTGGAGGCTCCCGAAGACGGTCCCGACGATCACGCCCGCGAGCACGAGCCGGACGGGGCTCGTCCCGTTCTTCCACGCGATGGCGTACACGATCAGGAACGCGACGGCGCCGCCCAGCGCCGCGATCAGCGGGAGGAACGCAGAGAGCCCTCCGAACACGACCAGCGTCAGCAGGATCATCAGCCCGGCGCCGGAGGAGACGCCGAGGATGAACGGGCTCGCGAGCTCGTTCCTGGTGACCGCCTGGAAGATCGCGCCCGAGACGCCGAGGTTCATCCCGACGATGGCCCCGACGATCACCCGCGGTAGGCGGATGTTCCAGACGATCAGCGTGCCGTGCGACAGCTCCGGCAGCTCGCCCTGAAAGCCCGTGATCGCCCGCATCAGCTCCTCGCCGACGAGGAAGTTGAGCAGCCACCGCGGGTCGAGGAGGACCGCGGGGTCGAGGACGGCCCGCCACGCCTCGCCGACCGTCATCGAGTAGGCGCCGAAGCTCACCTGCACGAGGCCCGCGACGACGACCACCGCGAGGCTCCCGACCGCGACGCTCACGAGTTTCGGGTCGAGCAGCCAGCCGAAGCGGTCGGTCCCGGCCGACCGGCTCGTCGACGCCCCGCCGCCGACCGCGGACCGCTCGCCGCTCATCGCGCCCCCTGGTCGGCCGCCGCTCCGTCTCCCCTCGCTCCGTCGGCCGCCTCCCGCCCGCCGTTCAATTCGGTCGCGTGCGCCGCGATCGCCTCGTCGTCCATCGCGTCGAGCAGGGCGTCGGCGCCGTGGGCGTCGACGACCGCGGCCGGGTCGAGGTGTGCCGCGAGCGCGCGCCGCCCGGCGGCCGCCAGCGATTCGGCCTCGTCCGCGTCGACGTACGACGACAGCGAGGCGTCGATCGCGGCCTCGCGGACGCGGGCGAACCGGTCCGAGTCCGGGTCGACGGGGGCGTCGGCGTGCTCCGCGTCGAACCACTCGACCCACCGCTCGCGGTCGGTCCACTCGTCGTCGACCGCGGCCTCGCGACGCAGCCAGTCGACGCCCTCGGCCGCCGCGGGCCACCAGCCGTCGTCGATCCGCGCGTCGGCGACGACCCGCTTCCCGACGCGGGCGCCCCGGCCGGCCGCCGTGACGACCTGGCGGTCGGCCGCCGACGGCGACGCGACGTAGAGCCCGTCGACCGGCGTCGTCCCGTCGCGGTCGGCGTACTCGCGGTCGAAGCCCTCGTGGGTCTCGTCGCCGTGCTCGTGGACCGCGAACATCGCCTCGTCGTCGTCGAGCCCGCGGAGGTACTCGCCGCCGTACCGCGTCGCCGCGACCACGCGGCGGGCGGTGACCGGCTCGCCCTCCTGCGGCGTGACGCGGAGGCCGGCGGCGTCATCCCCGTCTCCGGCTCGGCGTTCGACGTCTTCGACGAGGTCCGAGACGACCGAACACCCCGCCCGCTCCGCGTGCGAGCGGAGCAGCTCCGCGAAGGTCTCGACGTCGACGCCGGCGGGGAATCCGGGGTAGTTCTCCAGGTGCGCACAGCGCGCGAGGGAGGACCGACCGCGGTCGAAGACCGCGACGTCGAGCCCCTCCCGCGCCGCGAACACCGCCGCCGAGCAGCCCGCCGGACCGCCGCCGACCACGACGACGTCGCGATCGACGGCGGCGCTCATTCCGCGCCTCCGGAGACGATCGCGGCGACCTCCTCGCGGTCGAACAGCCGTTCGGCCGGCGGAATCGCCGGGTAGTCGTCGCCGTGCTCGTAGCCGGGCCACTCGCCGAACCGACCCGGGAACAGCTGTTTCGCCGTCATCTCCAGCTGGAACAGGTTCATGATCGGCCCCTGCACCGGGGTTCCGGAGGGGTAGAAGCGGTCGTTCTCGATCGCGGAGAGCCGGCCGGCGACCGAGTGGTCGGCCAGCTCCTCGCGGACCGCGCCGACGTCGTAGTAGGAGGCGATCCCGTACTGGTGGAGAATGACGTCGGGGTCGACCTCCAGCAGCCGCTCGTGGTCGTAGGCCGTCTCGTAGGTGACCTCGTCCGCGGCGAAGGCGTCGGGGACGTCGAACGGACGGACGTGCGCGTTCGCGAAGCCCGACCCGTCGGTCCGGGAGGGGTAGTAGGTCCCGTCCATGTAGATGAGGGCGGCGACCGTCGGGCGCTCCTCGGCCGGCGGGAGGTCGCTCCGGATCGTCTCGATCAGGTCCTCGCGGACCGCGTCGAGCGCGGCGAAGCGCTCCGTCTCGCGGAAGGCGGCGGCGACGCGCTCGCCGATCTCGGGGAGCGCGTAGTACTCGTAGTCGTCGCGACACGGCTCCGGGGGGTCCGAGTGCCGGCGGCTGTAGACGTTCCCGAACCACGGCGCGACGTTGTCGCGGACCTCGGCCACGTCGGCCGCGCTCCAGCCGTCGAAGGACGCGAACAGGCACGGGTCCGCGAGGTGGAGGTCGCTGTCGAGCTCGTAGAGGAGCTCGCGGTCGACGGAGATGCCGCCGCCCGAGCCGGAGTTGAGCTGCGTGAGCCCCTCGGCGTCGAAGGAGACGCCGTCGAGGCGCGCGTAGTAGGCGTCCAACGTGTTCCCGCCCGCGTTCGCGTCGAAGCCGAGCGAGTTCACCGCGCCGCCGTGACCGAGCGCGACCGCGAGGTCGGCGTACAGCAGGCTGTACACCATGACGTCCTCCGGAACCGCGGCGAACGCGACCTCGCCGGCCGGCGCCATCTCGGCCGTGTACGAGCCGTCCTCGCCGCCGGCACCGTCGCCGTCGGCCGAACCGCTCCCGTTCGAACCGCCGCTCGCCGAGCCGTCGTCTCCCTCGGCACCGTCCGGCGCCGGATCGGTCCCGGCGCACCCGGCGAGCAGTCCCGCGCCGGCGACGCCGCCGCAGTACCTGATCGCGTCGCGTCGCGTCGCGGGGGATCGGTCCGCGTCTGGTTCCATACGATTTAGGCCACCCTAAAGGATTAAATCGGTTTCGGATCTTAGGCTCGCCTAACACTTCGCCGAAACGGGAAGCCGGCGGCCGGAACCGGTCGGAACGGCCGGTCGAGCGCGCTTTGTCGGCGAGACGCTCGGCGGCCGGTCCGGCGCCTCGTCCACAGCGCTCGTCTGGATCGGCGCCTCGTCCCGGTGTCCGCGGATGTACACGGTCGACAGGTACCGCGGGGCGCCGGTCATCGTTCGCCCCCTCGGATCTCGCCGCCGACCTCGTTCGACGGGCGTTTGTCGGGTCCGTCGGCGCCACGATCGTCCTCCGGGGCGAAGAGCGCGGCGTACATCCACGCCCGAGCGCGTCGAAACCGAGCGCCGTCAGCGGCGTCTCGTCGAGGGCGACGACGCGCCCGGTGACCTCGTCGACGACGTCGGCGGCCTCGGACAGGTGCTCCGCCTCGCGGGCGAGCGCCTCCGCGACCGCGATGACTTCGTTCCGACGCGCGGTCGTCTCGCCGACGATCGTCCGCTTCAGCTAGGGGGTGGAGGAGGCGTCGGTCGTCGGCGCGAGCGCCACCGCGACCGACTCGGTGAACTCCGAGCGGACCGTCTCCAGCAGCGACTCGGCGTCGGCGTCGTCGACGTCGGCGAGGCTGTGGGGCCGAGCCGTCTCGTGGAACGCACGTCGAACCTCCCGACAGCGAGCGTCGCCCGCGTATCGCCCCTCGCGAACGACCCAGTCGACGTAGTGGTCGGCGACGGCGGGCCAATAACGCGCGGCGACGCCGTCCCGGATCAGCGAGACGGCGGCGCGCGCGCGTCGTGGCCCGCGCTCACGACCGCCTGGTGGACCGTCTCGTTCGTCATCCATCCGGCCGCGTAGAGGCCGTCCACCGTGGCCCGTCCGGCCTCGCGGTCTACCGTTCCGGACTCGGCGCCGGCGATGTTATACTCGCCGCGTTCGAGTTCCATATCGGCACGTGCTATCCGTGTTCGGTTCCGATCCGAGATGACAAGGCTCCCTCTCGGGAGGCTGATCTCCGCGAGCGTATGTCCGGCTACCGGGGCGTCCTCGGCGACTTTGATCTGCTCGATACCGGATTGCTCAGACCAACAGTGTACAGCATTGCGCGCGATGATCGTGACTACTGTTGACGTGGGACGGCGCTCGACCGAGGTCAGCCGGTGATAGTGACCGGCCGCTCGGTCGAGAGCATGACGTCCTGCGTGATGCTCCCAATGAGTACCTCTTGGAGCCCCGACCGCTTACGCCCGCCCATGACGATGCTGTCGGCATCGCGTTCCGCCGCCACGTCGAGAATCTTCCGGGCCACCTCGCCCCCGATGGCGACACGCTCGACGGGGATCCCCTCGTTCTCGAGGGCATCGGCCGCCTCGACTGCCGCGTTGATCTCCTCGAACGTGTGGGGAGGGGCCCCCTTGTAGTCCTGGTGACGGAACACGACGAGAACCGTCGCTTCAACGGTCTCCGCCGCCTCGGGCAGCCCCGCAACGTACGCCGCCTGATGATGGGCGCGATCCACGTCGGCGTCGACCGGTACCAGAACCTGTCGGATCCCCTCGCCGGGCACGGCCGTCTCGCTCGTGATGGTAACCGGCCGCTCGGCCGAGAGCATAACGTCCTGAACCGTGCTACCGAGCAGCACACGGGAGACGCCCGACCGCTTGCGCCCGCCCATAACGATCTCGTCGGCTTCGAGCCCCTCAGCGGAACGGACGATCTGGTCCGAGATACCGCCGTCGTCCACGGTTCGGGTCACGGAAACGCCCTCGCCCTCGAGAAGGTTGGCCGCCCCGACGGCCGCGTCGATGTCCGAGAACTCCATCGTGTCGGCGTCGTTGAACTCATCGGGAGGCACCACGAACGACACCGTCGCCTCGACATCGTCGGGGGCGTTCGGAAGCCGTGACACGTACTGTGCCTGGTGGAACGCGCGTTTCTCACTTCTGTCGACCGGAACGAGCACCTTGTACATCACATTTAATCATAGTGTTTATTAGACTATAGTATCCACCAGTAGTTCCCACAAGACGATAACTCCAGAATTCGGAAACAGTGGACTGGACGGGGCGAACGATTTCGTATCGCGCTATGCGATTTACTCTTCCGCGAACGCGCGGACCGATTCGAACGAGCCGTCGGCGATAGCGCCGGCGATCCCCTCGATATCGGCGTCTCGAGGGACTTCGTGGGGGTACTTCCGGCTGAAGTACCGCAGGAGGTTCGCGACGTCGCGTTCGAGGAACTCGCCGGCGTTCTCGTGGTCGACGGGGACCGCCTGCGGCCAGTCGAAGATCGTGACGCCGCTCTCCGCGACCGCGACGTTGTGTTCGGACATGTCGGCGTGGACCCAGCCGAGGTCGTAGGCGGTGACCAGCTCGCGGAGGACTAAATCGAGGACCGCGGAGGCCTGTTCGGGTTCGAGTCTCGCGCGCGAGAGTTCCGCGCCGTCGAACTTGTCCATCACGATGGCGTGGCGGTTGTGGTCGACGGGGCGGGGGACGCTCACGTCGGGGTACATCGCTTCCATCGCCTCGTACTCGCGCTCGGCCGCCTTGCGCGCGGTGTACATCCAAGAGACGTGGTCGCGGTCGGCGGTGTACTCGCGCTCGCGGTTCACCTCGCGGAAGTTGGTGTATCCCTCGCGGTGGTATTTCAGGGCGAGCGGCTTGAACGACTGGGCCTCGTACACGTCTCCTTCCTTGCCGAACCCCAGGGGCGAGCCCACGCCGTCGATGGTCTCGCGTTCGGAGAACGTGCGGAGCGCCAGGGCGTCGTACCCCTCGAACGTGAGTTGGTACCCCTCGTACTGGATCGTCTTCCGCTGGATCAGTTCGCGGTCGAGACACCGGTCGATCCGGTAGTCCACCTCCTCGCGCGTCAGGTCGGCGTAGTCGGGGATCTTGTCCCGGCGGACCCACTCCGAGAATCGCATCCCCTGCTCGACGCCCGAGAGGAGATAGAAGTCCTCGGGTTCGAGCTCCGCCATGTCGCCGGCGACGTTTCGGACCATACGCCCCCTACTCCGGGGATTCCTAAAAGGGACGCGCGTTCCGCGAGGCGGTGCGATAAATCTCATTCCGCGATAGCAAATCCCGTTTCGACCGGGTCGTCGTCCGAACGCAACCGCTTTCGGGACGGCGGGCGGAGAGGCGCGCATGACCGCGCCGACGGGCGACTGGCGGCTGATCCGGGAGGAGGCCCGTCCGGGGCCGATGCAGATGGCGCTCGACGAGGTGGCGGCGGAGACGGCGGCGGCGGGCGGCCCCGCGACGGTCCGCACGTACCGATGGGAGCCGAGCTGTCTCACGCTCGGCTACCGGCAGGACCCGGAGACGGTCGACTGGGCGTTCTGCGAGCGCGAGGGGATCGACGTGACCCGCCGACAGACCGGCGGCGGCGGGATCTACCACGACGGGCGCGGGGACGTCGCGTACTCGATCGCGGTGCCGGCCGCGGACGTACCGGGCGAGCTGCTCGACTGTTACCACCTCCTCTGCGAGCCGATCCTCGACGCGTTCGACCGACTCGGGATCGACGCGGACTACGTCGAGGAGTCGGTGCCGGAGCTGTACCGCCCCGCCTGCTATCTCCGGGAGCTGCATCCGGCTCACGACGTGGTGGCGGGCGGTTCGGCGGAGGCGGAAGGCGACGGCGCGACGGAGGCTGGCGGCGCGGCCGGCGACGGCGACGAGGGCGCGACGGACCGCCGGAAGATAGCCGGCAACGCCCAGTACCGCAAGCGCGACGCCGTGATCCAGCACGGCTCGCTGACGTTCGCCGTCGACGCGGAGCGTCACCTCGGGGTCTTCTCCGATCCGCCGGTCACGCCCGAGGAGTTCCGCGAGCGCGTCGTCGGCATGGACGAGTTGGCCGACGCCGACCGGGCGGACGCCGCGGCGGCCGTCGAAGACGCGCTCGTCGCGTGGGTGACGGGCGGAGACGGCGACGAGGGCGGTGGCGACGAGGCGGACGGCGAGAACGGCCGGGCCGACGCGGTCGCGCTCGACCGCGACGGCTCGTGGTCGAGCGCGGAGCTCGCGCGGGCGGAGGAGCTCGTCGAGGAGAAGTACCGCGACGACGGCTGGGTCCGGACCCGACCGGGAAACGACGGCGCGTAGTCGCCGGAACGGGAGGGGAACCGGACCAACCGGTTCCGAAGGGGCTTTTTCAATCGCCCCCGTTGTAGCGGTATGAGTCTCAAGGTCGGCGCGCACGTCTCGATCTCCGGTTCGCGGGCGTCGAACGATCCCGAAACGCCGCCGTACGGGAACATCGCCAACGCGGTGTTCAGACAGAAGCAGTTCGGCGGCAACTGCGGACAGATATTCACGCACTCCCCGCAGGTGTGGCAGGACCCGGACATCAGCGACGAGGAGGCCGCGCAGTTCCGCGAGGGGACCGAACGCGACCTGGTCGGGCCGTGGGTGATCCACACCTCCTACCTCGTCAACCTCTGTACGCCGAAGGAGGGGCTCCGCGAGAAGTCGCTCGACTCCATGCAGAAGGAGGTCGACGCGGCCGCGAAGCTGAACATTCCGTACGTCAACGTTCACCTCGGCGCGCACACGGGGGCCGGCGTGGAGGGCGGCCTCGACAACGCCGCGAGCGTCATCGACGACGTCGACGTCCCCGACGGCGTCACGATCCTCATCGAGAGCGACGCGGGCGCCGGGACGAAGCTCGGCGACGAGTTCGAACACCTCGCGGGGATCATCGACCGCACCGAGACGGACATCGACGTCTGCGTCGACACGGCCCACGCGTTCGCGGCGGGCTACGACCTCTCGACGCCCGAGGCGGTCGACGAGACCGTCGCCGAGTTCGACGACGCCGTCGGGTTGGAACACCTGGAGTACATCCACCTCAACGACTCGAAGCACGCCTGCGGCACCAACAAGGACGAGCACGCCCACATCGGCGAGGGCCACATCGGCGAGGCCGGGATGGAGCGGATCGTCAACCACCCGGACCTGACGGACGTGCCGCTGGCGCTGGAGACGCCGACCGAGAACGGGAAGAGCTTCGCGTGGAACATCGAGCGCGTCCGCGAACTGCGCGCGGAGTGAGCCCGGGGCGGCCGGGCCGTCGCGGGAGCGAAGGGGAGGAAACCCCCGAATTTAGTTACAATTGTCCGACGCGGCTTTATGTGGTCGGAGCCGAGATCCACGGATATGACCACCACTGAGGCGCTCCTCATCGGTCGCCGGCGCCGCTTGGCCCTCACGATGGTCGGCGGATTCGCCGGTCTGGTGGCGCTCTCGCTGGCGGTCGCGGTCGTCGCCGAGCGTGCGGGTCTCCCGACCGCGGCGGCGCTGACCGACCGGCTCGTCCCGCTGTTGGCGTTCTACGCGCCGGCGCCGATCGCGGCCGTCGGCGGGTACGCGCGCTGCGGCGGCCCGGCGTGTCTCGCGGTGGGCGCGGTGCCCGCGGTCGTCTTCGCCGCGCTCGTGGTCGTCGGGACCGTCTTCGGCGTCCCGGGCGTGGGCCCCGGCGACTCCCCGATCGGCGGGGTGACGATGGCCTTCGCCGCGGTCGGGCTGACCGGCGCGTTCGTCGGCTACTGCGCCGGCGTCACCGCCGCGCTGCTCTCGGACCTCGTCGGGTTCGGGAGCGGCGGCGACAGCGAGGGCGACGAAGACTGAGAGTCGGAGCGCGCCCGGGCGCTCGGCTTCCCCACGTTTAATTCGTCCCGCGTCGAACGCGGTGCCGTGCGACGCTTCTCCGCGGAGTACCTCGAACACACCCGGCAGGGGATGTGGGCCGACGACCGGGCGGCCCTCGCGGACCTCGAGCTGGCGAGCCGCCGCCGCGTCGTCGACGTCGGCTGCGGCACGGGCGAACTCACCCGCGTCCTCGCCGCGGAGGCGAGGCCGGACGCGACCGTGATCGGCGTCGACGCCGACACGGACCTCCTCGCGGTCGCCCGCGAGGAGACGGGACTCCCGTACGTCGCCGGCGACGCGACCCGGCTCCCGCTCCCGGACGGCGCCGTCGACCTCGCCGTCTGTCAGGCCCTCCTCATCAACCTCCCCGAGCCGGTCGCCGCGGTCCGGGAGCTCGCGCGCGTCTCCGCCGACCTCGTCGCCGCGATCGAACCGGACAACGGCGACGTGACGGTGACGTCCACCGTCGACGCCGAGGAGCGGTTGGAGCGGGAGGCGCGCGAGGCGTACCTCGAGGGCGTCGGCACCGACGTCGCCCTCGGCGACCGCGTCCGGGAGGCGTTCGCGGCGGCGGGCGTCGAGGACCTCCGCACCCGCCGGTACGTCCACGAGAAGCGGACGGCGGCCCCGTACGCGGAGCCCGCGCTGGCGTCGGCGGCGCGGAAGGCGTCCGGCGCCGGCCTCGCCGACCACCGCGAGGAGCTGGTGGCCGCGACCTCCGTGGACGCGTACGACGACCTCCGGCGGCGCTGGCGCGAGATGGGCCGCGAGGTGGTCGAGGCGATCGGCGCCGGCGAGTACGAGCGCGTCGAGCGCGTCCCCTTCGACGTGACCGTGGGACGGGTCGAGACCGGGGACTGACGGACGCGGCGTTCCGCCGCCGCGTCCGGAAGGTCGAAGTCGGACCGGGTCGACTCGAGACACATGCCGGCCGCACTCGTGACGGGGTCCTCCAGGGGTATCGGGCGAGCGATCGCGCTTCGGTTCGCGGACGACGGCTACGACGTCGCGGTCAACTACCGCACCAGCGACGAGGCCGCCGCGGCCGTCGCCGACGCGGTCCGCGACCGGGGGCAAGCGGCGGTCGCCGTAGGCGCCGACGTCTCGGACCCCGACGCGGCGGCCCACCTCGTGGAGACCGCCGCCGACGCCCTCGGCGGGGTCGACCACGTCGTCAACAACGCCGGGATCGACCAGCACGTGTACACCGCGGACCTCGGTCCCGACGACTTCGACCGGGTCATGGACGTCAACGTCAACTCCGCGTTCAACGTCACGAAGGCGGCGCTCCCGCACCTCCGGGAGTCGGAGGACGGCCCGTCGGTGACGAACGTCTCCTCCATCCTCGCGCACACCGGCGCGCCGGTCGAGTGCCACTACGCCGCCTCGAAGGGGGCACTCCTCTCGCTCACCCGGAGCCACGCCGGCGACTTCGCGCCCGAGATACGGGTGAACGCGATCGCCCCCGGCCACGTGGAGACGGACATGACGGGCGACCGGACGCCCGAGGAGAAGCGCGAGGAGTTGGCCGCGATCCCCGTCGACCGGTACGGCCAGCCCGAGGACATCGCCGACGCGGCCGCCTACTTCCGGGACGCGGGATTCGTCACGGGCGAGACGCTGAACGTGAACGGCGGGGAGCTGATGCGCTGATTAGAGAAGTAATGTGATTTTGAGATCAATAAACACCGAAAGGTAATCCGGTCTAGTTGATCTAGGAGATTTGTATCTCGGTCTACTGAGTTGCTTACTATCCAGGGGCAATGTGCAAAATATGGATAGAGTATAAACCAAGCGAGTCAGCAACGACTTACGCAAAATATTGTTCCAGAGGGTAGAGTAGATATTGTTGCTCTGTGTTGTTATTTACAGACAGAAAAGTAATCCATTCCAAGGATATCGCAAAACGCGAACGGTACGGCACCTAACGGTTGCCCGTAGATTGCCCAACCGGCAATCCAGAAGGCTAGTAGTCCGATCAGTACGACAGTCGCAATAATTTGATTAATTACGTTTGTCATGCGTAGGTTGTCGTTTGATTGGTGGAGTCAAGCAGAGGTTGGCTAGTAGCTACTCTTTCCGTGGTTTGGTGGCGGTCTGGGCCACACCCAAATTCTTGTAATCCTGCGTGCTGAAATTCTGGTTGATACACCTCCATATGATAATTCAACAATGGTCATCAGAGATGATATATGTATGAGACAATTAATAAATGAAACCGATTGTATGTACTCAAACTGCCGTTTCATCTATGTAAAAACGGTTCACATAGGGTGTTTTTGAAATGCGCGGTGCAGATGAGGTTCTACAAGAGTATAGTGTAAAAGAAAGAACAGGTAGAAAGAAGAAGGTTATAATCAAATGGTTCTTGACAAAACCTGATAGGAGATTTGACACTTCAGAAGTCAACGCGGCCCTCGGAGATAAATTAAATATTGGAGAAGGTCAGATCCGGAATTATCTTGAAGATTTGACCGAAGAAAACGTACTCCAGTCATACGGGGGGCAGCGGAAAGCATATCAACTGAATGGGGATATCTTAATTCCTACTAAATATCGTCTCCAGGCAGTATTGAAACATCTCTCTGCTACTTTTGACCCTGACAGGTGGGGCTATTCAACTGTAATAATCCTAAGCACAATTATTTGGGGACTTCTCACTTTGCCATTTTGGTTGCTCTGGGCTACTCTACTTGTTTTTCCGGCTAGTACCTACGGTTCAATCAATCAAGCAGAGTTCTTTACACTTGCTACTGCGATGACATTTTGGTTTGTTGTCCTTGGGTTGGCTAGCTACGTCCTGTATAGCGTTGACAAGTGGGGAAGTTCGTGATTTTGTTTAGCGACTTGGTTCAGGTTCAAAATAGGGTACAAAAGTGTATGCCAATGATATTTAGTCAGTACTCCGCCAGTCCCGCCTCGATCCGGTCGAACCCCTCCTCCAGCCGGTCGACGGAGTTCGCGAACGAGAGGCGGAGCCGCCCGGGGGCCGTGTCGCCGAAGCCGTCGCCCGGCGCGAGCACGACGCCGTGCTCCCGCAGGAGGTACTTCGCGACTTCGATCGCGGGCGCGTCGATGCCGGGGTCGAGGAAGGCGTAGAACGCGCCCTCGGGGCGGGGAGCCGAGAGCCCGTCGATGGCGTCGACGCGGTCGACGACGAGGTCGCGACGCTCCTCGAACGCCCGGTACATCTCCTCGAACGGCTCCTGCGGGCCGGTCAAGGCGGCGATCGCGGCGTGTTGCGCGACGCTCGACGCGCAGGCCGTGGTCGACTCGCGGACCGTCGCGACCGCGTCTATCATCTCCCGGTCGCCCGCGAGCCAGCCGAGCCGCCACCCGGTCATCGCGTACCGCTTCGAGCAGGAGCCGACCGTCAGCACGTGGTCCGGGCGGCCGGTGTACGCGGCGATCCCCTGGGCGGGCCCGTCGTAGGTGAGCCCGAGGTACACCTCGTCGGCGATCACGTACGCGTCGTGGTCGGCCGCCGCCTCGACGACCGCACGGCACTCGTCGCGGTCGAAGACGCGGCCGGTCGGGTTCGAGGGCGTCGTGAGCACGACCGCCGCGGTGTCGTCGCTCATCGCGTCGATCACGCGGTCCGCGTCGAGGGCGAACCCCGTCTCCGCGGGCATGGGGACCTCGCGGAAGCGCCCGTCCGCGAGCGTCGCCTGCGTCTTGTAATTAGGCCACGTCGGGCCCGGGACGAGCAGCTCCTCGCCGGGCGAGACCGCCGCGAGGACCGCCAGGTGGAGCGCCTCCATCCCGCCGACGGTGACGACGACCTCGTCCGGGTCGTGCTCGACGCCGTACTCGGCGGCGAGCGTGTCGCTGATGGCCCGCCGACACGCGGGGAGCCCCGCGTTTGAGGTGTAGTGGGTCGCGCCGTCGCGGGCGGCGCTCGCGGCGGCGTCGATCACGTGCGCTGGCGTGTCGAAGTCGGGTTCGCCGACCTCCAACCGGACGAGGTCGCCGCCGTGACGCTGTGCGAGGTCGAACATCACCCGGATCCGCGAGCGTTCCGCGCGCCGGACGCGGTCGGTGGGCGTTGGCATACCGTCCACACGGCGAACCGAGCAAAAAACCGTCGGGTGGCGGCCAAACGCGGCCCGAGCGGAGGCGGAGCGGCGCCGTCGGCGTCCGCCGCCTACACCATGTCGCCGCGCACCGACGACCCCTCCTGCTCGGCCCGGCGCCGCTTGAGCACGTCCGCCGCCTCGCGGGCCACGTCCTCGTCGGCGCCGAGCATCCCGAGCGCGGCCGGGAGCGTCGGCATCGCGAGCGAGCCCGCCCGCAGGCGGTCGAAGGCCTCCTCGTCGCGGGTGCCGTCGACCCACAGGCAGACCCCGCGCGGGTCGAGCACCTCCTCGTACGCGTCGCGGGCCAGCGCCCCCTTCAGGCGCTGGCGCACGTTGTCCTCGAAGCTCGCGTTACACACCTCCAAGTGGATCGGCTCGTCGTCGCCGGACTGCGTCCGGCTGCCAGAGGGACTACGTCCCTCGCTGTCGCCGACGAGCTCGGCGGCGAGGCACTTCTCGGGGGCGGCGTACCCGTTGTCGCTCGCGCGCACGCGATCCGGGTGCGCCTCGGCCCACTCGGCCCGCACGGAGGTGCCGACCCCCTTCACGCCGTACTCGGCCTCGAACGCCGCCGCCGCGTCGGCGTCGCCGCCCATGATCACGTCCTTGGTGAGGTAGACGTCGAGGCGCTCGACGGGGTCGAGGCCGAGCGCGACGTCGCCGAACGCCCACACCTCGCGGACGGGGACCGGCATCGTCTCGTTCTCGACCCGGTCGACGAGGGTCGCCAGCCGGTCGACCGCCTGTTCGCGGTTCATTGGCGGACCGTTGGCGGCACGCGGGCAAACCGGTTACGCTCGGGGGCGCCGGGCGTCCCGCGGGTCGCGGTTCAGAGGTCGTCGAGCCGCGCCGCGACCGACTCCCAGTGGCCGCCCTTCCAGAACCAGCGCCCGCAGTCGCGACAGCGCCACGCGGGGCGGGGGTCGGTGTCGGTGGCTGAATCGGAGTCGGCCGCGGGCGACGCGCCCACGTCGTCGGGGACGTACTCGGGCCGGTCGTCGGGGTCGACATCGGTGCCCTCCGGGCCGACCCGCTNNAGCGGGTCGGCTCCGCGGCGAGTGCCACCGGAAGCCCGGCCGCCGCGACCTCGCGGAGCTGGTCGAGCACGTCGCGCTCGGTCAGGAGGACCGCCCCGTGGTCGCGGTCGGCGGCGCGCGCCGCGAGTTCCCGATCGCGGGTGACGAGGAGTCGGTCCTCGTCGGCCGCGAGCGACAGGAGCCGGTCGTCGGCCTCGACCCCGCGGTCGAGCGCGTACGCCGCGTCGTACCCGCACATCCGGAGGTAGGTCGCGAGCTTGCCGCACATCGTGTCGACGAGGACGCGGGGCGCCATCAGCCGTCGAGGAACTCCCAAAGGCCGTCGACCGGGCGCGCGTTGATCACGTCGGCGGTCTCGGCCCAGCCGCGCCGGGCGGTGTGCACGCCGTACCGGGCGTTGTCCAGCTCGCGGGGCGAGTGGGCGTCGGTGTTCACGGCGATCGCGGCGCCCGCGTCGACCGCGGCGCGCACGGCGTCGCCGTCTGCGTCGAGGCGGGCGGGGTTCGCGTTCACCTCGATCGCGGTGCCGGCGTCGGCGGCGGCCGAGACGACGGCCGCCAGGTCGGGCGAGATCCCCGGGCGGCTGTTGATGATGCGGCCGGTCGGGTGGCCGAGGACGTCGACGTGGGGGTGTTCGACCGCGCGGACCAGTCGCTCCGTGGCGGCGTCGCCGTCCTGCCCGAGCGCGGAGTGCGGCGAGGCGACGACCAGGTCGAGGTCGGCGAGCGTCGCGTCGTCGGTGGTGATCGCCCCCTCCGCGTCGATGTTCGCCTCGATGCCGTGGAACACCGCGATCCGGGCGTCGTCGCCGGCGCCCGCTCCGTCGTCGGCGCTCGCGTCGTCGACCTCGCGGCCCATCACGGCGCCGTCGACCTCGCTCACCGCGTCTTCGACCGCCGCGGCCTGCTCCGCGATGTCGGCCTCGTCGAGGCCGGTGTTCCCGAAGATCCCCGGTCCGGCGGCGTGGTCGGAGACGACGTGGTAGCCGTAGCCGCGCTCCGATGCCGCTTCGATCATCTCCGCGATCGAGAAGCCGCCGTCCGACCAGTCGGTGTGGGTGTGGAGGTCGCCGCGCAGTTCAACCGTCTCGACGAGGTCCGGGAGCTCGCCCGCCGCGGCCGCCGCGACCTCGCCGTTGTCCTCTCGGAGCTCCGGCGGGACGAACGCCATGTCGAGCGCCTCGTACACCCCCGCCTCGCTCTCGCCGGCGACGCGCTCGCCGACGCGCCGGGAATCGGACTCGGCCCCGTCGTCGCTCGCGTCGTCTGCGTCGGCCCCGTCGTCGACGTCGCTCACGTCGAACAGCCCGTACTCGTTGAGCTTCAGGTCGCGGTCGATGGCGCGGTTGCGCACCGCGACGTTGTGGGCCCGAGACCCCGTGAAGTACTGGAGCGCGGCGCCGAACTCGTCCGGGTCGACGATCCGGAGGTCGACTCGGGTCCCGCTCGCGCGGACGCTCGCCTTCCCGGAGCCCGCCTCGATCGTCGCGTCCGCCTCCGACCAGCCGGTGAGCGCCTCGACGATCGGCTCGCGCGCGTCGCTGGCGACGAGGAGGTCGATGTCGCCGATGGTGTCCTTCCAGCGCCGGATCGAGCCGCACACCTCGGCGGACTCGACGGCGTCGACGTCGGTCAGGTACGAGAGCGCCGCGTCGGCGACGGGCCGGGCGTCGCCGAGCCGGGTCCGTTTCCGCGCCTCGCGGGCGAACGGGATGTTCGCTAAGATGTTCTCCTCGGTCTTCGCGCCGAAGCCGGAGACCTCCCGGATCTCGCCCGCCTCCGCGGCCGCCTCCAGCTCGTCGAGGGTGGTCACCTCGAGCGCCTCGTAGAGGCTTCCGACCGTCTTCGGGCCGACTCCCTCCACGGCGGTGAGCCCCGCCATGTCGGCCGGGAGCTCCTCGCGCAGGGCCTCCAGCTCCTCGATCTCGCCGGTCTCGAAGTACTCGACGATCTTCGACGCGATCGCGTCGCCGACGCGGTCGATCTCGGCGACCGCCTGTTCCCCCTCCCCCGCGAGGTTCTCGATCGGGGCGGTGTGCTCGCGGACGTTCTCGGCGGCGCGGCGGTACGCGGTCGGCTTGTACTCGACGCCGGTCGCCTCGAGCAGGTCGGCGAACTCCTCCAAGAGGGCGGCGACCTCGTCGTTCCGGCTCATTGAGTCGGGGTTCGGCCGGGCGCTCCTTATACTGACCGGCGAGGCGGACCCCCCGATCCGGTCAGCCCGCGGTGCGGTCGACCGGCGGCGCGGCCGTGTACCGTCGGACGAGGGCCACCAGCGCCGCGCCGAGGAGGACCAGTCCGCCGGCGACGCCGAAGGCGACGGCGTAGCTCAGGGCGGCGAGCCACCCGCCGGCGACGCTCCCGACCCCGCCGGCGAGGGCGCCGAGCGCGGCGTAGGTGCCGAGCGCCTCCCCGCGGATCGACAGCGGGGACAGCCGGGCGACGAGCGTCCCCGCGGTCACCGCGATCACCGCCCACGTCACCCCGATCACTGCGAAGACGGCCGCGGCGACGCCGAACCCGAGCGCGGCCGCGCCCCACGCCGCGCCGACGAGCGCGACCGCGGGGAGGGCGACCGCGCGCGTCGAGAGCGACGCGAGCTGGAGGAGCGCGGCGTCGCGGTCGGCGGTCAGCTCTCCCGCGGCGCCGAAGAAGGCCGCGGCGGCGAGGCCGTTTATCAGGTACAGCGCGAACACGCCGTCGGAGCCGAAGCCGACCGCGGTGAGGAACGCCGGCAGCGGCGCGAAGAACACCGCGAACCCCGCGAACGCGAAGAAGACGGCGAGGAAGTACAGCGCGAGCGCCGGGGTGAACCGCTCGACGAACCGGCGCGGGTGGAGCCCGCGGAAGTCGGCCCGACCGACGGTGACGGGGAACGCGGCGGTCCGGACGCTGAAGCGGTCGGCCGCGCGGATGGCGCGCCTGAGGCGCGTCCCCGACGCCCGTCGGTCGCCGCCGGGGCCCGGGTCCGCGGGCAGCGTGCGGACGCCGAGGGCGAGCCCGAGCACCGCGAAGGCCGCGAACGGGACGAACAGCCACCGGATCACGGTCTCGGCGGGGAGGAGTCGCCCGCCGACGCCCGTCCAGACCGCCCCGAGCAGCAGCCCGAGCGCCCAGCCGACGCCCTGGTACTGGTTCAACAGGGCGATCCGCTCGCTCCAGGCGCTCTCCGGGACGTCGGCGACCGCGAGCAGCGTCAGGACGGGCGTCGCCGCCGCGAACGCGAACCAGATCGCGCCGTTCGCGACGATCACCGGCGTCACCCGGTCCGTGAGCGGGATGACCCCGATTCCGACCGCGACGAGCGCCAGCATCGCGAGCACGATCGGGCGGCGTTTGCCGGTCCGATCGGCGATCCGACCGGCGCCGAGCGCGGCCGGGACCCCGACGACGGCGGCGACCGCGGCGAGCACGCCGAGCACGAACGGTCCCCCGCCGAGCTCGACGACGTACAGCGGGACGACGAGCGAGGCGCCCCCGAACGCGACCGACCCGAGCCCCCAGCCGTACAGCCAGCGTTCGGCCATGCTACCGGATGAGGCGGAAGTCGCATAGTCGCACCGATCCGAGGGGGCGCTCGACGGCGCGCTCGACGCTGCGGTGTCCGGAGAGCGGCGGTCGCCCGGCGCCACCGATAAGTCGCGCGGGCACCGAACGACACGCGTGTCCACCGACGAGACCGACGGGAGCGAGGGCGACCGCAACGTGTTCGGCGGCGAGCTGGCGCCCTGCGGCCGCGAGCCGACGACGGGGTACCTCCGCGACGGCTACTGCCGCGACGTCGACGGCGATGTCGGCGAGCACACCCTCTGTGCGGTCGTGACGGCGGAGTTCCTGACGTACAGCCGGGAGCGGGGCAACGACCTGATCACGCCGCGGCCGGAGTTCGACTTCCCCGGGCTGGAGCCGGGCGACCGCTGGTGCCTCTGCGTCGGCCGGTGGGTCGAGGCGGCCGACGCGGGGGTCGCGCCCCCGGTCGTGTTGGAGGCGACCGACGAGTCCGTGCTCCGGGCCGTCGACCCCGACCGGCTCCGGGAGCACGAGTTCGACCCGGAGGCGTTCGATCCCGATGAATTCGATCCGGAATCGCCCGGCGCGGACGAGTAACGCCGAAGCGGCGGCTACTCGTCGGCGCTCTCGGCGGCCGCGTCGAGGAGCATCACCGCGCCGCCGAGGAGCGCGACGTTCTTCAGGAAGTTGATCTTGTTGCCGTGCCGCTCCTTCCCCTCCATCGTCCAGAAGTCGTGGATCGAGGGGGTGGTGCCGAGGAAGAAGACGATCAGCGCGCCGGCGGACGCGCGCGGGAACTTCCAGAAGACGACGCCGAGGTTGGCGACGAACAGCATCCCGGTGACGAACGGGACGAGCACGTCGGACATCGGGACGCCCTTCTCCTCGGCGACCGAGACCCGCTTCTCGTTGTTCTTGAACCCGTCGACGGCCATGTACGCGAGGATGCCGCCGTAGAGGGCGCGGCCGATCGCCGACGGGGGATCGGAGGCGGACCCCACCGTCGGCGCCGCGTCGTCGGCCGAGGCCGCGTCGTCGTCGCTCACGCCGACACCACCTCGATGCGGCTGACGTTCGCGTCGACGCGCCCGACCGTCTCGTAGGCGCCGTCGTCGCCGCGACGCATGATCCGGCCCTCGACGTCGTCGCGCTGATCGGGCACGTCGAACAGCCCGGAGCCGCAGATCACGTCACCGTCGTGCACGGCCCACGTCTCGACGATCTCGTGGGGCTCGCCCGGGAACGGGACGCGCTCGAAGTCGCGGCCGAAGTTCGTCGACTCGAACAGCGCGACCTCGTGGTCGTCGTTCACCCACGCCGGCGGCGCCTCCTCGCCGCCGCAGAAGAAGACGGTGCCGTCGTGGACGAACACCCGCCGGATGTACGAGAAGTCGTTCCCGGCGTCGATCCGGCTCCACGACTCGCCCGCGTCGGTCGTTCGCCAGAGCCCGCCCTCGCCGACCGCGTGGCCGAGCCCGAGGTTCTCCAGGTCGTGGTCGAGGTAGCCGGTCGTCGCGAGCCACACGTCCTCCGAGATCGGGAGGATCTGGTGGACGTCGTCGACGATCGTGTCGCGCCGGTCCGTCCACGTCTGCCCGGCGTCGTCGCTGAGGTGGATCCCGCCGGCCTCGACGCCCGCGATCAGCCGCTCCGGTCGCCCCGGGACGGCCTCCAGCGCCCGGAGCCTGGCGTAGTGGGGGTCGATCGGCGACTCCCAGTGGCCGCGCGAGGGCAGGTCGCGGAACCCCTTCAGCTCCGTCCACGTCTCCCCGTCGTCGACCGAGCGGAAGATGTACGGGTCGTTCGTCCCGGCGTACAGCGCCCCGTCGGCGGTCGCGAGGATCGACCACACCTCGCTCTGGCCAGCGTGCCAGAAGCGGTCGCCGAGGGGAACCTCGAGGTCCTCCCACGTCCGTCCCCCGTCGCGGGAGCGGTACGCCCCCGTCGAGGACGCGACGAAGACGCCCGCCGCGTGGTCCCACGACTTCACCGCGGTGACGACCTCGCAGTCGAGGACCCGCTCGGCCTCGTCGCGCTCGAAGGGCACGTCGTCGACTCGATAGAGCCCGTCGTCCGTCCCGATCAACAGTGTCATACACGGCTACGTGCGTCGGACGCGTACTAAAGTTTTTACCAAGCTGTAAAACGCTAAGTGGCCGGGGGTGAAAGTGGAGAGCAGCGGGCATCCCGATTCCACACGCCATGACCACACCCCACCCGACCAAGCGACCGACGGACGCGGCGCACCTCGACGACGACATCGACCCCCCGCGGGAGCTGCTCACCCTCCCGTGGATCGACGTCCACAACCACGCCCACACGCTCTCGTGGGACGACCGCGAGCGCTACGCGCTCTCCGGGTGTCGGTCCATGCTCATGGTCGCGTCCGGCTACCACTGGACCCCATACAAGCCGGTCGCGGCCGACGACATCCGCTTCCTCTGGGACGACGCGATCAATCGCCGCGCGGCCATCGAGCGGAACCACTTCTTCGAGGCGAAGCTGGGGCTCGGCGTCCACACCGGCGTCCGCATCGAGGACCCCGACGAGCTGTTGGCGGCGATGGACGACTACTGCGCGCTCGACGAGGTCGTCGCGGTCGGCGAGACCGGCGTCGTCCCCGCCGGCCACGTCGAGGGGTGGGCGCTCGACGAGCAGCAGGCGGTCGTCGGGGCGCAGATGGAGCTCGCGCGCGACCACGGCCTCCCCGTGATCCTCCACACGCCGAACACGTCGACGGACGCGAAGCGGCCCTACCGCGACGGGCTGGGCGTGACGCCCGGCTACGAGAAGAACGCGGGGCTCGGTACCGACCCCGTCCTCGACGGAGAGAACCCCGCGCTCGACGCGGTCCGGCTCGACGTGGAGGCGATGCGCGACGCCGGCCTCGACGACGAGCGCGTCGTCGCCTCGCACGCCGACCGAAACAACACCGCGTACCTGATGGAACAGACCGACTGCTACCTGAGCTACACCATCGGTCACTCGTGGCTGGTCGGCGTCGACGCCGCCGACGTCGCCGACGCCATCGACGAGTACGGCCCCGACCGGATCATGGTCGACACCGACTGCGCGAACGTCCTCCGGACCGACCCGTACGCCCTCAAGCGCGCGATATTCGAGCTGTACCGGTACGGGATCGACGTCGACGACATCCGGAAAGTCGTGCTGGAGAATCCCCGGGAGGTCTTCGGATTCGAGCAGGAGTAGACACCGATATATGATATTTAAATAACGGAACGCGACCGCGACGATTATTTAAGATACGATGCGGTGGCGCGCGCCTGCGAGCGGCCGCCCTCGGCGGCCGCCCTCGGCGGCCGCGAGTCAGCGCGTGCGAGGGACGCGGTGAGCGCTCGGAGAGCGCGAACCGCGAGGTTGGGGAGGCGTGAGGATGCGGTGCAGGCGGGCGGGACTCAAAGGGGCAGCCGCGAGGCGGGCGCAGGCGATGCAAGCACCGCAACGAGGGAGCGTCAGCGACCGAGTGAGGCGCACAGCGAGCGTGCGCCCGCCTCGCGGCTGGGGCTTTGGAGATGTTCCCCGCCGGTCTGATATCGACCGTCTATAGCCGAGCGGCTGGGGCTTTGGAGATGTTCCCCGCCGGTCTGATATCGACCGTCTATAACCGAGCGGCTGGGGCTTTGGGAGCGTTCGCCGTCGCTCCGCTGTCTGCTATTTATACCTGAGCGGCTCCGCGCTTGTGAGTTCTCGCCGCCCGAGCAACGACGTATAAACAGCTGCCGACGACACGCTCTGTCAGTTATAAATATCGCCGATGTTGTTATGCCCCGTCGTACGCGAACTCGCTCGTCAGTTCGCCGACGCCCTCCACGCCGACCGTGACGCTGTCGCCGTCCCCCAGCAGCACCGGCGGCTCGCGGTAGACGCCGACGCCCGGCGGCGTGCCGGTGAACAGCAGGTCGCCCGGCTTCAGCGTGAACGCCCGGCTACAGAAGGAGACGAGCTCGTCGACCCCGAAGATCAGGTTCGCCGTCGTCGACTCCTGGAGCCGCTCGCCGTTCACGTCCGCCCAGATCGCGAGGTCGTGCGGGTCGCCGACCTCGTCGGTCGTCACGAGCTCCGGGCCGACGGGGGCGAACGAGTCGAGGCTCTTGCCGCGGACCCACTGGCCGTCGCCGTGCTGGAGGTCGCGCGCCGACACGTCGTTGCCGACGGTGAAGCCGGCGACGTGATCCATCGCTTCCTCCGGGTCGACGCGGCGGGCCTCCTCGCCGATGACGGCGACGAGTTCAGCCTCGTAGTCGACCTTCTGGGTGAGGTCCGGGTCCCACGTGACGGCGTCCTCGGGCCCCGCCACCGAGGTGGGGAACTTCGAGAAGAGGACCGGCTCGTCCGGGATCGGGTTGTCGCCCTCCTCGGCGTGGTCGCGGTAGTTGAGGCCGACGCAGACGACCTTCTGCGGGTCGGAGACGGGCGCCGCCCGCGAGAGGTCGGCGGCGTCGTAGCGCCCGACGCCGGTCTCCGTCGCGTACTCGACCGCCAGTTCGGCCTTCCGGCGCCACTCCCAGTCGGCGAGCAGGCCGGTCGTTCCGCCGTCGATGTGGACCCCGGTGGCCGCGCCCGCCTCGGCGAGGTCGATCACGTCGCCGTCGTCGGTCGGTACGCCGCACCAAGGGGATTCTGCGTCCGTCGTTCGGTATTGTCCGAGTCGCATTGAGATGTGGTGAGTGATGACGTCGAATCGCGCTGTCTACAGGTCGATGCCGGCCTCGTCGAGCAGGCGCTCGCCGGAGGCGACGAACCGGTCGAACTCCTCGTGAACCTTCGGGTTCGTCAGCTCGCCGTCGCGCTTGACGACCTCGCCGTCGACGAGCACCGTGTCGATGTGCGAGGGGTCGGCCTGGAAGACGACGGTCTGGACCGGGGAGTGCGAGGGCGCCGTCATGAAGTCGGAGGCGTCGAAGAGGACGAGGTCGGCGCGCTTGCCGGGCGTGATCGTCCCGATCTCGTCGTCGAGGCCGAGCGCCTTCGCGCCCTCGATCGTCGCCATCTCCAGCGTGTCGCGCGCGGAGAGGCTCACCTCGGTGACCTCCTCGTCGCCCTCGAGGACCGCCTGGTTGTCGAACATCCGCTGGAGCTGCATCCCGATCCGCATCTGGCTGCCCATGTCGCCGCTGACGTTCGAGCAGACGTCGACGCCCCACGCCGGGCGCCCGCCCGCCTCGAGCACCTTCTCGGTGACGGGGATGCCGTGGCCCATCTGCATCTCGACCTCGGGTGTCGACGAGAAGGAGACGCCCTGCTCGACGGCGTGGTCGACGTCCTCCTGCGCGAAGTGGTTCCCGTGGGCGACGTTGACGTCGGGGCCGAGCATGTCCTCGATGGCGCCGAACCCCTGGTACTCCTCGCCGTACACCGACGACGGCCACAGGGCGGCGCCCATGTGGATCGTCGAGAGCGCCCCCAAGTCGCGGGCCAGTTCGAGGTCGGCCCGGGCGGTCTCATCGGTACAGAAGTCCGGGCCGCGGAGCCCGAGCGCCAGGCTGAGCAGGTCGTCGTCGCGGATCGCGCCCTCGTAGAGCTCGCGGATGTTCTCCTCGGGGAGGCCGACGTCGCTCTCGTACCACCACTTCGCCGCGTCGTCGCCCGGCGGACCGTAGGTGTACACCGCCCGCAACCCGGCGTCTCGCAGCGCGTCGACGGCGCGTTCGCCGTGTTCGAGCGTGTTGGGGTACGACCAGTCCAAGGCCGTCGTCGTCCCCGTGTGGAGCTTCTCGAACGCGCCGAAGAGGCCGCCGAGATACATGTCCTCGGGCCGATACAGCCCGGTGATGTTGCCGAGCATGTGGTCGAAGTACTCGCCCATCAGCGACCAGTCCCCGGCGATGCCGCGGACCTGCGTCTGCGCGAGGTGAATGTGCGAGTCGACGAATCCGGGAACGACGATCTGGCCGGCGGCGTCGATGACCTCGGCGTTCTCGGCCGAGAGTCCGCGGCCGACGTCGACGATCTCGCCGTCCTCGATCAGCACGTCCGCCTCCGCCAGCTCGCCGACGTCGGGATCGAGAGAGACGACGGTCCCGTTTCGGATGATCTTTCGTGTCATGTCCGACTGTACCGTTTGACCATGAGGTTAAAAATTTACTGTATGGTAAACCGAATCGGACGGTGGGATCGCTTATGTGTCTCACCGTCGGAGAGGGCCGTATGAGCGACTCCCGCGAGACCGTCTCCTCCAAGGACACCGAGGAGGTGATCATGGAGGCCACGTTCCGTGCGCTGAGCAAGCACGGGTACACGGACCTCCGGATGCGCGACATCGGCGAGGAGATGGACCTCACCCGGCAGGTGATCCACTACCACTTCGACGGCAAGTACGACCTGCTGTCGTCGTTCCTCGAGTACGTCATCGACCAGTACGAGGGGAGCGTCGAGGTGGACGCGGACGACGACCCCCGCTCGGAGCTCGACGCGCGGATCGACCAGTGCCTGTTCGGGCCCGAGTTCGAGGAGTTCTCCCACTGGGAGCGCATGAAGGTGTACCACGAGCTGTACACCCACGCGCAGAACGACGGTGACCACCGCGAGATCTTCAACGAGCACTACGACCGCGTCCGCGGGAGCATCATCGAGGTCGTCGAAGACGGGATCGAGACCGGGGAGTTCGAGCCCGTCGACGCCGAACGAATGGGCCAGCTCATCACCGACGTCATCCACGCCGCGCGCGGCCGTCGCATGGCGCTCGGCCACGAGGACGCGCCGGCGGAGGCGCGGAAGGCGATCGACCAGTTCGTCCTCGACTCGCTGTACGCCGACGACTGACGGACGCGACGCCGAGGGCCGGCGACCGGGATGTCGATCGAACCGTCGCCGGACCGCGCCCCGCCGGTGCCGAACCGGCAGCCGTTCGCCGGGTCACCCGGTGACCCACAGCGCGACGGTACCGGCCGCGGACACCGCGAGGACCGCCGCGAGCAGGCCGAACGCGGGCCGAAACCCGGCCGTATCAGCGACGACGCCGACGATCCCCGGCGCGAGCGCGCCGGCCCCCATCAGCAGCGTCCGGACGACGCCGAGCCCGCCGCCGGCGAGCCGCTCCGGAAGCAGCTCCATCAGGTACGCGCTTCGGACCGGCTGAAACCCGTGTGATCCGACGCCGAAACCGGCGACGGCGACGGCGGCCGCGACGACGCCGACGTCGAGGGGAGGGAGCGCCACGAGCGCCGCCAGCCCGGCCGCCGCCAGCCCGCTCGTCGCGACCATCACCGGGAACCGGCCCACCCGATCGGAGAGGTCGCCGCTGAGGAGCTGGACGAGCGCGACCGCGAAGAGGACCGAATACAGCAGGCCCGCGGTCGAGGTCGCGAGCCCGACCTCCTCGGCGAGGTACAGCGGGAGGAACGCGACGAGGCCGTTGTGAGCGAACGAGACTCCGACGGTCACCGAGACGAACGCCGAGAAGCGTCGATCGCCGAACTGACGCAGGTATTCGCGCGCACCCACCGACTCGGTGTCTCCCGAGTCGGTCGCGGGGCGCTCCCTCGCGAAGCGCCCGCCGAGTCGCAGGGCGGAGACGAGCGCGAGCGCGAGGAAGGCGATCCCGGTCAGGAGGAAGAGCGCGCGCCAGTCGGCGCCGGGCAACCGGTCGAGCGCGAGCGCGAGCGCCGCCGGCGGCGAGAGGAACGCCACGACGACCGCGGGCGCGACGACCCCGCTCAGCGCGCCGAGCGTGTCGTGGATGCCGAGCATCCGCCCCATTCGAGCCGGGTAGACGCGGGCGAGCAGGCGCACGGCGACCGTCTTGTGGACGCCCGTCCCGACTCCGATGACGGCCATCGCCGCGACCAGCGCCGCGAACGGCGAGTCGACGACGAGCGCTAGGGCGCCGACCCCCGCGACCGACGCGCCGCCGACGACCACGGGGACCGGACCGATCCGGTCGGCGACCGCGCCGCTGGGGAACTGCATCAGCGCGTACGCGATCATGAACCCCGAGAAGGCGGCACCGATCGTGGCGTTGCTGAGGCCGTACGTCGACTGGAGGGGACCGAAGAGCGGCGGGAAGAGGTAGCGAGCGAACTTCCCGAGGAACCAGATGACCGAGACGAGGATCAGTGCGTCGTAGCCGCCGATCCGCCTGAGTTCCATCTATCGATCGTAGCCGAGCGGGACGTATAAGGGTCGTGAAGACGCCCATCGAGTCAGCGGACCGCGTCGACGTCCGCCATCGCGGCGACCTTCAGGGCCGCCGCGACGTTGAACGCGAGGGCGATCGGCGCCGCGACCACCGCCGCGACGACCGCGGGTACCGGACCGGAATAAGCGAGGGCGCTCAGCGGGACCGAACAGAGCGCCGTCGCTGCCGCGAGCGCGAGGAAGAACCACAGCGGCCGGTGTCGCGTGACGAGCCCGTACGCCCGCCGAATCGCGGACTCGATCCCGCGGTCCTCCAGCACGAGGACGTACACCGTCGGGAAGAACAGGTACGAGAGGACGAGGAGGGCGACCACGGCAAACACGAGCAGCGGCGGGAACGCGGCCAACGGCACGACGGCGAGGAGGATCGCGGCGACGACGAGCGCCTCCAGCGCGATCAGCCGGACGGCGAACCGTCGGACGTTGGCGACGAAGTCGAATCGACCGGTCGTGATCCCCTCGGCGATGCTCCCGAAGTACCCTGCGCTCAGCGCCCCCGAAACGACGACGTACGCGCCGAGGAGCGGGACGGCGAGCGCGAGTGGCCCGACCGAGTCGAAGGGAACCGACGTCGACGCGCCGCCGTCGCCGGGCGGGTCGATGATGCTCCAGAGGTCGTATCGATAGACGGGGAACGACGCGCTGACGGAGACCA
Source organism: Halorubrum sp. Hd13 (assembly GCF_002252755.1). Taxonomy (GTDB): domain Archaea; phylum Halobacteriota; class Halobacteria; order Halobacteriales; family Haloferacaceae; genus Halorubrum. The sequence goes on along the minus strand of NZ_NHOY01000042.1, from coordinate 29,003 downwards.
CCGTGTCGGTCTCCGCCGTGGCGGCCAGGTCCTCGACGTTGAGGAGCGCTGTGAGAAGCGGAACGAGCGCGAGGGGGAGGAGCCGCTCGACGTGCGCGAGCGTCCGGTCGAGGAGCGGGCCGGGACGGGGCGAGCGGTCGGTGACGGGGCCGGCGGCCGACGGCCCGTCGTCCGGCGAGGCGCCGGCCGGACCGTCGGTCGGCGGTTCGTCGGAGGCCGGGACCATACGGGGAGTTCGAGAGCGGCTCTCAAAAGTGTCAGTGGCGCGACGGCGTCGGCCGTCAAGCCACTCGAGGGTCGAAGCGGGCGTCCGGTCGCCGCGAGACGCCGATCAGAACGGGCCCTTGCCGCCGCCCATCATGTCGCCGAGGCCGCCGCCGTCGCCGCCGCCCATCTTCTTCATCATGCGCTGCATGTCGCCCTCGCCCATCCCCTGGAACTGGCTGATCGTCTGTTCCATCATGGAGTGCTGTTCCAGAAGCTGCCGGACCGTCTCCTCGTCGGTGCCGGAGCCGCGGGCGATCCGCTCCGTGCGCGACTGACCGACGACGCGGGGGTTCGTCAGCTCCTCCTCGGTCATCGAGTCCATGATCCGCTCGAACTTGCGCATCCGGTCTTGGGTGACGTCCATCGCGTCGTCCGGGAGCTGGTCCATCATCCCGCCGCCCATGCCGGGGATCATGTCCATCACCTGGTCGAGCGGCCCCATCCGGTTCATCGCGTCCATCTGCTTTTTCATGTCTTTCAGGGTGAACTCCCCCTGCAGCATGTCCTCGGGGTCCCAGTCCTCGTCGTCCTCCTGGGCCTCCTGCATGGCGCGCTCGACGCGCTCGGAGAGCTGTTTGAGGTCGCCCATCCCGAGCAGCCGGGAGATGAACCCGGAGGGCTCGAACCGCTCGATGTCCTGGACCGTCTCGCCGGTCCCGAGGAAGGCGATGGAGGAGTCGGTCTCGTTGACCGCCGTGAGCGCCCCCCCGCCTTTCGCGGTCCCGTCGAGCTTGGTGATCATCACGCCCTCGATCCCGATCGACTCCTCGAACTGGCGGGCCTGCTCCTTGGCGCCCTGCCCGATCGCGGCGTCGAGGACGAGGAGGGAGCGGTCGGGGTCGACCGCGCGCTCGATCTCCTCGATCTCCGCGATGAGGTCGTCCTCGAGCGCGTGTCGGCCCGCGGTGTCGACGATGTGCACGTCGGCGTCTTCCGTCTCTTCGAGGCCCGTCCGCGCGATGTCGACGGGGTCGTCGTTGTCGGGGTTCCCGTAGAAGTCGACCTCCGCACGCTCGCACATCTGTTTGGCCTGGTCGTACGCGCCCGGCCGGAAGGTGTCCGTCTGGATGACGGCGGGGCGGAGGCCCTTCTTCGAGAACCACCACGCCATCTTCGCGGCGGAGGTGGTCTTCCCCGACCCCTGGAGGCCGGCGAGGAGGATCGTCTGGTTCTCCAAGGGGAGCTCCGTGGAGTCCCCGACGAGGTCGACCATCTCCTCGTAGACGATCTTGAGGACGTGGTCCTTCGCCGTGGTGCCGCCCGGCGGCTCCTCTTCGAGCGCGCGGGTCTTGATCGAGTCCGACAGCTCCATGACGAGGGAGACGTCGACGTCGGCCGAGAGGAGCGAGCGCTGGATCTCCTTGACGATCTCCTCGACGTCGCTCTCGGAGAGGCGGGTCTTCCCCTGGAGCTTGTCGAGGCTGCCCCGCAGGGACGAACCGAGGTCGTCGAGTACCATTTGCCGGAGATAGGCGGTCGACGCGGTAAAGCTTTGTTCGTCGGCGTCGCCCGAGGCGGCCGCGGGATCGGGCGGCCCGCCCGCCTCAGAGCTCCTCGGCGATGTACCGCTCCAGTCGGGTCACGAGCTCCGGGCGAAACGTCCAGAAGCCGTCCCAGACGTTGGTTCGTCCTCGAGCGCGAGCAGTGCGACGTGATCGCCCTCGGAACCGCTCGGCGGCGCGAACACGACGAACCACGACCGCCGGTACGGGTACGAGGTGCCGGTGTGGACCGTCAGCGGGAGCGCCGAGAGCCCGTCGAAGAACGGGCGGAGCGACTCAGCCATGTCCGCCACTCCGGCCGAACGCGGCAAAGTCCTTACTCACGGTTGCGGTCCCCGGCGAGCCGCGCGCCCGCGGCGTCGATTCGGCAGACTCGGGGGTCGTAGCCCGCGTCGGAGAGCCCGGTGCCGAGCGCGAAGACGGTGCGCCCGAGCATCGCCATGGCCGCCCCGGGGCCGTCGGCCGCGCCGCCCGAACCGCCGTTCGCCTCGGCGACCGCGTCGATCGCCTCGGCGACCTCGGGAACGAGGAGGTCCGCCTCGCCGGCGAAGTCGCGGGCCGCGGCCATCAGCGTCGGGAGCCGCGGGTCCGCGCGGAGGCGGTCGAGCGCCGCCTCGCCGGCCGCGGAGAGGGCGGTCGTGTCGCCGCCGAGGACCGCCTCCGTCGACAGCTCGCCGAAGGTGACGTACTCCACGCGGCCGACCGCGGGGATCCCGTCGAGCTTCCCGACGCCCGGCGCGCCGGGCGTCACCCGGATCGGGACGCCGCCGCGCGCCTGCGCGACCACGTCCCCGAGGCCGGTCCCTCGGTTCACCTCCGCCTCGTGGGCGGTCCGGACCAGCTCGTTCTCGGAGCGCCCGCGGTCGAGGGCGTCGTTGGCCGCGAGCGCCGCGCCGAGCGCCGCCGCGCCGGAGACGCCGAAGCCGGCGCCGATCGGGAGGTCGGTCTCGACCGCGACGTCGACGGGGACCCCGTCGGCGTCGCCCGCGCCGCCCGCGGCCCCCAGCTCCGCGAGCACGTCCTCGACCGCGCCGATCGTTCCGGGCTCGCCGTCGATCGCGCGGGATCCGGCGTCGCCGTCGGTCGGGAGGTCGGCGGTCTGCGATCCGTGGGCCGCTGGGTCGGCGGTCCCCGACCCGTCGGTCTCGGTCCCCGCCGCCGACACCCGGACCGTCACGCCGTCGGTGAGGGCGAGTCCGGCCCCGCGCGACCCGGCCGCCGCGGGGCGCTCGGCCGGATGGGCGCTGAAGAAGGCGGTGACGTGCCCGGGAACGAACGCGGTCGCCCGCTGCCTGCTCATGCCGGACCGGAGGACCGCGCGTCGATTAACGGTTGTTATCCGCGGCGGGCGGAGCGTCGACACCGCAGACGGTAAATAGTCCCCACCCAAACCCGCGTCGTATGCGAGACCAGTTGCGTCCCGTCCTCGCCGCGGTCCTCGCGCTGGCGTTCCCGGGGCTCGGTCACCTCGTCTTGCGCCGCTGGGGACGGGCGCTGCTGTGGCACGTCACGGTCGTCGGCGGCGGCGTCGCGCTGCTCGCGCTCTACGACGTCGACCCCGCCGGGCCGGCGGCGTCGCCGGTCGAGGCCGCCGCCGCGCTACCGACCGAGGTCGCGCTCCCGGTCGCCCTCCTCACCGTGCTCTCGTCGATCGACGCCTACGTCGTCGGGCGGGCGGACGTCGCCGAGCGGAAGCGCGTCAACGCGACCGCGGAGGCGGTGCGACGCCGCGCCGCGAGCGCGGACGACGAGGGGGGCGCCGCCGGCTCGCCGGTCGCCGGACTCACCGGCGAGGGCGGCGAGGCCGTGCGGGTCGAGTGCCCGGCCTGCGGGAAGGAGACCGACGCCGAGCTCGACTTCTGTCACTGGTGTACGGAGCCGCTCCCGTGGAGCGAGGGCGAGTGAGTCTCCCCGGGCGCGAGCTTTCGGGGTCCCGACGCGCCGTGTTCGAATCGGCCGGCGCCGGCGCAAGGGGTGCTGACGGTCGATTGACAGGAGTGGTGCCTATTTGTCCCTCCGCCGCGTGTCGGACGTATGGAACACGCAGAGTACGTGTACACGAGCGGCATGTCCGAGTCCGACGTCGACGACCGCCTCCGAGCGGGCGAGCACGGCGTTCTCGGGCTCGCTGACGCCGACGACTCGTACGCCGTCCCGCTGAGCTACCATTACGACGGCGACCGGTTCCTCCTCCGCGTGAGCGAGCACGACGGCGACAGCGAGAAGGGGAAGTTCATCGAGACGACCGAGACCGCCACGTTCGTGTGCTACGAGGGCTCGGCGACGGAGTCGTGGAGCGTTCAGGTCCGCGGCCCGCTCCGGGAGTGGCAGGGGGACGTCGACGAGGAGACGCTCAACGAGTGGTTTCCGCCGTTTCGGCTGTTCGACGAAGCGGTCGAGCGCGTCGACTTCTCGCTGTACGAACTGGAGGTGGAGACCGTGACCGGTCGGGAGACGGTCAGGTAGTCCCCGTCGGGGTCACTCCACCGGACAGCGGTCGATTCCGAGCGCCCGATACAGCAGACACCGCCGCGTCGCGCCCTCGACGATCAACACCGCGCCGGCGAGGCCGAGGCCGACCGCGGAGCCCACCGGAACGCTCACCTCGCCGCTCGCGACGAGGACGGCGATGACCGCGAGCGCGGCGCCGCCGGCGACCCGTGCGAACGCGTCGATCCGTCCGACGTTTCGTTTCACATACGGGGTAGCGGCTCCGCACGGGAAAGCGCTGAGGTGACTGCGGTCCCGGTCCCGCGCCGTCGGCCCGGCGAATAGTTTCTCACCGCTGATAACTGCGGAGGAACTATCATATATGCCGACGGCAACCGTGACCGTACGGACGCGAACGACGGACGGAACATGAGTCTGAATCCACGGAGATACGACGTACGGGAGCTGCGCCGGATCGCGGACGCACCGCGGGACGGCGCGGACGGAGCGCCTCGGGAGCGGTCGCTTCGTCAGCCGAACCGGAACCGAGCGGAGCAGGCCGCCCGCTCGGCCGCGTTCACGGAGCTGCTCCAGCGCCAGCGAGGGCTGCGGCTGGCCGGCGGCGGGGACCGACCCGCCGACGCCGGCGACCGCCCGTACCTGCGGGCGGTCCCGGCCTCGACGGACGCGGAACGCGAGGTCGGCGAGTGGCTCGGCTACCTCGTCGACGTCGGCGGCCGCCTGCGAGCCCGCGACGCGCTGTCGTACTACGCCGAACTCGGCTGGGTCGCCCCCGACGCGGTCGACGCGCTGACGCGTCGACTGGAGGGGTTCGACGCCCCCCGCCACGATCGGCCGTTCACTCCCGCGGACCACCGGATCAGTCTCGTCTCCATCGTCCGAATCGCTTCGTGTGCGAGTGATTAACAATGAGCGACGACGACGAATCCACGGAGATCAACAGTACAGACGGCCCGGAAGCGGTGGGTGTGAAACTCGGCAGCACGCGGACGGTGCTCGACCTCCCCGACGGACGGGGGGGCCGCGAGCGACACTCGACGCTGACGTGTCTGGCGACGTACGAGGACGCCATCACGGGCGATGAGCGGGTCCTGTTCGGCCACGAGGCCGCGATCGAGTACCCCGACACGGTGCGGTTTATGCTCCGGTCGGGGCTGCCGGAGGACGACGAGAGCGTCGCCGACGCCGAGCGCTTCTTCGAGGCCCTCGTGGACGCCCACGACGTCCCCGAGGACAGCGCGGTCGTCTACGCGGTCCCCACCATCGACAACGAGGCGGGCGTGGAGAACCTCAAGTCGGTCATCGAGGGCTCCTGGATCGGGCAGGCCGAGACGCGGAGCTACCCGGAGTCGCTGTGCGGGGCGATCCCCGCCTACGGCGACGACCTGGCCGCCATCGACGAGGTGTTCGTCTCGATTAACATGGGGTCGACGACGTTGGAGGCGTGCGCCTACCGCCGCGGCGAGCAGCTCTCGCCGTTCTCGACCGGCTCGGTAACGGGCAACGAGGTCGACCGCCGGATCGTCGCCGCCGTCGAGGAGGAGAGCCAGGGGCGCGTCCACATCGACCGGACGACCGCCCGCGAGTACAAGGAGGAGCACGCCGACGTGTACGACTTCGAGCCGTTCACGGACGTGATCCAACAGCCCGGCGGCGGGAGCCACGAGTTCACCGTCGACCGCGGCGTGCGGGAGCCGGTCGACCGCTACATCGACGAGGCGGTCGACGTCGTCGCCAACGAGTTCCTGCCGGAGCTCGCGAACGACCACATGAAGCCGTACCAGCTCGCGCTGGGCCGGCCGGTCGCGGCGACCGGCGGCATGGCCTGCATCCCCGGGCTCGCCGAGGAGTTCGAGAAGCGGCTCTCGGCCGAGCTCGACCGCGACGTCGAGGTCGTCTCCCCCGACGACCCCGCGACCGCCGCCGCCGAGGGCGCCGGTCGGATCGCCGAGCGCCTGATCTGAGCGGTCGCCGCCGTTTTTTAACTGCGTCTCAGACGTCGAACAGCCGGTCGGCGTCCTCCGCCTGTCGGCGGTAGATACCCCGTCCCTTCAGCCGCGGCACCTCGTGTCGGTGGAGCGTCTCGTCCTCGCAGTCGTACACGATTGGGAAGACGTTGGTCCGGCGGCGGGCGACCGTGTACGAGCGCGCCGCGTCGACGAGCGACGGGTCCGGATCGGGAACCGGGAAGACGACGTAGCCGAGGGGGGTCGTCGAGCCGTGCCGGTCGTCGACGCGGTCGACGAGCACGTCGCGGAACGAGTCCGCGACCGCGACGAGGTCCTCCGGGCTGGGGTCCGGCTCGTCGTCGACGAGCGTGGCGATGACGGCGACGGGGCCGATAGAGGCGTCCTCGTCGCGGGTCTCCCATACCGGGTCGAACCCGTTCGTGTACTCGTCGACCGGCTCGAAGCCGTGCTTCCGACGGTTCTCGACGACGGCGTCGCGGTACTGCGTGTGGTCCATACGCTATCACACGACTTGGATGTTAAAAAATGACACACATGGCGGCGACCCGCGCGAACTCCCGGCCGCCTTCGAACGCGCTCGCCGCGTCCGATACCCCTCAGTCACCGGAGCCGATCGAGCTCGTCCGCCGCCGCGAGCGCCGCGATCATGAGCCGGTGTTGCACCGCCCAGAATCGCTTGGCGGCCGCGTACGCGACGGCGACGGCGGCGGCCGCGAGGAGCCCGGCGACCGGGCCGGCCGCGGCGGCGACGACGTACGACTGGTAGCCGAGCGCGCCGACGACGACCGCCGCGACGAGGGTGGCGAGGGGTCGACGCGAGGGGTTCCGAGCGACGTCCGCGAGGCCCCGCAGGTCGCGTTCGAACGCCGGCGGCACCTCGTCGTCGACGCGGATACGGTCCCTCGCGGACCGCGTCCGGGAGTCGCCGTCACCGCGAGCGGTCTCGTCGCCCTCGGCGGCTCGCGTCGAGCGCGGCGATCGAGTCGGTCCCGACATACGAGTGCGAGGAGAGACCTGTCCGGCATATACCTTGCGGGTAGTTCACATTCGACGGGAGCGGGCGACGCGCGTCGGGAGCCCCCTCACTCGTCGTCCGATCTCCCCGGCCACGTGACGGACCCGAGGAACGGGACGCCGGTCCGTTCCGCCGCCCGCGAGATCATGTGCGCGCCGGTCGGCACCGTCAGGAACAGGAAGACGATACCGATGAGCGACGAGAGGCCGGCGCCCCCGGGACCGAAGTGGACGAACCCGGCGAGGAAGACGGCGACCGCACCGATGGTCGCCGGCTTGCTCGTCGCGTGCATCCGGTTGTACACGTTCGGCAGCCGCAACAGCCCGATCGTCCCGACCGTGAGGAAGAACGCCCCGACGACGACGAGCGCGATGACGATCCACGCGCGTATCGGAGTCGATTCGATCATCGGCGTCCCCCTCCGGAGGCGCGCTGCCCGGTCTGACTCTCCCGTCGGGTTCGATGTCGGTAATTCATAGTTGTCACTCGTTCGTAACGATGATGTCGCCCTCGGTGATGAACTTGGCAACCGCGACCGTCGAGAGGAACGCGATGATCGCGAGCACGAGGCTGACGATCACGAAGAGGCCCCGACCGGTCTTGATGGCGAACAGGACGGCGATCGCGACGACGTTCGTCGCGATCGCGTCCAGCGCGACCACGCGGTCGGGGACCGTCGGCCCTCGGACCGCGCGGTAGCCGCACAGCAGGTTCAGCAGCGCCACGAGGACGATCGCGGCGTCGATGACCGCCACCAGCGACCCCTCAGCGGCCATCTCCGTCACCTCCCGTGGCCTCCTCGGTCGGCCGATCGGTCGCCGTCTCCTCCCCCGCTTCCGGAGCCGCCTGCTTGAGCGCGGGATGCGTTCGGTCGGGCGGGTAGACAGCGAAGTCCGGCGCGGGGTCGCTCGGCGAGAGCTCCTCGTCGAAGATGACGAGCGCGTAGCTCTCCCAGTCGCGGATCGGGTCGACGACGTCCTCCGGATCGCTCCCGTCGATCACGTGGACGTACAGCGCGTTCTCCTCGGGGTCGTAGTTGAGCGTGAGCGATCCGGGGGTCATCGTGATGCTGTTGGCGATGGTGGTCACGCCGAGGTCGGTCTGTACGCGCAACGGGATGAGGATCACCTCGGAGTCGGTGGGTCGAGAGGGCGCGAGCACGCGGTACGTGACGTCGAGGCTGGCGACGATCGCCTCCCGAACGAACGTCAGCACGTACCACAGCGCGTACGGGACCGCGCGGATCGACCGGGGGAGGTCGACGGTCTCCCCGTACAGACGCCGAAAGACGAAGGCCGTGGGGAAGCCGACCGCGAGGCCGATCAGCAGCGACCCGACGAGCGGTTCGGGCGCGAGCGGCGGTCCCTGGACGAACACCCAGATGACGCCGAACAGGAACCCGGCGACCGGCCAGGTGCGGGTCACGCGCCGTCACCCCCGCTCAGCCCCACGACGTCGACGTACCCCTCGGAGTCGAGCGCGGCGGCCGCGGCCGTCTCCGCGAACCGGTAGATCGGGTCGAACCCCACGCCGACGAGAACGACGGCCGCGGCGAGCGCGACGAGGACGGCGACCTGACCCGACTCGACGGTCGCGACCTCGACCGCCGTCGTCTCGCGCCCCCAGAAGCCGCCGACCCACACCCGCGTCGCGTACAGGATCGTGAGCACGGCACCGAGGAGCAACGCGACCAGCGCGAGCGCCGACGACGGGCCGGGAGCGGACGCGACTCCCCGGACCGCCGCGTCGAACGCGAGGAGCTTCCCGAAGAACCCGGTCAGCGGCGGGAGGCCGATCAGCGAGAGGAGGCCGACGAAGACGGCCCCCGAGAGCACCGGCGAGTGGCCGGCGAAGCCGCCGAGGTCCGCCAGGCGGTCCGTTTTCGTCGCGTCCTCGACGGCGGCCGCCGAGAGGAAGAGCAGTCCCTTCGCGAGCGCGTGGTGGAGCGCGAACACGAGCGCGGCGGCGATGGCGACCCCGCGGAGCGTCCCCGCGGGAGGCGCCGCGGCGGCGACGGCGACGGGCACGGCGATGAAGCCGACCTGCCCGATGCTCGAGTACGCGAACACGGCCCCGAGCCGGTCCCGGCCGACGGCGCCGAACCCGCCGACGACGATGCTCGCAACCCCCATCGCCCCCAGCACCGGGGCGAGGAAGCCGAGGGGTGACGCGGCGGTGAGGCCCGGCGCGTCGACGGGGACCGACGCGGCGGCGAGGACCGTGAAGTAGAGGCGAACGATCGCGTAGATCCCGACCTTCTTCGTGACGCCGGCGAACATCGCGGTGATCGGCGCCGGGGCGGCGGTGTAGGCGGCGGGCACCCAGAACTGGAAGGGGACGAGCCCGGCCTTCAGCGCGAACACCGCGAGCAACAGGGCCGACAGCCCGACGACGGGCGCGGGATCGATGCCGTACGCGTCGGGAGCCGCCAGTCGTCGGGCCATGTCGGCCATGTTGAGCGTCCCCGTGGTGGCGTACAGGCCGCCGACGGCGACGAGCATGAGCGCGCTTCCGAACACGTTCATCACCAGGTACCGGAACGACGCCGCGGTGGCGTGGTCGGTGCCGTAGAAGGCGACGAAGACGTAACTGACGATCAGCATCACCTCGAACCAGACGAAGAGGTTGAACAGGTCGCCGGTGAGGAACGCGCCGGTCGCGCCCACGAGGAGCATGTGGAACAGCGGATGGTAGTACACGCGCTGGTTCTCGGCGGTCACGTACCGGAGCGAGAACAGTATCGACGCGGCGCCGACGCCCGCGGCGATCGTCAGCATGAACGCCGACAGCCCGTCCAGAACGAGCGTGATCCCGAAGGGGGCGGGCCAGCCGCCCACCTGATACGCGGCCGCGCCGGGCGCCGCCGGCCCGAGAACCACCGACCAGACGGCGGCGGACACGGTCCCGACGTAGGCGACGGCGCCGGCCACGCTCGTCGCGCGCTGTATCCGGGGCCGCCGACCGAGCGCGAGCGTCAGCACGGCGGTGGTTACCGCGGCTAGTAGCGGCGCGATCACGAACCGGCTCATGGCTTCCACTCCGTGACGTCCATACTCTCGTTCTCCTCGTACGCGCGGTACGACAGCACGAGCGCCAGCGCGGTCGTTCCGAGGCTGATGACGATCGCCGTCAGGACGAGCGCCTGTACCACCGGGTCGGCGACTTCGGGGACGCCGCCGCCGTGGACCTCGAGGACGGGCACGAGGTCCCCGGTACCCTCGTCGATGCCCCCCATCGCGATCAGGTAGACGAACGTCGCCTGGGAGACGACGGCGACGCCCAACACGACCCGAACCAGGTCCCGTTGTAACAGCAGGAACGTCCCGACGGCGAACAGCCCGCCGACCGCGACCGCGAGGGCGACGCTCATCGCTCACCGCCCCCGCGTCGGCCGGACGGAATCGTTTCGCGCCGCCTCATTCCGCGCTCACCACCGAGACGATAGTCAGGAGGCTGCCGACGACGACGAGGTACACGCCCAGGTCGAACGCGAGCGCGCTCGCGAGTTCGACCTCGTGGTAGATCGGGACGCCTTCGAGGTGGACGTACCCCTGAGTCAGGAACGGGTCGCCGACGAGGAGCCCCGCGAATCCGCTGCCGAGCACGATCACCAGGCCCGCGAGCAACGTGCGGCGGTAGGCGGTGACGGTGCGGTGTTCGAAGACGCTGGTGCCGGCCTCGACCTCCCGGCCGAGCACCCCAGACTCCAGGTAGTCGAGGTCGTGGGCGACGTATATCAGCACGAACGCCGCCGCGGTGAGGACGCCGCCGATGAAGCCGCCGCCGGGCAGGTTGTGGCCCTGTAAGAACAGCGAGATGGAGACGACGAGCACGATGGGGACGGTCACCCGGGCCGTCGTCCGCATGATCGTCGTCGTCACGGCGACTCACCTCCGTCGAGGACCGCTTCCTCGTCGCCCTCGGTCACCGTCTCACCGCGGGTCCGCATCGTCACGAGCACGAGGATGGCGATCGCGGCGATCGTGACGACCAGTAGTTCGCCCAGCGTGTCGAACGCCCGGAAGTCCACGAGGATGACGTTGACGACGTTCGAGCCGCCGCCGCCCGGAATCGCCTGCTCCGTGTAGTACGTGGCGACGCTCGTCGGCTCGGCGTCGGGACGGGGTATCGTCAGGAGTACCGAGACGAACGCCGTCGCGCCCACGAGGATCGACACGGCCGCGTCGCGAGCGATGGCGAGCGGGCGGACGTCCGAGTAAAACGACGGCAGCCGCTGGAGGACGAGCAGGAAGACGAGGAGGACGAGCGTCTCGACGACCAGCTGCGTGAGCGCCAGGTCCGGCGCGCTCGCGAGGATGAAGAAGATGGCGAGCATGAACCCGAGGATCGACAGCGTGAGCACGCCGGACACGTGCGACGACGCGGTCGCCACGGCCACGCCGGCGAGGGTCGCGACGCCCAGCACGACGGCGACAGCCAGCGGAACGCGGACCCCGCCGACCCCGCCGGCCCCGAGGGACGCTCCCGCCGCGGCGAAGCCGGCGAGCGCGAACAGGCTCCCGGCCGCCGCCACCCACCCCACGTACGTCCGGAGGAGGCCGTCGTGGACCGCCGAGCCGAACCGAGCGCTCGTCGGCGCGGCCGTCGAGACGATCCGGTCGTACCACCCGCTGGGTCGAACCGGAATCGGCGCGTCGACGCCGCGGTTGATTCCCGCCGCGAGACGCTCTCGAAGCGGGTACGCGGCGAACCCGCCGATGACGGCGACGGCGGACATCGCGACCGGCGGCGAGAGGTGCGTCGGCAGTCCGACCTCGAGCCGGGCCTCGCCGGTGGCGGTGGCCTCGACGGCGCCCTGGACGATACCGTCGACCGCCAACTGCGGCGCGAGGCTGACGACGACCGCCGCGACGGCCAGCACGGCCGGGGGTGCGACCATCGCGATCGGCGGTCGGTGGACGTCCGCGACCGGGGCCCGCCGCTCGCCGAAGAACAGCGCGAGGAACTTTATCGAGTAGACGACGGTCAACACGCTCGCGAGCGTCGCCACGACTGGATACAGCCACGCGATGCCGCCGGCCTCGTGGGCGACTTCGTACGCCGCCTCGAACAGCAGTTCCTTGGAGTAGAAGCCGTTGAACGGCGGGATGCCGGCCATGCTCAACGCGGCGACCGCGGTGACGGCGGCCGTCACCGGGAGCTCCCGCCAGAGTCCGCCGAGGTCGTCGAGTTTTCGGGTCCCGGCCTCGTGAACGACGATCCCTGCAACGAGGAACAGCGGCGCCTTGAACAGCGCGTGGTTGAGGAGGTGAAAGGCGCCGGCCTCGCCGCCGTAGACGATATCGAAGCCGAAGCCCGCGACCATCAGCCCGAGGTGGCTCGCCGTCGAGTAGGCGAGCAGCTCCTTCGTGTCGGTCGCGGCGACGGCCAGCAGCGCTCCGACGGTCATGGTCAGGAGGCCCAGGGTCGCGACGAGCGACACCCATTCGGGACTCATCAGGAGGGGGCGCACGCGGCCGAGGAAGTAGACGCCCACCTTCACCATCGTCGCGGAGTGGAGGAACGCGGAGACGGGCGTCGGCGCGACCATGGCGTTCGGCAGCCAGAAGTGGAGCGGCACCTGCGCCGACTTGGCGGCGGCGGCGACGACGATCAGCCCCAGCGCCGGGACGAACAGCCCCGACTCGCGGAGGGCCGCGCGCATCGCCTCGTCGTTCGCGATCATCGCCGTCAGGTCGAACGTCGCGCCGCCGAGGGCGCCCCGCGCCGCCGCCGCGAGCATCAGCACCCCCGCGAGCAGGCACAGGCCGCCGCCCACGGTGACGACCATCGCCATCCGCGCCGAGTAGCGCGACTCGTCGTCGTCGGTGTGGTGACCGATGAGCACGAACGAGCAGAGGCTGGTCAGCTCCCAGAACAGGAAGACGAACACGAGGTCGGAGGCGAGCGCGACGCCGAGTATCGAACCCATGAACGCCAACAGCGCCGCGTAGTAGCGCGCTAACCCCGCTTCGCCGTGCATGTACGCGGCCGAGTAGACGAACACGAGGACGCCGATGCCGCTGGCGAGGAGCGCGAAGAGGAGCCCCCACCCGTCCACGGTGAACTGGGCCCCGACGTCGAGCGCGGGGATCCACGGCACCCCGACGGTACCGTAGCTGCCGATCCCCGTCGCCAGCAGTCCGAAACTGGCCGCCGCCACGGCGGCGCCCGCGTAGCCGGTCCGTTCGCCGAGGACGCGATACAGAAGCGGCGAGAGGGCTGCTGCAACGAAGGGGAGCGCGACGGCGGTCGTTACGATTGTCAGGTCCGGTGCCATCAGTAAGGGGCTTATCGGCCGAGGTGTCGCCGCCGGCCACCGGCTCGTCGGCCTCTACCTCACCATCTGATGCCTCCGCTAAAACTCCTGTGCCTGATGCGGTGGCGGCGGTCGAACGAGACCCGAGGCGGCGCGCTTCCCGATCGGGATATTGCTCGCGGCAGAATAGTCCCGGGCGGATTCGAACCACGGTCACTCCGCTTCGCTCCGTTCTCGGATTCGAATCCGTATTGCGACTATTCGTCCTCACTTCGTTCGGAGAATAGTCCCGGGCGGATTCGAACCGCCGTCAATGGCTGACTTCGGGCATCCGACGGCCGTCTCCGGCGAGACGGACGGCGATCGCGTCTCAACCGCGGACGCCGACGGATTCCCTCCAAAGGCCATTATGATTGGCCACTACACCACGGGACTGCGACCGGTGATTGCCCGCGCGCACTCAAGTAGGTTACCTTCCCCGACCGGTCGGCGACCGATCGCCGGAGCTACGTGCGCCGATCGCGGAACCCCCGGAGATGGCAACCATCCTCGTCACGGGGAGCTGCGGCGGCGTCGGGAGCTGGGCGGTGGACCACTTCGCCGAGGCCGGCCAGGAGGTCGTGGGCGTCGACCGACGGCTCCCGTCGGGCACCCGCGAGAACGCCGCGTTCAAGGCGGCCGACCTGACCGACTACGGCGAGACGAAACAGCTGGTCGAGGCCGCCGACCCGGGCGCCGTCGTCCACCTCGCCGCGATCCCGAACCCGGACCACCACGCCGGCTCGCGCGTCTTCGAGAACAACGTCGTCAGCACCTACAACGTCCTCGACGCCGCGGGCGCGGCCGGCGCGCGGATCGCGTGGGCGTCGAGCGAGAGCTGCTACGGTCACGCCTTCGCCGAGGAGCACTGGCTCCCCGACGCGTTCCCGATCGACGAGGAGACGCCGACCGAGCCGGAGGACCCGTACGGCCTCTCGAAGGTCGTCGGCGAGGAGATCGCGGCGCGGGTCGCCCGGCGGTACGGCGTCTCCGCCGTCTCGCTGCGCGCCTCGTGGGTGAACTACCCCGGGGCCTACGAGACCCGCGCGGCGCGGGAGGCGTTCGACCCCGCGACCGCCGAGCCAAGCGGTAACTTCTGGAGCTACGTCGACGTCCGCGACCTGATCGCCGCGGTCGAGGCCGCGATCGACCCGGCCGCTCCGGAACCGCCGGTCGCGGGTCACGAGGCCGTGCTCGTCACCGCGGCGGAGAACTTCGTCGGGCGCGACACGGCCGCCGCGATCGAGGCGGTCCACGGCGACCTCCCCGACGACTGCGACCTCGACGGCGACGAGACCGCCTTCGACCTCGGGAAGGCGAAGCGGGTGCTCGGCTGGGAGCCGGCGCACTCCTGGCGGGAGGCGGAAGGAGTCGACGTCGACGGTCCCGAATTCGTCTGACCCGTCGACTCGCGGGGCGTCGCCGCGTCGACGAGCGCGTCACTCCCGGTTTGCGTCGTCGCTCCCGGGGTCGTCGTCCCCCGCCGCGTCCGTTCCCGTCGCCTCGGCACCGTCGGAGTCTGCACCGTCATCGTCGACATCGGCGCCTGCACCGTCACCGTCGACATCGGCGCCTGTACCGTCGCCGTCGACATCGACGTCGGCACCGTCACCGTCGCGCGCGTCGACGTCTTCGGCGCCCACCGCTCCGTCGGCGGCCGTGAGGTCGTCGACCGCGGGCGCGTCGCCGTCCTCCCCTTCGGAGAGTGCGTCGACCGACGGCGGAGACGGCGGCCGGTAGGTGTAGACGAACTCGCCGGCCACGGCGTGGTACGCGCCCGTCTCGGGGTCCTCCACGACGCCGGTGTCGTTGTCGATGGCGAAGTCAACGAGGTCGCGCAGGCTCTCCGCCTCCGCCTCGGGGCGCTCGTGGACGGACGCCGGGAGTCGGAACGTCGTGATCCACTCCGCGAACTCGGACCGGTCGTCCCTGTACGAGAGGTAGTCGCGCTCGGCGGGCGTGAGCGCGAACTCGCGCTCCCTTCGGGCGTACACCAGCGCGCCGGCTCCGGCGAGGCCGACCACGAACAGGAGCGGCCCGCCGATGGACCGGAGGGGGCCGTAGCTCTGATCGACGGTCACCGTCTCCGTGCGGTCCGAGGTGTCCGACCGGACGCCGGGGTCGGAGACGGTGTAGGTGTCGCCGCCGTGGTCGATTCCGAGCCGGACCGTCCGGGCGTACGAGGTCGGCTCGCCGTTGATCGTTCCCTCGACCGCCACGTCGGTGACGACGAACGTCTCCGTCTCCCCGGGCGACGCGCCGAGCTCCTCCTCGATCTCGGCCGCGGTCGCGTCGACCGCGGAGCTGTTGAGCGCGAACGACGCCGTCGCGGTCCCCCCGGGGTCCACGTCCGAGACCGTCTCCGACGCCAGGGGCTCCCGCTCGCTCCAGTAGACGACGTTCCCGTCCTCGCCGACGTTGCGGATGACGAGGACGGAGTCGAACCGCACGTCGACGTCCGACGCGGACGCGGCCGCGTACGTCGTCTCGACGGCGACGTCGAGTTCGGGAGCGATCCGCGTGAAGTACGTGGTACGGTCGTCGAGGACGGTCCCGATCTGGAACACCGAGTTCGGCTCGGTCACCTCGGCGGAGTGGTTGTACGCCGTCTCGACGGTGAACGAGGAGACGGTCCGCTCGCGGGTCTCGGTGCCGGGATCGACGTGGGTCGTGTAGACGAGCGCGCCGCCGACGGCGGCCGCGATCAGCAAGACCGCGACGATCACGGCGAACTGTGCGTCTAACACCGCGCGGAGCCGGAGTCGGTTCTCGTCTGGGGATGAGGAGCTCATTCGGTCACCTGTAGATCTGGCGGAGGAGGCGGCGATACAGCGGGGGTTTCTCGCGCGATTCACGGGAGCGTATCCGCGCGGGCTCGCCGCGCAGCAGGACGAGCCCGATCCCGGCGATGGTGCCGCCGAGCAGGCCGTCGATCGCGACGATCGGCGCCCACGGGTGGACGCCGTACAGCTCGTCGATCACGCCGCGCGGGAGCACCGCGAGATACCGGTGCTCGGTGACGAACAGCCGGTAGTAGCCGGTCTCCGGCGGGGCGGTGAGCGTCACGGTGGTCGACGCCTCGCCCCGGCTCTCGACGCTGAGCCGCTGTGGCTCGACCTCGACGCCGGGGCTCGCCGGGGTGACGTACGCGTACACCGGCACCAGTCCGGAGTTGGGGACGACGTACTCCAGCTCCTGGCTCGTGCCGCGCTCGATGACGGTGGGGTTCTCGGACTCGAACTCGGCGCTCACGACGCCGTACTCCTGCGTGCCGGCCGGGACGACCATCGCCGCGGTCGCGGTCGCCATCAGCACCAGCGCGAGCACGGCGACGATCAGGAACACGGAGGTGCCGTCGTCGCGGGAGCGGTCGCGTTCGCGGGTCTCGCGCGCGTTTCGAGTCAGGTACCAGTCGGCCGCGTACGCGACCGCCGAGAGCCCGAAGAGGATGTACGCCAACCCCTGCGTTCCCTGGAACGACCGGACCCCGAAGGTGACCGCCAGCCACGTCTGGACCGAGGCGAGCCCCGACTGGATCGCCATCGCGACGGTGCCCAGGTGGGGGATGACGACCACGCTCCCGCCGACCTGGAGCGCCACCGCGACCACGTCGGCGTCCTGCACCACGGGCTCGCCCCCATCCTGATCGGTGAAGGGGTTGTTGTCGCCCCGCGTTACGTACCCCCGTTCCGTCTCCTCGACGACGCGGTGGGTGGTCAGCCCGCCCCCCTCTATCTCCTGCGCGTCGAAGGTCACCACGTCGCCGACGCCGACGTCGCCGGCGAGCGGCGCGGGGATCGCCACGAACCCGTCACCGGGGTCCAGCGTGGGCTGCATGCTCCCGGTCTCGACGAAGCTGAGCAGGATCGGCTGTCCGAGCAGCTGGCCGACGACCAGCGAGAGGACGACGAGGACGACCGCGACCTGCAGCGTTATCGAGAGGATGCGTTTCGGTGACATGTGTCGTGGGTTGGCGCGGGCGTCGCGCTGCGGGCGTCGGTTCCGCCGCGGGCGTTGGTTCCGCCTCGATCGTCGGTTCCGCCGCGGTTCGGCGAGGCTCTCCGATCATGGAATGTAATCGACACGTTATAAGTTCGGGGTTCGGAGCAGGACGTGGCGGGAAGCCGCCCGTCGGGTCGCGGGCCCGGGATCCCGCGTCGCGAGGTCACGTCTCGAACACCCCGACCGCGAGCAGCGCGAACGGGCCGATGAAGGCGAGACAGAAGCCCAGCAGGTGGACGTAGAGGTTCACGACGCTGCCCGCGCCGGTCGGATCGGCCGGGAAGCCGACGACCGGATAGCCGACGACCAGGACCGCGCCGACGGCGAACAGGTCGCCCTCGCCCGGCCGCGAGGCGACCGTGCGGACGCCCTCGCGGACCGTCTCGCGGATCGGGATCCCGGCGCTCGACGCGTAGAGGACGGCGAGGAGCGCGCCGGCGACGCCGGTCGCGAGCCCGGCGATGCCCGGGCCGGTCGCCGAGACCGGGAGCGCGAGCAGCGCGATCCAGCCGACGAGCGCGAAGAAGACCGCGGGCAGCGCGCGGAGCGAGGCCCCCGGCGCGAAGCGCGCGCGGGCGTACGTCCCGAGCAGCAGCGGGAGCAGCCCCGCGAGCGCCATGTTGATCCCGGAGAAGCCGAACCCGATCGCGTCTCGGGGCACGGCGAGGTTCAGCGCCGAGAGGACGAGCGGGAACGCCAGCAGGAACGTCGCCAGCGCGGTCAAAAAGAAGCGGCGGGCGCCCCCGAAGACCGCGAGCGCGTAGCCGACGCCCGCGAGGAGACAGTACCCCGCGAGGTTGCCGGCGAGGTGACCGGCGTCGAGGTGGACGTAGTGCGCGGCGAACGCGGTCGGAACGGTCGGGTCCGCGTACGCGAACGCGAGCGACCGGCGAGTCGCCTCCGGGAGCGAGAAGACGCCGACCAGCACCGCCGGCACCGCGAGCAGGACGAGCAGGTCGACGGCCCGGGCGCTCGCGAGTAGCTCCCGGCGGAGGGCGTGGTCGGCGGCGCGGTCGGCGCTCGCGGCGCCGGCGGCGCGGTCGCGCTCGTCGGTCGGTGGCGCGGTCACGGACGGGACCTCGCAGACCAGCGGTTAAGGCCTGTCGGCGCGCGTCTCACCGCTGAGAACCCGACGCCCGAGAGGGCGGTTCGAACGAGGGCGTCCCCCGACGACCGACCGGTCATCGCGGCATCCGGCGGACGAGCGCGAGGGCGGCGAGGACGATGGCCACGAGCGCGAGCGGACCGGCGAGGTCCGCCGGATCGATCCCGAACGGCTCCTCCGTGGTCCCGGCGACGGTGGCGGACCCGTCGCTACCGGCGTTCGACTCGTCGCCCGATCCCCCCGCGTCGTCGCTCGCGGGGTCGCCGACGAGGAGGCGCTCGCCGACCGACGTCCCGTCGACCGCGAGGTCGTAGGCGCCGGGGGACTCGAACGTCGCGTCGAACGCCACCGTCGCCGTCTCGTTCGGGTCGAGCGCGACGGTCTCGCTCGCGACCGGGGTGCCGTTCGCCGTCAGCGTCACCGTGCGCTCGCCGGCCGCGCCGCCGCCGTTCCGCAGGGTCGTCCGGACCGTGACGTTCTCGCCGGGGTCGATCGCCTCGGGCGCGACCGTCGCCTCGGTCACGTCGTACCGGGGGGCGTGCGCCGCGACCGCGAACGTCGAAGACGGCCCGGTCGTCGCGCGGAAGTGGACACGGTCCTCGGGAAGCCCCAGCATTCGGGCCACGTCGTCGTCGACGACCTCCACCGGAACCTCCTCCCACGCGCCCGCCGCCGTCCGCCGGTAGAGCGTCACGTCCTCGGAGTCGGTCCCGGTCGCGTTCAGGTGGGACGGGGCCGCGCTGAACCGGACCGTCATCTCGTCGACCGCGTCGGGCGCGAAGTCGTGGTCGAGCGCGAGGTACGCCATCGAGTGCGGCGTGGTCGGCGCCGACACCGGCCCCGCGTCCGCGAACGGGTCCGGGCTCCCCGCGGCGTCCAGCTCGACGCGCTCGTTGTCGATCCCGTCCAGGTCGATCCCTTCCAGCGTGACGTTGTCGCCGTCGAGGTGCATCCCCTCCGCGAGCCACCGGACCGACTCCCCGCGGCCGATCCCGCTCGCGACGAACTCCCGGTAGGTCGCGTTCGGCGCCCTGACCGTCGTGGTCGGGCCGCCGCCCGCCTGCTGGCTCCCGCCGCCCGTCGCGGTCGTCCCGGACGCTTGCTCCGGCTCGGCGAGCTTCGCGTTGATCGAGAACTCGTCGGCACCCAACTGCGTCCCGGCGGCCGAGTCGCCCGCGTCGAGCGCGAGGCCGACCGTGACGGTCTGGTTGGGTCCGAGCGTGACGTTGTTCGCCTCGCCCTCGATCGAGTCGCCGTCGGAGACGAAGGCGACCTCGCCGTCGCCGTCGTACTCGATCCACACGTGCGCGTACCGCTCGGCCGTGTACGTGATCGTAAAGATGCCGTCGATGGTTCCGGTGGTTCCGACGTTTACGCCCTCGAACGAGGGATCCTTGATGTTCGGATTCGACGCCGAGACGTCGATCGCGATCTCGTTGGCGTCATTTAAATAGGAGTAGTTCCCGTTCGGGCCGTCGGCCGGTTGTACCGCGAGGTCGTCGTCCGCGAAGGTGTCGGCCGGACCGTCAACCACCGCCGCGCCCGTGGCGAAAGCGAGGGAGCCCGCGGCTACGAGCAGGAGGGCGAGGGTCAGAGTGCGTCTGGCAGTGGGCATCGATAAGTCACCTTTTAGACAACAATCTAAATATGGTTGACAATATTATGTCGGCAATCAGATTCGAGGAAATGTAATCCTACAGCTCGGACTTGCTTATTTACCAGATTTAGGTGGCTAGGCAGTCCTTTTTCAACCGCAGTACTTTGCGAGGAGGTCTCTCTCGCATAGGGAACCCTCAACAATAATAGCGCCCCGTCATCAGGGACGGCTCTGATCGACACTTGCCATTCAATCTGGGCGGTATTGAAACCACTAGCTCCTATTACCGATGTGCCTCCTCCAGTAGCAGCAGCCAAACCGGGCAGATGGGTTCTGCGCTTCACTTGAGGAGGTGTTGGATGTAACTAGTAGCCTGTATTACGAGCCGGATCCGAGCACATCCGTGAGCTCATTCCTACTGCCTCCAGCTGCGTAGTGGATAGTAAGCTCCCCATCGATTGTTCCGGTGAAATCATCTGCAGATTTCGTCTCGATCTCGATGTCCACAGTTATATCGCCCGGTTCGTTGAGTACCGGAAGGTTCACCGGGTTCTCGTAATCCTTTGCCCGCAGCGAGTCACCTTTGTCAGCTTGGTGTCCAGCACCACTGCTGCCAGATTCGGTCGCAACTGTCAATTCGAGTGATTCGAGATCACTGAATCCAGTTGCTTCAATGATAACACGAGGGCTGCCAGTTCCTCCAACATTTGCGATTTGGAAAACCTCGGAGAAATTGAACGTCGTGTCAGGGTTAAGCCCCTGAGCATCACCGGCAAAAATTCCAAGTCCTGAATCACTATTGAAATTGAGCTCAAGTTGACCATCATCGGTCCCAGAGGCGTAAGTGTCATTCAGTGCAGTGATATCCACAAAACCAGCACTGTCAGCGGCGACGTTCACGTTGACCGTCCGCTCGGATGCGGAGGTTTCGAACGCGCCCGTACCCACTGCAGCTGCGCTACCCGTAGCCAATGCGCCCAGACCGGCGATGAACTTGCGTCGGTTTGCCATTGTTATTGACCTCGTGTTGTCCGCACACGACCCGCGGCCCGCCGACGCGGGACATCCCGCGTCACCCGGGGTCGCTCTACGTCACCCATGAGGCCTATCCCATATCGTTATGAATTTCCAGAAACACTTCCGGGCGAGACTGAAGACATTGCCGACGGGTTCCGCCCTCGCCTGAACCCCGATTCGACCGCTTCAGGCCGGGTCTGAGATCCGTTCGCGGGTCGTTCAGGACGCACCAGAACCGGCAATCGTTGCTTCTGATGGGGCGCTTGGATTTGACAGAAAGTGATAATTTACGGCGATCGAAAGATGATATCGATCTCTCGGATCCCTGTGTTTTCGCGTCCTTAGACGATATTACGCCGATAAAGAGTATTTGTACTGATGACTGTATAAACAGAGAGAAAGTTTCCTTGATTATCATAACCGCGGGATTTATGTTGACTTGTGAATATGTGTCTGACAGACAATGGCGTCGGCACAACAGATCGACGGGGGAGGGGTCGAACCGACGACAGAGGTGTCCGAGGACGAGCTGTTCGACGTCCTGGCGAACCAGCGTCGGCGGTTCGCGGTGCACCTGCTGAAACGAGAGGAGGACGACCGGATCGCGATCGGCGACATGGCGGAGCAGATCGCGGCCTGGGAGAACGGGATCGAGACGACGGAGATCACGGGCAACGAGCGCAAGCGCGTCTACACCGCGCTCCAGCAGTCACACCTGCCGAAGATGGACGAGGCGGGGGTCGTGGAGTTCAACAAGGACCGGGGCGTCGTCGAGCCCACGCACGCCCTGCAGAACGTCGATTTATATATGGACGTCGTCGAGGGGAAGGAGATCCCTTGGAGCGACTACTACCTCGGGTTGTCGGGGGTCGCCGTCGCGCTCACCGGCGCGGTGTGGCTCGGCGCGTGGCCGTTCGTCCTCCTGCCCGACATGGCGTGGACGGTCGCGATCGTCGTTGCGTTCGCGTTCTCCGCGATGGCGCACAAGTACTACACCGCGGAGATGAAGCTCGGCGAACCCGACGACCCCCCGGAACTGACGTAAGGCGCGGGGTTTCAGGCGGTGCCTTCCGCGCTTCCGGGAGTGTATAACCATACGGTCGGAACACGTTGGATAGCGTGAACGAAGCGTGAGATCCCACCGCACATGAAACGACGGAACCTCATCCTGTTGCTCGGCGGCGCGAGCTCCGGCGCGATGAGCGTCGGAACCGGCGCGTTCAGCAGTATGGAGGCCGAGCGCGGTGTGGAGGTGAGCGTGGAAGACGATGAGGACGCGTTCGTGCGGTACAGATCTTCTAAGAAGACAGTTTCATCGAATACGACGATCAATCTCGTTGAAATTCGAAACCAGTTCGGCGACGATACAGAAATTGAGATCGAAGAAGCTGAGGTTAAAGTGACGGAAATAGAAGGGAATGGACCTACGCTTGTAGGTGAGCCAGTTTACCCGGAGGAAAAGTTCGGCCAGTGGGACGGTGACCAAGTGATAATAGGAGAGGTCACTTGCGGGGAGGAATCCGGGAAATCGCAGTTCGAAGTCACAGTTCGGGTTCGTGGGGACGGTGTCCAAGCGGAACTGTTCGGAGAGACCCGATCGTTCATCGTCGAGTGCGATCCACTCACAGTCGAGTTCGCTGGGGAAGGTAGTGTTTTCGTCTCTCCTAGCGATCTTGAACTCAACACTAGGGTACTCTATTCACACAAAGGAGACAGACGAGTGGAACCTTCCGATGGACCGTTTTTGTGGGAAACAAGTCAGAGCTTCGATAGCGCTCGTCCGAAGGGCGATTTTATGACGAAAGGTCAACTGATAGCCGTCCGTTTCACGGGGCGTGACGAGACATACTATAATCCGAACGCTAATTTAGAGGATATTGACCTCCCGAATGGATGGGTCCAGAGTGGACAGAATCCAATCGAAGGCGAAAGCCGCGGTAACGGTTCAAACTAGCGAACGAATCCCGCCGAAACCTATGAATACATCGTACACATAGTATACGCTATGCCCACCATCTCCACTCGCGTCCCGGACGACCTCGAAGCCGAACTCGAGGCGTACCTCGAATCGGAACGCCTCGACCGGAGTACGGCGGTCCGAAAGCTTCTCTCCGAGGGCCTCGACGAGTGGCGCACCGAGCGCGCGCTCGAACGGTTCGCCGACGGTGAGGTGTCGCTCGCGAAGGCCGCCGACCTCGCCGGCGTCTCTGTCTGGGAGTTCGCCGACCTCGTCGAAGAAGCGGACGACGCGTGGGTCTCGGCCGACCACCTCGAAGCCGACCTCGACGAGCTGTGAGCTGGATGTTCGACGCGACGCCGCTGATCTACCTCGCGAAGGCGGACCGGCTCGGTGTCATCGAGGCGCTGGACGAGCCGCGAGTCGTCCCGGAGGCCGTCTACCGAGAAGTCGTAACGACCGGTGTCGAGCAGGGATACGACGACGCGCGCCGGATCGAGCGCGCCGTGGAGGACGGCCTCGTCGACGTCGTCGCGGTCGACACCGACGACTCGACGGTCGCGACGCGGCTCGCGCAACATCCGGGATTGAGCGACGCCGACGCCGCGGTGCTCGGCTGTGCGGACGCCCGCGACGCCGTCGCCGCGATGGACGAGTCGGCCGGACGCTCCGCGGCCGAAGTGGAGGACGTCGAGACGCGCGGGACCGCGTACGTCGTTCTCGCCGCCGTGAGGGACGGCGCGCTGTCGACGGTGGAGGGCCGTGACGCCATCGACGCGATGATCGATCACGGCTGGTACGTGGCGCCGGACGTGTACACGAAGATCGTCGGGAAGTTGGAGTCGTTCGAGTAACGACTATTACGGCTCGTGAGAGAGGCCTCGATATGGCATCGTCACTCCCGCTATCAGAGGAGGAAAAGGAACGAACGCGGCGCGGCCGAGTCAGTTCCGGGGTCGCGACCGACGAAGCGGACATCGACGAGATACCCTACGGCTGAGTTCGGATGTCGACCTACTCCTCGTTGTGATTTTTCTCATCGGTCTCACCTTCCGCCCGCAACGTCTCGTCCGCGAACTCCCGAATTCGCTTTCTGTCCTCGGCGCTCACGTCGACCGCCTGCGCGCTCTCGATCTGTCCGTTCACGACCGCGTTCTGCTGTGGTCCCCACACCTCTGGCGGCTGTTCGTTTATATATTCGGCCCACCGGATCACCTGCTCGTAGCGGGGCGGTCGCTCGGGGTCGTCGTCGGCTTCGGCCGAGTCCTCCTCAGGCGTTCGTGAGTCGCTCATAGCGCTCCTCGACGTCGAGTCGTTCGACCCACGTTTCGAGTCGGTCGCGGGAAAGCGTTTCTCCGAAGACTGTGTAGAGGTGCGCGGCATCCTCGAGGTCGGTGCGACCGCCGAGCGAGAGCTTGTACGCGATCTGGAGTTCGAGCGGCCCGATGGGGACCGTGTGGCCGCCGACGTGCGCGTCCACCGCGTTCGCGAGGGACGCGTCGTCGAACTCGTCGCTCGGGAACTTCACTTCGAGGTGGGGCGTCATCTCGCCGTCGGGCGCGACCCAGATGTTCGTCTCGTTGGAGAGGTTCCCGTGCATCTCGGAGAGCGGCATCGCGGGTCCCCAGTACCCCTCGCGTTCCAGCTCGGCGACGAGCCCGTCGATCCGCTCGACCGAACAGCGCTCGATGAACACGTCGATGTCCTCGGTCGACCGCGACCGGCCGGCGAGGATCGCGACGTAGCCGGCGACGAAGACGTGGTCTATGTCGAGCCGAGAGAGGATCTCGGAGAACCCGACAGCGAGCTCGTCGAGCCGGTTCGGCTCGCGGTCGACGACGAGCCCGCGATCGGTGAGTTCGACGCCCGTCATACGTGTCGGTCAACACGGCGTCTGATAAATCTCCCCGACGGACCCGCCGAGAACTCCGCGATCGGGCGTCGCATCCACCGCCCGGTTCAGATGCGCTTATATGTCCGCCGTACTGACCTTCGCACATGGACGACCACTCCCACGAACCCGACCCGGACGAACGCGTGACCGCCCCCATGCAGGAGTTCGGCAGCCGCGAGGTCGGCATCGGCGCGGCCGTCACCCTCGTCGGTCTGCTGGTCGCGTACGTCCTCCCCTTCCTGTTCAGCTTCTAAGCAGCACGGGTCGCTCCGGTTTTAACAGATAGGACGAACCGCCGCCAGCGACGCGCTTACCGCGGGTACCACGCCAGCGGGTGGTCGGCGGTGAGCTCCAGGCTCACGGGCTCGTCGAGCCCGAACTCCTCGACGTGGTTGTGGAGGCAGTGGACCGTGTCGCCGGTCTCCAGCTCCACCCGGTAGACGAACGAGGGGCCGACGTACTGTCGCGAGACGATGACGCCGTCGGCCAGCTCGGGGCTCGCGGGCGTCGCCCGGAGGTCGTCCGGGCGCACGAGCACGTCGACCGGCGCGCCGTCGTAGACGGTGTCGTACCCCTCCAGCGTGACGGCGTCGAACCGGCCGATGCCGGTCTCGACCTTCCCGTCGCGGAGCTCGCCCTCGAGGAACGACGCCCGCCCGAGGAAGGAGGCGACGAACTTCGACTCGGGGCGCTCGAACACCTGCTCGGGGCGGCCGACCTGCTCGATCTTCCCCTCGTTCATGACGGCGACGCGGTCGGAGATGGAGAGCGCCTCCTCCTGATCGTGGGTGACGGAGACGGCGGTGACGCCGGCCTCCTTCAGGATGCGGCGGACCTCCTCGCGCATCTCCACGCGGAGCCGGACGTCGAGGTTCGAGAACGGCTCGTCGAGCAGGAGCACCTCGGGCTCGGGGGCGAGCGACCGCGCGAGCGCGACCCGCTGCTTCTGTCCGCCGGAGAGCTGGTCGGGCGTCTTCTCGCCGTGGTCGGTCATCTCGACGAGCTCGAGCAGCTCGTCGACGCGCGCCGCGGTCGCCGCCTCGTCGGCGTCGGAGAGCCCGAAGGCGATGTTCTCGCGGACGGTGAGGTGCGGGAACAGCGCGAAGTTCTGGAAGACGATGCCGACGTCGCGCTGCTCCGGCGCGACGAGCGCGCCGTCGCCGGCGACGGTCTCGCCGCCGAGGCGGATCTGTCCCTCGGTCGGCTCCTCCAGTCCGGCGATGGTCCGGAGCGTCGTCGTCTTCCCGCAGCCGGAGGGGCCGAGGAAGGTGAGGAGCTCGCCGGGCTCGACGTCGAGCGAGACCCCGTCGACGGCGGTCTCCGGCCCGAACTCCTTGGTCACGTCCGACAGCGACAACACCGGATCGGGCGACGGGTCCGCGGGCGATCCGCTCTCCGTCGCGCTCGATCGCTTCGTTCCGACTGATTGTGTCTGAGCCATCGGTGAATCGGGCGCCGAGCCTGCCGGCGTCCCCTGGTTGCCCCTACGTATTTTAGGAAGGCCTAAAAGCGTATCGCTCGCTTTCGCCGGACGAAAATCGGGGACGCCGGAGGGTCGACGGCCCGTCGTCAGGCCAGCTCGCGCTCGATCACGCCGCGGAGCTCCCGGATCGCGTCGGCGTCGAGCGCCGTCGACTCGTCGCCGACCGACAGCGAGAGCGTCCCGTCCGTCGTCACCTCGCCGAGGCGGTGGACGGGGAGGTCGCCCGCGGCCTCGGCGACGCCCTCGGGGTCGGTCGTCTGGACGACGAGGCGACCGGGCGCCTCGTCGAACG
The DNA here is from genome assembly GCF_002252755.1 of Halorubrum sp. Hd13. Taxonomy (GTDB): domain Archaea; phylum Halobacteriota; class Halobacteria; order Halobacteriales; family Haloferacaceae; genus Halorubrum. The sequence goes on along the minus strand of NZ_NHOY01000042.1, from coordinate 2,153 downwards.
CCGCGACCCGGTCGGGGAGCGTCGCGTCGACGCCGGCCGCGTCGGTGACCAGTTCGGCGAGCGCGACCGCGAGTCCGCCGTCGCTCACGTCGTGGGTCGCCAGCGTCGACTCGTGGCGGGCGACCGCCGCGAGCGACGCGACGAGGTCGGCGAGCCCGCGGGCGCCGGCGTCGGCGTCCGGCAGGTCCGGGAACCGGTCCGTCCCGCCCGCCTGCGCGAGGTACTCGGAGCCGCCGAGGGCGTCCCCGCCGGCGCCGACGAGGAGGAGCTCGGAGTCGGCCGCGCGGTCGGCGTCGAGGGCCGCCGGCGGCGCGTCGTAGCCGCGCTTCGTCCCGATCAGCGCGAGCGTCGGCGTCGGCGGGATCGGCCCCTCCACGCTGTCGTTGTACAGCGAGACGTTCCCGCCGACGACCGGGGTGTCGAGCGCGGCGCAGGCGTCTGCGAGCCCGTCGACGATCCCCTCGAAGCCGCCGTACACGTCGGGCTTCTCCGGGTTGCCGCCGTTGAGGCAGTCGACCGCCGCGAGCGGGACCGCGCCCTTCGCGGCGAGGTTGGTCGCGTTCTCCAGCGCGACCGCGCGGGCGCCCTCGTACGGGGCGGCCGACGTCCAGTTCGGGTTCGCGCCCGAGGAGAGCGCGAGCCCGACCCCCCGCTCGTCGGCGTCGGCCGGGGCGGCGTCGTCACCGGCTTCCCCCTCGCCGTCCGCCGCCGTCTCCCGGATCGCCATGATCGCGGCGTCGTCGCCGGGCTTCACCGCGGTCCGGGCGCCGACCTCGTGGTCGTACTGGCGGTACACCCAGCGCTTGCTCGCGGTCGACGGGGCCGAGACGACCGCCTCGACCGCGTCGGCGAGCGCGGGCTCGGGGTCGGGGAGGTCGCGGTCGGCCGGCGTGGGGGTCTCGCTCGCGAGGTCGTTCATCGGCGCGCCGTCGGCGAGGTACTCGGCGTCGACGTCGACGACGGTCTCGGACTCGGACGCCTCACCGTCGCCGGCGAACTCGCAGACGTAGTTCCCGTCGGTCACCTCGCCGATGACCGAGCAGCCGAGGTCGAACCGGTCGGCGAGCGCCGCGACGCGCTCGACGTCGTCGGGGGCGACCTCGTAACACATCCGCTCCTGGCTCTCGGCGAGCAGGATCTCGGTCGCGTTCATGTTCGGCTCGCGCTGGTGGACGCGGTCGAGGTCGATGCGGGCGCCGAGCCCGCCCTTCGCGACGAGCTCGGAGGAGGCGCCGCCGAGCCCGGCCGCGCCGAGGTCGCGGGCGGAGAGGACGAGGTCCTCGTCCACGAGCGCCTCGTTGCACTCGATCAGCCGCTTCTCGGCGTAGGGGTCGCCGACCTGCACCGCGGGGCGGTCCTCCGTCTCCGCGTCCTCCGCGAGGTCCTCGGAGGCGAACGACGCGCCGCCGAGCCCGTCGCGGCCGGTGGCGTTGCCGACGAGGACGAGCTTGTTGCCGGGTTCCTTGGCCGTCGCGGTCACGAGTCGGTCCTCGTTCGTGAGGCCGACGCAGGCGACGTTGACGAGGGGGTTCCCCTCGTAGCCGCCGTGGAAGGCGACGCTGCCGCCGACGGTGGGGACGCCGATGCAGTTGCCGTAGTGGGAGATCCCCTCGACGACGCCCTCGAAGAGGTACCGCGAGCGCTCGCGGTCGAAGCCGCCGAAGTATAACGAGTCGAGTAAGGCGATCGGGTACGCGCCCATCGACATGGTGTCGCGGACGATGCCGCCGACCCCCGTGGCGGCCCCGTCGAACGGGTCGACGAAGGAGGGGTGGTTGTGGCTCTCGACGCCGAAGGTGACGTACTGGTCGCCGTAGTCGTCGTCGTCGCGGTCGGCCGCGGGGGCGTCGGCGGCGTCCGGCTCGGGCAGTGCGAGGACGGCCGCGTCGTCGCCGGGACCGACGACGACCTGGTCGCCCTCGCTCTCGAACGCCGACAGCAGCGGCCGCGAGGAGCGGTACGCGCAGTGCTCGCTCCAGAGGTTCTCGAACAGCGCGGCCTCGGCGGTCGTCGGCTCCCGACCGAGCTCGGCCACCACGAGCTCGCGGTCCGGTTCGGAGAGACTCATTCACTTACGTGGTTATCGAGCCCGTTCTAATGCTTTTCTATGTGCACGTTCGTGCGGTCTCGATCGACTTCGGCGACGACGCGGC
>NZ_NHOY01000098.1 GCF_002252755.1 Halorubrum sp. Hd13 | reverse complement strand
TGAGTCCCGTCCCGCACCGCGACCGCGGCCTCACCCCTCCCCAGCCTCGTCGGCCACTCTCCGCTTCGCTCCGAGCGCCCGACTCCCTCGCGCGCTCGGCTCGCGGCCGCTGGCCGCTCACCGGCACGCGCCACCGCAATCCGGTTATAAGTAAACTCGCCAGACTCAGTCTTTAAATCGCCGACTGCCGACCCGATCGTATGAACGAACTCGCGGATCTGACGGAGGAACTGGTGGCGATCCCATCCCACGAGGACGAGACCGCCGCCGGCGACGCCATCGAGGAGTGGCTCCGCGCGGAGACCGACGCGCGGGTCGAGCGCGACGCGGTCGGCAACGTGATCGCTCGGAAGGGCGCGACGGAGGACCCCGACGCCGACACCCTCGCGCTGGTCGGCCACCACGACGTGGTCCCGCCGGCCGAGCGCCAGACGACCGGCGACGGGAAGGCCGGCGAGTACGTCGTCGAGCGCCGCGACGACCGGATATTCGGCCGGGGGGCGGCCGACATGAAGGGCGCGGTGGCGGCCTGCATGCTCGCGTTCCGCGACGCCGAGCCGCCGGCGGGCCGCGAGCTCGCGGTCGCCTCGTTCGTCGGCGAGGAGGTCGGCGGGACCGGCGCGCGCCACGCGATCGACGAGGGGTTCGCTCCCGACCGCGCGGTCGTCGCCGAGGGGTCGACGGACTACTCGAAGCCGGGCGTCACCGACGTCGCGGTCGCGCACAAGGGCCGGCGCGCGTCGACGCTGGTCGCGCGGGGGACCGCGGCCCACGCCTCCGAGCCCGAGCGCGGCGAGAACGCGATCTACCGCGCCAGCGACGCGATCGACGTCGTCCGCGACCTCGACGCCCCGGCGGCGACTGTCTTCGGCGAGGCCGTCACGGGGTCGCTCGCGGTCACGATCGTCGAGGGCGGCGAGACGTGGAACGTGATCCCGGAGCGCTGCGAGGTGACGATCGACGAGCGCACCGTCCCCGGCGACCGCGCCGACCTCGCCCGCGCCGCCGAGGCGGTCGCGGGCGTCGAGTTGACCGTCGAGCAGGACCTCCCGCCGATGGCCTGCGGCGACGACGCCTTCGCCGAGGCCGCGCTCGCGGTCGCCCGCGAGGTCCACGACGGACTGGGGCTCGACGCGCCCGAACACGTCGTCAAGCCGCACGCGACCGACGCGGGGTGGCTCGCCGGGGCCGGGACCGACTGCCTCGTCTGCGGCGCCTCCGAGCCGGGCGAGGCGCACACCGACACGGAGAGCGTCGGGATCGACGTCCTCGACCGGTGTTATCGCATTTACGAAGGAGTCGCCGAACGGCCGTTCTGAGCGGTCACTCGGCACGCCGTGCGACGCGGTATGGAAGGGGTTTTATGCGCCCCGCGGAAACTGTGGGCTACTATGGGAAATAAATCGAAGGCTCAAAAGAAGCGTCTGGCGAAGGCGGAACGCCAGAACACCCGCGTCCCGGCGTGGGTCATGATGAAGACGGACATGAACGTGACGCGAAACCCCAAGCGGCGCAACTGGCGCCGGAACGACCTGGACGAATAAATGAGCACCAGCGACTTCGAGGAGCGCGTCGTCACCGTGCCGCTCCGCGACGCCAACGACAAGCCGGTACAGGAACGCGCCGACTTCGCGATGCGGATCATTCGCGAGCACCTCGCGCAGCACTTCTCCGTCGACGAGGCGGACGTCGTCATCGACACCTCGGTCAACGAGGCGGTCTGGGCGAACGGGCGCCAGAACCCGCCGAGCAAGGTCCGCGTCCGCGCGGCCAGGTTCGTCGAGGACGGCGAGCCCGTCGTCGAAGCCGAGTACGCCGAGTAACGTGTTACGGGCGACTTTCACCGGCTCGTCGTACGTGGGCGTGTTCGCCCGCGCGATCGACGACCTCCTGTTGGTCCGGCCGGACGTCGACGAGGAGCTCGCCGAGTCTCTCGGCGAGGAGCTGGGCGCCGAGCCCCTCCTCACGACGGTCGGCGGCGCCAACACCGTCGGCTCCCTCGCGACGGGCAACGAGAACGGCGTTCTCGTCTCCGCGCGGGCGACCGAACGGGAGCAGTCGCGGATCGCCGAGGCCGCCGACCGCGAGGTGGGCGAGCTTCCCGGCGAGATCAACGCGGCCGGCAACGTCGTCCTCGCGAACGACTACGGCGCCTACGTCCACCCGGACCTCCCGCGCGAAACGATCGTGACGATCAGAGAGACCCTCGGCGTCCCCGTGTCCCGCGGCGACCTCGGCGACGTTCGCACCGTCGGGACGGCGGCGGTCGCCAACAACGCCGGCGTGCTCTGTCATCCCAAGTCGACCGAATCGGAGCTGCGAGACGTCGAGGAGGCGCTCGACGTCCGGGCCGATCTCGGCACGGTCAACTACGGCGCGCCGCTGGTCGGCTCCGGGCTCGTCGCCACCGACGAGGGATACGTCGTCGGCGATGACACCACCGGCCCCGAACTGGGTCGGATCGAAGAGACGCTCGGCTTCATCGACTGACGCCCGCGTCGCCGACGGCCGCTGTTCATCGCGGTTCGGTCGACCCTCTCTCCCCCGACTCGCTTCTCCCGCTGTGTTACCGACTGCAGGCGAGCCGTGGGCGAGACGCTCGCGCTCGTCGCGCTCGTCGCCGTCCACGCGCTCGCAGTGTCGTACCGGCCGGCCGGACCTGACCGGGTAGCCGGCCCGGAGACGGCTCGATCCGTCGAGGATACCACCGGAATTCGGGCCCGTCGCCCCGAACGAAGCCGGTCCCGCTTCGGTGCCGGTCTCTCGCCTTTTAGGAAGATACTTCCCTGTCCCTGCCGGATCGGAGAACATGAGTACCTACACGGTGAGTGGACGGTTCCAGAGTCGAGGCGACTTCCAGCCGTTCACGAAGGAGGTCGAGGCAGAGAACGAGGACCTCGCCCGCGAGCGCATCTACACCACGGTCGGGAGCCAGCACAACCGGAAGCGCACCCAGATCGAGATCGAGGAGGTGTCCGCGGCATGATGGGCGGCGGACAACAGCAGCTCCAGCAGCTCTCCCAGGAGCTGCAGGCGCTCGACGAGGAGATCGAGGCCCTCGAAGCGGAGATCGCCGACTACCGCGAGGAGCAGTCCGACATCGACGACGCGGTCGAGGCGATCGAGACCCTCGACACGGGATCGACGGTGCAGGTCCCGCTCGGCGGCGGCGCCTACGTCCGCGCCGAGGTCCAGGACATCGACGAGATCATCGTCTCGCTCGGCGGCAACTACTCCGCGGAGCAGAGCGAAGGCGACGCCATCGACGTGCTTCGGCGCAAGCAGGAGGCGCTCAACGACCGCATTGAGGAGACGCAAGAGGAGGTCGACGAGCTCGAGTCCGAGAGCCAAGAGCTCGAACAGCAGGCCCAGCAGATGCAACAGCAGATGCAGCAGCAGCAGATGCAGCAGATGGGGCAGGGCCAGGGCGACGAGGAGTAAGGTAGACCGTGTTCGACGGACTGAAGGACAAGCTCTCGGGGTTCCGAGAGGACGTCGAGGAGAGCACTGACGTCGAGGCGGACCCCGCCGAGGGCGACGAGGCGACCCCCGACGAGACGACCGCGAGCGACGCCGTCGACGCGGACGGTGACGCGGAGGCGGTCGCGGCCGAAACGGGGGCCGAGGTCGAGGCGAAGTCCGACGATAGCGACGCGGACGACGACGAGCCGAGCACCTTCCAGCGCGCGAAGGCGTTCGCCACCGGTCGGATCATCATCGAGGAGGAGGACCTCGAAGAGCCGCTGTGGAACCTCGAGATGGCCCTCCTCGAGAGCGACGTGGAGATGAGCGTCGCCGAGCGGATCCTCGACACCGTCCGCGAGAAGATGCTCGGCGAGTCGCGCAAGCAGGTCGAGACGACCGGCGAGCTGGTCGAGTCGGCGCTCCACGACGCGCTGCTCGACGTGATCGCGGTCGGCCAGTTCGACTTCGAGGAGCGGATCGCGGCGGCCGAGAAGCCGGTCACCATCGTCTTCACCGGCGTCAACGGCGTCGGGAAGACGACGAGCATCGCGAAGCTCTCCGAGTGGCTCGCCGACCGCGGCTACTCGTCGGTGCTGGCGAACGGCGACACCTACCGGGCGGGCGCCAACGAGCAGATCGCGGAGCACGCCGACCGGCTCGGTCGAGAGCTGATCTCCCACGACCAGGGCGGCGACCCCGCCGCCGTCATCTACGACGGCGTCGAGTACGCCGCGGCCAACGACGTCGACGTCGTGCTCGGCGACACGGCCGGTCGGCTTCACACCAGCGACGATCTGATGGCGCAGCTGGAGAAGATCGACCGCGTCGTCGACCCGGACATGACGCTGTTCGTCGACGAGGCGGTCGCGGGACAGGACGCCGTGAACCGCGCGAAGGAGTTCGACGACGCCGCCGAGATCGACGGGGCCATCCTGACGAAGGCCGACGCCGACTCCTCCGGCGGCGCCGCGATCTCGGTGGCGTACGTCACCGGGAAGCCGATCCTCTTCCTGGGGACCGGACAGGGGTACGACGACCTCACGCTGTTCGAGCCCGAGGAGCTCGTCGAGAGCCTGCTCGACGAGGAGTAGGGCCGGACCGGGTCAGTTGGTTCGGTGACCGCGGGTCAGTCGGCTCGGTGACCGCCGAGTCTGCGGTCGTGCGACCCTCCCTCCGACTACCCTTCCCCGACCATCCGCTCTTCTTCGTCCCACTCGCGCTGGCGGAGCTCGTACTTCTGTATCTTCCCCGTCGCCGTCGTCGGGAGCTCAGCGACGAACTCCACCTCGCCCGGCGTCTTGTAGTCGGCGACGCGCTCGCGGACGAACGACTTCAGCTCCTCCGTCGTCGCGCCCGCGTCATCGGGGTCGCCGCCCTCGGGGACGACGAACGCCTTCGGGGTCTCGCCCCACCGCTCGTCCGGCGCGGGGATGACCGCCACGTCGGAGACGACCGCGTGCTCGAAGAGGGTGTCCTCTAACTCGATCGAGGAGATGTTCTCGCCGCCGGAGATGATGATGTCCTTCTTGCGGTCCTGGATCGAGACGAAGCCGTCCTCGTCGACGACGGCCAGATCGCCCATGTGGTAGTACCCCCCCAGCCGCTCCGAGAACGCCTGCTCGGTGGCCTCGGGCTTGTTCCAGTACCGGTCCATCACCTGGTTGCCGCGGACGACGATCTCGCCGATGGTCTCGCCGTCGGCGGGCACGTCCTCGCCGTCCTCGTCGACGACGCGCACGTCGGTGCCGAGATAGCCGATCCCCTGGGTCTTCTTCACCGCGAAGCGGTCGGGCGAGCCCGCCTCGAAGTGCCGCTTCGCGTCCGAGGTGGTGATGAGGGGGCCGGTCTCGGTCGCGCCGTACACGTGTTTGAGCTCCCAGCCGAACTCCTCCTCGACGGTGCGGATCGTCGCCTCCGGCGGCGCCGCGCCGGCGGTCGCGGCGCGCACGTCGCTGTCGCCGGTCGTCGCCCCGCCGTGTTCGGCGTAGTGGTCGCCCAGCATGTTGAGCACGGTCGGCGCCGCACAGAAGTACGAAACGTCCTCCTCGCGGATCCGGTCGAACACCGCGGCGACGTCGACGCCGCGGGTGCAGACGTGCCGGGCGCCCATTCCGGTGATCGCGTAGATGTGGCCCCACCCGTTGACGTGGAACATCGGGAGCGTCCAGAGGTAGACGTCGTCGTCGGTGATCTCCTGGTGGATCGCGATCAGGTAGGCGTGGAGGGTCTCGGCGCGGTGCGTGCGGCAGACGCCCTTCGGGTCGCCGGTCGTCCCCGAGGTGTAGTTGATCGTGATCACCTCGTCCTCGTCCATCTCCGGGCGCTCGTAGGCGTCGGGGTCGGCGTCCGCGAGCGCCCCGTCGAACGACTCCCAGTCGCCCGCGACCGCGTCGGCGTCGTTCGTGAGGAACGTCTCCGTCGGCACCTCGTCGCGGACCGCCTCGATCCGGTCGGCGTACTCGGCGTCGGCGTAGATCGCGTCGACGCCCGCGTCGGAGAGCATGTACGCGAAGTCGTCGGGCATGAGCCGGTAGTTCAGCGGGGTGTGGACCGCGCCGACCTGCATCGCGCCGTACGCCGCTTCGAGGTGGTAGTGCGTGTTCGGGTCCAACACCGCGACGCGGTCGCCCTTCTCGATCCCGCGCGCCCGGAGGGCGGCCGAGAACCGGTCCGCGCGCTCGCCGAGCTCGGCGTAGGTGTACCGCGTGCCGTCGGTGGCGAGCACGGCCTCCTCGTCCGCGTAGTGCCGGCGCGCCCGATCCAGAAAGTCCGTCGTCAGTAGCGGTTTTCGCATCGATTTATCACTATTTTTGATTGATAAAAGCGTTTGCGGCCGGCGCAAGGCGGCCGCCTCGCCGTCGCCGCCGGATCTCACTGGCATCGTCGCGAGGTTCCCGCCGTCGCGGTGCCGCGAGGTTTTCCCCGTCTCGGAGCGTTCACGGGCGTATGAGCGACGGATCCGGTCGGTCGACGTTCACCGAGGGGTACGCGGTCCCCATCACCGGGCTCCTGTCGCTGTTCTTCGCGCTCATGGCGGGGCTGACCGCGGGCCGGGCGCTCTCCGGCGACCCCGCCGATGCGGTCCTCCCGGTCGCGTTCGCGCTCGGCGCGATCCTCGCGCTGCGGTTCCGGCAGAAACACGCCGGGTCGGAGTGAGTCGACCGAGTGATGCCCCGACTGCGCCGGCGATCCCGCCGCCGTCCGTATATAAACCGTGCGTGGTCGAATCGCACACGGGCGACGGGATCAGAACCCTTAACAGTCGCAACGGGTTTTGATACGATAGCGGGATGGGATAGCCAGGAGATTCCGCCGGGCTCATAACCCGGAGATCGGTAGTTCAAATCTACCTCCCGCTACTGTTCGTTTGCGGCCGCAGTCTCCTGGTCGTTTTCGATGACTCTTGAGCGGTACACTCGTCGACTCCGCACGTCGAAGGGACCGCGCGGTCAGGACTGCCCGTCACACGTGACCGAGACGGATCGGTCTCCCTCGTCGCCGGATATCTCGGCGCTGACCGCGCCCCCGTCGATTCCGAGTCCCACCGAGAGGGTGCCGTCCTCGAAGGAGCGCTCGCAGTCCAGTTCCGCGACGACTTCTCCCGACTCGCCCGGTGACACGTCCGCAGGCGTCGAGTTCACCGTGACGTCGAGGCCGTCGGGCGCGTCGACATCGACCGACGTGACGCCGATCGGCGCGTCGAGGCGGTTCGTGACGGTCACCAGCGCGACCGTCTCCGTCCGCTCGTCGGCGTCGCTGGCGTTCGTCGCGTTCGCGCTCTCGTTGAACGCGATCCGGACCTCGGCGGGCGAATCGTAGCCCACGTACCCGCGCGCGTCGTCGACCTCGTCGGCCGCGATGTCCCTGTCGGCCGTCGCCGACGCGAATCCGCCCGTTCCGACGACGGAACACACGAGCGCGGCGAGTATCAAACAGAGCCCGACCGTTCGAAGTGCGTTTACCATCGTGTTTGAGAGAAATCTGAGACCATCGTTCGGCTACTCGTCGAGCTGGACGTTCGAACCGATCTCGTTTCGTCGAGTGTGGACCGTGTGGACGACGGCGGAGAGCCCGAACACGACCGTGGCGATAGTGCCGAACGCCACCGTCGAGAGCTCGGTAAACGGGTAGAGCCCGACCCCGGCGAGGGCGACGATGCCGCCGAGGATCGCCGTGAGGCCGAGGTAGTGGAAACACCACGGAATGTCGTTTTCGGGCACGTACTCCAGGTGCATTCATACCTCGGTGACCGCGTCGCCGAGCTCGATCGTGCCGCGGCTCCGGTCGTACTCGATCAGGTCGCAGTCGTCCAGCTTCGGCAGGTGCGTCTGGCGCAGCGAGGAGTAGACCCGCTACCGCTGTTTGTAGTCCACGTTCGCGACCGTCGTGTCGTTCTCGCGGGCCGCGACGTACTCGACGAGGTCGCTGAGGTCGATCTCGTCGCCGGGTTCGTGTCGGTTGAGCAGTTCGATCGCGTACCGACGCCGCGCGTTGCTGAGCACGTCGAAGACCGCTTCGCGATCGATATCGCTGGTGCGCTGCGTTCGGTTCGGTAACCGCCGAACGGCTATGCTACCCGAGCCGTCAGTCCGCTCCTTTTGTGGCTTAGAACTCACGTCGCGTTCCCCCTCGTTGGATCGCCGACTCTCGGTAGATCGGCCGGTGACCGCAACCGAGGAGCGACAGAATCTCCGTCGCCGTCCCGAGGTTCGGCCGAACCATCTGTCGTGTCAATCATACTGTATGTATATAGTTATAGCATCCGTTGAGTCACAAAGCGAATCATTACTCTCACGGCGGCTAGCGGGTCAGAGATGTAGAAGCGGATTGTTGACGGATATCATATACTTATTCACGGCTCCCGGGTAGTCGATTCGGCCCGGAACGGTCGCTGAGGGTACCATACTGTAATCTAACGGTCAGTAACCGATCGAATCCGATAGAAATCTCGACACGTCTTCGCCGTTAACCGTCCGTATCGACGAGAGCGGGCGACGATCCGAAATCGAAGTGAAACCTGCGGCCGTCGAGTCGGGCGCCGGCGAACGCGCCGGTGATCCGGATTCATCCGTCGGTGTTAACGGCCTCGGCGTAGACGCTGACCGTATTCGGCTCATCCGTGTCTGTCCGGCGGGAATCTTCTTCGCGACCGACGAATTCGAAGTGCACGAACAGTTCGTCTCCCGGACTGAGAACGGCGCCGTCGTTGCTGACATCGCCGGTGAACTCGCCGGCGCCCATTCTGTCGTTGGTCGTTCCGAGCCGCTCGTACGTGTAGTACGCTCGCGGGAAGTTCGTGTCCCAGTCGACTGCGTTGTAGTACTCCGAGAGGGTGACCGCGATACTGTCTTGTCCCTCATTTCGTATCGCGAAGATATCGGTGAACGTGAAGTTCGCGTCCTCGGGGAGTCCGGATGCGTTCTGAGCATCGAAACTGCCGTCGAACGCAAGTCGGAGCATGTTATCGCTGTACCCCGCGTACGCACTCGTAGGTATGAGAGTGAGGAAGGCCGAGTTGTCACCGACCGTTTGAACACTTATCCCTCGATCGGCCCGTGCGATATTGAACGCGTTGCCGCCGAATACTGTCATTCCACCGACGGCAGCCGATCCCATTCCGATCAGTATTTTCCGCCGTTGCATATGTGAATCACCTTCGCGCTCGTTGCCGGCATCCGTTTCAGTCCACCCAAACTGAATCCCTCGTCTATGCCGGTGATAAGCGCTTAGAATATTTGAAGAAGAGAAACAATATTAGTCTGAACAGATTGTTGTGATACCAATCTCGGATTGCTATACATTTGGCTCTCTTCCTTGGTGACAGAATCGGATTATAACTCAATACAGATTTTTTACTACATCTTAATTGATTTATTCGTGTCCAAGAGGTACTCCGTGCAAGTCAACTCGGTCTGAGGCAACCTGACTACGCTATTGGACAACAATCTCGTCTCGTTCGGAACGCCAAAACCAATCATCAGGGCCTCTGTCCAGCAGACAATTCACGGGCAGGATCGAGAGGTCTTTTATAAATTCAATTAGCCCTATAGAAGTGGGCGTCTTTTTGAAACAACGTCAGGTTGCTTCGTCTCACAGTTGGATTAGCGGGAATCAATGAAACGTTCCGGCCCTGGGAGTCAATCCCTGTTACATTTCAACAAATCGTTCCTGTAGCAACAAGAACTTCAGATAAGTATCGGTTCCAGCCGTGGACTATGACGCGTGCTGGGGTGATGTCGGATCAAAATGCGTAGCGAGGACATGTGGAACGCTGCGTAATGCGGACATCCGACGAACCGAGCACAATACAGGTGACAAAATCATGAAACGGCGCAATCTGATGGCCGGATTAGGATCGCTCGCTGCCGGTGGGGCAGCTGCAATGGGAACCGGTGCGTTTAGTTTCCTGCAGACGGACCGGGATATTTCGATCACCGTTGAGAACGACTCCGATGCCTACCTCGGGCTCATAGAAGACAGCCCCTATGCCGCAGAGAACAGTAACGGTGAACTGACTTTTAATTTTGGTGCCAGTGGTAACGGTGGTAGTGGGCTGAATCCCAATTCCGTTACCCTGTTTGACGATGTCGCTATCGTCAGAAATCAAGGCACTAAGGAGGTCGAGCTATCGGTCCCTGACACCACTAGTGACGGATTCTGGTCAACGAATTTCGTCGCATATGTTCAGTCAAACCGAGGAGGTGGTCGCCAGTCCATCTGGCCGAAGGACGGTAGCACGAGTAATTTCGATGACCTACTCAACGACCGCACAAATATTAGCAGCCTCAGCGATCTGATCACTACCGGCCCGGACTCAATCACTGTCAGTCCAGGAAACGGATACTACCTCGGATTTGCGTTTGCTACCAATGAACAGGCCGTCTCTGCAGGGGGTAGCAAGAGTACTGGAATTACGTTCCGTGCTGAAGAAACCTGATCAGATAGAAACATATCGATCATATATCAATTTTCGATTTATACCGGATTTTTTGATGGCGCTTTCGAATTACGTTGGTGACCAGCTAGAGACACCACTTTTTTATCGGTTCCGGGCTCAATAAAAGTTCAATTTTGATTTTAGCTGTTTGGATCTAAAACAGCGAGGGGATAACTCTCGACAGCAGTCATATTTAGATCAGTAACCTCCACTAATACGAGCGTCTACGTGATATCGGATTAATTGAGTTCCGCTTTTACCGTGTTATATCGGTGTTAAAACCTTAGCACAGTAAATAATTATGTGTGATATTAGATCATATTGGGAAATAGGCGAAGATACGATGGCCGACTCAAACGACCGCGTTCAAATCCCACGCGTTCCGACTGAGGCCCTCCGATCGCTTCCGCAGTACCTCCCCGGCACGGCGCCGAACGCCCCGAAGCGGAACGCGATCGTCGTTCTCGTGTACGCCTTCGCGTTCCTTCTCCTCGCCGGACTACTGCAGATACCGTACTAACCGCACCCAGCCGCGGTCGTCTCACACCCTCCCGAACCCGGAAGCGATTTCCGTCGGCCCCGCCTTCCGTCGAGCATGGACTACGAATCGAGCCTCGACCGCGCGATGGAGGAGGTGCCGGATCTGGGCGGCTCCGACGAGCGCCTGTCGGTGCCGGACCCGGAGACGCAGAAGGACGGCGCGTTCACCCGACTGACGAACCTCTCGGCGATCGCCGACGCGCTGAGCCGCGACCCCGAGCACGTCCACTCGAAGATCCAGCAGGAGCTCGGGACCGCCGGCCAGTACGAGTCGGGGCGCGCCCGCTACAGCGGGAACTTCCGCGAGCGCGACTTCCAGGCCGCGATCGACTCGTACATCGAGTCGTACGTCACCTGCTCGGAGTGCGGCCTCCCCGACACCCGGCTGGAGACGGAGAACCGCACGCCGATGCTCCGGTGTGAGGCCTGCGGGGCCTTCCGCCCGGTCGCGAAGCAGAACACCTCGAACACCCAGCGCCAGGAGGAGGCCATCGAGTCGGGCAAGACGTACGAGCTCGAGATCGTCGGCACCGGCCGCAAGGGCGACGGCGTCGCCGAGGTCGGCGAGTACACCGTCTTCGTCCCCGGCGCACAGGAGGGCGAGACCGTCAAAGCGTACATCAAGAACGTCTCCGGCAACCTCGCGTTCGCCCGCCGCGAGAGCTGATCGGCCCGCCGCACCCGGTCCAAGCCGGACCGAGCCGCTCGTTTTGTCGTCCGACTCGTTCCGCTACCCGACCGTTTATCCGCCCGTTCGCGGATCGTGAGACATGGCGACACGACTCCCCGACGCCGCGTTCGACGACCGGCTCGCGGCGGTCCGCGACCGGCTCGCGGCGACCGACGCCGACGCCGCGACGTGGTTCGGCGCGACCGCGATCGAGTACCTCACCGGCTTCCACCACATCCAGACCGAGCGCCCGGTCGTCCTCGCGGTGACGGCCGACCGGGTCGAGATCACGGTCCCGCGGCTGGAGGTCGAGCGCGTCGAGCCGAACCCCCGGATCGACGCGGTGCACCACTACTTCGACTACCCCTGCGGCGACCCGATCCGCGTCGCCGTCGACGCGCTCGACGGGCTCGACGCCGACCGCGTGGCGACCGACGCCGACGGCGCGCCGGGCGTGATGGGGTACGAGGGCCCCGCGCTCTCCGAGTTCGTCGACGTCGAGACGCAGTCGTGGGTCGACCGCATGCGCTGGGAGAAGTCGGACGCCGAGGTCGACCTGATCCGCGAGTCGGCCAAGTGGGCGAACCTCGGCCACCGCTACCTCGCCGACTTTACCGAGCCGGGCGCGCACCCGGCGACGGTCTCGCAGCGCGCCTCGACGGAGGCCTCGCGGGCGATGCTCGACGCGCTCGGCGAGACGTACAGCGTCCGGGTGCGCGGCGGCGGTCCCGTCCACGCCGGCTACATCTCGGGTCGCGAGACCGCGCTGCCCCACGGCCACACCCCGAACGAGCGGCTCGCCGAGGGCGACGTCCTCGTCACGGGCGCGACCGCGAACGTCGACGGCTACCGCTCCGAGCTGGAGCGGACGATGTTCGTGGGCGACTACTCCGACGAGCAGGCGCACTACTTCGAGCTCATGCTGGAGGCGCAGACCCTCGCGATCGACGCGCTCGGCCCGGGGGTCCCGGTGGCCGAGGTGGACGAGGTCGTCTGGGAGTACTTCGAGGAGCAGGGCGTGACCGACCTCGCGCGACATCACGTCGGTCACAACATCGGGCTCGGCGCCCACGAGCCGCCGTACATCGACCGCGGCTGGGGCGAGCGCTACGACGGCGACGACGCCGTGATGGCCCCCGGACAGGTGTACACGATAGAGCCCGGACTCTACACCGACGAGTACGGCTACCGCCACTCGGACACCGTCGCGATAACCGAGTCTGGCACCGAGACGCTGACGCACTTCCCGCGCGACATCGACGCGAACGTCGTGTGAGCTACTTGACCCGCGCGACATCGACGCGAACGTCGTGTGAGCTACTTGACCCGCCCGACGACGATCCGGTGACCGGTCTCTTTGGTGTGCTTCCGCTCGAGGTCGGTGGCCTCGTCGCCGTCCTCGTACAGGCGCTCGACCGAACACTCCCGGCAGACGACGTGGTACTTCGGCTTTTGCGTTGCGGAACTCATAGGACCCGCCATGGGCTGTCGTGACCTAGTTAAACGCATCGTACCGCGGTTTAAGCAACTGTTATTTGACCGTTTCAGGGCCGCAACGCCGCACATCACCGCAGCTCGCCGCGGCCGTTCGAGTCAGTCGCCGCCGTCGGCTCGCCGCTCGAACCGATCGAGCGCGAGGCCGAGCATGTCCGGGCTCACGGGCTGGTACTCCTCCCGCTCGTGTTCCGGGAGGTACTCCCGCACGCTGTTCCACGACTCGCGGGCGTACCGGGCGTCGAGCAGGACGCGCACCCCGCGCTCGTCCGGCCCGCGGATGACCCGACCGACCGCCTGTCGGGCCTTCCGCACGGCCGGCACCGTGAGCGCCGTCTCGAACCCGGAGTCGAAGCGGCGGTCGTAGGCGGTGATCACGGCTCTGGTCCGCGGCCGGGACGTGTTGATGATCGGGACCCCGCAGACCACGGCGGCCGACAGGCGGTCCCCGCGGTAGTCGACGCCCTCGGTGAGCGTGCCGCGGAGGCTCGTCACGAGCACCTTCCCCTCGCCCGCGAAGAAGTCGTCTTTCAGCGACTCCGTGGCGCGGTCGCCGGAGGACTCGTCGAGGAGCACCGGTTTGTCCAGCCGCTCCGAGAGCGACTCGGCCATCCACGTCGCCTCCGCGTAGCTCGGCGTGCCGACGAGCACGTTCCCCTCGCGGGCCGCAACCGCCGCCGTCGCGTCCAGGTGCGCGAGCCGGGTGTCGTTCGACTCGCCGGGCGCGCCGCGGTTCTGGTGGGTGAACTTCGGCGCGTCGACGGCGAGGCTCGCGCGGTTCGCCTCGGGGAACGAGAGCCCGTACGTCCGCTCGACGACCGGTCGGCCCTGCGATTCGAGGTGATCGAGCCCGGTCACCTCGCGGAACACGTCCATCGGCTCCAGCGTCGCGCTCATGAGGACGCCGCCGCCGAACTCGGCGAGCCGGTCGCCGATCGGCTCGCTCGGCAGGCAGTTGTACAGCGCGAGGCTCGCGTTGTAGGCGCGCCGCCACGAGTCCGGCGGCGCGGTCTCGTCCCACGTCCGTTCCAGATCGATCGCCCGGAAGAACTCCTCGTGGCCCTCGCGATACCAGGCGTTGAGGGTGCGCCCGACGCCGGGCGCCGCCCGCTTTTTGTCCTCCTCCTCCAGCGAGTCGAGAACGCGCTTGACGACCGCACCGACCTGGTGAGCGCGCGCCCAGACGCGGTCGCCGTACCCCTCGCGTTCCGCCCACGCCGTGATCTCGTCTCTCGCCGGCTCCTCGGGGTCGCGGAGCGCGATCTCGTCGTCGTCGAGCTCGCGCATCGACGCCCGCCAGTCGGGGCGCTCGCGGTCGAGTCGCTCCGTGACCCGGCGGTCGAACTCGCCGCGGAGGTCGGCGTAGAACTCGCGGACGGACTCGATCTCCTCGACGGTCACGTCCGCGTCGGCCAGCTCGCCCCGCACGAGCGCCGCGTCGTCCGACTCGGCGCCGGCCGTCTCGAAGGAGAGCGGCTGGACCACGCGGGTGAGCTCGTTCTCGGCGTCGCGGAGGCTGGCGTCGGCGACGGCGTCGCTCACGAGATCGCGGACGCGCGGTTCGAGCATGTGCGCCTCGTCGCAGACGACGAACGTCGCGTCGTCGAGCAGTGCGCCCGTGAACGTCCCGGTCGTCACCGGGTCGAACGCGTGGTAGTAGTTCCCTATCACGACCTCGACCTCGGGGACGAGCGCCCCCATGATCGAGTGGGGACAGGAGCCGTGACCCGCGGCGAGCCGGACCAGTTCGTCGCTGTCGACGTGACCGATGTCGGTCACGTCGAACGGGACCGCTTCCGCGGGGTCACCGTCCTCCGGGAGGTCGTCGAGGAACCCGGCGTAAAAGGGGCAGAACTCGGTCCCCTCGTACTCCTCGGTGTCCGGGCGGTACGGGGTGGGTTCGCCGTCGACGCTGAGGTAGTCGGCGGCGGCGGAATCGTCACCGTGCGATCCGGTGTCGCTCCCCGAGTCCATCAGCCCGACCTGCTGGCTCCGCGCCTCGCTCACGAGGTTCGACGTCGTGGTCGCGCCGCCGTCGCCGACGAGGTTCCGGGTGCGCTCGCGGAGCCCCTCGCAGCGTTCGTACACGTTCTCGCGGTCGACCCCGCCGCGGTTCTCGCGGGCGTACGGGCAGACGTCGGCCTTGCCGACCAGCGTCAGTCCGGAGACCGGGTCGTACTCGTCCGGGAGGTTCGCGTTGATCGTCCCCAGATCCGTCTCGAACTGGCGGAGCTGCTGTTTGACGCTCGTGAGGACGAAGACGCGCTCGAAGTCGGAGTCGGGGTCGCGGACCCGGTCGAGCCCGGCGGTGAGCGCGAGCATCGTCTTGCCGGTCCCGCACGCGCCCTCTAACGAGAGGAAGCCGCCGTCCTCGGCGGCGTCGACGGCGGCGTCGATCCCGTCGGCCTGCTCCGGATACGGCTCCTCGTGGCCGAAGAGGTCGGACCACGGCGGGGGGTTCGTCACTGTGGCCGCGTAGCTTCCCATCGGAGTTAAACCTTGAGAGAGACGACGGCCGCGGCGGCCGCGGCGGCTACCGACGGGCGGCCGCGGCGGTCCCCCGCCGCCGGCGATCCTACCCGATGATGTCGTGCAGGTCGGAGAGCCGGTCGATCTCCCAGGTCGGCCACACGTTCAGCTCCCAGTCGCGGCGGTGCGGGCGGCGGATGAACGCGGAGTCGATGCCCGCGTTCTCGGCCGCGCGCACGTCGGACTCGTTGTCGCCGACGAACAGGGCGTTGCCCGCATCGAGGTCGCCGAGCGCCTGATCGATGTAGTGGGGGTTCGGCTTGCGGAGCTGGAGCGAGTGGATCGTGGGCTCGCGGCCATACGCGGCGCCGAACCGCTCGAAGCCGTCGAAGTGGTCGACGAGGAAGTCGACCGTCGCCTGCTGGTTCGAGGAGACGATTCCCATCTCCACGTCGAGGCTCTGCAGCTCGTTGAGGTCGTCGTACGGGGTCTTCCGCCCCGCGCGGGCCTCCTGCTGTTGGGCCTTCGAGACCACGTCGTCGCGAGTCCGCCAGAACGACCCGGGATCGAGGTCGTACGTCTGACAGACGGTCCCCACGCTTCCGGGGGTCGCACCGATGGTCATGCGCTCTACGTCGTCCGGATCGGGCTCCTCGACGCCGCACTCTTCGAACGCGTTCCGGGTCGCATCCCGGAGCACGTCGAAGCGCGTGCGGCCCACGAGGACACCGTCGTTGTCGAACACGACGGTATCGTACGTCATACAGTCCGGAGTCGCTCAGCCCTTAAAAGGGTTTCACCAACGCCGCGACGCGACCGCCGGCTCTTTTATACGCGTCCGCCGCCCGTCCCGGGGTATGCGCGTCAGCGTCATCGGCGGGAGTTCCGTCTCGCCCGAGACGGCGGCGGTCGCCGAAGCGGTGGGGGAACGGCTCGCGGAACGCGACCACACGGTCGTCTGCGGTGGGCTCGGCGGGGTGATGGCGGCGGTGTGTCGCGGCGCCGCGAACGCGGGAGGGGAGACGATCGGGATCCTGCCGACCGCCCGCCGCGCGGACGCGAACCCGCACGTCACGGTCCCGATCGCGACGGGGCTGGGTCACGCCCGCAACGCGCTCGTGGTGCTCAACGGCGACGCCGCGATCGCGATCGACGGCTCGCACGGCACGCTCTCGGAGATCGGACTGGCGCTCGCGCACGGCCGCGCCGTCGCCGGGCTCGACACGCACGAGGTCGCCGGCGTGGAGGACGTCGACACCCCGACCGAGGCGGTCGAGCACGTCGAGAGCGCCGCGGGGCCGAACTGACCGCTCGGCGGTCAACCGCCGCTCTCGACGCCCGTGATCTCGAACCGAGCCCCGCCTCGCGTGCCCTCGGACACGGAGACCTCCCACCCGTGCGCGTTAGCCACCTCCCTGACGATGTTGAGACCGAACCCGGTGCCGCCTTCCGCGGTCGTGTATCCCACCTCGAACACGTCCTCGCACTCGTCCTGGGAGATTCCCCGCCCGTCGTCCTCGACGAAGAACCCCGTCGGCAGGTCGGTCTCGGCGCGCGTCGTCGTGTACATCGGCGAGACGTCTCCGACGAAGACGGTCACGTCGTCGCCCCCGTGGTCGACCGCGTTTCGGAACAGGTTCTCCAACAGCTGTTTCAGTCGGCTCGGATGCGCCAGCAGCCGTCGGTCGCCGTCGACGACGAGCGTCGCGTCGCCGGTGGCGACGTTCGCCCAACACCGCTCGGCGAGGTCCGAGAGCTCGACCGAGTCGAGTTCCCGCGGTCGCTCGCCCTGTTTCGCGAGGGTCAACAGGTCGTCTATCAGCTCGAACGTTCGATCGATCGCGGCCGCCGCGTCGTCGACGTGTTCGACGTCTCCCTCCCTGCGCGCTAACTCGATCCGGCCCTGTGCGACGGTGAGCGGGTTCCGCAGGTCGTGAGACACGCCGCTCGTGAACGCTTCGAGGCGCCGCCGCTGTCGCTCGGCCTCGGCGACCGCGCGAGCGGACGCGACGGCGTTCGAGATGCGGCGGACGAGAACGGGCGTCCGGTCCGACTCGCCGCACGACCGCGCGACGTCGGTGGCGCCGGCCTCGAACGCGTCGCTGACGGCCGCCGCCTCGAGCGCCTCGTCGGGGCAGAACACGATCGGGAGCTCCGGGTGTCGGTCGCGGACGGTTTCGACGAACGGGACCCCGGTCGGGTCGGTGAGTCCGCCCGCGGTCACCAGACAGTCCACGGGCGTGTCCCGGAGGACACGCAGCGCCGCGTCGGTGTCCGCTGTCGGCTCGGCGACGAGCCGATCGTCCGCGCGTTCCAGCGACGTCGCTATCGCCGCCGCTCGCTCCGGCGTCTTCGTAACGAGAACGATCGCGATGCCGTCGCCGGGCGCACCCATTTGGTGTTCGTCTACTGTTGCCGCGCTCGACGTATAACTACCGGGAGGGCCGCCGCGACGGTGTTCAGATAAGGA
>NZ_NHOY01000121.1 GCF_002252755.1 Halorubrum sp. Hd13 | reverse complement strand
TGTTGACTGCTCGAAGCGAGTCAGACGATATCCCCAACTCCGGTGATGCCTGCCAGCGTCCCCGTGACAAAAACAACACTGGGACGCCGTACACGGCCGAGGATAGGGGTAACGGCCAGTTGGCATGGCCAGCAGTCCACCAGTCCGACACTGTGGGACTACCCGTGCCCGAAAGGACTGGGAGTCCGGTAATTAGACTGCGAACCTGAAACTCCCACCGCTCGGGATTCCTCCGCGTTTACGCGAAGGAGGATGTCAACTAGCAGTGCTGAATACTTCTATCATTCTTATCGCGGGAGGCGAGATGTTCTGTATCCGGGTCACCGAATCGGTCTTCGCCGCGAGCGGTATACACTGTCCAGCCACGACGATGGAGCCAATCTGCGACAGGAAACCAGATACTCTCGTCACAGTACTACGGCCTCATGCCTGTGCGGACTCTGCGGACCGAAACTCGTCGGCTACGACATCGTCTCGAACTGGGGGAACTGGGTCTACCAGACCGGCGTCGGCAACGACTCGCGGGACAACCGCTTCGAGGTGCTCTCGCAGGGCGAGTACCACGACGACGCGGCCGCGTACATCAGGACCTGGCTCCCCGAACTCGACGGTCTGCCGGCCGAGTACGCTCACCGCCCGTGGCGGCTGAGCGACGACGAGCAGGCCAGCTACGGCGTCGAACTCGGCGTCGACTACCCGCGGCCGGTGATCGATATCGAGCGTCGGTACGCGGAACTTGGTTGATGACGGTGCTCCCAGGGGTCTGAAAGAATGTCCGCGGGGTGACAGACTGCGGGGAAATACTGTTCGTGGGTCGTGGTGCCGAATCGGAGGGACACCCTGTACGGAGCGTGTCGCGGAGTGTCCAGCAGTGACGTTTCCGCGTCGGGCGTCGGTTCCTACGGCGTGGGGACCAGGCCGCGGATCGCGATTTCCGCCACGGGCTGGACGGCTGTCCTCACCGACTACTCATCGGCAACCTCGACGCTGACACTCTCGCCATCCTCGAGGAGACTCATGTTCTTCACTTCGACCCGCATCGCCTGGTCTGCGGATAGTTTCTCGTCGTACTCGTGGTCCTCGACCTCGACACGGATAGTGCCGTCCCCGGAGGCGTCGACCGGTTCAGCGGTATCGAGCGTCTCGGAATCTTCGGCCGTCAGCGACGGCTCGAAGACGTCCGTCACGGTTCCATCGGAATCGATCTTGGCGACGACCTGATCCTCGGCGTCGGAGCCGGGTGCGACGGCGACCTGCACCTTCTCCGTGCCCGCGACGACGTCGAAGTGGACGCCGTCACCGGCATCGAGGCTGCTCTGGACCTGCTCGTCGGACCAGGCCGTCTCGATGGCCTCGTCGACCTCGTCCGAGGACAGTTCGTCAAACGGATCGGTTATCTCGACCGTGTAGTCATCTGGAAGCTGTTCTCCGGATGCGTCACCAGAGCTCGCTCCGGCTGCGACGACGCCACCGGCTCCAACGGCGAGCATCGCCGCGAGGGCGAGCGCGATTAGCTTCGTTCGCATTGTGTATCGGAGTGATCCGTTCGGAGGATCGCTCCACCTGGACCTTGTAAGAAAAACCCCTTAGAGACCCGTTGAGAAGGCGTTTGAAACGGTTTCGAAACGGGTTTCGGCTACAGGAGCAAAACCATGTTACCCATCCCGCGGCGTCTGCGCTCGACGAGGTTTTTCGTCTCCAGGCTGTCGAGCGTGCGGCTGACCGTCGCCTTCGAGAGATCCGTCGCGTCGACGATGTCGCTTTGGGCCATCACGCCGTCCTCGTCGAGGATCGTCTCGTAGATCTCACGCTCGTTTTTCGCCAGGCGCTCGGCGGTTTCCTCCCACTCCTCGCGGCGCGCGTCGAGGAGGTCCCCGCTCGGTGCGAGCCCGTCGTTCCCATCCGTCCGCACCGCGCCGCCGGCGGAATCCGGCGGTCTCCGGTCGATAGCCGGTGATTTGGCATCTCTACCCGACCAATCCGTTGTAACGAGGTACGTCCCGCTCGAACCGAGCAGGACCGCAGAGACGGTGATGACCGCTACATCACGGTACTGGAAGTACCCGCCCAGTTCCGCGACCTCCGTACCGCCTTCACCGACAGAGACGACGACTGGTGTGGGGGTTATCAGCTGTACCGCGAGAACGACTGTGGCGGCGACGAAGACGACCGCAGCGAGGAGCTGCTTACCGTGGAGGGCCTGCAAATCCATAGGTTGATACTTCGAATCCCTTCCCTAATCTCCGTCGATATCGACTGGCAAAATTCGGCCCGAAACCGGGTTGAAACGCCTGCGAAACGCGTTTCGAACGCGTTTCATCCCAGTACTCATGAGCTCTTTCACCCAACGGTCACGTATGAATGAGGACGCCCGGACTGGCCTCGTCGTCCTCCTCGTGCTCGCGAGCGTCGGCGTCGGTCTCGCGGGCACACTCGCCGCGCTCGGGGTCGGGGACCCCATCGCCGACAGGGACCAGGTGGGAGAAGTCAGCATCGCTGGTACCAACGTGACCGCCTCCAGCGACAAGAGTGACACCGCGGTGGTGACGAATGTCTCGGAGACGAGTGATATCGAACTCACCGAAGACGGAGGCGATATTTTGATCACGACGCGAGAGAACGACCGGTTTACTCGGCACGAACGGGGACGCGCTGTCGAGATTGTCCGGGCCAACCGGACCGTCGCGTCGTACCTCGAAACGGTCGAAAACGAGGAACTCACGGTCGAACCTATAAGAAAGCTGAACTCCGGGGAGGCACAGACCGCGACGTTCACATTCGACGTCGAAGAGACAAACAGCACCCTCTCCGCCGGGGAGACGGTAAAGATCAGAAACCTCACAGTCGAGAAATCGGACGACACCGTGACAGTAGACAGAGAACCGTCTTACGTCGAGGACCGGGCAGTCGTCCGGATCGGGCGCGCCGGCAGGGAAGACGCCAGATACCGCGCGGAAATCGATCTCGCAAACGAGACGGTCGTCGACATCACCGACATGGGTGAGCTGTAGTGGACTGGAACTCGAATATGGGACAGCAGTCTCGGATCGATAACCGTGGATCTCGCTAGGGCCGAAACACGAGGCAATAGCACTCAGTTGTGGGGTCGTGTATGAGTCTGAATGTATTGTCGACGTAAATCGGTGGCCTCGGCACTCATAGGGCTCGTCATCGCTGGTGCCGAGGCAGCTCGGAGCGGTGCGTCGTCATCGGCCGCTCGACGGTAGTCGCCTCGCGGACTAAAGCCGACGGGTCGGCGGCGGGGCTAACCGGGTCGGAGTCGCCGCGGTCAATACCCGAGATCCTCGTACTCCTGGGGGTCTTCTCCCGGGGCCAGCCGCAGGAACCGGAGCTCCCGCACTCTCTTCACCGTCCGGCCGGCGTCGACGGGGGCGACGAACCGCGGCGCGCGGGCGGCCGGCAGCGGGTCGCCGCCGCGCTCGACGGCCAGCACCGCGTCGAGCGCCGTTTTCAGCGGGACGCAGACGGCGTAGCCGTCGGCGGCGACGCGGACGTGGGTCGCGTCTGGGGCGACCGTCACGTCCGGACGGTCCAGCAGCGACCCGACGGCGACCCCGCGCCACGCGCCGCCCCACCGCTCGCCGCTGGCGCACAGGAACTCCTCGGCGACCGATTCGAGCGCCCCGTCGTCGAACTCGTCGCACGCGACGACCCCGTCCGCGAGCCCGGACAGCTCGACCTCGACCGACGCCGCTACGGGCGCCGACGCGTCGGGGTCCCGGTCGCTCACTTCCACGGCGGATCGCCTCCGCGTTCGCTCGGGCACATGCCCGCTGATGACGAGCGCCGCGGGTTTGAATGGGCCGCCTCGTTCCCGCGACCCGAGGCCCCGCTCGAACGGGTTCGCGGCGTCGCCGCTCGGTCGTCGTCGGCATCTGGAAAAAACGCGGTCGGCGGGCGGTCAGTCGCCGCCGTAACAGGACCCCGCGTACGCGTTCCATCGGTCGATCCCGTTGGGGAGTCGCCCGTCGTCCGTCGCGTCGAACGCCGCCGCGCACTGCGCGATCGCTTCCTCCGCGGTCGGCAGTTCGTCGTCGCGGTCCGGCGTCTCCGCCTCGATGCTCGTCTCGCGCGTACTCGGACCCTCGGGGCGCGTCGCCGCCGATTCCGAGCCTGCGTCAGTCGTGTACTACGGGTGGCACGATTCTCCCGAGACGGGCATCCTTAATAATAGTTCATGTTTGTTTATCGGGCCGCGAGCGTCGGCCTCGCGCCCCCGACTACTCGTACGACTCGGGCTCGATCCCGGAGAGCCGCATCGCGTTGCCGGTGACGCCGAGGCTCATTCCCATGTCGCCGACGACGACCGCGACGGCGACGCTCACCAGCCCCAGCGGCACGCCGAGCGCGAGCAGCGCCTTCACCCCGAGGCTCGCCCAGACGTTCTGGCGGATGACCCCGTTGGCCGTGTGCGAGAGCGCGTAGAGGTACGGGAGCTTCGCCACGTCGTCGCCCATCAGCGCGATGTCGGCGGTCTCTAGGGCCGTGTCCGTCCCCGCGGCGCCCATCGCGACGCCGACGTCGGCCGTCGCCAGCGCGGGGGCGTCGTTGATCCCGTCGCCCACCATCGCGACCTCGCCGTACTCGGCCCGCAGCGACTCCACCGCCGCGACCTTCTCCTCCGGCAGGAGCTCGGCGCGGTACTCGTCGACGCCGACCGACTCGGCTATCGCCCGCGCCGTCCCCTCGTTGTCGCCGGTCAGCATCACGACGCGCTCCACGCCGAGCTCGCGGAGGCGCTCGACGGCCCGCTTCGAGTCGCGACGCACCTCGTCGGCGACGGCGATCGCCCCGGTCAGTTCGGTCTCCGTCCCGACGAGCACGACGGTCTTCCCCTCGCTCTCTAAGGCGGCGAGCGACCCCTCGGCGAACGCGCCGTCGCCGGCTCCTCCGGACCCGCCGTCGTCGCCCTCGGTCACGACCCCGCCGTCCGCGACCCCGCCGTCGGTCTTTGCACGGGCCCGCGAGAGGTCGAAGCCGAGCCCCTCGAACAGCGCCGGCTTCCCGGCGTAGTACGTCTCGCCGTCGATATCCGCGCGGACGCCCTTCCCGGTCAGGCTCTCGAACCCGGCCGGCTCCGCGAGGGCTCCCACGCCCGCGCGCTCGGCGCGGCCGAGGATCGCGGCGGCGATCGGGTGTTCGCTCCGGCGCTCCAGCGCGGCGGCCCGACGGAGCAGCGTCTCCTCGTCGGCGCCGCCGAGCGGGACGAGATCGGTGACGGCGAGTTCGCCCCGGGTGAGCGTCCCGGTCTTGTCGAGCGCGACGGCGTCGACTTGGCCCATCGCCTCCAGGTGGTTGCCGCCCTTGATCAGGACGCCGTTCTTCGCCGCGCTGGTGATCCCGGAGACGACCGAGACCGGCGTCGAGATGACGAACGCGCAGGGGCAGGCGATCACGAGCAGCGTGAGCCCGCGGACGAACCATGTCCCCCAGTCCGCGGCGAAGACGAACGGGTAGCCGGCGAGGTCGACGGTCACCGGCTCGCCGATCACCAGTGGCGGCACCGCGGCCGTCAGAATCGCTAAGACGACTACGACCGGCGTGTAGTAGCCCGCGAAGCGGTCGACGAACCGCTCCGTCTCCGTCTTCTCCGCCTGCGCGCCCTGCACCAGTTCGATGATCCGCGAGAGGGTGGAGTCGCCCGCGGTCGAGGTCACCTCGATCTCCAGGTACCCCTCCTCGTTGATCGCGCCCGCGAACGCCTCGTCGCCCGGGGCCTTGTCGACGGGGACGCTCTCGCCGGTGATCGGGGACTCGTCGACCGCGCTCTCCCCCTCGATCACCGTCCCGTCGAGCGGGACCTTCTCGCCCGGGCGGACGATCACGGTCTCGCCGACCGCGACGTCGTCGGTCGGGACGGTCGTCTCGCCGCCCTCTCGCCTGACGGTGGCCTCGTCCGGAGACAGCTCCATCAGCTCGCGCAGGGAGTCGCGGGCGCGGTCCATCGCGTAGTCCTCCAGCAGCTCGGCGACGCTGAAGAGGACCGCGAGCGTGGCGGCCTCGACGAAGTAACCGATCCCGGTCGCGGCGACGATGGCCGTCCCCATCAGCAGGTCGATGTCGAGGCTCCGGTTCAGCGCGGAGTAGTAGCCGCCGCGGACGACGGGGATCCCGCTGGCCGCGACGGCGCCGACGAACAGGACGTCCGCGAGCGTGAGCGGGACGCCGAGCACGCTCGCCACCGCGGGGTTCGAGCCGGTCAGGACGAACTCGAACAGGAGCCCGCCGACCACGAGGACCGCGCCCAGCCACGTCTTCTTCGCGCGCGGCGTCGTCCAGACCTCCGACGGGGGCGCGACGGCGACGTCGCCGGACGCCCCGTCGGCGGTCCCACCGCGGTCGCCGTCGGCGCTCCCCTCGCCGCCCGATCGGCCGCCGGTGACCTCGTAACCGGCTCCTTCGATCGCCGCGACGACATCGCTCTCGTCCGCGCGATCGGGGTCGTAGGCGACCGTCGCGGTCCCGGCGGTGGGGTTGAGCGCGACGTCGGTCACGCCGTCGACGCGCCCCAGTGCGCTGTCGACCTTCCCGGCGCACGACGGGCAGTCCATCTCGGGGACCGCGAGGCCGGCGGTCAGCTCGCGTCGTCCGCCGTCCGCGCCGGTATCGGCGGCCTCGTCCCCGCGTGCGTCTCCGCGTCCGTCCGGCTCGTCACTCATTACGTCGAGAGAGGGCCCTCATATCGATAAGCCTTGTTTGGATATTTCCAACTGGCGCCGATCGACGGCGGCGGCACGGTCAATCGAACGACGCGGGGGCGCCGTCGCCCGCGACCGACCGGGCGACGTGCGCCTTCGCCAGGCGCTCCTCGGCCCGACGGAGCCGGTAGGTGAGCGTCGAGCGCGGCACGTCGAGGTGGGCCGCGAGCTCCCCGGCGTCGACCGCCCGCGGCGACTCGTAGTAGCCGTGCTCGACCGCGGCCCTGAGCGCGGCCTCCTGCTCCGGGGAGAGCCCGACGCCGTCCGCGTCGCCCCGCGTCTCGTCGCCCGCCGAGGTGTGCGCCGTCCTGAGTAGCTCCGTGCGGGCGGCGTCGCCGACGGCGGTCCGGAGGGCGTCGAAGAAGGCCCCCACGTCGCCCTCGCCGGAGTGGATGAGCCGCCAGGTGTAGTGGCGCCCCTCGTGGCGGGTCTCGAACAGCACGCCGTCGCCGAGGTGGTCGCGGGCGATGTGCGGGACGGACGCGCAGACGGGCGTGGGCTCCCAGTCGGTGTACAGCACGAGCGTGTCGTCGGTCCGGTCGAGGACGCGGGTGGTCTGGGTCGCGCCGCAGTCCTCCGTCGCGAGGCAGTCGGCGTAGTAGTCGCCGTCGGTGAAGGCGGCCTCGACGGCCGCGAGCGCGTCCGGCGCGCCCGTGGCGTGGTCGACCCGCCAGAGGTGGTCGTCGGTGGCGTGCAGCGACAGCGACCGCACCCGCGCCCCGGGGTGGGCGGCGAGCGCGTCGGCCACCCTGTTGCGCCCCGGTTCGTACTCGAGGGCGAAGACGAGTTCGCGCATGGGGGCCCGTAGGTGACTGTCGGACATAACAGGTGGCCTCGCCCCCAGCGCTCCGCCGCCGCGACGCGTCTGCGCTCGATTTCGAGCTTCGCGGCCGAATCCAGCGATCGCGGGCGAATCTGTGCGCGCCGCGCCCGCGGAGTCGACCGCAAATCGCGGTTTGCTATATCTTCATGCGGTTTATTTTTCTGGTGTCCGAACGTGTTCGGGCGGGTTTCGCCCCCGTGAGAACGCGCGAAACCGAGTTCGGGGGGTCGTTCGTACGCCGAGTATGGTCGAGAAGACGGACCGAACCGCCGGAGCGGGGGGCCCACGCTCGGCGGACGGCCGGCGCTTCGAGGTGTTCGTCCGGGAGGAAGAGGCGGATCCGCTCCGTCACGTCGGCACCGTCGCGGCGCCGACGCCGGACGTCGCTCACGAGGAGGCGAGCAAGCTCTTCGCCTGGTACGCCCGCGACGTGTGGGTCTGCCCCGCCGAGGAGACGCACCGCTACTCCGCCGAGTCGCTGGCGGCGGACGAGCGGTCCGGCGACGAGTCGGCCTCACGTGACGACGCGAGCGACGAACCGCGCGTGTACGAGGAGACCGAGGGGACGCCCACCGTCGCCTGCGGCAGCGCACCGGTCGAGAACGACTCGGACCCCGCACGCGAGGACGAGACGGTCCCGGAGGGAGACCGATGATCTCCGTCAGCAAGCTCCTCTGCGGGCTCGACGCCGAGAGCGACGGGCTCCGGTACGACGCCGCGGGGGACTCGAAGAAGCCGCAGATAACCGATGACAAGCAGCGCCGCCCGGTCGTCGTCTGGAACACGACGAAGCGGTGTAACCTCTACTGCGAACACTGCTACGCCGCGGCCGATCGGGAGGGGGCGCCGAACGAGCTGTCGACGGCGGAGGGGAAGGCGCTCATCGACGACCTCGCCGAGTTCGGCGTCCCGGTGCTCCTCTTCTCCGGCGGGGAGCCGCTCGTCCGCGAGGACCTCGCGGAGCTCGTCTCGTACGCCGACGACGCCGGGATCCGACCCGTCCTCTCGACGAACGGGACCCTGCTCACCCGCGAGAACGCCCGAGAGCTGAAGGCGGCGGGACTCAAGTACGCCGGCGTCTCCGTCGACGGGCTCCCCGAGCGCAACGACCGGATCCGGGGAGAGGAGGGGGCGTTCGACGCCGCCGTCCGCGGGATCGAGGCCTGTCTCGACGTCGGGCTCAAGACCGGGCTTCGCTACACGATCACCGAGCACAACGTCGACGACCTCGCGGGCGTCGTCGACCTCCTCGTCGACGTCGGCGTCGACCGCTTCTGCTTCTACCACCTCGACTACGGCGGGCGGGGCGCCGAGATCGCGGACGTGGACCTGAGCCCGGAGGCGACCCGGAAGGCGGTCACGGACCTCTGTGACCTCACCCGCGAGTACCACGCCGCGGGCGAGGAGATCGAGACGCTGCTCGTCGGCAACTACGCCGACGCCGGTCACCTCGTCGAGTACGCCGACCGGGAGATCGGCACGGACCGCGCCCGGCTCATCCACGAGCACCTGCGGCGCAACGGCGGCGACCCGACCGGCGAGCGCGTCGCCGACGTCGACCCCGTCGGCAACGTCCACCTCACGCAGTTCTGGCAGGGGTACTCCCCCGGCAACGTCCGGGACCGCTCGTTCGGCGCGATCTGGTCGGACGAGTCGAACCCGCTCCTCGCCGGGCTCCGCGACCGCGAGGAACGGCTCACCGGGCGGTGCGCGGACTGCGCGTACAAGGAGGTCTGTCGGGGCGGCTCGCGGCTCCGCGCCCTCTCGGCGCACGGCGACCCGTTCGCGCCCGATCCGAAGTGTTACCTCACGGAGGCGGAGCGCGACGGCGCGGAGGCGTTACGGCGGATCCGCGGCGAATCGGCGGCGGACTGACCCGACGGGACTCGGGAACCCCTCGGTGATCGGCGGTCAGTCGTCGACTCCCTCGAAGGCGTCCGTGACGAGCTTCGCCTGCGCGGACCGGAGCCGCTGCGAGAGCGCCGACTTGCTGATCTCCAGCTCGCCGGCGAGCTCGCCGAGGGAGACGTCGGCGGCGTCGTCGAAGTAGCCGCGGACGACGGCGAGCTCCATCCCCTCGCGCTGCTTCGGGGTGAGCGCGGAGAGGTCGACGGTCGCCTGCTCGGTCGGTTCGGGACCCGCGACCACGGCGAGCCGGAGCAGCCGCACGCGGTCGAGCGTCTCCCTGAGCGTCGCGACCACTTCGCGGACGGCGTCGCGGTCGTCGACGTACGTCGTGACCGACACCGTCCCCTCGTCGACCCGTCGCACGCGGGGGACGTAGCCGAACTCCTGGAAGACGCGACAGAGGCAGTCCTCGCTGATCTGGCCGCGCGCGCGGCGGATCCCCTCCTCGCCCGGCGGTTGCACTTCGACCGTACACTCGTCGCCGACCGCGTTGACGGTGACGTCGGACGCGCGTTCCGACTGCGAGACGATCGGGCAGTCCCACTCGTCGGACGGGTCGACCTCGAGGTCGACGCGGAGCCGTCGGTCGCCGTCGTCACCCGCGACTTCGACCATGCGGTCGATCGGTCGGCCGTCGGCTTAGGCGTTCGGCGCGTCCTCACGGATCAAAAAAGCGGGACCGCGCGGCGGGGGCGGACGGCGAGGGTAGCTCGGAGCCGGGACGGTCCGGTCAGTTCTCGGAGCCGGGGAAGCGTTCGCTCAGTCCTCCGACTCGGGCGCGGCTTCCTCCGCCGCGGGCTCCCCTGCGCGCTCGTCGGCCGCCTCGCCCTCCTCGGAGCGGGCCGCGACCAGCGCGCCGCTGGCGACGCTGTACATCGGCTCCTCGGCCGAGCGCACGCCGCTGATCGAGAACGGGATGCTCGCGTCCTCGAGGTGGTCGGCGAACAGGTCCTTGAACCCGTTCGGGCTGGAGGTGCCGCCGGTGACGACGACGGGGACGTCGAGCCCCTCCTCGACGTCCTCCTCGTCGACCTCGCGGCTGATGTTCTCGATGACGTAGTCGAGCAGGTTCTCGTAGTAGATGGCGAGCGCGCCCTCGACGCCGCCGACGTCGGTGCGGAAGTCGAGCTCGAAGTCGTCCTCCTTGATGCTCGTCACCTTGTCGACGGGCGTCCCCGTGGCCTGCGACGTCTGCTCGTCGATCCAGTCGCCACCGCGGGCGATGGAGAACTTCATGACGGGCACCGCGTAGTAGGCGAGACAGACGTTGGTCATCCCCGCGCCGAAGCTGATCCCGAGCCCGGTGAAGTTGTTGTCCGCGAGCTCGGAGTAGATGACCGCCATCCCCTCGTTGATCGGCTCGGGGTCGTACCCCATGTCGCCGAGCATCGACTCCAGCGTCTTCTCGTGGTACAGCGTCGTGAGCCCGGAGTCGATCGGGTCGGCCGGGCTGGAGTAGAAGAGGCGCTCGTTCGGCTTCGAGGGCTCGCCGACCACCTGCTCGGTGATGAGCTTGATCATCGGGATCGCGGAGGCCTCGTCGCTGGATAAGATTCCGTGTTGCATCGGGCGACGCGTCTCCTTGTTGAAGATGTTCGCGAAGTTGAGCGCGTCGTCGCCGACGACGTACACCTTGTCGTCCTTGCGGATGTGGAGGACGTCGCTGCGAGAGAGCATCTGCTCTGCCATGTCGCTGTACTCGATCTCGACGAACGAGTTCCGCTGCTGTACGAACACCGTCTCCGCGCCTTCCTGTCGTCCGGAGAGGATGTTCATCGTGCCGACGTCCAGGCCTTTAGCCATACACGTCCGTATCATTGCACACTTCATAAACGTTCGTGGCCGATTCCGAGCCGAGAGAATCGCGGCCGCGCCGCGGGCACCCGCGGTGGCCCGAGCCCGCTACGGCCTCCGGCCGCCGCGACCCCCGACTCGAATCCCGGGTCGTTTATGTGCCGCGCCGCGGTGATGCGAGACGACGTGAACGACACAGCGCGCGGGGTCGCGGAGCTGGCGCGGCCGGCGAACTGCGTCGCCGCCGCGGTCCTCACGGGGACGGGCGCGTTCGTCGCCGGCGCCGCGGGCGCCGTCGTCCCCACGGCCGTCGCCGCGGTCGTCACCGCGTTCGCGGTCGCCGCGGGCAACGCGATCAACGACTACTTCGACCGCGACATCGACGCCGTCAATCGGCCCGACCGCCCGATCCCGCGCGGCGCCGTCTCGGCGCGGGGGGCGCTCGGCGTCGCCGCCGTCTGGTTCCTCGTCGCCGTCGCGTTCGCGGCCCTCCTGCCGCCGCTGGCGATCGCCATCGCCGCGGTCAACCTCGTCGCGCTCGTCACCTACACGACGGTATTTAAGGGGACACCGGGGCTCGGCAACGCCCTCGTCTCCTACCTCGTCGGCTCGACGTTCCTGTTCGGCGGCGCCGCGGTCGGGGAGCCGGCGGCCGTCGCCGTCCTCGCGCTCCTGGCCGGGCTCTCGACGTTCACCCGCGAGGTGATCAAAGACGTCGAGGACGTGGCCGGCGACCGCGAGGAGGGGCTCCGCACGCTCCCGATCGCGGTCGGCGAGGACCGCGCCCTCTGGATCGGCACCGGCGCGCTCCTCGTCGCCGTCGCGGCGAGCCCGGTCCCGTACTTCACGGGCACCTTCGGCGGCGTCTACCTCCTGCTCGTCGCCGTCGCCGACGCGGTCATGCTGTACGCCTGCTACGAGGGGTTCGCCGACCCGACGAGCGCGCAACGGCGATTCAAGTACGGCACCTTCCTCGCGGCGGCCGCGTTCGTCGTCGGCCGGGCGGCGCTCCTCGTTTAAAAGGCCGGTCGGAGAGCGCCTCGGCTCACGGCGCCGCGGCTCGTCGGACGGGGTCGTTCGAAGAACCGAATCCGTGTATCGCTCGACGGCGGACGGTCAGGTGACGGTCACGCGACGTTGAAGCCCTTGTCGCGGAGGAAGTCCTCCACGCGGCCCGAGTGGTTCCCCTGCAGCTCGATGGCGCCGTCCTCGACGGTGCCGCCGCAGGCGAACTTCGACTTGAGATCCGACGAGAGGGAACTCAGGTCGACGTCTTTCGGGTCGAATCCTTCGATGACCGTTACCTCCTTACCGTACCTGCGCTCGTCGATGCGGATGCTGATCTGCTGGGACTCCTTCGCGACGTCCTCGCAGACGCAGAGTTCCTGGGGCAGTCCGCACGTCGAGCAGACTTCCGACATTACAGCCGAACTTACAGGGTGACCGTATTAAATAGTGTCGGGAGTGCGGCCGCGTCGGACGTCCGTCGCCCGTTCTTTCGGGCCAGCGACCGGATCGAGCACGCGAATGGGGGTCGGCGCCGCTCGGCCGCCTCAGTCGAACAGCCGCCCGAGAACCGGCGTCGCCTCCAACGCGAGCCGCCGAACGGTCCGGCGCGCCTCGTCCGCCTCCGCGCGCGTCACCGTCCCGGCGTACGTCGCCCGCTCGTACGTCTCCCCGACGGCGAGCGCCCGCTCGTCGAGGCCGCGGAGCCGGAGCGCGTCGAGGTAGGCCCGCGGGGTCTCCCCGGCGCGCCGC
This sequence comes from Halorubrum sp. Hd13, assembly GCF_002252755.1. Lineage (GTDB taxonomy): Archaea > Halobacteriota > Halobacteria > Halobacteriales > Haloferacaceae > Halorubrum. The sequence goes on along the minus strand of NZ_NHOY01000121.1, from coordinate 76,257 downwards.
TCGCGGTAGCGACGGCCGAGCAGGTACTCGAGGTCGGCGAACGCGCGCCGGGCGTCCGTGGCCGGATCGGAACTGACCCACGGAAGGCGGAGGCGCGCGGCGCGGCGCGCGCGCCTGCCGACGCCGAAACGGCGGGCGCCGGTGACGCCGATGACGGCCGCGACCAGCCAGTAGGCGACGGTCTCGCGCGACGGGATCGGGGAGCCGTCCCCGCTCGGCCGCGCCTCGCCGCCGACGGCGCCGCGGGTGAGTCCCTCCTGTCTCGCTCCGACCGCGGTGTCGCCGGGCGCGGCGGCGTCGGCCGCGTCGCCGCCGGTCGCCGCCGTCCCGTTGCTGTCGTTCGGCACGTCGGCCGTCGTCGACGACGGGTCATTGACGCCGGCCTCGGGGACGATCGACGGCGCGCCCCGAGCGGGTTCGGAGGCCGGGACGTCCACGTCCTCGTCGCCCGCGGCGCGCGCGTCGGCGAGGCGCGCGGTCCGGGTCTCCTCGCGCTCGGCCGCGGGCGTCGGGTCGAAGGTGACCCAGCCGTGGCCCGGGAAGTACGCCTTGACCCACGCGTGGGCGTCCTGGCCGCGGACGACGTACCGGTCCTCGCCGATCCGCTCGCCCTCCGAGTAGCCGGTGACGAACTGCGCCGGGATCCCCTGCGATCGCAGCATCGCGGTCATCGTCGTCGCGAAGTAGACGCAGTAGCCGGCGTCCATCTCGAAGAGGAACGCGTCGGCCACGTCGCCGTCGGGCTTCCGGACGGTCAGCGAGTACTCGTACTCCTCGCGCAGGTAGCGCTCGACCGCGACGGCCCGGTCGTACGGGGTCTCCGCGTTCGACGCCGCGATGATCTCCTCGGTGCGCTCTCCGACGCGGTCGGGGGTGCTCTCGGGGAGCTGGGTGTACCGCTCCTCGATCGCGGGGTCGTAGTCGGTGCCCGCGCTCCGGAGCGCGGCGGGGTCGGCGTCGGGCACACGGCTCTCGACCGTGACCGACTCGCCCGCTCCCAGCGGCTCGGCGAGCCGGAGCGTCCCGTGCTCGTCCACCCGTGCGGTCTGGGCGGCGGGCCCCCGCACGTCGACCGCCTGCCACGGCGCCGGCAGCGACGGCGACTCCGTCTCGGCGGTGATCGTGACGTTCACTTGAGTCGCGTTGCCCGGGGGCCCGTCGAGCGGTCCGTCGAGCGGCGACTGCTCGCCGGACCGCACCCAGCCGTCCCCGGTGTAGGTGTCGTAGGCGCCGGCGTGCCAGTTCGCCGCCACCGGACTCTCGATCGTGTAGCGCACCTCGGGCGAGAGCCGCGTCGGGCCGACGACCTCGACCTCGTCGTCCGCCTCGATCGACGACTCCAGCGTCGGGGTGCCGCGGTCGATCCCCCAGGGCTGGGCCGCGCCGGCCGGCAGCAGGGTGAGCGTCGCGCTCACGAGGACCATCGCCGCCAAGACCGCGGCGAGGGTGTCGCCGTGGTCCCGGATCCCGCCCGGCATCGACAGCGTCGAGAGGCCGGCGGCGAGCGCGACGCCGACGACGCCGACGAGCGTGGTCGTCCCGCCCGCGTCGCCGGTGAGCACGAGGAAGGCCAGCGTGCCGCCCGCGGCGCCGGCGGCCGCGACGTGTCGCCCGCGGCCGACGAGGTAGCCGACGAGGAACGTCGGCACCGGCGCGACCGCGAGGACCCAGACGTCGGCGAGCGCGAGGCGGAGGATGGAGAGCCCGGTCAACAGCGAGACCACGTCGATCGCGACGCGCCGGACCGAGAACAGCGCGCGCTGACTCTCGGGGATCGCGAAGTAGTACCCCGCCAGCGTCGCGGCGAACAGGACGACCGTCAGGCGGAGCGCCGCGCGCTCGCCGACGTACCGCGCGAGGAGGAAGCCCGCGGCGCCGGCGACCGCGACCGCGACCGCGGCCCGCGTCGACCCGCCGACGACGTCGGTCGCGGCGAGGAACACCGAAAGGTACGCGGCGGTGACGACCGCGACGCCGAGGACCGGCGGGTCGACGACCGCCCGCAGCCGCCCGCGGAGGTCGCCGTCGCCGGGGCTCTCCCCGTCGTCCGACCCGCTCTCGCCGCCGAGCGGGCGGCCCCTCATCGGCCGATCACCTCGCTCCGGTCCGCGGACGGCGCCCCGCCGGGCGCGGTCTCTCCGGCCCCGCCGTCGTCGGCGACCGCAGCGCCGGAGCCGTCGTCCGGGGGACCGGTCGCCGCCTCGTCGACGCTCGTCTCGCCGTCGCCCGCCCCGCGGACCGTCGCCCCGGCCACTTCGTCGAACGCGACCGCCCGGTCGCCGACGCGGTACCGGGCGCCGCGCTCGTCGGCGACGACGCGCACGTCAGCCTCGTCGTCGCCGACCGTGCCGGGACGCGTCCGCGCGGCCAGTTCGAGCACCGCCCGTCGCCCCCGCGCGCCCGGGTCCGCCGAGACCTCGCCGTTGGGGAGCGTCAGGTCCACCGGCACGCCGTCGTCAAGCAGCGCGAGCGCGAGGCTGGCGGCCGCGCTCGCGAGGTCGTCGGCGGGATTTCGGTCGCTCCCGCGTTCGGTTTCCCTCGCCGTCCCCGCGCCTTCGCCTCCGGCCTCGCCGGCGATCGCCACGCGGCCGCGCTCGGTCTCCGCGGCGAACGCCTTCACCACGATCTCGCCGTGCTTCGCGGTCGCGGGCCAGTGGACGTCGCGGAGGGGGTCGCCCCGCGCGTACTCGCGCAGGCGGTCGAACTCCTCTCGCCGCCGGCTCGCTCCGACGGCGTCGTCGGCGTACAGCGCCCGGCGGAACCACGTCGGGATCTCGCGGCACGCCGGGTACGCGAGGGTCGCGTCGAACGACTCGATCACCGCCTGCCGCTCGAAGAGCCCGAAGACGTCGCTCGCGGTCACCGTGACGGGGCCGAACTCCCGCTCGCCCCGGCGCAGGTAGCGGACGCGGTACGTCGCCGGCGCGTCGCCGACGGAGGTGCGGACCGGCTCCGTCGGCCCCTCCAGCCCGTCGTCGAGCGCGTCGGCGACGTCGGCGACGTACGTCGGCGACAGCTCGCCCGCCCCCCGGGAGTGGAACGAGAGCCGCACCTCGCCGGTCTCGCCGACGAACCCTTCCGGCGGGAGGCTCCGCCTGGCCGCCGGCTCCTCGATCCGGGCGAGCTGGACGTACCCGGCCGCGAGCGCGACGGCGCTCGGCAGGACGACCGCCTCGATCGACCGCCCGCTCGCGGCCAGCGCCATGCCGACGCCGACGACGCAGACCGCGACGACGACGCGGCCCCGGCGGGTGAGGGTCGGCGACGGCACGAGAGATCACTCCACGCTCGTCCGGTTCAGCGCGTCTTCGACCACCTGTTCCCCGTCGGTCCCGGAGTCGGAGCGGACGCGGTGCGCGAACACGGTCGGCGCCTCGGTCTGGACGTCGTCGGGAATCACGTACCCGCGGCCGTCGAGCGCGGCCCGCGCCTGCGCGGTCCGGAGCAGCGCGAGGCTCCCCCGCGGACTGACCCCGAGCCGGGCGTTCTGCCGCGTGTACGTCGCCAGCCGCGCGACGTACTCGCGGACGGGTTCTGTCGCGTCGACGTCGGCGACGGCGACCCGGGCGCGCCGGACCTCCTCGATCGACGCGACCGGCTCCACGGCGTCGACGGGGTGGTCGCCCGCCATCCGGCCGATGATCTCGGCCTCCTCCTCGGTGCTCGGGTAGCCGAGCCGGATCTTCTTCGTGAACCGGTCGACCTCCGCCACCGGGAGCTCGTACGTCTGCCCGGGCTCGACGTCGTTCTGGGTGGCGATCACGCAGAACGGGTCCGGGAGGGCCCGCGTCTCCCCGTCGGTCGTCACCTGTCCCTCCTCCATCGCCTCCAGCAGGGCCGACTGCGTCTTCGGCGGCGCCCGGTTGATCTCGTCGCCGAGGACGACGTTGGCGAACACGGGTCCGGGCTGGAACTCGAACTCGTCCGTGCGCTGGTTGAACACGTTGACGCCGGTGACGTCGGCGGGGAGGAGGTCCGGGGTGAACTGGACGCGCTTGAACGAGCCGTCGATCGAGCGCGACACCGCCTTCGCGAGCGTCGTCTTCCCGACGCCAGGCACGTCCTCCACGAGGAGGTGCCCGCGGGCGAGGACCGTGACCACGACGTGCTCGATCGCCGCCCGCTTCCCGACGATCACCGCCTCGACGTTGTCGACGACGCGCTCCGCGAGCGCGGCGACCTCGTCGAGCGCCATCGGGGGACGCTCAGGCTCTCCCGTTCCGTCGGCGTCGACGCCTGCCGGACCGGTCTCCGCGGCGTCAGTCATGTCGGGGTCCCTTCCGCGGCGCCCCGACCGAGTCGTCCGATATCATCCGTCGGTACGCCGGTCTCGCTATCGCCTCCCGTGCCAAGGCTACCCACGACCATCGATATGGCCCCGCTTAGGATAGCAACGGCATATGCGTTCCGCCGGGCGGCACCGGCCGTACACGTCCGGTCCCGGTCGGTCCGGCGCCCGTTCGGACCGCGTCTCTCGGACGACGACTCCCGGACTGCGGCTGTCCGAACTGCGACTCCCGGACTGCGGCTGTCCGAACCGCGACTGGCCGAACTACGACACTCGGACGTTCCGCCCGGCCGCCTCGCCGAACGACTCCGCGCCCGTCACGGGGTCGCGCTCGTAGACGACCTCGCCGCGGACGAGCGTCAGCTCCGGGAAGACGCCCTGCAACCCCTCGAACGGCGTCCAGCCGCAGGCGCTGTGAAGCGCTCCCGCCTCGATCTCGCGCGGGTTCGTCAGGTCGACGAGGACGAGGTCGGCGTCGGCGCCCTCGGCGACTCGCCCCTTGGCCTCGACCCCGAAGATCGACGCTGGGTTGGCGGCGACGACGTCGCGGACGCGTTCCAGCGTCAGCTCCCCCTTGCGCACGGACTCCAAGAGGAGCGGGTACAGCGTCTCCACGCCCGGGACGCCGCTCGCCGCCTCCGCGAGGCCCTGCCGCTTCTCCGCGACGGTGTGGGGCGCGTGGTCGGTGGCGACGACGTCGACGTCGCCGTCGCGGAGGCGCTCGAACACCCCGGCCCGACGCTCCTCGGAGCGGAGCGGCGGGTTCATGCGGCCGAACGTGCCGAGTCGGCCGGCGTTCTCGCGCGAGAGGAACAGGTGGTGCGGGGTGACCTCGCAGGTGGGAGGAGCGGCGCCCGCCGTCGCGTCCGCGTCGTCGCCCGTCTCGGACTCCCGGGCCGCGACGACCGCGTCGATCCCCTCCGGCGTCGACGTGTGGGCGATGTGGACCTGCGCGTCGCTCTCGGCGGCCGCGCCGAGGGCGCGCTCGACCGCGGCGACCTCCGCCTCGGCGGTCCGGTAGGCGGACCACGCGTCGGCGTCGGCCGCGGTGCCGACGCCGCCGAGGTCGCCGGCGAGCGCGCCGTCGTCGAACAGCGTCTCGTCCTCCGCGTGGACCGTGACGGGGACGTCGCGGGCGGCCGCCTCGGCGAGCGCCTCCTCGAACAGGTCGACGGCGATCCCCATGTCGCCGGTCGAGTCCGCGAGGAACACCTCGCCGAGCGCGAACAGGGGCCGTTCGAAGAGGCTCTCCGGGTCCCAGTCGGCGGTGACGCCGCCGTTGATCCCGTAGTCGACGAGCGAGTCGGCGGCGAGGTCGGCCTTCCCGTCGAAGGCGTCGCCGTCGACGGTCGGCGGCGAGGTGTTCGGCTGGTCGACGACGGTGGTCACGCCGCCCGCGGCCGCGCTCCGCGAGCCGGAGGCCCACGTCTCCTTGTGGCTCCCGCCCGGTTCGCGGAAGTGGACGTGGGCGTCGACGGCGCCGGGCAGGAGGTGTCGCCCGCGCGCGTCGACGACGCGCTCGCCGGGGTCCGGGTCGAGCCCCGCGTTCGTCGGCTCGACCGCGTCGACGGTTCCGTCTCGAACACGGACGTCGCGGACCCGCCCGTCGGCGAGCTCCGCACCGGAGATGAGCATGGGTACGCGCTCGCGGCCCGACGCTTAAACCGTGGTGATCCGCGCCACCACAAAGCGTTTGACACGTCCGCCGAGAGTCCGCTCATGGCCCTCGGTCCCCTCGGCGTCGCCGGCGTCCCCGCGGTCGTCGACACGCTGATCGCCTGGCTCTCACTGATCGCGCTGTTCGCCCTCCCCGGACTCGTCGCCGCCGTCTGCTGGACCCCCTTCCTGCTCTCGGCGCGGTTCCGCGCGCTGTTCCGCACGCTCCCGCCGGCGGGGCGGCCGGTCCCCTCGTACGTCGGCGTCGCGCTCGCGCTCTCGGTCCCGTACCTCGCCGGCGTCGTCCTCACCGTCGCGCTCGTCGGCGAGGCCGGTCCCGGCTGGAGCGAGGGGTTCCTCGACACCGCGCTGTTCGGCGGGATCGTCGTCGGCTTCGTCGCCCCGGCGGTCGCCGCGGCCGGGCTCCCGCGGCTCGGCGTGGACTGGGACCCGACCGGGTACGGCCCCTCCACGTGGGCGCTCCTCGTCGCCGCCGGGCTGTGGTACGCGGTCGTCGCCGCGGTGCCGCTGGTCGCGCTCGCGGTCGGCATGGCGCTGCCGGGCGGGTACTGACGGCGCGTCCGTCGAAACCGTAAGATTTTGATGAGCCGTGGGACAGTTCTCCGACATGTTCCCCGCACCCTTCCGACTGTTCTTCGTCGCCGTCCCCCTCCTCGTCGCCGTCGGCGCGCTGGCGATGGCCGCGTTTCCCCGCCGGATGACGAGCTGGCAGGCCCACGGTCCCGACGGGACGACGCGGATCGAGCCGAGCGAGACGCGGATTTTGCTGATGCGGATCATGGGCGTCGTCGTCGCCGGACTCGCGCTCCTCATGGTGGTCGCGAACTTCGCGTTCATCCCCTGAGACGCCGACCGCCGCCGTTCGCCCCCGCGAGCTCCGCCCTCGGGGACCCTCCGTCGAGGCCGCTCCCGCGATCCGTGCCAACCGATGCCGACGCTCCGATACGGTTTTGGGTCGTCCCGCGGAATCCCCGACAAATGCTGTCTCGACAGTTCGTCCGGGAGAACCCAGAGGTCGTCCGCGAGGCGCTAGCCAACAAGGGCGTCGACGTGGACCTCGACCGGATACTCGACGTCGACGAGGAGTGGCGGGAGCTGAAACAGCGCGGGGACGACCTGCGCCACGAGCGCAACGAGGTTTCCTCGACGATCGGCGAGCTCAAACAGCGCGGCGAGGAGGAGGCGGCCCAAGAGGCGATAGAGCGCTCCCAGGAGCTGAAGGCCGAACTCCAGGACGTCGAGGATCGCGCCGAAGAGCTGGAGACGGAACTGGAGGCGTCGCTGCTCGAACTCCCCCAGGTCCCGCAGGACTCCGTCCCCGTCGGCGCCGACGAGTCGGAGAACGTCGAGCGCCGCCGCGAGGGGTTCGACGACCTCCGGGAGCTCCCCGACGACGTGGAACCTCACTACGACCTCGGCGAGGAGCTGGAGATCCTCGACTTCGAGCGCGGCGCGAAGGTCGCCGGCGCCGGCTTCTACGTCGCGAAGGGCGACGGCGCCCGGCTGGAGCACGCGCTGATCCAGTTCATGCTGGACGTCCACCGCGAGCAGGGGTACGAGGACGTGTTCCCGCCGATTCCCGTCAATTCGGCGTCGATGCGCGGCACCGGACAGCTCCCGAAGTTCACCGAGGACGCCTACCGGGTCGAGGGGTCGAACGAGGAGGCGTACGACGACGACGACCTCTGGCTGCTCCCGACGGCGGAGGTGCCCGTCACGAACCTCCACCGCGACGAGATCCTGCTCGGTGAGGACCTCCCGCTGAAGTACCAGGCGTACACGCCGAACTTCCGGCAGGAGGCGGGCGAGCACGGCACCGAGACGCGCGGGATCGTCCGCGTCCACCAGTTCAACAAGGTGGAGATGGTGAACTTCGTCCGGCCCGAGGAGAGCGATGAGCGCTTCGACGGCCTCGTCGACGAGGCCGAGGAGGTGCTGCGCCGCCTCGAACTCCCCTACCGCATCTTGGAGATGTGCACCGGCGACCTCGGGTTCACGCAGGCGAAGAAGTACGATATCGAGGTGTGGGCGCCCGCCGACGACATGGACGAGGGCCCCGCCGAGGGCGGCCGCTGGCTGGAGGTCTCCTCGGTCTCCAACTTCGAGGACTTCCAGGCGCGCCGCGCCGGGATCCGCTACCGCGAGGAGCACCACGAGTCGGCGGAGCACCTCCACACGTTGAACGGCTCCGGGCTCGCGGTCCCGCGGATCGTCGTCGCCATCCTGGAGTACTACCAGAACGACGACGGCACCGTCACCGTCCCCGAGGCGCTCCGCCCGTACATGGGCGGCACCGAGGTCATCGAGGGCCACGACGCGGTCGGCGAGTCGAAGCTGGGCGGGGAGTAGGCGGCGCGTCGCGTCTCGGTCGCCGCGGAAGGGGCGCCGGGGCGGACTCAGCCTCGCTGTGGGGGGACGCCGAGCTCCCCGTTCCACGCGTAGTAGCCGATCGTGACGGCCGCCATCACGAACCCGGTCGCCACGCCGAGCGGAATACTCCCCTCGGCGACGTACGATACGGCGGCGAAGACAGCGCAGAACGCCGCGACGTACACGGTCGACTGCCGGAGGGCCAGCGACCGGTCGAACGACTCGGGCAGTTGCATGGGCGGACGCTCGGCGCATCCGAGTATAGCTCTTTCCTCTCCGGACGGCGTGGTGACGACGGTTCCGACGCGGTTCGCACGACCGCCCGAGCGACCCCGGTCGCCGGGCGGCTACTGGTTCTCTAAGGCGTCGAGGATGCACGCGGCGGCGACGACCGCCTCCTTCGGCACGTCGCTCGCGTCGTCGATGGTGACCGTGTAGGCGTCCCGCAGCGAGAACTTCCCTTCGATGTCGCCGACGTGGCCGCCGTCGGCGTCGAATATCTCGTACTTGTTCGGGACGAGGTTCGCGACCGAGATCAGATGCCGGAGCGCCGCCATCGGCTTGCTCTTCGACTTGATGGTCGCCAGCGCCTCCCCCGTCTCGGGGTCGCGGATCGTCCAGTTCTCGACGAACAGCGAGTAGTCCTCGTCGAGGACGACGACCTCCTCGCCGGTGCCGGAGTCGACGATCGCGTAGCTGCCGCCGATGTCGATGACGCCGCCCGCCTTCACCGAGAAGGCGTCGTCGCCGTCGCCGGTGACGAACGGGAACTCCTCTTTCAGCTTGAACATCTTCTGTTTCCCGCGTAAGACGACGTTTCCGGCCCCGTCGCGAACGGTGTACTTGTTCCGGATCGCCGACTGCTTCACCTCGTAGCGGTCGTCGCTGAGGTCGACGGTGGAGATGTCGTAGGCGTCCGAGTCGGAGGGGAACACGGAGTACTCGCTCATGGGCGGCAAGAGAGTCAGGCGTCGGAAAACGGTTCCGCTCGGTTCGCTCGGACGGAGCCGGTCGCCTGCGCCGTCCCGGCCGACCTGGCCCCATCCAGCCATGCGATCCGAACGCTCATCTAATACGGTTAAGAGTTCTTTTGAAGGACAAACACAACGACCTTCTCGTTTTTTCACACAAAATTATTACCGGATCGAATCTGTATGGCCAAATATGGAGCACCCGAACGTTCTCGTGTTCGTCGAATTCCCCGACCCCGACGTCCCGACGACGGGCTTCCTCAAGGGCTTCAAATATCCGGACGCCGAGGTGGTCGGCTTCTACCACCTCGACGACGGGGAATCGCCCGAGGAGGCGCGGGCCGAACGCGGGGACGAATTCACGTCGGAGCTCGAAGAGATAGCCGAGCGGTTCGAGCGGGAGGGCGTCCGCGCCGACCACGACCTCGTGTTCGGTCACGACCGAGTGGCGGCGCGACAACAGATCGTCGAGCGAGACGCCGTCGACGCGATCCTCCTCCCCGGAGCGGCGAACACGCTCGGGAAAGTGCTGATAGCGGCCCGCAGTCTGCCGAACGCGGAGCGGAAGGCCACGCTGCTCGACATCGTCGCGGAGGACGAACTGCTGTCGGTCGATCTCGTCCACATCGCCGACCCCGACGACCCGGATGGCGAATCGGAGGGCCAGCGGATCCTGAAGCAAACGGCGTCGGCGCTCGCCGACGCCGGCGTTCCGGAGATGCGGATCAACCGGACCGTCCGGACGGGAACCGACGTGGCCTTCGAACTGAGTCAGGCGGCTCGGGGGTACGACCTCATCGTCTTGGGCGAAACGGAGCGAGACCTCGGCGACCGGATCTTCGGCCCCATCGGCGAGTACATCGTCGACGAGCGTGACGTCCCGGTGTTAATCCTCCGGTGATCGGCGTCGGCTTTCGGGCCCGTCGGCGGTCCCGGCTCGGTGCGTGGGTCCGGTCGAGGAGGACCCGGACGGACGCCAGAGATCGACGCGACACCGGTTCCCGGGGGGCGCTCAGGGAGTCAGACGGACGATCGAGAGCCACTCCACTTCGGCGGCGGCCGCGGCCTCGCTCGCGTCGCCGGCCGCCACCCGGTCCTCGTTGCCCGCCGCCGTCAGCGCGAACACCATCTCCTTGCGGACGCCGCCCGCGAGCCGCACGTCGAGCGAGAGCTCGCGGGGCGAGAACCGGTGGTCGGCGTCGACGACCCGCACGAGGTGCTCGGAGTGCGGCAGGTCCTCGACCGTCTCCACGTCGAGGTACGTCCGGAAGTCGGCGCCGAACTTGAAGCCGGTCTTCGGGACGGCGTCGGCCGCGCGGAGGCGCCTGTACACGGCGAGCCGGCGGTCGAACCGCTCGCCCTCGACGTCGCGGCCGCGGGCGACGACCGCGGCCGCGGGGCCGTCCGGCGCCGTCCCGTCCGCGGTGCCGCCGCCGGAGCTCGCTCCCGCCGCCCCCACCGACGCCGACAGCGACAGGACGCCGTCGGCGGCGAGCGACGCGGCCTCGACCAGGGAGAGCTGGAGCGCCCCCTCGACCGCCGCCGCGCGGCCGGTGAGCGGCTGGCCGTAGAAGCCGCGCTCGTAGAGGGGATCGGGGGCGTCCCAGACGACGACGCGGTCCGAGAGGAGGACCCCGTCGAGGCGCTCCGGGGGCTCGTAGTCGGTCGCGCCCTCGATCCGGCCCGCGGTCGCCGCGAAGTAGGTGATGTCGGACTCCTCGTCGACGACCGCGAGGGTGCGGCCGGCGAGCCCGGAGGCGGGCAGGGACTCGCGCTCGCCGACGACCTGCACCGGGTACTCCACGTTCCCCGTGTCGGGCGTCGAGCCGCGCTCGTAGGCGACGAAGTCGACTGCGTCGGGCACGGCCGCGGTCCCGCCGGGCCAGGGGTCCCGGGCGGGCGAGAGGTAGAAGCCGCGGTCGCGGAGGTCCGAGTAGACGAGGTAGCGCACCGCGAACCGGTCGGCGGCGGCCGCGCTCTCGACGAAGAACCGCTCGAATCCGACCGGGTCGGCGTCGGGCGAAAGGGCGACGCCGGAGAGGTCGCCGCGGAAGAGGAGGTGGGCCGCCTCGACGCGCGAGAGCGCGATCTCGTTCCCGTCGAGCGGCCGGCCGTACCCCCGGGAGTCGTAGAACCGCTGGCGGGCGTCGCCGGCGACCCGGACCGCGTCGCCGCGCAGGTGCCCTGTCGGTTGCATACCCGAAGGCGGGCCCGGACGAGGTAAGGGGGTTGCGGTCGGCGGACGGGTCGACGGCGGGGCGATCCGGTCGGCGACGGCGCTCGTCGCCACCGCCCGGACAAGGGTAAAGGGCGATCGGCGAGTACGGGACCCATGAACGACACCGCAGGCCTCCGGCTCACGGTGCGTGCCGCCGAGAAGCGGGACGCGGGCCGGGGGATAGCCAGGCTCCCCGAACCCGCCCGGAAGCGGCTCGGCCTCCTCAGCGGCGACACCGTCGAGATCCGCGGCGACCGCGTCGCGGTCGCGAAGGTGTGGCCCGGCGGCCCCGACGCGACGGACGGCTCAGTCCTCATCGACGCCGACACCCGCGCGAACGCCGGCGTGAAGGTCGGCGACGCCGTCACCGTCGCGCCAGTCACCGTCGAGGACGCCGACCGCGTCGCCCTCGCCGCGCCCGCGCGGCTCGCCGACGTCGACGTGAGCCGCGAGGTGGTCGAGCGCGCGCTCTCCCGCGACCTCCGCGACCGCCCCGTCACCGAGGGCGAGGCGGTCCACGTCGAGCGGCTCGGCGGGCTCCGGTTCGTCGTCGCCGAGACGAGCCCGGCCGGCACGGTGCGCGTGACGAACCGGACCGACGTCTCGGTGACGTACGGGGACGGCGAGGGCGACGGTCCCGCGCGCTCCGAGGGCCGCGACGGCGCTCGCGGCCGAACCGACGCCGACCGGGGCGACCGGAGCGACCCGGACCGCCGACAGACCGGCGGGTCGGTCGGCTCGGGCGGCGCGACGCCGGGCTCCCGGACGCCCCCCGCCGGCGGCGAGAGCACCCCGCCCGCCGAGCACACCGCGGGCGCGACCTACGAGGACATCGGCGGGCTCGACGAGGAGCTGGAGCTGGTGCGCGAGACGATCGAGCTCCCCCTCTCCGAGCCCGAGGTGTTCACTCGGCTCGGCATCGACCCGCCGAAGGGGGTCCTGCTGCACGGCCCGCCGGGCACGGGGAAGACGCTGATCGCCCGCGCCGTGGCCAACGAGGTCGACGCCGAGTTCGTCACCGTCGACGGGCCGGAGATCATGTCGAAGTATAAAGGGGAAAGTGAGGAGAAGCTCCGAGATAAATTCGATGAGGCCCGCAAGGCCGCCCCGGCGATCATTTTCTTCGACGAGATCGACTCGATCGCGGGCAAGCGCGACGACGGCGGCGACGTGGAGAACCGCGTCGTCGGCCAGCTGCTCTCGCTGATGGACGGGCTCGACGCCCGCGGCGACGTGATCGTCATCGGGGCGACGAACCGGGTCGACACCCTCGATCCCGCGCTCCGACGCGGCGGCCGGTTCGACCGCGAGATCGAGATCGGCGTCCCCGGCGAGGCCGGCCGGCGACAGATCCTCGACGTCCACACGCGCCGGATGCCCCTCGCCGACGACGTTGAGTTAGACCAGATCGCGAGCCGGACGCACGGCTTCGTCGGCGCCGACATCGAGGGGCTCGCGCAGGAGGCGGCGATGACGGCGCTGCGCCGCGCCCGCGAGTCGGACGAGCGGGCGCTCGACGACGTGACCGTCTCGAAGGCCGACTTCGAGGCCGCTCACGCTAACGTCGAACCGAGCGCGATGCGGGAGTACGTCGCCGAGCAGCCGACCACCGACTTTACCGACGTCGGGGGGTTGCCGGAGGCCAAAGAGAAGTTAGAGCGCGCCGTCACGTGGCCGCTGACGTACGGCCCGCTGTTCGACGCCGCCGACGCCGACCCGCCGACGGGCGTCCTGCTGCACGGCCCCCCGGGCACCGGGAAGACGCTGCTCGCACGGGCGATCGCCGGCGAGAGCGGCGTCAACTTCATACAGGTCGCCGGCCCGGAGCTGCTCGACCGGTACGTCGGCGAGTCCGAGAAGGCGGTCCGCGACCTGTTCGACCGCGCCCGACAGGCGGCCCCCGTGATCGTCTTCTTCGACGAGATCGACGCCATCGCGGCCGACCGCGACGGTGCCGGCGGGGACGGCTCCGGCGTCGGCGAGCGCGTCGTCTCCCAGCTCCTGACGGAGCTCGACCGCGCCAGCGACAACCCGAACCTCGTCGTGCTCGCGGCGACGAACCGGCGGAACGCGCTCGATCCGGCCCTGCTCAGGCCGGGGCGACTGGAGACCCACATCGAGGTGCCCGAGCCCGACCGCGAGGCGCGCCGGAAGATCCTCGACGTCCACACCCGCGAGAAGCCGCTCGTGGAGGGGGTCGACCTGGAGCACCTCGCCGACGAGACCGAGGGGTACTCGGGCGCCGAGATCGCCTCGCTGTGCCGCGAGGCCGCGCTGGTCGCCATCGAGCGCGTCGCCGACGAGCACGGCGCGGCCGCGAACGACCACGCCGACGAGGTCGGGATCACGAGCGACGACTTCGCGGCGGCGCTGGAGACGGTGCGGCCCGCGACGCCCTGAGCGATGAGCGCCGAGAGGGGCCCGGGACGCTCGGACGGCGGCGGTCCGGCGAGCGACGGCGACTCCGCGCCCGAACCGCCCACTCTCCGCGAACTCCTCGCCAGCGTCCGCGCGGCGGTCCGGACGCAGCCCCCGCGGGACCTCTTCCTCCTCGCCGTTCCGTTGCCGGCGCTGCTCGTCGCCGTGAGCCTCACGCCGGGGACCGACGCCTGGCGGCTCTCGCTCGCGACCGGCGGCGTCTTCGAGAGCCGGTGGGCGCTCTGGACCGCGTTCGCGTCGAGCTTCGTCCACGCGAGCCCCGGGCACCTCCTCGACAACCTCGTCAACTACTGGCTGCTCGTCGCGGTCGCGTACCCCCTCTCGGTCGTCGCGGGGTGGCGCGGGCGGCTGCTCGGGATCGCCGCGGTCTACCTGGCGGTCGTCCCGCTCGCGTCCGCGTGGGCGACTATCGTCGCGCTCGGCGGCCTGACGAACGCCCCGACAGCCGGCTTCTCGGACCTGAACAGCGCGATCCTCGGCTATTTGGTCGTCGTCTGGTTCGCCGCGCTGGCGACGGAGGCGACCGGCGACGAGAGCGACGGACCGACCGAGGCCGACGGCGACGGGTCCGCCGCCCCGGCGGTCGGCGTCGACGCCCGCTGGGCGGTCGTCGCCGCGCTCGGGTCGCTCGCGCTCGCGTACCTCGCCCCGAGCGGCGTCGGCTACTTCCCGTCCCTACCGGCCGTCGGGTCCCTGTTCGCGCTCTGCGCGGCCCTCGTCGCCGCCGGGCTCTACGTCGGCGTCGGCCGCCCGCGGGTGGTCGGGCTCGACCTGCCCCCCGAGCGGGAGCTGCTGTACGTCACCGGCGCGAGCGTCGCCGCCGCCGGGGTGATCGGGTCGCTGGTCATCGTCCCGTTCGGCAGCAACGTGTTCGCGCACCTCGCCGGCTACGCCGTCGGGGTGGCGGTCCCGCTCGTCGGCGTCGTCCTCGACGGGTGAGTCGCGCTCGCGCGCGGACGCCGACTACTCGTCGCCGTGGCCGTGCCCCGATCCCTCGCCGTGGCCGTGCCCCGATCCCTCGCCGCGCTCGCGACCGACGTCGTCGGGGGTCGCCTCGGCGACGGCGTCGGCGCCGAACTCGTCCACCGGCGTCACGCTGTAGTCGACGGTGAGCGTGTCCTTCGTCGCCCGGATCTTTCCGACGAACGCGGATATCTCGTCTAAGCGACCCTCCAGCACGAACAGCTCCATGCAGTAGCGAGAGCCGACGTGGTTGTGGAAGTTGGAGGCGACGAGCCCCTCGTGCTCGTGGCGGAGCCGCATCATCCGCTCTTCGACGCTCGTGGTCTCGTAGTCGAACAGGACCGTCACCACCGCCATCAGCTCCCTGTCCTCCAGCTTGGCGTCCTCGAACTCGCCGAGGAGGTTCCGCGAAGCCTCGCGAACGACCTCGCTGCGCCCCGTGTAGCCGTGTTCGTCCGCGAACCCGTCGATCCGATCGAGCAACTCCTCCGGCATCGAGACGCTGACGACAGTCATGTATTAACCCACGCCGCCGATGTTGTTAATCCTTGAGGTCGGCGTCGTCGTCCGGGGCCGCCCCCGCGACCGATTCCGGTCTCTCCCCCTGGGCCGATTCCGGTCTCGCCCGCTCTGTCGCTCTCGGGACGCCGACGCGCTCGGAGAGCCACTCGTAGTGGTCGAGGAGCGCACGCTCCCCCGCGTCGGTCAGGGCGTACACGTCGGCGATCCCCTCGGTGCGGCGGTCGAGGAAGCCCGACTCCACCAGCGAACGGAGCGTCGCGTAGAAGGAGCCGGGATCGATGCGTTCGTCGTAGTGGTTCTCCAACCGGTTCTTCAGCGACTGCGCCCGCAGCTCGCCGGCTTCGTACAGCAGCGCGCAGAGGTCGCGACGGCGACCGCTGTGGAACCACTTCGTCATGGGTCGGCTAGCGTGCGGCGACTCACGACCGTTTCGGTCGCGGGCGGACGGTTCCAGCGCGTTATACAGCTGGTAGCCATAGTAAACTGACCGTACACTCAAATACGCGGCTATATTAAGACATTCACATTTTCTAACAGCGATTCACTTATTATGTGCCACTATATTATGTGTATTAGTGTGTGTTCACGGAAATTACTTATGAGCGAATGCCGCCACCGTGACACACGATGAACCTCGACCGACTGATCTGTCGCCACCGATACGAACGCAAAGCGATAATCATCGATCCCGACGAGGTCGTGGAGGCGTGTGCGAAGTGCGGTACGGAACGCGTTCGACGGATCGCCGGCTCTTGAGGTCACGTCCGCTCGACCAGCTCGTCGAGCCGGTCGACGCGCCGGTCGCCGAGCACGCACCGCCCGCGGTCCGCGTGGCCGACCCGCTCGACGTGAACCGCGTCGAGTCCGGCGTTCCACGCCGCGCCCACGTCGCTCTCGCCGTCGCCGACGTAGTAGCCGCGGTCCCCTCGCGGGTCGACGCCGAGCTCGCGCATCGCCAGCTCGATCGGCGCGGGGTCCGGCTTCCACCCCGTCTCGTCGGTACAGCAGACCACCGCGTCGAACCGACCCTCCAAGTCGACCCTGTCGAGGACGGGCTCGGCGAGGAACCGCTGGCAGTGGGTGACGAGCCCGGTCGGTCCGCCCGCGTCGTCGACGCGGTCGAGCAGTCGAGCGGCGTCGTCGTGGAGGTACGTCGCCTCCGCGCGGGCCGTCGGGTCCTCGACCGCGTGGAACGCGGGCCAGAAGTCGCCCGGATCGACGCCGAGCTCGCGGAGGGTGTCGCCGCGCGGCCCGCCCAACCCGTGCCAGAGGACGTGCGCCTCGCGGTCGGAGAAGCGCCGGCCGAGCCGGTCGCCGACCCGGTCGAACACCGCGCGGGTGTACGACCACTCCGCGTCGACGAGCGTGCCGTCGAGGTCGAACAGGTGGAAGTCGTAGTCGACGACGGCCATGGGCGCGTCAGTAGAACCCGGACCGATAAGTGCGTTGCGGGGCCGCGGGTAACGGTGCCGCGCCACGCCGGTCGCCCGCCGTCAGGCTCTCACTCTCCCCGCACGTGGATCGACGAGCCGAGGTACTTGCCGAGGGCGGCGTCGACCGAGTCGGCGTTGAACCGGGAGAGATCCGCGGCGACCTCGCGTTTCAGCGCCTCGAGGTACGCCTCGTCGGTCCGGAGCTCCCGGAAGGACGCCTCGGTGACCTCGACGCCGAGGCGGTCGCTCGCGAGGCCTCGGAACGAGGGGTCGTCCCCGATCTCGCCGCGCCAGAGCCGGTCGCGGAAGAACAGCCACCCGTCCGTGCCGGGCTCGCTCGCGGGTATCTCCATCGTCGCCTCGAACCGATCGGGGTCCACCGTCGCTCCGTCCGGGTCGAGCCGGAACGCGACGGCGAACACGTAGGCGGCGTCCATAGACGTCGATATCCGGGATCGGAAGGTAAAAGTACATATCCCTCGGTCGAATTTATCAGAACGTATGCTGGACCGTCTCCGCGGCCTCGGCGAGCGCGCCTACCGGCGCCACCTCCGCCGCGAGATCGAGGACGTGCCGGCTCACGTCGCGATCATCCAAGACGGGAACCGGCGGTACGCCCGCGAGCGCGGCGCCGACGCCCCCGACGGGCACCGCGCCGGCGCCGACACCACCGAGCGGGTGCTCGACTGGTGCGCCGACCTCGGCGTCGCGGAACTGACGCTGTACGCCTTCTCCACGGAGAACTTCGAGCGCCCCGACGAGGAGCTGGCGCCGCTGTTCGACCTGCTGGAGCGCAAGCTCCGGGAGTTCGCCGACGCCGACCGCGTCCACGAACAGGGGGTTCGGGTCCGCGCCATCGGCGACGTCGCCCAGCTCCCGCCGCGCGTCCGCGACGCGGTCGACTACGCCGAGCGCCGTACCGCCGACAACGACCGGTTCAGGTTGAACATCGCGTTGGCGTACGGCGGGCGAACGGAACTGCTCGACGCCGCGCGGACGATCGCCGCGGACGTCGACGCCGGGGCCCTCGACCCGGCCGACGTCGACGTCGAGACCGTCGAGGACCGACTGTACGACCGCCCGGTCCGCGACGTCGACCTCATCGTCAGAACCGGCGGCGACGAGCGCACCTCGAACTTCCTGCCGTGGCACGCGAACGGCAACGAGGCCGCCGTCTACTTCTGTGCGCCGTACTGGCCGGATTTCTCGCAGCGCGAGTTCCTCCGCGCTATCCGGACCTACCAGTCCCGCGAGGAGTCGTGGCAGCGCGCCCGCGCCGAGCGCGCCGTCGCGCTGGTCCGGGCGGTCGCCGAAGTGGAGATCGCCGAGGCCCGGGCCGTCGCCCGACGGCTTCGGGGGCGCGTCCCTCGGCTCGACGGCAACGAGCTCTCCGACGACGCCCTCGGAATCGCCGAGAGCGAGTCGGCCGGACCGGTCGACGGCGACCCCCAAGAGTCGAAGGGCACGAACTAAGCCGTCCCCGGCGCGATCCCGCCCTCGTTCCGCGTCAGCAGGTACACCGCGAACGAGGAGAGCCAGTGCGAGCCCGCGTAGTCGTCGGTGAGCACGTCCGCGGCCCCCGCCTCGGCGTGCCGGCGCGCCGCCGCGTCCAGCGGCTCCCGCAGTCGGGTCGCCGCCGGCCCCTCCCGCCCCGAAAGCGCGTCGGCCAGTCCCGCGAGACACCACGCGCGGGAGACGTTGAGCCCGATCAGGTGCATCGCGGCGCCGTCGCCCTCGTCCGGTTCGACGTCGACGGGCGTCAGCAGCGCGTCGTGCGGCGCCCCCGTGAGGTCCGGGAGGAACCCGTCGAGCCACGCCGCGAACGGGTCGGGGGCGAGGACCCGGCGCATGAGGTCCGCCTCGGTCAAGGCGGGCGAGACGAAGTCCCACCCGACGGGCTCCGCGCCCACGACGCCGGCCGAATCGTCCGCGTACAGTCGGCTTGCCGTCGTCTCGGCCTCGCGTTCGAGCTCCGCGTCGCCGACGACCCGCGCGTAGTCGAGGACTCCGGCGAGCGCGAACGCCGTGTTGCCGTGGGTGCCGACGCGGTGCGGGCGGGCGACGCCGAGGAACGACTCCAGGGTCCCCCGGCGAACCCGGTCTTCGAGGGGGCGGAGGGTCTCGCGCCACGCGTCGGCGCGTGAGTCGTCCCACAGGCGCAACTCGGCGGCGAGCCGCAGCAGCCACGACCAGCCGTACGGCTCCTCGAAGCTCGGATTCGCGTCGAGGTACTCCACCTCGCCCGCAACGTGTTCGGGCGTCAGCCGCCCGTCGACGACGGTCGCGATCTCACCTTCGTCCGGGTGGTCCGAGGCGACCCGCAGCAGCCGGACGAGCGCCCAGTGGCTGTGGACCGCCGAGTGCCAGTCGAAGCAGCCGTAGAAGGCCGGGTGCTTCTCCGAGGGGCGCGGCGGCGCGTCCGGCCCCTCCACCGCTCCCTGGTAATGCGGGTACTCGGTCTCGATCCCGTCCAGCGGGTGAGCGGTCAGCGCGCTCGCGACCGCGTCGTCGAGCGCGTCGGCCCGGCCGGCCCGGAGCGCGTCCGACGAGATCGTCTCGAATGCGTTCACGTCGGGAGGTCGGCGGGCCGCCTGTTCAATCGGTCGGTCGAATGCGAGAGAATAGCACCCTCTATCGGTCGGCCGAGCCCGGTCACGCCGGGTTCTTTCGGGTCAGGTCGCTCCCGCAGATCGGGCACCGCTCCTTGTTCTCGTCGAACGTGCGGTTGCAGCCGACGCACTGGAAGCGCCACTCGCGCTCCTCCGTGATCCCGTCTCTGGCGATGGGTTCGACGTCGAGGTCGAGCCGCTCGGCGACGTTCTGCATCGCGTAGTCGTCGGTGACCAGCGTCGCGCTCAGTTCGAGCGCGGTCGCGATCAGCCGCGTGTCGGTGTCGGACAGCTCCGCGTCGTCGCCCGAGCCGCGCGCGGCGCGCCGGACGTTGTCGATGACCTCCGGGGCCGGGACGTGGATCGTCATCCCCGACCCCTCCATCGCGTCGAAGCGGAGCGCCCCTTCGCCATTGAGCTCCTCGTGCACTTCGGGCACCGAGACGACGTCGTCGTCGGTGGTGTACTCGTGGATGAACGCCGAGGTGTCGAGGACCTCCATCAGCGGGCGACGACGATGTAGTCCTTCACCGCCTTCACGTTCCCGACCGGCACTTTCAGTCGGCCCATCTCGTCGACGTCGAACCCGGAGCGCTCGGGGCTGAGGTGCTCGTGCGGGCTGACGAGCAGGTCGTTCAGCTCCCCGGACTTCAGGTCCATCGTGATGTTGTACAGGTCGCCCAGTTCGGTCCCGTCCGAGCTCATCACCGCCTTCCCGGAGAGGTTCTCCGCGAGGATGTCTACCATGTCCTCACCGTCCGTGGCAACGGTCTTAAACGCCACGGGGGCGTCCGACGGGCGACGGACGCTGACCGGCGGACATCGGGCGACGGCCATTGACCGGCGGACATCGATCGCCTGACACTGGACGACGGTCGTCGGGCGGCGGACGCCGACGCGGGACGGGCCCGGATCGGGGCGAAACGGCCGGTCGCATTTTGAAAGGCTTAACTGACGCCCGGGCGGAATACCGGGTAACCGACCTTCTCGGGGCGATCACCTATGACCGACCACACAAACGCGGACACCCTTCGGACGCCGATCGTCGCCGTGTTGGGTCACGTCGACCACGGCAAGACGAGCCTGCTCGACACGATTCGCGGCTCCGCCGTCAGCGAGGGCGAGGCCGGCGCGATCACCCAACACATCGGGGCGACGGACATCCCGCTCGACACCATCTCCGGGATGGCGGGCGAGCTCATCGACCCGACCGACTTCGACCTCCCCGGTCTCCTGTTCATCGACACGCCGGGCCACCATTCCTTCTCGACGCTGCGCGCCCGCGGTGGCGCGCTCGCCGACATCGCGGTGCTCGTCGTCGACGTCAACGACGGCTTCCAGCCGCAGACGGAGGAGGCGATCGACATCCTCAGGCGCACCGGCACTCCCTTCGTCGTCGCCGCCAACAAGGTGGACACGACGCCGGGGTGGAACCCGCAGGACGGCCAGCCGATCCAGAAGAGCCTGGAGGCGCAGTCGGAGCGCGCCGAGTCGATGCTCAACGAGAACCTCTACGAGATCATCGGCCAGCTCTCCGACGCCGGCTTCTCCGCGGACCTCTACTGGCGCGTGCAGGACTTCCAGAAGAACATCGGCGTCGTCCCCCTCTCGGCGATCACGGGCGAGGGGGTCCCCGACCTCCTCACGGTGCTGATGGGTCTCTCCCAGCGCTTCATGAAAGAGGAGATGGCGATCGACGTCTTCGGGGCGGGGGAGGGGACGGTCCTCGAAGTGAAAGACGAGCGCGGCTTCGGCGCCACCATCGACACGGTGGTGTACGACGGCGTCGTGCGCAACGGCGACCGGATCGTCGTCGGCGGGCAGGACGAGCCGATCGTCACCGAGATCCGCGCGCTGTTGCAGCCGCGGCCCTTAGAGGAGATCCGCACCGAGAAGCAGTTCGAGAAGGTGGCCGAGGTCGGCGCCGCGGCCGGGGTGAAGATCGCGGCGCCGGACCTCGACCGGGCGATGGCCGGCGCGCCGGTCCGGGTCGTCCGCGACCGACCGGAGGCGGAGGTCGTCGAGGAGGTGAAAGCCGAGCTCGCGGAGATCGAGGTAGAGACCGCCGAGGACGGCGTCGTCGTCAAGGCCGACACGCTCGGCTCGCTGGAGGCGATGGCGAACGCGCTCCGCGAGGCGGAGGTGCCAATCCTGCGCGCCGAGGTCGGCGACATCGCGCCCCGCGACATCGCCGTGGCCGAGACCGCGAACCAGGACGAGCACAAGGCGATCCTCGGCTTCAACGTCGACCTGCTGGCGAACGCCGAGACGGAGCTGGAGAACGCCGACGTGAAGCTGTTCACGAACGACGTCATCTACCAGCTGATCGAGGACTACGAGACGTTCGTCGAGGAGCGCCAGCGCGCCCAACAGGAGACGGTGCTGGACAAGGTCGTCCGGCCCGCGCGTTTCCGCATTCTCCCCGACCACACGTTCCGCCAGAACGACCCCGCGGTCGTCGGCGTCGAGGTCATTTCCGGCACGGTCCAGAACAACCGCAACGTCGGGATGTTCGAGGGCAACGAGTTCGATCGCGTCGGGCAGCTCTCCGGGATCCAGAAGCAGGGCGACGACGTCGACGAGGCGCGCGCCGGCGAGCGCGTCAGCATCGCCATCGACGGGCCCACGGTCGGGCGCGGAATCGAGGAGGGCGACACCCTCTGGACCGAGGTCCCCGAGAAGCACGCGAAGATCCTCGAACAGGAGCTGAAAGAGGAGATCACCGCCGACGAGCGCGAGGCGCTCTCGGCGTATCTCGACACGAAGCGGAAGCGGGACCCCTTCTGGGGCAAGTAGCGGTCCACAGGGGATTTTTAGCCGGACGCCGAAGGCCGACCGCATGCTCTCCCGCGAGAACGCCGTCATCCTCCTGTGTATGGCCGCCGGACTGGCGCTGGCCTACGGCGGCCGCGTCCTCACGGAACTGAGCGACACCGTCCTGATCGGAGCGCTGTTGACGGTCGGAGTCGTCGTCCCGCAACTGCTCAACGGCTACTTCGACGCCAGCGAGGAGGCGTGAGACGTCTCTGCGTGTCTTCTCCGAGCGGCCCGCGGCGGGTCGGCGCCCTCAGAGCGACTCGCCGCAGCTCGGACACTCGAGACCGCGGTCGCCCGCGACCGGCTCGACGCTGATACGGCAGGTCTCACACCACCGGCGCCCCCGGGTCTCTTCGGTCGGCACGTCGTGTGTCATGCGTTGTCACTACTCACGGACGGGTTATAATCGTTACCGCCGCCCCGGTGCGCCGTGACGGCAGCGAGGCCCGGAGTCACCGCGGTAACGTCCAGTTCACGTCGACGCCGCGGTCGGGGAACCGGGGCGTGGAGACGACCTCGAACGTCCGGTCCGCCGCGCCCTCGGTCGTCGGCGCCGCGGCCATGAGCCACGCCACGTCGGCACGCGAGACGGTTCCCCACAGCCTCGCCCCCGGCTCGGCCGTCGTGACGAGCCCCGTCCGCCGGCCGTTCGTCAGGATTCCGGGGCGGAGGACCGTGTGTCGGATCGGCGCGTCGCGGAGCGCGGCCTCCGCCTCGCCCTTGGCCTCCTGTAACGGACCGATGAACGCGTCGAAGGCGGACGCGAGCGGGCTCGACGGCTCGGGGCCGACGCCGATCGCCGACTCCATCACGAACGCGTCGACGCCGGCGTCGACCGCCGCCTCCACCAGCGCTCGGTTCCCGGCCCCGTCGACGAACGGCGGGCCGCTCCGGACGGTCGAGCTGGTGCTCCCGACGGCGCTGATGACGGCGTCGACCCCCTCGACGGCCGCGGCCAGGTCGGACGGGTCGAGGAGGTCGTCCACCGCGACCTCGTCCGCGCCGGCCGCCCGGAGGTCGGCGGTGGCGCCCGCGGACCGCGTGAGCGCGCGAACGGTGTCCACTCGCCGTCCGACTCGCCGCAGCACCTCTCGGCCCGTTCCGCCGGTGGCGCCCGCGACGAGGACCGCGTCGATGTCGGTCGGATCCATGTCTCACGTTCGAAGCGGAGCGCAAAGAACGCCCGGGTCGGACCGGTTCCGCCCGCGCCGCGCGGCCGCGTCTTCGCTGAGGCGGTGTCAGAAAAAGCCGCTCGCGTCCGCGGGTCGGAGCCGGGGTCCGACGCCGTCGGTTCGCCGCTTTTATACTCCGTTTCGGTCCCGACGCCGATCGGGACGGGCCTGAGTGCGAAACTACTCGTCGTCCGCCAGCATCTGCCGGATCTCCTCCAGCTTGAAGTAGGACGCCAGTCCGAGTATCGTGACGGGCCAGAAGCCGACGAACTGGCCGCGCTGCTTGTCGCCGCGCACGTAGTAGAAGTACAGTGCGAGGGCGACCGAGCCGACCGATGCCAGCACCGCGGGAGTGAGACCGTCGGTACCGATTCCTTCCGCGGCTTCGACCGCCGTGTCCTCAGTTGAGTCGCTCACAGATTCAGTAGGGTGCGTACATGTAAATCAGTTCCCGTCAGCGAGAACGAACGACCCGGATTCGGCGGCTCTGTCGTCGCGCTCTCGCCGCGGACGCCTTAGTCGGAGCGCGAGCGCTCCGACCTGCGGACGGCGAGGAAGATGAGCACCGAGAGCGCGATCATGACGACTGCGAACAGTCGATCGTTCCCGTCGTCGCGTTCGTCGTCTGTCGCGGGCATGATGACGATCTTTGGACGCTCGCGCACATACGTCTTCGTTCCCCGAAGCGCGCCGCGGCCGCGATCGGTCGGCCGTCGCGACCCGTACCGAACCGGAGACCGGTCCCCGCGCGCGGACCGGTCGCTCCTCGAATCGTGGCAAACGATTACACGTTTACGCCCCCACGTTGGGGTATGGACGATATCGACCCGGACGCACTGATGATCGCCGTCGGCGTCGCGCTCAGCCTGATCGCCGTGATAGAGCTTTACCCGGCCTGGAAGCGATCCAGGCAGGAGTGACCGCTCCGGCCCGTCCGGTGTCAGTCCCGCGACGGCTCGGCGGAGCCGGCGGTCGTCGCGTGTCTCACCAGCCGGGTGGCCGTCGCCTTCCACCGCACCGACACGTCGTCGCCCTCGGTGAGCGCCAGCCGGGACGCGCTCTCGGCGGTGACCAGCACGTGGAACGCCGTGCCCTCGACCGCGACGCGAACCGTGCAGACCGTCTCGCCCGCGTCGATGTCGACGACCGTCCCTCGGAGCCGGTTCCGCGCGCTCGTCGCGTCCGGGTCGATGTCGGCGTCCCCCGAGTGCATCGTCACCGCGTCGGCGCCGACTCTGACCTGCACCGCGTCGCCGACGGTCGCGTTATCGTGGAGCCCCCGAAGCGTGCCGACCGCGGTGTCGACGTCGGCCAGTTCGCCGTCGACGCTCGCGACCGTCCCGTCGAGCACCGTCTCGGGCACGCTCGCGGTCGCGGCGAGCACGGCCTGCAGTCGGTCGTAGCGGTCGAGCAGCTCGCGCCCGGCGTCGGTGAGCCGGCTGCCGCCGCCCCCCGAGCCGCCGCGCCGGCGCTCGACCAACCGGCCGAACGCCTCCTCTAGGCGCTCTATCCGCGAGAGCGCTCGGGCCCGCGAACGCCCCAGCTCCGCGGCCGCGCCCGCGACCGAGCCCGCCTCGTGGACCGCCCGGAGGAGCGCGGCGTCCCGCCCGTCGAACTCGGCGTCGCCCTCGATGAGCGCCGCGCTGCCGCGGCCCGCGCCGGCGGCGCTCCCTTCGGCGGCGCCCTCGTCGCCGCTTTCGTCCATGTCGACACCGTCGTCCCGGGGGGTGTTGGCGCTTTCCCTCCCGGTACGCCGGCGTCCCCGACGGCGACGTAACCGGTTCCAGTCGTCTTCCCCTCCGATTCCGACCGATCTCGGGGCGCGATCGGACACCGGCTCGGCTTCACCGGCGCACCTCGATCGCTCCGTGCGGGAGCGAGTAACCGATCGCGGTTATCCGCGTGCAGAAATTATATTACCTATCAGTCCATCGGTGTGTCTATGTCGATACATCGAAGACGGTTCGTCGCCGCGCTCGGCGCAGGGGCTGTCGCGAGCACCGCCGGCTGTGCGCAGTTGGGGGGGAGCCAAGAGCAGACCGGCGGCGGGGCCGCCGTGGCCGGCGAGGCCCTGACGCTCACGACCACGACGAGCACATACGACACGGGGCTCCTCGACGCGATCCACGGCGACTTCGAGGAGATGTACGGCGTGACCGTCGACGCGGTCGCGCAGGGGACGGGCGCGGCCCTCGAGTCGGCCCGGAACGGCGACTCCGACGTGGTGATGGTCCACGCCCGCGGGCTCGAAGACGAGTTCCTGCGGAACGGGTACGGAGTCAACCGCCGGGACCTGATGTTCAACGACTTCGTGATCGTCGGGCCCGAGGGCGACCCGGCGGGGATCCGGGGGATGGACTCGGCGACCGAGGCGCTCACGGCGATCGCCGAGGCGGGGGCCCCGTTCGTCTCCCGCGGTGACAACTCCGGCACGCACACCAAGGAGCTGAACCTCTGGGAGGCCGCGGGGACCGACCCCGGCGGCGACTGGTACCAGGAGATCGGCGCCGGGATGGGCGAGGCGCTCAACAACGCCAACCAGCAGGGCGCGTACACGCTCTCCGACCGCGGCACGTTCATCTCGCAGCGCTCGGAGATCGACCTGACGATCCTCGTGCAGGGGCCGATCGAGGACGGCCCGGAGATCCTCGCGAACCCCTACGGGATCATGGCCGTCAACCCCGGCGTCCACGACAACGCCAACTACGACCTCGCGATGGCGTACATCGGCTGGATCACCAGCCCCGGGGCCCAAGAGGCGATCGCCGACTACCAGATGAACGGAGAGCAGCTGTTCTTCCCCAGGGCGGTCTCCGAGAGCCCTGACTTCCAGCAGTACGTTCCGGAAGGTTGGAGTGGGAACTCCACCGACGGGTGAGCGTGCCGCTCGAATCAGTCGCACCGCTGCTGCCGATCGTTCTCGGGAGCCCGGTTACCGCTGACCTCCCGGCCCTCCTCGGGGGACCAGTCGCCGCTGACCTCCCGGCCCTCCTCGACCTTCCGTTCAGGGACGGGTACGTCTGGAGCATCATCTACGTCTCCCTGTACGTGAGCCTCACGGCGGTGGCGCTGAGCACGCTCTTCAGCATCCCGATCGCGGTCGTGATGGGATTCACCGACTTCCCGGGCAAGCAGTTCGCGAAGTCCGTGATCAACACCGGGATGGGGTTCCCGAGCGTCGTCGTCGGCCTCCTCGTGCTGTTCGCCGTCTCGAACCAGGGACCGCTCGGCGCGCTCGATCTGGTCTTCACGAAGCAGGCGATGATCATGTCGCAGTTCGTACTCGCGACGCCGCCGATCACGGCGATCAGCCTCGCGGCGATCTCCGGCGTCGATCAGAACGTCCGCGACGCCGCCCGCGTGCTCGGCGGCACGCGCGTCGACGTGGCGCTCGTCGTCCTCAAGGAGGCCCGGTACGGTATCGCCACCGCGATCCTCGCGGGATTCGGCCGCGCTATCAGCGAGGTCGGCTCCGTGCTCATCGTCGGCGGCAACATCACCGGCGCGGACGGGATATCGAAGACGCGGACGCTGACGACCGCCATCCAGCTCGAGGCCAGACAGGGGCAGTACGAGACCGCGATGATACTCGGCGCCGTCCTCGTCGCGCTCGTGTTGACGGTCAACGCCGTCGTGATCCGGCTCGGCGATCAGGGGGTGCACCGCTGATGCTCCGGCTCCGGAACGTCTCCCGCTCGTACGGCGACGGGCCGGTGTTCCGCGATCTCTCGCTGACCGTCGACTCCGGAGAGGTGGTCGCGGTGATCGGTCCGTCCGGCGTCGGCAAGACGACCCTGCTCCGGACGCTCGCGCTCTCGCTCGAACCCGACGACGGCGCCGTCGCGCTCGACGGCACCGACGTGTGGACCGCCGAGGAGTCGGAGCGGCTCGCACTGCGCCGGCGGGTCGGGATGGTGTTCCAGGAGGCGAGCCTCTTCGACGCGCCCGTCGCGCGCAACGTCGAGTACGGCCTGCGGATCCGCCGCCCGTGGGCGGACCGGCTTCAGGCCCAGCTCCGCTCGCTCGTCGGGCTGCACGAGCCCGCCGACGCCGTCGGCGACGCGCTCGACGTGGTGGGGCTCTCCGAGAAGGCGACCCAGCGGGCGGACTCGCTCTCCGGCGGCGAGGCGCAGCGGGTGTCGTTCGCCCGGGCGCTGGCGTACGACCCCGACGTCCTCCTCCTCGACGAGCCCACCTCCGACCTCGACCCGCGGAACACCGCCGTCATCGAGGACGCGATGGCGAAGGCCCGCGACCGCGGGATCGGCGTCGTCGTGGCGACGCACGACATGCATCAGGCGGAGCGTGTCGCGGACCGAGTCGCGGTGCTGCTCGACGACGGTGTCACCGAGGTCGGCCCGACCGAGCGGATCTTCGAAGACCCGTCGGACGAGCGCACCCGGAAGTTCATCTCCGGGGAGCTGGTGTACTGACGCGCATCGAGGAGTAGGTGTAGTACGTCGCGAGGAGAGTCGTTTACAGGTCGGAGCGTGGTGTTGCTGTCGACTGTTTATAAATGGTCGGCGTTGCTGCGGTGAACACTTCCAAAGCCCCAACCGGTGAGGCGGACGCACGCTCGCTACGGTCCTCAGTCGCTCGTTTCACTCGCTCCTTGCGGTCCTTGCATCGTCATCAGAACGCTTCGCGTTCTGATTGGCTCACGAGAGCGGAGCTCTCGTGAACGCCTCCGTCCGCCTCACCGGCTGCCCTTTTGAGTCCCACCTATACCGCACAGCACCTCACACTTCCCCAGCCTCGCGGTTCGCGCTTTACGAGCGCTCACCGCGTCCAGCGAGAATCGGAGATTCTCTGGCAGTCGGGCTTCGCCCGACGACCTCGCACCGTCGGCTCGCGGCCTGTCGGCCGCTCACCGGGGCGCGCCGCCGCCTCCGTCATTTATAAAATAATCTTCGCCGTCATTCACGGCTATTTAAATACTGGATCGCCGTCGCCTCAGCTGTCGAAGTCGATCTCGACCGCCTCGCCGGCCTCGGCGTCGCCCGGATCGACCACGTCGTCGCCGGCGGCGAAGCCGGCGTGGAGGTGCCCGTACGTGCGGTCGACCGCCTCCACGATGACCTTCGTCTCGCCGGTGACGGGCATGAAGTTCGTGTCGCCGTTCCACCGCGGGACGACGTGAGTGTGGAGGTGGTCGATCGACCCCCCGGCGGCGGCCCCGCCGAGGTTCTGGCCCGTGTTCACGCCGTCGGGGTCGACGTCGTGGCGCAACGCCGTCAGCGTCGCCGACTTCAGCCGTGCGTGGTCGAGGAGGGTCGCGTCGTCGAGGTCGGTCGGATCCTCGACGTGCTCGTCCGGGATCACCATCGCGTGGCCCGGGTTGTACGGGGCGTTGTTCAAGAGGACGTAGTTGCGCTCGCTCTCGGCGACGATCCGCGCCTCGCGGGCGTCCTCGCGGTCCGGCAGGACGCAGAACGGGCAGCCGTCGATCGGGTCCGACTCGCGCTCGACCCACTCGATCCGCCACGGGGCGTAGATCCGGTCCATCAGTCGTCGAAGCCGTGGATCCCGGCCGTCGTCACCTCGACGCCGTCCTCGGCGATCAGCAGGGTGTGCTCCGCCTGGCTCACCAAGGCGTCGTCGGCCTCCTTCAGGACGGGGTACCCCTTGACCGCGCCCGCCTGCTTGAGCCGCCGCAACGCCATCTCGACGCGGTCGCCCTCCAGCCACCGCGCCGCGAACGGGAGGTCGTCGAACGCCTCGATCTCCTCTAAGGCCTGCCGCGCGCGGCGGTCGCGCACGCTCGCCGACCCCTGTCGCTCGAAGATCTCCTCGTCGGTCCCCTCGCCGACCTTCCCGCGGCCGTCGGTGGCGAACGGCTCGATCGCGACCGCCTGCCCCGGCTCTAGCTCGACGGAGCGGTCGACCCCCCGGTTCGGCACCGTCGGCCCCGTGTGGGCGTCGTAGCGCTCGACGCCGTGGCCGGAGAGGTTCAGGACGGGGGTGTAGCCGTACCCCCGGATCACGTCCTCGATCGCCGCGCCGACGACGCCGACCTCGACGCCCGGACCGGCCTCGTCGACCGCGGCCTCCAGCGCCATCTCGGCGGCCTCGACGAGCTCCGGGTTCCCGGAGTGGTCCACGGTCACCGCGGCGTCGGCGATGTAGCCGTCGACGTGGACGCCGACGTCGAGACACACCATCTCCTCGCCGAACTCCGTGTCGTCGTCCCGGGTCGGGGTGGCGTGCGACGCCTCGGGATCGACGCTGATGTTGACGGGGAACGCGAGCCCGGCTCCCTGCTCGCGGACGAAGTCCTCCGTCCACTCGGCGACCTCCAAGTGCGACCGCCCCGGCTCGACCATCTCGCGGGCCTCGTTCGTCGCCTCGACCAACACCGCGCCGGCCTCCCGGTAGCTCTCGACCGCGTCCTCGTCCAGGGATCCGTGACTCATGACCGTCGGTTCGACCAGCGACCGCAAAGAGGTTGCGGAGGGACGGCGACGGCGCTAGTCGCGCACGTCCGTCGCGGCGGAGCTTCCGCCGTCTGCCCCGGCGACATTCCCGCCGTCGGCGTCGGCCGCGGGAGTGTCCTCGGCGTCTGCTTCGGCCGCGGGAGTGTCCTCGGCGTCTGCTTCGGCCGCAGTCCCGCCGTCGGCGTCGGCCGCAGGGAGCCGCATCCGCACCACCGTCCCGGTCGGGTCCCGCGTCTCGATGTCGAGCTCGCCGCCCGATCCCGTGACGATCCAGTGGACGAGCCAGAGCCCCAGCCCGCTCGCGTGCTCCAGCGCCGTCTCGCGCGCCTCCGAGAAGACCGCCCGCTCGACCGGCGGGATCCCCGGGCCGTCGTCGGCGACCTCGATCCGGTACCCGCCGCCGGCGGCCGCGACCGTGACGTCGACGGTCGGGCGCTCGCGGTCGTTGTGGACCACGGCGTTCTCCAGCACGTTCCGGACGGCGGACTCGAGGAGTTCGTCGGCGTGCGCGACGGCGGCGTCGGGAGTCGAGACCCGCACCGTCGCGTCCGGGAACGACGATTCGAGCGACTCGGAGAGCCGCTCGACCAGCCGCGCGAGGTCGATCCGCGTCTGTTCGGCCTCGTTGTGGAGCGCCACGTCGATCTCGCGGGCCTGGTCGCTGAGGTGCGTCAGCGTCTCTACCTTCCGGTCGATGATGTCCAAGTAGTCGCCGCCGTCCTCGTCGACGTGGTCGCGCAGGAGGTCGGCGTAGCCGCCGATCACGTTCGTGTCGTTCTTCAGGTCGTGTCTGAGCACGCGGTTGAGGACCTGCAGGCGTTGCTCGTACCGACGGCTCTCCGTCACGTCCGTCGCGGTGATCACGACCTCCTCGGTGTCGTCGAACAGGCGCTCGACGGTCGTCTCGAACCGGCGCCAGTTCCCGTCGGCGTGGGCGATGCGGTGGTCGAGCGGCTGCGGCTCGTCGGTCTCGAACGCCCGCTCGAACGCGCGCTGCGACTCCAACTCGTCGTCGGGGTGGACGAGGTCGACGATCGGTCGCCCCTCGACCTCGGCGGGCGAGTGGCCGAGCAGCCGCTCTATCGACGGGCTCACGTAGCGGGCGAGACCGTCGGTCCCGCAGACGGCCACGACGTTCGGCGACTTCTCGATGAGGGTCCGATACCGGCGCTGGAGAGTCTCCCGCTCGGTGACGTCCCGGAAGAGGAGGACGGTGCCGCCGGCCCCGTCACGCGGCGGCGCTCCGGCGTCAGCGCCGTCGATCGCGTGGGCGTCCACGGTCAGGAACCGGTGACTCTCCCCGTCGGTGAGGGTCACCCGGAACTCGCCCTCGCGCGACGACTCGGTCCGGGCGCCCCGCATCGCCTCGACGACGCCCGGGGCGGAGTCGAACGCCTCCACGACGTCTCGTCCGACCGCGACGGACGGGAACAGTCCCCTCGCCGGCTCGTTGACGTCGACGATACGGCCGGTCGCGTCCACGACGACGACCCCGTCGGCGAGGTTCGCGAAGACGGTATCGCGGGCGATCGGCGAGAGGTCGAGGAGACGGTGTCTGAACACGATCCAGCCGATCACCCCGGACGTGGCGGCGAACGTCACCGGCGTCAGGTCGACGAACGTCGGCCCGACCGCGCCCCAGACGCCGAGGACGCCGGCGACCGTCGGTGCGACGCCGGCGACGAGCAGCAGCGCCGCCTGCCGGCGGAACACGCCCTCTCGGGTGAGCGCCGCGTACCCGAGGACGGCGAAGGTGACCAGGTTCACGGCGTACGAGTAGGCCACGAACGCGAGGAGCTCCGGCGTGGGGGCGTACTCCACGACGAGGTAGCCGCCGACGTCGGCGAGCGACGGGTCGCGGTAGAACAGCGCCTCGGGACCGATCAGGAGGGCGCCGGAGACCACGGCCGCGGGAACGAGACAGAGCAGGGCGAACCGGCGCGGCCGGAGCCACGACGTTCGGTCGACGTACGCGAGCACGAACGCGGGCCAAGCGACCGCGAGGGTCCCGGTCCCGACCCAGACGAACCGGTTCCAGAAGAGGGTCGCGTCGAGCGCGGTCGCCGACAGTTGGGCCGCGTACGCCAGCGACCAGACCCCGCTCCCGAGCGCGACGCCGACGAACGCGCGGACGAGCGCGCGCTCCCCTCGCCCCCGACTCCTCGCGACGTACGCGGCGAAGGAGAAGGAGGCGAGCGCCGCCACGAGCAACGGGGCCGTGTACGGCGTCGGTTGCCACACCATCGATATCGTTAGCATGACAGTAGCGGATAAAAGTGGACCGGACCGAACGCCCTAAGACGCCGCCGAAACGACGGCAGGTATGCTCGATCCCGGCGATTCCGCACCCCCGATCACGCTGGCCGACCAGCACGGCGCGACCGTCACCGTCGACCCGGACGAGTCGCGGTACACGGTGGTCTACTTCTACCCGCGCGCCGACACGCCGGGCTGTACCGCCGAGGCGTGCGGGTTCCGCGACGAGTGGGACGCCTTCGAGGGGGCCGACGTCGCCGTCGTCGGGATCAGCGACGACCCCGTCGAGGAGTTGGAGCCCTTCGCCGAGAAGCACGACCTCCCGTTCACGCTGCTGTCGGACCCCGACGGCGAGGTCGCGAGCGCGTACGACTCGTACGGCGAGAAGCAGATGTTCGGCAACACCTTCGACGGCGTGTTCCGGAACACGTACGTGCTCGACGGCGAGGGGACCGTCGTCCTCGCCTACGAGGGCGTCTCTCCCGAGGACCACGCGGTCGAGATCGTCGAGGACATCGCCGCGCTCGACGGCTGAGGTCGGCGGCGACCCTCCGCGTCGCCGTCGTCGCGACGGCCCCGTCAGAACAGCCCGCCGACCCGCGAGAGGAGCCGCGGGACCTCGTCGGCGATCGCGTGCCGCTTCAGGAGCGCGAAGCCGGCGACGATGACGAAGAAGCCGACGACCGTCAGCGGCGTCACGGGCTCTAAGAGGAGGACCGCACCGGCGACCGTCGCGACGACCGGAACGACGTAGGAGACGAGGTTGATCTCGAACGGGCCCAGCCGGTCGAGCAGCGTGAAGTAGATGCTGTACGCGACGGCCGAGGACATCACGCCGAGGAACAGCAGCGAACCGACCGCGGGAAGCTCCGTGACCGGGAGCCGTTGGGTCTCGCCGAGCGCGGCGCTGAGCCCGTGGATCAGCGTGGCGCCGAACAGCATCGCCCACCCCGTGAGCGCGATGCTGGAGAAGCTCGTCGTCACGGTGCGGAGCCCGACGCTGCCGACCGCGACCGCGAGCACGCCGATCGAGATCAGCCCGACCCCGATGGTGACGCCCCCGGCGAGGTTCGCGGGGTCCGGCTGGGCGACGAGCCCGACGCCGATAAACGCGAGTACCACACCGAACGCGCCGCGCGCGTCGAGGTCAGAACCGCCGATCCAGGCGGCCGCGACCGCCGCGGTCGCGATCGGCACGAGGCTGTAGGTGATCGAGGCGATGCCGCTGGTGGTGTACTGCTGTCCGACGAACAGCAGCGAGTTGTTGGCGGCGACGGAGAGCCCCCCGCTGAAGCCGATGGCGGCGAAGTCGCCGCGCGTGCTGGGGAGCGGTCCCGTCTCCGTCAGGAGGACGTACGACACCAACACCAGCGCCGCCACGTCGAACCGGCAGGCCGCGTACAGCACCGGCGGGTAGTAGTCGAGGCCGACCTCGATGGCGACGAAGGAGCCGCCCCAGAGCGTGGCGAGGGTGAAAAACAGGACGACGTCTCGATACCGTGACACGGTCGAAGGAAGGCGACGGGGAATAAAGCGGTGTCCGTTGCGGAGGACGCCGCCGGATCGTGGCCGGACGGCCGGCGGTCCGGTCGCGGCCGTCCGACTCGCTTTCCGCCCGGTCCGCTCAGTAGCCGCGGACGATCAGGTAGTCCGCGAGGTCCTCAAGGAGGCTCCGCGAGCCGCTCTCGGGAAGCAGTTCGAGGTGCTCTTTCGACCGCGCGGTGAGGTCCTCCGCGGTCTCGCGGGCGTACGCGATGGAGCCGGCCTCCTCCAAGGCGGCCACCGCGTCCTCGATGGCCGACTCCGTGACCTCGGCCGGGGTGTCGGCGTCGACGAGGCCGTCGACGTCGACGCCCTCTTGACGCGCGTGGAGGGTGATCAGCGTCTCCTTCCCCTCGACGAGGTCGGAGCCGCGCTGTTTCCCCAGCTCCTCGGAGGGAACGGTCAGGTCGAGCACGTCGTCTTGGATCTGGAACGCCCGTCCCGAGTCGATCCCGTACTCGTACAGCGCGTCGATGACGTCGTCGGCGGCGCCGAGCAGGATCGCCGGCGTCGCCGCCGACGCCCCGTACAGGACCGCGGTCTTCAGCTCGACCATCTCGAGGTACTCCTCGGGGAGGATATCGTCGCGCGACTCGAACGAGACGTCGAGCGCCTGTCCCTCGCAGATCTCCGTGCAGGTGGACGCGAGCATCCGCATCGCCTCCAACCCGTTCTCCGGGGCCGCGCCCGTCTCCGTCATGAACTCGAAGGCCTTCGAATAGAGCGTGTCGCCGGCGAGGATCGCCGTTGACGTGTCGTACTGCTCGTGGACGGCGGGGACGCCGCGCCGGAGGTCGTCCTCGTCCATGATGTCGTCGTGGATCAGGGTGAACGACTGGATCACCTCGATGGCGACCGCCGCGCGCATCACGTCCACTTCGGTCCCGTCGAGGGCGGCGAACTCGCGGAAGTCGGCGCTCATCGGCTCGACGCCCGCGACGGCCTCGGCGGCGAGCGTCGCCACCGTCGGGCGCAGCCGCTTCCCGCCGGCCTCGAGGATGTACCGCGTCGCCTCGTAGAGGCGCTCCGGGTGCTGTACCGGCAGCTCTTCGTCGATAGCGGCGTTGACCAGTTCACGCCGCTCGCGGATGGCGTCCAGCACCCGCGCCTCCTTCGTCTCGCTCGTCATTCGACGAGTTGGATGACGCTCCCGTTCTGCGTGACGTGAATGTCACGACCGAGCTTGTACCCCTGCGACTTCGCGAGACTCACGTACGGCGAGCGGCCCTCCAGCGACTGGTGGCCGGGGATGAGGTGCTGCGGCTGGAGCGCCTGCAGCATCTCGTAATGCCCCTCCTCGCGGAGGTGGCCGGAGACGTGGATGTCGTCGTAGAGGCGAGCGCCCTGCATCCGGAGGAGCTGCTCGCTCTGGTAGCGCTGGCCCTCGTTGGTGGGCTCCGGGATGACGCTGGCGCTGAAGACGACCTTGTCGCCGTCGTCGATTTCGTACGGGGTCTCGCCGCGGCCCATGCGGGTGAGCATCGCGCGCGGCTCGCCCTGGTGGCCCGTCACGATGGGGAGGAAGTTCCCCTTCCCCTCCTTCATGATCCGCTTGAACGCGCGGTCGACGGACTTCCGGTGGCCGTACATGCCCACGTCGCCCTGGAAGTCGACGAAGTCGAGCCGCTCGGCCGTCCCGGAGTACTTCTCCATCGAGCGCCCGAGGAGGACCGGCTGACGGCCGATCTCGCGGGCGTACTCGACGAGCGTCTTCACGCGGGCGATGTGGGAGGAGAACGTCGTGGCGACGATCCCGCCCGTGTAGTCTTCCATCGAGGTCAGCGTGTCCTCGACGTGCTTCTTCGCGTACGACTCGGAAGGGGTCCGGCCCTTCCGGCCGGCGTTCGTGCAGTCCTCGATGTAACAGAGGACGCCCTCGTCCTGCCGGCCGATCTCGCGGAACCGGTCCATGTCGATCGGGTCGCCGATAACGGGGGTGTGGTCCAGCCGCTTGTCGAGGCCGTAGACGATCGCGCCCTCGGGCGTGTGGAGGACCGGGTTGATGGCGTCGATGATCGAGTGCGTGACGTTGACGAACTCCATCTCGACCTGCTCGGAGTCGCCGATGGCCATCGTGCCGCCCGCCTTCATCTTCACGAGGTCGTTGTCGACCTGGAACTTCCCCTCGTCGGCGATCTGCTGTTTGACCAGTTCGATCGTGTACGGGGAGCCGACGATCGGGGCGTCGTACCGGTGCGCGAGCTTCGGGATGCCCGCGATGTGGTCGAGGTGACCGTGGGTGGGCACGATCGCCTGGACGTCGCCCTCCAGCTCGCTCATGACGCGGTCGTCCGGGATCGCGCCCATGTCGATCAGGTCGAGGCTGTGCATGCTCTCGGTCTCCACGTTGTCGTGGATGAGGACCTTACTGAGGTTCAGGCCCATGTCGAAGATGACGATGTCGTCGCCCGCTCGCACCGCCGTCATCTGTCGACCGACCTCTTCGTAACCGCCGAGTGTCGCAATTTCGATTTCCATGGTTTGTGTATATCGAACGCCTGTACGGCGTTCATCACTGAAACCCCGCAAGGAGCCGTCAGCGCTACGTCCGACCGCGCGTCGTTGAGGCCCCGCTACGGCCGAGCCGACGTCGGCTCACCGTGTCCCGCGGGAGTGTGGTATCCCGAGATACAGGAGCCCGTCTTAAAAACACCGGGGTTCGGGGCCCACCGCGACGGCCGGTAACACGGCGGTACCCGACAGTCTCGACCGGCGTGAACGGGTTTTCACCCCGATCTGTCCTCCTCGCGTCCCGGTATTTTTATTACCGCGACGGGCGGCGATACGTACAATGAGTGGACGACCCCTCGACGTGCTCGAAGCGTCGCTCGAGGACCCGGTGACGGTACACCTGAAGGACGGGACGACTTACTACGGAGTGCTGGCCGGCTACGACCAGCACATGAACGTCGTCATCGAGCCGGAGGACGACGTCGGCGACCGCGTCGACGACGATCTCGACGCGGAGTTCGCCGTCGCGATCGAAGACACAACGATTATACGCGGCGATAACGTCGTCACCATCAAAGCATGACCGGCTCCGGAACGCCCTCTCAGGGGAAGAAGAACAAGACGGTTCACGTGAAGTGCCGCCGCTGCGGCGAGAAGTCCTACCACGTCAAGAAGGAGCGCTGCTCCTCCTGCGGCTTCGGTAAGTCCGCGAAGCGCCGCGACTACGCGTGGCAGTCGAAGACCGGCGACAACTGACGACGACGCTTTCTCGATCTCTCCATTCCGCTCGAATCCCGTAGTGTCGGGTCCGGTCGCGGCGGGTCGTCCGACCCCCACGATTCCGCCGCCGGCCGAACGCTTACTACCGGCGGTCGCCGAGCCGTGGCATGGACCTCTCCGTCGTCGACCTCTCTCCGGTCCCCGCGGACGGGACCGCCGCCGACGCCTTCGCGAACACGGTCGCGGCCGCCGAGCAGGCGGAGCGGCTCGGCTACTCGCGCTTCTGGGTCGCCGAACACCACGGCAGGACCGACCGCCTCGCGGGGACGACCCCGGAGGTGCTCCTCGGACGGCTCGCGGCGGCGACCGACGCGATCCGGCTCGGCAGCGGGGCCGTCCTCTTGAATCGCTACAGCCCGTTCAAAGTCGCCGAGTCGTTCGGGACGCTCGACGGGCTCGCGCCGGGCCGCGTCGACGTCGGCGTCGGCCGAGCGAACGGGCCGCCGGCCGCGGACCGCGCGCTCGGGACGAGCCGCCGCGTCGAGAGTCCGAACGAGGACCACGAGGAACGGGTCCGCGCGCTCGTGAGCCACCTCTACGACGCCTACCCCGACGGCCACGAGTACGCCGACCTCGACGTCCCCCGCTCCGGGGACGGTCCCCCCGTTCCGTGGGTGCTCGGGTCGAGCCCGGCGAGCGGCGAGATCGCCGGGAAACTCGGGCTTCGGTACTGCTTCGCCGGGTTCATCAGGCCCGGATTCGCGGAGCGTGCGTTCGCGTCCTACCGCGAGGCGTTCGAGCCCGGCGCGCTCCCTGCCGGCCCAGACGAGCCGACGGGGACGGTCGCGGTCAACGCGGTCGCCGCCGAGACCGACGCGGCCGCGGCCCGTCGCCGAGCGCCCGCGGAGGCGACCTTCCGGCGGATGCGCCGCGGCGACCTCGGGGACTCGACGCCGTCCGTCGCTGAGGCGGTCGACGAGCTCGGCGAGGCCCCGGAGCCGACGCCCGCGACGCTCGACGACGACGAGTGGCCGCGGTCGGTCTCCGGGAGTCCGGAGACGATATCGGGGATCCTCGAACAGCTGGCCGACCGAGCCGGCGTCGACGAGGTGATGATCCAGCACGCAGTCCCCGACCACGGCGACGCGCTGGAATCGCACGCGCTGCTGGCCGAGGCGGCCGGGCTGGAACCGAGGAACTAACGGGCTGGCGTCGGTGCCCCGCTCACTGAGGCGGGTTCCGGACGAGCGCGTCGAGCATCAGCAGCGCGCACGCCAGCGCCGCGGCGGCGGTCGGGACCACCCACCCCTCGACCATCGCCGACGCGGCGCCGTACCCGCCGGCGAACAGCAGCGGCATGCCGGCGAGGACCGCGTCCGCCCGCGACACGCCTTCGGGCACGTCGACCGGAACGCCGTCGGCGACGCTCATCAGTCCACGTACCCCAGGTCCCGGAGCCGCTTGCCGATCCGGCGGGCCTCCGCCTCGCTGATCTCGTCGTCCGACTCCATCTCCTGGACGACGACGTGTTTCACGAACTCCTTCACGGAGCCGAACGGCTCGTCCTCGATGTACTCCTCGACGTCGGCGACGAACTCCTTCCGCAGCGAGATGGTAGTGTAGTCGGCCATTACGCCAGATCAGTGGCTCCCGGGTGAAAAATCTAATTACATGTAATTACTATTTGTCGTGACTACTCCACGCGCTCGCGGGCGGCGGCGACGAGCATCGGCAGCATGACGGTCGCGTCGCCGTAGACGGAGGCGTTGCGCGCGTCCTTCTCCAGCTTCCCCCACGACCGGGCCTCTTCGAGGGTGGCGCCGGAGAGCCCGCCGGTCGCCTCCGGGTCCATCGTTATCTGGACGGCGTAGTCGTACGCCCGCGGGGTGACGAGCATCGTCTGGAGGGTGAAGTTCTTCGGGACGCCGCCGCCGACGAGCAGGCAGCCGGCGTCGTCGGCCTCGAACGCGAGGTCGGTCAGCTCCGTCATGTCGGCGAGGGCGTCGAGCGTGAAGTCGGCCGTCTGCGCGTACATCCACGCCTGCAGTCCCAGCACGGAGTCCTGCACAGCGGGGCAGTAGACGGGGACGTCGCACTCGTAGGCCGCGGCGGCGACGCCTGGGTCCTCGGCCACGTCGTCGCGGTCGTTGACCGCGGCGTTCGCGCGACCGAGCTCTCGCGCGAGGTCGGCGATGGAGACGGCGCCGTCGCCCTCGGCGTCCGGGTCGGCCTCGAGCGCCGGGAACACCTCCTCGCGGAGGTGGCCCTCGAACGCCGCGAAGTGCTCCTGCGGGAGGTAGACGTTGTAGATGCGGTCGACGCCCTCGTCGCGGAGCCCCTCGTCGTGCTCGCGGAGGCTCTTCTCCGGGTCGTGAGTCCTGCCGTGGTGGTGTTTCCCGCCGATCGCCTCGATGGCGTCGTGGGTGAGATTCGCGCCCGTGGTCACCAGCGCGTCGACGTAGCCGTCGCGGATCAGGTCGGAGACGATCCGGCGCATCCCCGCCGGGACCATCGCGCCGGCCAGCGAGAGGAAGACCGTGCAGTCCTCGTTCGCGAACATCTCCGCCAGCACGTCGCCCGCCTCGTTGACCGACGCCGCGCCGATCCCGGCGTCGCCGTACCCCTCGACCAGCTGGCCGACCGTCATGTCGGCGGTCGCCCGCGTGTGCCCGACCGGGTCCTCGTGGAACTCCTCTCGGGGCGGGTCGCCGCCGTGCTCGTCGTGTCCGTCTCCGCCGTGCTCGTCGTGGCCGTCTCCGCCGTGCTCGTCGTGGCCGTCTCCGCCGTGCTCGTCGTGGCCGTCGCTCATGTCGACTGATGCGACGGGCGACCGTTTGAAACGACCGATCTACCGGCCGATCGAGCCCCCGCTCACCGGCGGGAACAGCGCCAGCTCGTCGCCTTCCTCCAGCGTCGTCTCCAACCCCTCGTCGTGGCGGACGCTCCGCCCGTTCCGGAGGACGTTGATGTGGTCGGCCACCGAGTCGTCCTCGAGCACGCGCTCTCGGAGGTCGGGGTGGGCGTCGAGCAGGCCGTCGAGCGCGTCGCCGACCGTGTCCCCCGGCGACGCCTCTACCTCGACGGTGCGGCCGCCGGCGATCTCCGAGAGGTCCGCGAACAGCTTCCACTCCATACGTTGACCCCGTACGGACGCCTCAAGAGCGTTGCGTCCCTTCGCTCGGTTCGGCCTCGGCGTCGGCCCGGTCCCCGCCGTCGCCGTCGTCGCCGTCGTTCGCCGTGACGACCGACGGGTCCGCCCTCTCTCCGCCGGCGTCGGCCTCGAACCGACGGAGCGCGTCGGGTCGGCCGACCAGATACACGAGATCGCCGGCGCCGAAGGCGTACCCGCGCCGCGGGATGGGCTGTACCGCCCCGTCCCCGGGTCGGACGGCGGCGACGACGACCTCCACGTCGCCGACGGTGCTCTCGGCGAGGGCGCTGCCGGCCTCGACCGTGATCGCCGCCATCGTCTCGTCGGCGTTCCGGAGCAGCGAGGCGAACTCCCGGTCGGCCTGCGGCTCCGCCGGGAGCGTCACGATCCGATACGACTCCTCCTCGGTGAGCCCCTCGGCGTCGGACTCGTCGAGCGCGACGGTCGCCGCGTCGCCGGCGACGCCCCGGAGCTCGCCGGTGGCGACCCGCTTCGGCTCCGGATCGGTGCGCCACAGCTGGACCGTGTCGCCGGCCGTCGCGTTGTTCGGCGGGTCAGCGGCCACGGCGACCGCGGCGGATCCGGGCGCGAGCGTCGGTCCGAGCCCCGCCGCGCGGGAGCCGACCGCGAAGTACTCGACCGCGCCGTCGTCGGTGACGTCGACGTCCACGTAGCCGACGCCGTGGTCGGTCTTCACTCGCTCGACGAGCCGTTCGCGGAGCTCCTCGCCGGAGAGCTTCCGCGCGAACAGCAGCGTCTTCTCGGCCATCTCGGCCTTCTTCTCCGGCGACACCGGGTCGTAGGTGTCCATGTCGCGGATCTCCTCGGCCACCGGGAGCGTGACGGCCGTGAACCGGCCGACGGCCCGGACGATGCCGGTCAGCTCGCCATCCAGCTGTCTGGCCCCCGAGAGCGCGAACACGTCGACCGCGAGCCGGTCGCCGACGTACCGGCCGCCCGGTGCGAACACCGCCGCGACGCCGAGCGAGACGACGTTGAAGAAGACGCTCTCCGGTTCGAGCAGCGACGGGCTCTCGCCGGCCGCGATCGCCCCGAGCGAGGTCGTGTTGAGGTACAGCGCGACGACGGAGACGCCGAGCAGGACGGTGACCCCCTCTGGGATCTCGTCGCGGAAGTACCACCGGTACGTCAGCGCCGCCGCGCCGGCGACGAGGACCGAGAGGACCGCGAAGGTGACCAGAGTGACCGCCGCCTGCCGCGGGCGCGCGAAGCCGACGTCGACCGGCGGTGCGACGGCGGCTTTGGGTGCGACGGCGACGAGGAAGCCGACGAATCCCTGGTGACCCGCGCCGGTCGCCGCGGCCGCCGTCGCCGCCGCGATCATCGCGCGGCCTCCGCGAACCGGTCGAGGGCGTCGCGGCTCCCCACGACGAACAGTTCGTCCTCGGCGGAGAGGCGCTGCGAGCCGCCGGGAGCGATACTCCACGAGTCGTGCCGCGCCGCGAGGACCGCGACGTCGTACGCCTCCCGAACGCCCACCTCGCCGATGGTGTGGCCGTCGAGCGGGCCGCCGGGGACG
This sequence comes from Halorubrum sp. Hd13, assembly GCF_002252755.1. Lineage (GTDB taxonomy): Archaea > Halobacteriota > Halobacteria > Halobacteriales > Haloferacaceae > Halorubrum. The sequence continues at coordinate 34,684 of NZ_NHOY01000121.1, read as the reverse complement.
ACGGACACCTTACGGAACCGCTTCCCCGCGCGGCGCAGCAGCGTCGTGAGCTCGTACTCCCGGCGGGTGCCGCGGGAGAGGACGAGGACGCGCCCCCGACCCGCGCGCAGGAGCGCGCTCGCCTCCGGCCGCTCGACGGCGACCGTCACTCGCCCCTCTCCCCCGGTCGTCGTCGGCGCGCTCGCGGTCGTCGGGGCGGGGGGCGCCTCGCCGCCGTCCGTCCGCGGCCCGCCGTCCCCGCGCGGCTCCCCGTCGCTCCGCGCGGCATCGGTCCCGGGGAGGTCGTCTCCGGGCCGCCCGCCGCCGGTCGCCGGCGTCCCCGCGCCCGGCTCCGGCTTCCCGCTCGTCCTCGCGGCCAGGACGGTCCCGTCCACGCTGAGGCCGGACGCGAGCACGCGCACGACATCGCCGCGGGCGATCCCGGTCGGGACGAGCGCCGGCACCGACACCGCGCGCTTCCCCTCCGGGACCCGCTTCGACAGCGCTCCGGTCGGCGGCGCCGCGGCCACCGTCGCGTTGGCGCGTTCGTCGATCCGCACGGCGACGTCAGCCAGGTCGAGCTCGGTCCGGAGCCGCTCCGCGAACCGGTCTTCAAGCTCGACGAGCGGGAGGTCGGCCGGGAACGTCCACTCGCCGTCGACGATCGCGCCCCGGGTCTCGGCCGGCAGCGGCGGGTACCCCTCCATGTCGTTCACCTCGCCGGCGACGTCGACGGTGACCCGACCCCGACCGCCGACCAGCTCGACGACGTCCGTCGAGAGGGTCCGGTCGCGGAGCTGTTGGAGCGAGATCCGCTTCGGGACGGTGGCGCCGAGCTTGTCCCCTTGGGCGTGCGCGTACAGCGAGATCATCAGGACCACCACGATGGCCGTGAGGACCGCCGGCGCGCGCTCGGACGAGCGGATCGTCTCGTCGTTGAGCGCGAGCAGGCCGCCGTTGATGCCGGCGATCGCGAGCGCGAGGACGACGACCCCGAGCCCGGGAATTGTCACCCCGGTGACGTACTTGAACACGAATCCGAGCACCCCGGAGACCAGCGCGGGCAGGATCCCCGTGATGATCCCGAGGTAGATCCCGAAGACGACCTCGACGGGCAGTGACATACGCCCCACACTCGGCGGTGAGGTTAAACCCCTGTCGCCGCCGCCGCTCCGCCCTCGCGGGGTTTAAGTCAAGCCTCGGCGACGGGCCGGTATGGAGCTGACCCGCGACTGGGTGACCGTGCGGGCGTCCATCGCCCTGACGTTCGCGGTCGCGGTCCTGTCGATCCTCGCCGGACTCGCCCAGATCGGCGGGCTCGGCGTCGACGGGCCGCTCGCCCCTCTCGTCCCCGACGTCGTCCGCCAGACGGTCGGATTCACGGGGACGATCACCGGCTTCGCGATGCTCGGCAGCGGCTTCGCGCTGAAGAACGGCTACCGGGTGGGTTGGCACTCCACGGCGGTCCTGCTGCCCCTGACCGCGATTCAGGGGCTGATGCAGGCGTCGGTGCTGTCGTTCCCGCTGGTCGCGCTGTCGGTCCTGTCGGTGCCCCCGCTCGTCTACAACCGCGGACGATTCGACAGGCGCTTCTCCCCGTCGCCGACGCAGCTCGCGGCGGGCGCAGCGCTCGTGACGGCCGTCTCGTACGGAACGGTCGGCACGTACGCGCTCCGCGACCAGTTCAACGGGGTGGAGACGATCGTCGACGCCTTCTACTTCACCGTCGTCACCGCCTCCACGGTCGGCTACGGCGACGTGACGCCGGAGGCCGGCGCGGCCGCCGACATCGCCCAGCTGTTCGTGCTCTCCTCGCTCGTGATGAACGTCGCCGCGTTCGCGGTGGCGCTCGGGGTCCTCCTCACGCCCGCCATCGAGGCGCAGCTCTCCAAGGCGCTCGGAAAGATGACAGACAGACAGATAGACCTCCTCGACGACCACGTCCTCGTGCTCGGCTACGGGGACCTGACGGAACCGATACTCGAAGAACTCGACGAGCGCGACGGCGTCGATTACGCCGTGGTGACGCCGGACGAGACGGCCGCCCGGCGGCTCGCCGACCACGAGGTCCCGGTGTACACCGCGGACCCCAGCGACGTGGAACCGCTCGAACGGGTCAACCTCGACGGCGCCCGCGCGGTCGTCGTCGCGACCGAGGACGACGCGCGCGACGCGCTCGCCATCCTTACCGCCCGCCAGCTCAACCCAGACGTGCGGATCGTCGCGGCGGTGACGCAGCGCGAAAACGTGGACAAGCTCCGCCGCGCCGGCGCCGATCAAGTGATATCCCCGTCGACACTCGGCGGCCACATCCTCATCGACTGCGCGTTCGGGGCGGACAGCCGGGACGCGACCGAGGAGATCCTCCGCGACGTCGACCTCGAAGACTGACGGCGGTTCGCGGCACCGGTAGATCGCTGTACCGGCGGTTCGCGACGCCCCGGAATTCGGTTGTCAGCGGCTCTGCCGGCCCTTCGTCTGCCGGTAATCCCGGCTCAACACGTTCTCGCGCATGTGATCGCGAAAAGCGTCGGCCTCGGCGTCGGTCATCGACTCCGGCTCCTTCATCGGCACCAGCTCGAACCCGCGGCCGCGGATGGTCGTCGCGTGCTCGGCGTCGACGTCGAAGGAGTCGGGGCGCCGCGTCGTGTACTCGACCGCGAGTTCGCGGAGCGGCCGCTCCCCGACGGGGACGATTATCTGCGGGTTGATCATCCGGATCTCCGCGTTGAGGAACGGCTCGCAGGTGTCGACCTCGCGGTCGGTCGGCTCGCGCTCCGGGTGTCGGCAGCGCGTCAGGCTCGTGAAGAAGACGTTCTGAACGTCCGGCTCCGCCGCGTCCGGCGACGAGCGCACGAACCCGAGGTCGGCGAAAATGGACTGGACCCGCTCGCCGCCCTCCGCGCCCGTGAACGGGACGCCGTTCTCCTCGGCGGCCGCGGTCGGCCCGGTCCCGACGACGAGGAACTCGGCGCCCACGTCACCGTACCCGTGGACGACGCGCTCCCGCGCGTCGCACAGCTCGGGGCAGTTCTCGCAGGCCGTGTCCATCCCGAACGGGTTCCGGAACTCCTGTTGATTCGCGTCCACGGACGTACTGCGTCCCGCGAGCCCCTAAACGCTCCGCTGGGGGGTCGCGGAGTCTTCAGAACGCGGCGGGGCGAGGGCTCAGTTCAGCTGGTAGGATTCGCCGTCGCAGTCGACCATCCCCTCTCGCTTGAGGGTCTTCAGGATGCTGTACAGCGAGATCTTCTTCATCCCGAGCGAGTCGCCCATCTCCGAGACGGTCGCGTCGCCGTTCGTCGTCAGGTACAGGTACACGAGCTTCGCGCGGGGCGACTGCAGCTCCGACGGCAGGGCCGGCGCCGCGGTGCGTGTCTCTAACATCTTGTCCGAAGCGTCGAGTTCGACGATAATAAATCCCCTATTCAACGATCGTCGTAATCGATCGGAACGGTAACGAGACGGTTCCTATCGGCCAAAAACGACAGTTCGTCGATCGCGAGATCGCCGCGCAGAGAGTGTCGACGCCGGAACGCGCCGACTCTTTCGACCGACGACGGATAGGAGACCGTGAACGATCCGGAACGATCGTGCCCGACCCGGTCGCCCCGGGGCGACCGGGTCGGCGCGATCGCGTCGCGTCCGACGGCTCAGTACGACCGGCTCTTCGGCTCGTACGTCTTGTTCTCGCCCTCGAGGATCGTCGGCTTATACCACAGCTCCGGCTCGCCGTCGTTCCACGAGACGAGCGTGTGCTTCAGCCAGTTCTCGTCTTTGCGTTCTTGGTGTTCCTTCCGCCAGTGAGCGCCGCGGAACTCCTTGCGCGCGAGCGCGCCCATCGTGAGCGCCTCGGCGATGTCGAGGATGTTCCGCGTCTCCATCGTGTGGATCAGGTCGGTGTTGAACGTCCGTGACGGGTCGGAGACGGCGACGTCCTTGTACGCCTCCCGCGCCTCGCGGAGGTCGCCGAGCGTCTCCTCGAGCCGGCCCTCCTCGCGGAACACGTTGACGTTGGCCGTCATCGTCTCTTGGACCTTCGAGCGGATCTCCGCGTGGTTGCGGCCCTTGCGCGCGAGGAGCTCGTCGACTCGGTCCTTGGCGCGCTCGACGGTGGCACCGAGGACGCTCTCGGCGTCGGACGCCACCGCGCCGCCGTCGGCCGCGGCGGGGCCCTTCCCGCCCGTCTCGCCGACCTCGATCTCGAACTCGTAGTCGGCGGCCTCCCACTCGCCGTCTTTCCCGGTCGTGACCGTTGCCTCGCCCATGTCCTCGCCGGCGGCGTGACGACCGGCGCGCTTGCCGAAGACGATGAGCTCCGGGAGCGCGTTGCCGCCGAGGCGGTTCGCGCCGTGGACCGACGCGCAGGCGCACTCGCCGGCGGCGTACAGCCCGTCGATGGCGGTTTCGCCGTGCTCGTTCGTCTCGATGCCGCCCATCGCGTAGTGCTGACCGGGCTTGACGGGCATCGGCTCCGTGAGCCCGTCGGCGCCCTCGAAGTCCTCCGCGAGGTGGAGGATGTTCTCCAGCCGGTCGAGGATGCGCTCCTCGCCCAAGTGGCGCATGTCGAGGTGGACGTACTCGTCCTCGATGCCGCGCCCCTCGTTGACCTCGGTCAGCTCGGCGCGGGAGACCACGTCGCGGGAGGCGAGCTCGCCGTCGTTGTTCGCGTAGCCGTGCTCGAACATGAACCGCTCGCCCTCGCTGTTGTAGAGGATGCCGCCCTCGCCGCGGACCCCCTCCGAGATCAGGACCCCCGTCGACGGCAGCGTGGTCGGGTGGAACTGGATGAACTCCATGTCCTCCATCGGGACGCCGGCGCGGTACGCCATCGCGACGCCGTCGCCGGTGTTCGCGACCGCGTTGGTGGTGTGGTCGAACACCTGCCCCATCCCCCCCGTCGCGAGGATGACGCCGTTGTCGGCGCGGAAGCCGCTGACCTCGCCGCTCTGGATGTCGTAGGCGACGACGCCGTGGCAGGTGCGGTCGGCCGGGTCGTCCTCGTCGGTGACGGCGAGGTCCATCACGTGCCACTCGTCGTACACCGTAACGCCGCGTTTGACCACCTGCTCGTACATCGTGTGGAGCATCTGGTGGCCGGTCTCGGCGCCGGCGTACGTCGTCCGGGGGAACGAGAGCCCGCCGAACGGGCGCTGGGAGACGCGACCGTCCTCCTCGCGGGAGAACGGCATTCCCCAGTGTTCCAGCTGGATGACCTCCTCCGGGCTCTCCTGACAGAGCGCCTCGACCGCCGGCGCGTCGCCGAGGTAGTCCGACCCCTTCATGGTGTCGTATGCGTGGTCCTGCCAGGAGTCGGCGTCGCGCAGCGCCGCGTTAATTCCTCCCTCGGCCGCGCCCGTGTGCGAGCGGACCGGGTGCAGTTTCGAGACGATGGCCACGTCGGCCCCGGCTTCCTGTGCTGCGATCGCCGCCCGGAGTCCCGCCCCCCCGGCGCCGACAACGATGACGTCGTGTTCGTGCATTGTGGTTATGATAGTCGGTTGGTTCCGAATGCCCTTGAGAGTGTCTCCCGCCGTTACCAGAACTTCAGGTTGTTCTTCACCGCTTCGCGCTTCAGCTCCTGGATGTGCTCGGTGAGGGGGATGTCCTTCGGGCACACTTCGGTACAGGAGAACTGGGTCTGACACCGCCAGACGCCGTGCTCCTGCTCGATGATCTCCAGCCGCTTCTGTTTCATCTCCTCGCCCTCGCGCTCGTCCATGGCGAACCGGTACGCCTTGTTGATCGCGGCGGGCCCGAGGTACTCGTTGTCGCCGGCGGCGATGTTACACGAGGACATGCACGCGCCGCACCAGATGCAGCGCGTCGACATCTTCACCTTCTCGCGGTTCTCCCGCGTCTGGCGCTGCTCCTCCAGCTCCCCGTCGGGGTACTCGTCCGTCTGGAAGTACGGCTCGACGGCCTCCATCTGGTCGTAGAAGTGCTCCATGTCGACGACGAGGTCCTTCTCGACCTCGGCGTGCGGGAGCGGCTCGACGCGGATCGGCTCCTCGAGGTCGACGATCTGCGTCTTACACGCCAGCTTCTGGCCGCCGTTGACGAACATGGCGTCCGAACCGCACACCGCCTGCCGACAGGAGTGACGGAACGTGAGCGAGGAGTCGTAGTTATCCCGCGAGTACATCAGGGCGTCGAGGACGGTCATCCCCTTCGTGAAGGGAACGTGGAACGTGTCGAATCGGGGTTCCTGTTTCCCCTCCACCTCCGGGTCGTATCGGAACACCTTCAGCTCGATCGTGTCCTCGTCGGCCGCGGCCTTCTCGGCCTCCTCGGCCTGTCTGCGGGCGCGTTCCTCCGCGGCCCGGCGGCGCTTCTCGGCCCGCCGTTCGTCGCCCTTGGAGGCGACGTCGGTCTCCGCTTCGGTCTCGCTCGATTCCTCGGTCTGCTTCGGTATCTGTGTGCTCATGGTCGGTTCAGTAGAGTCCGATTCCCGCCCACGCGTTCGCGGTGCGCACGCCCTGAACGATCAGGACCGCGCTCGCGGCGACGAGGGTCCACTTGATGACGGTGCGTTTGGTGCCGGTGAGTCCCTGGTTGACGAGGGCGTTGTAGACGCCGTTGACCCCGTGGAACGTCGCCGTCACGAGGAAGAGGATCATCAGCGAGTAGTAGCTCAGGCTCTCCATCCGCCCCGAGCTGGCGAGGAACGACACCTCGTCAGCGTGGTGGACGAAGTGGAGCAGGAAGAAGTGGAACGCCAGCACGACGAGCAGGAACGCCGCCGTGACCCGCTGGAGCAGCCACATCCGACCGCCGGATTTGAACGAGGAGTAGCGCTCCGCCATCTCAGAACGCCCCCGCGATGAACGTCGGCACCGACGCGACGGTGATCGCTCCGGTCAGGATGAGTGACGCGTAGAAGCTCTTGTCTTGTGCGTCCAGGCCGACCCCGAGGTCGACGAGGAGGAGCCGGGTGCCGTTGAGCATGTGGAACACGGCCACCGCGAGCAGGCCGACCTCCAAGAGCCGCACCAACAGCAGGCTCTCGAGGCTGACGATCGTCTGGGTGTACACGTCCTCTCCGGCCATGATCGCGGCTTCGCTCGCGCCTGCCGCAGGGATACCGGTACTCAACACGGCGATGTGGGTGAACAGGTATCCGATAAGCACCCAGCCCGTGAACTTATGGAAGATCCAGGCCCACATCCCCGCCTCGAACTCCCGCCACCGACTGAAGTCCTCAATGAGGCCTCGATTGTACGACTGACTCATATCTAACGGTTCCGCACTGGGGTCGTATAGTAGTTTCTAACACGGCGGGATCGACCCCGACAGCGGCCCGCCGTATCGGGGGTGTGTTTGCTCTTGACACAGAGCCCCCGCTCGCGGAAGCCTTTTATGTACTCCTCCCGCTCTTACGGACGCAATGGCGAAAGGGAAGGTTGACTTCTTCAACGACACCGGCGGCTACGGATTTATCGAGACTGACGACGCGGACGAGGACGTGTTCTTCCACATGGAGGACGTCGGCGGCCCGGACCTGGAGGAAGGTCAGGAAGTCGAGTTCGACATCGAGGAGGCGGACAAGGGTCCGCGCGCCACGAACGTCACCCGTCTGTAACCGCTGACGTCGACGTTTCGAGGTTGTATCGGCTTTTCGACCGTTCTACGCCCGTGAGCCGCCGGTCCAGTCGCGGCCCGGCGGTCGACGGTCGGGAAACGCGGCCCGACGGGCAGCGAGCGGGGGTCGGCAGTCGACGAACGGGGACCGAAGGCGACCCGCGAACCGGCCGTTCGAACCCCGACCGATAGGGATTTACCGGTCGCTGACTGACCGGTCAGTCAATGAGCGATCAGCCGAGCGCGGCCGAGGAGATCATGGACGGGGTCTACCGCGCGCTCCGCGCCCACGGCTACGCCGACGTGACGATGCAGGACATCGCCGACGAGTGCTCGAAGAGCAAGTCCCTGCTCCACTACCACTACGACACGAAGGAGGACCTGCTCGTCGCGTTCCTCGACTACGTCATCACCGACTCCGAGGCTCGGATCCGAGCTCACGCCGACGAGCCCCCGATCGAGCGGCTCGCGGGGTTCGTCGGCTGGTTCGTCTTCGAGGCCGACGCCGTCGACCGCGAGGCGTTCCACATCGCCCTCCTCGAACTCCGGACGCAGGGGCCGTTCAACGAGCGGATCCGGGAACAGCTGGTCAGGAGCGACCGCCTGCTCCGCGGCACCGTCGCCGACATCCTCGAATCGGGGATCGAGAACGGGACGTTCCGCGAGGTCGACGTCGAGGAGACGGCGGCGCTCGTGGTCGCGACGCTCGACGGCGCGCGGACCCGACAGATCACGCTCACCGGCGGGGACGGCGACGGGGCGGGCGATAGAGACGAGGCCGACGGGGCGGGCGATGGAGACGAGGCCGACGGGGCGGGCGATAGTGACGAGGCCGACGCGGACGGTGACGGCGCTACCGCCGAGGGCGGCGACGCGACGGCCGTCGACGACCTCCCCGAGCCGACATACACCCGGCGGGTCGCCGAGGCGACCCTCCAGCGGATCGTCGCGCCGCTGCTCGCCGATGGGGTGGCGCTCCCCTCGCTTGAGGACGGGATCGCCGCGATGAGCCGCGACGACGAGACGGAATGACCGCGACACCGACGCGGTCGGGGAACGGGTCGGCGCCGGAACGGCGCGAAGGAGACGCGGCGTCCCCGCGAGGTGTCTGAGATGGGACGGTTCGGCTTCGATCGCCCGCCCACCGTGCTGCTCGCTGTCATCGCCAGCACGTTCTTCGTCGGGTTCGGCGGCGGAGTCGTCTTCCCGATCCTGCCGAACCTCGGCGCCGTCCTCGGAATCTCGGCGTTCATGGTCGGCGTCATCCTCTCGGCGAACCGCTGGGTGCGGCTCGTCGCGAACGGGCCGGCCGGCGCCCTCGTCGACAGGTACGGGACGCGCAAGCCGTTCGTGTACGGACTGCTGGTCGAGGGAATCGCGACGCTCGGGTACGTCGTCGCGCTCGCGATGCCGCCGGCCGAGTCGCTCCGCCCGCTCGCGGCGGCGCTCCCGCGGGCCGCGGTCGGCGCCGTCGCGATCGGCCCGGACTGGTGGCTCGCCCCGTTGTCTGTCTTCGTCGCGCCGGAGACGTGGTTCCTCCTCGCGCGGGTCCTCTGGGGGTTCGGCTCCGCCGCGGTGTTCGCGACCGCCTACACCATCGCCGCCGACCTCTCCGACAGCGGGTCGCGCGGGACGAACATGGGCGTCGTCCGCGGCGGGATCACGATGGGGTTCCCGGCCGGGCTCGTGCTCGGCGGGGTCGTCTCGTCACTGGCGGGCAACGCGGCCGCCTTCGCCGTCGCCGCCGCGTTCGCGCTCACCGCCAGCGTCGTGGCCCACCGGTACGTCCCGGAGACGCACGTCACGGGCGACCGCTCGGGGGACTCGATCAAGCCGTGGGACGTCGACACCTCGGTCCCCGCGCTCACCGTCGGGCTCGTCAACTTCGGGCTCCTGTTCGCGTACATCGGCGCGCTGTTCTCCACGCTCGTGCTGTTCCTCGGCGAGAACGACATCTCCCTGTTCGGGCTCGCCCCGCAGGGGACCTCGGGGCTGTTCATGGCCGGCACCGTCGTCTCCGCCTCCTTCTTCATGATCGTCGGCGGTCGGATATCGGACACGCGGGAGTCGCGCACGCCGATCCTGTTGACCTTCCTCGTCGTTTCGTTTGTCGGGTTCCTGCTGCTCGCCCGGTCGGGATCGGTCGTCGACCTCGCGCTCGCCTGCGTCTTCATCGGCGCCGGACAGGGCGGAACGAGCGGCCCGATGATGGCGCTGCTCGCCGACCTGACCCCCGACGAGCGGATGGGGCGGGCCTCCGGGACGAACAACGTGTTCGGCGACATCGGCGGCGGGCTCGGGCCGATGGTGTCGTTACCGCTGATCGAGACGGTCGGCTTCGCGCCGATCTACGCCGCCTGCGCGGTCATGCCGCTCGCCGCGGGGGTCGCGCTGCTCGTCGGCGTTCGCCGCGAGACCGGGACGTTCCTCCCGGGGCGTACCGCCGACGACTCGGTGGACGCCGTCGACGACGCGATCGGCACGGAGTCGTAGTCGACCCCGAACTCTCGTCCGGTCCGACTCGTCAGGGATCACGGCACTCGGTCGAACGTGAGGCGGTCGAACGCGACCTCGGCCGAACCCGCCACCGTGACGCGATCGGCCCCGCGTCGATCGGTGGGAGCGAAACCGATCGTTCGGTCGGCGACGTGTTTTTATACGTCCGGTGAGGCGGATACGCCAAGACGATGCCACGCGAACAGTACCAGTCGAAGCTGGAGGAGCTCCGCGCCGACGTGCTCTACATGAGCGAGGTCGTCGCCGAGCGGCTCCGGATGGGCCTCGACGCCTTGGAGCGCCAAGACGGCGATCTGGGCGACGAGGTCATCGCCGGCGACGCCGAGATCAACGACCTGTACCTCGAACTGGAGGGGCAGTGCACCGACCTCATCGCGCTCCAGCAGCCGGTGGCGGGCGATCTGCGGTTCATCGCGGCCTCGTTCAAGATCATCACCGACCTCGAGCGGATCGCTGACCTGGCGACGAACCTCGGCGAGTACGCGAAGCAGGCCGACCGCGAGGTGTTCCCCGACGTCGACGTCCAGCGCATCGGCGACGACACGCTGACGATGTTGGAGGAAGCGATGGAGGCGTACGCGGATTCGGACCCGGACCTGTGTCACGCCGTCGCTGAGGCCGACGACGACGTCGACGCCGCCTGCGTGGCCGCGAGCGACCTCGTCGTCCGCGACCTCATCGAGCGCGACGAGCTCCGCGAGGACGCCGACGTGGAGGGAACGATGCAGAACGTCTCGCGGCTCCTCCTCACGATCCGCGACCTCGAACGCGTCGGCGACCACGCCGTCAACATCGCCGCGCGGTCGCTGTACATGATCGAGAACGACGACGAGCTGCTGTACTGACGACGCCCCCATTTCGATCGATCGCCGTCGGGATCGGTCGGCGACCGCTCCCGACGCCTACATACCGCCTCCCGCGGACGACCCGACATGAGCACGTTCACGACCGAGATCGACGTCCGCTTCCGCGACATCGACGCGATGGGTCACGTCAACAACGCCGTCTACGCGACGTACGTCGAACAGGCCCGGACGGAGTACTTCCGAGACGTCCTCGACGCCGACCTCTCCAGCGTGTCGACGGTGCTGGCGTCGCTCTCGCTCGACTTCCGTCGACCGGTCGAGCTGGCAGACGGGGCCGTGACGGTCGCGCTCGACGTGGTCGAGCTCGGCCGATCGAGCGTGACCATGACGCACGAGCTGCGAGTCGACGGTGCCGTCGTCGCCGAGGGCGAGGCGACCCTCGTCAGCCTCGACCCCGACTCCGGCGAGCCCGCGCCGGTCCCGCCGGCGTTCCGCGAGGGGATGGCGTCGTACCATGACCTGTAGCGTCTCGCGAGCGGCGACCGACTCGTCGGTCGGCGGACGGTCCCCCGCCGACACCGTACCTTCTTGCCGCCGCGCGCCGATCGGTCGAGCATGGCGATTCGACTCTACGCGCTCGACGGGTGTCCGTGGTGCGAGAAGGCGGCCGACGCGCTCGACGAAGCCGGGATCGAGTACGAGACCGAGTGGGTCGACGCGCTTCACTCCGACCGCGACGAGGTGAAGCGGGTCAGCGGCCAGCGCGGCGTCCCCGTCCTGATCGACGAGGAACGCGGCGTGACGATGGCCGAGAGCGCGAACATCGTGGAGTACGTCGACCGGACCCTCGCATGACCATCTACACCGGACGCGGCGACCAGGGCGACACCGACCTCCGCGACATGAGCCGCGTGTCGAAGTCCAGCCCGCGGATCGAGGCGTACGGGACCGTCGACGAGGCGAACGCGCTGATCGGGACCGTGCGCCCGACCGGGTACGACGACCTCGACGAGCTGCTGGAGACGGTCCAGAACCACCTCCACGTGGTACAGGCCGACCTCGCGAACCCCGATCCGGACCCGGACGACCCGCAGGTCGAGCCCGAGTTGGTCGAAGCGCTCGAAGACCGGATCGACGGCTTCGACGAGGAGCTGGAGCCGCTGACCTCGTTCGTCCTGCCCGGCGGCGGCGAGTCGGGCGCGCGCCTCCACCACGCCCGGACCGTGACCCGCCGCGCCGAGCGACGGGTCGTCGAGCTCGCGCGCTCCGAGGCGATCAACGAGGCGGTGGTCTCCTACCTCAACCGCCTCTCGGATCTGCTGTTCACGCTCGGCCGGGTCGCGAACGCGCGCGACGGCGAGCCCGAGGAGTCGCCGTCGTACTGACGCTCGCGACCACTTTCTCGTGCCGTCCGCAGCGCCGCCCCGAGAGCGGACGCGCCGCGTTCCGAGCGGCCGCACCTTCCTGTCGCCTCGAAAGAGCCACAAAGAATATATCCGTCGGCTTCCAAAGGACAGATATGAGCAAGCACTTCGAAGACGCACGGTACTACCTCGGTCGCGCGGCGGAACACGCGAAGGCGGGCGTAAAAGAGGAGCTGGAGCCCGTCGAGGCTCGCGTGAAAGAGTTCGTCGGCGCCGAAGAGGAGGAGCCGGAGCCCTCGCGGCTGGACCGAATTCAGGACGACCTGAAGAAGCTGGAAGAGCGCGCGGAGGGCGAGGCCCGCGAGGCGGTCGCCTCGGCCCGAGCGCGCGTGAAGGAGTACCGCGGCCACGACGCCGCCGAGGAGTAACGGTTCAATTTTCGGCGGGCTCCGTCCCGACGGTGAGCCGCTCGTCGGCCGGCACCACGGAGTACTCGACCCCCTCCCGCTCGAACAGCGCCCGGACGCGATCGATCCCCTCCTCGGCGTCGACGTCGTTCGCTCGGTAGTGGCGGATCGGATGGCGGATCCACGACGGCTCCCAGTGCGCGTACACGTCGGTCGTCGAGCGGTCCGGCCCGATGTACAGCGAGAGGTGGAGCTGTGAGTCGCTCCCGAGGGCCCCGTCCGGGTACCGAACCCAGCTGGCGACGGACGTCTCCTCCGGCGTCGCGTAGTCCCGGAACTTCAGCGAGGAGACGAGGTTGCGCACGAAGCCGAGCCGATGCAGCCTCGCCTCGACGATAGTGTACGGGTCGCGGAGCGTGAGCGCGTACTGGTCGCGGGGCGTCTCCCGCTCGGCGTACAGGCCGATCGCCGACAGCGGGAGATGTAACAGGCCCGTGAGGCCCTGCCGGACGCGTTCGAGGAACCGGAGCTTGTGAGTCATAGCCGTATCGTGGGACGCCCGGGGAATGAATCCCCGCGACAAAGTAACGCTTAAGTCCGGAGGTCGGATACCTCGACACGAGCGGGTTGGTGGTCTAGCCAGGTTATGACGGCTCCTTCACACGGAGCAGGTCGGCGGTTCGAATCCGCCCCAACCCATACGCGCTGCGCGCTTCTGTGAAGTAGCAAACCGCATGACGGGGAGGCTTTCGCCTTCCACCCCCTCAGCAATTCACTAAGTCACCGGCTACTTTTGTCCCAAACCGCCATACGTAGCGGGGTTCAGTAAAAAGTAGTAGCTACAACCACTAATAACTGCCTGCTATCGGACATGAGTCAACAGAGGCAGGGCAGTGGGAGGTTACCTTTGGGTTTCCCTCTGTTGTGACGCCGACTCCAATCGTATGAGGTGGAACATTCCTCCCTCAAGTGGATCAACTTTCCGGACTTCGGGTTGGTCATTGCGCGCGACAATCCAATATTGGCGACAAGATGTGGGCGAAGAGAAGTAAATCCGCGTAATGAAGAAGTGGTTAACCTCACAAGAGCATCAAGAAGACGCTCTAATAACGTGTGAGTCAATTAAAACGGGGCCAAAGACAGTGGATCGGAGGTAGTGATAGGTAGGAACCATCAACCTTGCAAGTTACCCCTGATATTCTTTGCAAGATGCACCACTCTTATACAATAACACACAGATATAGTCATTAATGTTCTGACCAGAAGATACATTTATTATGATCCCGATGTTGTGTGTTACACATGTACAAACTAGATCACCTGGAGGTGGGTGTCGCGGTAGTCACATCATCCTTCTATGACTAGACTCGAACTTCCAGCGGTCTGGCGGAGCGGTGAAGATCTCCAAGACATCATCATTGAGGCATATGAGGATAGATTCTCTGCCAACTGGAACAGCAATATCTTGTTTAGTGAATTTGTAGTTATCAGCAGGGAAAGGACGCCTGGTCACAAAGAGGTCATGCTGGAAGGTAAAGAAGACTCTGTTGAGGGCGAAATCGATGAAATTGAAGAAGCACAGATAGATGATGCTGAATTTTTTGTTGTTTACGGATCTGACCATAGCTTGAGATGGAAACGAACATCCAATGAGGAGTATCAGAGTAAAATCGGTGTAGCCGCCAAAGAACCAAACACAGACCTAATTGAACTCGTATACTCAGACACAGAAAGAAAGAAGCTACCACCTGAAGTGGTCGAAGACATTGACGATTTCTTAGGTGATCATGTCGACAGCTGATTGCGAGGCAAACCCAGGTTCAAAACAGACACCTCTGGGGATCGATTGTTATATCAAGACCACATCCGGGAACACGCCAGAGTGTAATGTTCCTCCTGCATCAAGATACCACCTGAAGATTACAAATCATAATGGGCACTGCGTAGGGGTGAAAGTTGAGTGCGAGAGCGTTGATGGAGATGTAGAATTCAACGGCAGTAGCAAGGAGTGGGAAGATTCAATCTTTATAAAGCCAGGGGTAACTAGCCCAGAAACAGAAACTGTTGACATTGATATTCAGGCTGCACATAGCCAGAAAACCTCTGAAGATATTAGAACAAAAATAAAATGTTATAAAATTGTCATAAGTGCCGACCCTGATATTGACGAAACAATAGAGGTGAATGTAAACTGAATAGATGAACTGAAAATGGTAATTATAATAAAGTCTATTCCATTTATATCCTCAATTCTGATTGAATTTCTTTCTCCAGTTTTAACATGCGTTTTCATGAAATATTTTACTGAGTGGATGGATGAAATACGTGAAGATCAGATGGGAAATGGGGCAAGAAATCAGGTGAAGGAGTTCGCAGAATACGCTTTTGATTTTCTTCAGATGTATACCGGCGCAGCGATAACAGTCATAGCTGGTATTCAATTATATTTGCAACAAGATTTGAGTTCTCTTGCATTTTGTGGAGTGGTGATTATTTCAATTATTATTATAATAGTGGCAACAACGAAAGATATATTGCAAGATCCAGCAAAATATATAACATACAAGAGGATGTATAAAATAGCTCCGCTCTCTATTCCAGTAATTTTTATTAATATTATATTTATATTAGTTTTAGTAATAGAAAAAATTTATTAGAAATGTAATTAAATAACTACAGACCATACGATCAGTCAATTAATATTTACATATCATATTTCATGTTTCACGTCTATATCAAGATTGAATTTGACTTTATCCGAATTGTTTATCCATTCCCTCTCTTCAACCAGAGTATCACCGATTCCAGTCTGCTAAATCAATCTAAACAACTGACCCTTGATGCCATTCGTAACCGTCTCGATGAATCCATACACCAAGCGTTCAAACAAGGGGGTACCACTCTCGTTGAAGCTCTCCCTGCAATGGGAAAGAGCTACCACGCCGTCAAGTGGGCTGAGAGAACGGGTAATCCACTGACGATCTTCACTTCTCGACGAGAGTTGTACGGACAGTACGAGAAGTGGTGTGGGGAACAAGGATTAGACTACCTCGTACTACCGGCGTTTCAACATGAGTGCGAAACCATTGGAGAGGATCATCGCATTGAGGCGAGAGTCAATGAACTGTATAAGTCCGGTATTTCAGGAGCAGAGATCCACCGAGAAGCACAACGGTACTTTGGCAGAGATCTCCCGTGCCAGCTCGACGGACCCTGTCGGTACATGGAGAAACGGGAGTTTGATCCTGAGAACTACGACGTACTGATCGGTCACTACCTCCAAGCTCACAATGGGGACTATCTCGAAGACCGCTATGTCGCTATTGACGAGTTCCCTGGAGACTCTTACTTCTTTGAGCCGACTCACAACGATGCGACGAGGGCGGTGAGTAACTACCTGAAAAGTGAGGATGCTTTTCCCTTCGAGAACTGGAAAGACCTCCATCATCGGCATGATAACGATGAACACGAAGAAGTTGTCTCCGAGTGGAAGGAGGACTTAGGATTCTATTCCCACCGGGATACACGAGTTGTCCTCCAACAGAGTCCTCACTTCCATGCTCACGCTCCACTGCTAACTCATGCTGCTATCGAGTTCGAACTCTTGGAGAACGAGTGGGAATATGCTGAACTCGGTTCCGGCCGAGTAGCAGTCAGAAGTCCCGAAGACGAGTGGACTGTTCTAATTCCTCCACCGTTCTACGCCGCAGAGAGTGTTGTCGCTCTGGATGGCACCCCTACTATCTCGAAGTGGCGAATGGCCCTTGGAAAGAACTGGATAGAACATGAGGAGGTATTGGACTCGGAGGAGGAGAAGCGAGCATACCTCCAAGAAGTCCTTGGTCTCGAAATAAAACAGACAGACGCTGGAGCAAAGCCGTATCAGAGTGGATCTCACGTCAATGTCGATTCTGACGGCGCACTCTTAGAGAGCATCCACGAGGAGGAAGGCTCCCGGCCAGCTGTCATCACCTCCAAGCAAGCAAAGGAACGGTACGAATCGACTGGCGTACAAGAACATATTGAGGTGGCGGAACACTATGGGAACCTCAAAGGGAGTAACAAGTTCGCAGAAACACGGCTTGGAGTCGTTATTGGTAGTCCTCACCCTCCGGAGGGAGAAGCCGTAATCCGATGGGGAGCGATCGATGGTAGAGCAGTTTCACGAGAAGAGGACGAAGACGGGAATGTGATGAAGGGTATGAACTTGAACTTCGGAGGCTTCGGGAACGCACTCTTCGGAGACGTCGTCGAGAAAGAAGTCCTTCAGGCGATCATGCGCTTCGGGCGGACTCAAAGTGATGGGGAAAAAGGTGCGACAGTGTACGTTCATACTTCGCGTTTGCCTTGGTGGGTGGAAGCTGACGAACGCTTGGAGGTCAACACATGGTCCAAAGGGATGGTCCAAGTTGTGAACGCGATCCGTTCCTCAGAGGAGTGGCCTGATGGAGAGTGGAAGAACGACGAGATCGCGGCGGATACCTCAGTTGGAGATCGACAGGTGGGCGAGCTGATGAAGGAACTGGACGAAGAGGGATACGTCACTTATCGTCGCGGCGGGCGCGGGAACGCGTATCATTGGTCGAATGAGCGGCTTGATAAGTTCTCGCGATACGGGCGCGTGGTGTAGGGTTTCCGAACTCTGGCGTACTAAAACCATACGTGATACCTCAGAAATATCGATTGCGAGTAGTAACGCATTGAGTCGCACTACTCTCTTCTGTAGGTGCCTTTGTACGTCTCTAAGGATTACTGATTACGACGCCACTCTTCGTAGTGTTCACGAGGAACTTTGTGGACAGTGCCGCGTCCAGGAGCTGCCGAACCGTGATGAACATACGCGACATGGCTCAGTTTGACTTTTACTGCAGGCTCTCCACAATGTGGACACTCGTACTCCGGCTCCTCGTCAAGATCTTCGGGGAAGATTCCATCCCATTCCGCAGCTTCCCAACAGTCACCACAGAGGTTCGAGTTGCTACCGAGAAGTACTGACCACTCTCCCGCAGAGATATTTTCGACTGGCTTCAGAGAATCTGCTGTCGATACGTTAACCCCGTAATTACACAGCGCTTCTCCGCCATCTACAATATGATCACGAGGGCTGGGATTGAGAGCAGTCCCTTTTCGATAATAGACATGGTAGCCTTCGACTGGTGGGCATACCTCATTATCTGGGATCTGGTTCTCTTTCTGCTCATCCTCTACGAACTGTTCGGGGACAATCTCTCCCCGTACTGCGAACTTCCGACACGAGGTACAGAGGTCGGAATTGGAGTTGAGAAGTGATGACCACTCTTCGTTCGAGATATCATCGAATGGCGTCAATGAACTGTCTTCGGGGACGTCAACCGAGTGAGAACAGATAGACCGGCCATCAGATACGACGTGGTTAGCACGGTCATCCTCTGTATCGCGGTAATAGACACAGTAATCAGCGGTCTGATCTAACCGGAAGAACATACCATTGATACGTGCTTCACCCAATTAATACCTATCAAATAAATTACTAAAGAATTAAAGAGGTCGTCTTAATTCATTGATTCTTACTCGCTTTCTGGCTGAACATTATATGATTCTGAATCGCAAGCGTTGCTCGCGGATAGTTTCGCATTGAGTCGGCATATCCCCTTCCGTGTTCACCGCCGAGATCTCTATTATAACACGTAACTACCAGAATTAAATAATACAAATTATTCTGATAGGTATGCGGATGACACTCATATTGTGCTTCGTCCGTGGCTGGCAATTGTCTGAATACAACTTCTGCGTGAGTGAGTTCCATACAATCACCCGTAGTTACGCTCCTTTGAGTCGGAGTACTGTCGTAGGCATCTCACACAGCATACTGGGGCCGTGATAGCATTACTTAATGACACCACACCGCTGGCCCGCGCGCGGTGCGGCACAACAACAGCAGCGCCCGCACGCACACGCTACTACAGCGACAGCTACTACTACAGCAACAGCTACAACACCACTCCCTCCCCTCAATGCGTTATAATATACAATTCATACTACGGTACACTATTACACTAACAAGTTACGTCCACTACTTCCTCCCCTCAATGCGTTGTAATATACGATTCATACTACTGGACAACTAATAGTAGGACAATTACAGTCGGTACTTAATCCGACTCAATGCGTTGAAGTCTGGAATGAGGATCTAATAATAGATACTTGTAGGTAGGCCGGTCGAGATCCTGTCAAGTGTAGCTCGCAACCACGAATCTGATTGCGAGGAGTGACCTATACCTCAGAGCGATTCTCCGATGCCTGACAGGCCCGCAGTTGGATACCACCGTGGTCTGAAAGGTTATGTTCGTCACGGTGTGAAAACCGCTCCTGAGTAGTCTGAGAGCATCGGCCCGCAGACCGGCTGCCAGATATATTAAACATATCTTATATTCTGTACGTCATACCAAATAACATAAACTAAGTTGGAACATTCGTCGATCTTCTGAGCGCATTAATAAGTGGCCGCCTCTCTAAGATTTTTGGTGTGAGGTGAGAAAATTAGGGTTGCTTGAACGGCCAATTTCTGGGACTATTGAATCGTATGGAACCGAGCGCATGGGAGGTCTCTCAACAGACGGTAGTACTGCTCGGTTGGTACTATTACTTCCAGATGAAGTCAAGCGGTTTTGAATGGTAGAAATATGTTATATATTCGAATCACGGGATCAGTTCACATTAGAAATTCTGCCCATATACTGCTTCTTTGACCCTAATAGGCAGTATTAAGTATCTACGGCACGTCTATTAACTGTAGACAGTTCTTTGATAGATCTGCCACTATTGGCGGGTGGATTTTGTAGCTGTCCTGATTGTTATGTCTATATCTACTACCCCAGCCGCAGGCTCAGAATCTGATTCAAACACCGTTCCTACTGCTCCCTCAAAGTGGGTTCCTCCTGAGGAAAGACCGCCAACAGAAGCTGAGGAAGCACAAGCTCGGAAGCAGTCTCTGGAAGAGGGTAATCGAACCGAGATCGCCTACGATTCGGAGGGGAAAGTGTACGACCCTCGCCAGCTCTCATATAGGCAGAGACAGCGGTACGCAAAGCTGGATAAGCATAATCGAGACAATCACTGGAAGAATCGAGACGATATAGATGATATTGGTGGGGATTATGACCGCCAGCTCAAACTAAAAACGACACAGGGAATATCGTCCCAACTCGGGTTGTCTGAGTTCCATACGCAAGTGGTTGTAGATCGCATATTCGAAATCGATGGTCAACGCTTTGGACAACGAACCGAAGCAGTCGCCTTCTGTCTTTGTGCTGTGGTAATTAACGAGGACGCCCGAGATCGGTATGATAGCGAGAAGGTGTATCACCCAGCCCGCGGAGACGCGAACAACGATAGCCAGTATGTACGCATGGAAACCGAACTGATCGAAGCTTTCGATCCGATTACGAAGTCACGACTGCAGAGTATCTACTCGAAGCTCACCCAAGGTACTCCTCCGACAAAGCTGGATAAAGAAACCTCTCGATTTGTAGCTGATAACTCAGTCGTACAACGTAACTCGTCTTTCGCTCCCGACTATGCTCTCCCTCAGTCATCGGGAGACCAATAGCACCACACCCCCTATATAAACCCTATCACACTACTAATGATGTAGGGGTTTGGGAGAAATCATTTACAAGATTCAATCGTACGAAGGAATCCTTGGAGGCGGAGGAACTTGTCCGCTCTAATTGAAGGCTGGAATAAGCGGTGAGAACTTGCGGCGGCAGCGGGCACTCAAAGGAGTCCAATATGAAGTCAACTTAGTGGCTGACAGCGGATTAAGAACTACTTGAGGACGATTCCTGGAGTAGCGGAGAGTTATTAGAGGGTGTCAATTAGTGTGGGGAGGTTTATAACAAGAAGACCAATATCGTTTGTAGACAAAGAATCTGTGTAAAACTCAACAGAAGGAGTGGAGACTGCGCACGGAGCGATTATTTCAGTTCAATTTTGGCGTTGAGATACAGCTGGTGCTACCTCACCTCAAAGGATTGATTTTCCAGAGAGGGTGCTATAGAACACTTCACAAACCATTATTTTACAGGTTTAGTGAGGGTGTCATAGAAGTCTTCTCACACCTACACAGGAATCGCTCAGTACAGAGCGTAGAGTCAGTAGCTGTTCGGAATGAATAAATACAATCATAAATATGGCAAAAGAACATTTTGTTGATATATAAAATTACAAATATTTGGACATAAGAGGTATATTATGGCAGATACGCGACCTCCTCAGAGTCGTATCAAGAGGGTACGAGAGGAGGATAATTACACCTGTCAAAATTGCCAGAGAAGTTCATACACCGATAATGTAGAATTACATGTACACCATATTGTTCCTCTCAAGGATGGTGGTTCAAATAAAAAATCTAACCTCACTACGTTGTGTAAAGAGTGCCACAACGCGATTCATACAGGTGCTGACGCTCCTACTTCTCATTCAAAATCTTCAGACGAGAGTGAGTTTGTGAAATATTTTGCATACGCTTCAGTTTTAGTTGCAGGGAAATACCCTGTAGTACTGATGCTGGGTGTAACTGTTATAACGCTCATATTTTTTGCTGCTGGTCAAGTACTCATTCCTATTCTGTTTTTCATGTCTTCTTCTGTGTTTGTCGGGATAATACAACACGCAAAAGCGAATGGTGAAGGTGGCAAACTCAATTAGCACGCTGGCTCTGACAGTTGATTCATCGAATCGCAGATGAAATCAAACCCTTGCGAATATTTCTATCACACGCTCAGTCTTTTGCTGACCTGGTGCGATTGGCGTCTGGGATTTTATTTTCCGTGGAGTAGCACATAGTTGTCCCAAAAACCAGAATTACCCTATAACCTACCAATATTTCCCCTCCAAGGTTAGCTGTTTCCCAGCCAAATTATAAGATACCCGAACAGTTATACAGCTATCATGTGTTGTTTGTGAGCGGATGGCACCCCAGACACAGACGATAACTGTTGACCGCGTCAGCAACAGCGGCAACGCCATCGCTCACCAGCAGCACGCTGGTAAGACCGTCCTCGTTCCTGCCGGAGAGGTCGGTGTAGAATACGACGTGCGGTTGGTCGATCAGGGATCTCACTTCGAGGCCCAACTTGTCGACCGTACTGAGCAGACTCAACCCTCGCAACCGAGCATTAGTCCCGACACGAGTAACCTCGGGAAGGGACGCGGGAAAGACTCTCACTCTCATACGATCCAGTCGTCGCCAGCTGGTGGGCGACTGCGTGGGATTCCTGGTGGGTCTGGGAAGAAGCAGCGTCGACGTATGTCTCAACGGAAGAAGTAGAGACTGCGAGCGGTGCGATTATTTTTTAGTTCATTTCTGACGCCGAGCTACAGCTGAAACTACATCGCCTCAAAGGATTGATTCTCCGGAGAGGTTCCTCCCAAATCGGCTGTCCAAAGACAAAGATCGGTCTTTAATTCTTTATATCAATAATTTTATATTACTGTGGATACTACTATCTGGTAATGATGGAACCAGACGATCCACGGCTGGACAACGTCGACCAGAGCGATGTGATCCTCACAGATGATATGATTGGATACAACATATTGATCGGGGGAGATCACCTCGGAGCAATAGAGGGGATGCCGGGTCAGATAGAGCATCTTGTCGTTGAACCACAGTACCAAAATAATGGAGTGGCACGAGCTGCCCTCAATGCGTTCATTCGTCGAAGTCGATTAGAGGGAGCCTCTGAGGTCACGACGAACAACGTGATCCATTCTGCGATGGAACACATCCTTGAGACGGAAGGATTCGAGAAACGAACCGACGAGATCGGATGGGTGAAAGAGATCTGAGAGCGTACCGCAATCAACGCATCAGAATAGGTCTACGGATTCTGGATCGGTAACACGCGAATCGGAATTAGCTGATACTTCTGAAGCGGGAGTGTAGTCGTCATCGAACTGGCTGGGAGCCTCGTCATTCTGCGCGATGATCCTCTCGACGGTACGGACCATCGAGTCGATCTTGGAGGTCGATTGACTGTCCATCTGCCAAGTCTTTCGAATGTGGTGGCCTCAAAGTACCGAAACTCGATCCCACCCTCTGCTGCTACTCGAAATCTTCCCGGGTCACCGACTCACCTGCGGTAAAATCTTTCCATGCCTCGGGGTTCTGGTAACCCATCATGTCAGTCATACTGACTCCGATACCCCCAACACCGAAGGCAAAAATCGGGATTGATTGTAAGTACGCTCCAAGGAGTGCGATACACGGAAATATGAGAACGCCCCCAGCAGTTGCCTTGACCTGTCGGTTACTCATCTCGTGTGGTGTTCGAAAATCCACCTGAGTCGGAATCCCAAACCAATATCGAGAGAAGAACGTATTTCCTCCGAATATACGCCCGAATAGAAAATGGACCAACTCATGAGCAAACAGACCGGCACCAGACAATCCAAGTATGACAGCCACGTCCTGAATGAGTCCGATATTCATTGGGCACTTTCTATAACGAACTCTTCTATCTAATACCCGGAGGGTGTTTGGGGGGTAGACCTGTTGTTAAAACACTTCCAGATAATCCTCGATAACCTCTCTCTCGTCCACAGTCAGATCAAACAGGTCGTACACAGTCTCGTCGATTTCCGCTTCCAGCTCTTCGATACTTGTCTCTTCGACAGTTTGCCGATCTGTCTCCAGCGCCTCAATGAGTTCTTCCACACCGTCGCGAGAACGTGGGATAGGAATCGTCTGTTCTTCTCCCTTCTTCATGTTCCGACCATCTACAGCGGTGTGGACATACTGCGCTCGAAGCTTCCGCTCCTCACGGTCACCTCGATCCATGAGCGGATCGGTAATCTCGTCGGAGCGACCAGCGGTAACAGCAAAACACCCCTCTGTTCCTTTCTCCTGAATGTCTGCGTTCACCGGATAGCGTCGTGTCTGCCACTCGTAGTCGATGTACCCGAGGTTACCGTCGAAATCTCCGAGATAGGCTTCGGGGAAGCGGTCAGTCCTACTCTCTAAGTCGATGCTATCGGTAATCTCTCCGGCCCGCCCCCGAAGGGTGTTGAACTCCCTATTCGGTTCCGAAGTTATACACGGAAGCTTTTCGACGTACTGCGAACGGTACTCGTAGTAACCACCAGCTTTGACTGTCGTGATGTGTTTGAAGTAGAAGTCGAGAGCCTTCGAGTTCAATTGGCAAGCGATCTCCTGTGTCTTCTCTCGGAAATCCTCAGTTAGGAGAACACCATAGGCGGTTGTGAAGTACCAAGTCCCTGGCTCGTCTATCATAAAGGTTGCATCTTCCGAAATGTGTGCTTGGACTATCTTTGGATTCTCGAACTTGCCGAGGTTCTTTGGGTAGATGTAGCCGTACCAGTCATCACGTCCCTCCATCCGTCCACCCTCCCGAGCTTCAAGCGCCTCTTGATGGTCCGTGAAGAAGTTCCATGTCTTTGGAAGGTTCTCCTGTAGATAATCCTGCGAGTAGAGTCCCGCATCGAGATCTCCGTTGTCGTCTTTCTCGGCAAAGTAGGGGTGAACAACGTGTAGACCTGACCAATCTCCCCGCCAGCGTTTCACTTCGTCCCCTTGCAGGAATGGTCGAAGAAGGTCTGTCTCAATCTCGTACTGCTTCGACTCACCAGTAGGAACGACGGTTACAACGTCGCCAGTATCGTCTGACTCTATCCGGTCAGCATCCAGAACGTCAACGATGTAGATCTTGTTTGCGCTCGTCCGTATCCCCTGAAACACGGCGTCAGTAACCGACTCAATGCGGTCGTCAGCTTCGTTTTCGAGCTTCCGGAAAACCTCCAACTCCTCCGGGGGCATCATCGACCAGTATCCATCGCCAAGTTCCCCTTGGGGGAAGT
The DNA here is from genome assembly GCF_002252755.1 of Halorubrum sp. Hd13. Taxonomy (GTDB): domain Archaea; phylum Halobacteriota; class Halobacteria; order Halobacteriales; family Haloferacaceae; genus Halorubrum. The sequence continues at coordinate 10,171 of NZ_NHOY01000121.1, read as the reverse complement.
CGAACACGTCGATGAACTCGTCCGAGTACCCCGGATCTCCGCGGTGGTCGCGCACAGCGGCGACGATCTCCTCGTCTAATGCCCTCCCTGTGTCCTCATCGACGTTCGCCTTCACCCGGACACACCGAATCTGATTCTCCTCACGAGTGTCTTCGTCCGGTTCGTCTTCCGCAATTACGATAGCCGGATAGTTCGTCGCGTCTTTGAAAACGCCTGAATCTCGGAAGTCGTACACTTCATCGAGAGCGGTTTCTTCTCGAAGGACACGACGAAGCCCGTCCCCGTAGTCAGTCACCATGAACTGGTTTGGGGTGATATATCCGAGCTTTCCCGTTCCTTCTTCGAGCCAGTCAATTCCCCGCTCATAGAACGGACAGTAGAGATCGTAGTTCCCTGTGGTGGAGTCGTACAGTTCGTCGAGGATCGCTTTCTGCTGATCGGGAAGGTTCTGAATACGGACGTAGGGAGGATTGCCGACGACGTACTGGTACTCCATGTAGTTCTTCACGACGAGCGCGAGAACGCTGTCCTCGAACATCTTGAACAACCGACCGTCACCGTGATCCTCTCGGAGGTAGCGAACCGTCGCAAGAATGTCGTTGACGTACGGCTCAAAGAACTCCTCAACGCCCTCATACTCACGAGTCGTGTAACGATGGATTCCCTCTTCGAGGCCACCACCGTACTCCCACCAACTCTCCTGCATGTGGAATTTCACCACGTCGAGGACACCCTGTAGGGCCGCGTAATACTCCCCAAAGTTCCGAACACCGGCGTTCACTTTGGCCGTATCGTATTTTGGCATCCGCACTCGCTGGACGAGAAAACCGTCCTCAAGTTCGGAGTCAGCTACCTCATCCTCATCGACCTCAATGGGTAGGGGCACGGGGATCTTCACGTCCTGACTGTCCTCCGTGATCGAGTCAAGCGTCATCTGAGTCTGCCCGTCGTCGCCGAGATCGATCCCCGTCAGCTCACGCTCGTTCCGCAGGGAGTCAGTTCGGAAGATCGGAAGCCGTCGAATGGTGAAGTTCTCAGTCTCTTGCTTCGCCTCCCGATACTCGGGAAGGATAGCGACCATGAAGCGAATCTGCGCCATCAACACCGCGAACGGGTGAATGTCGAGTCCGACGATGTGTGGCGTCGTACACAGTTCGGTGAGATGTTCCGACCAATCAGGGTCGTCGTTGTACCGGCGTACGTCGTCGAGGTAGCGATTGACTGCTTCGACGAGGAACGTCCCGGAACCGCACGACGGATCAATAAGACGCTCCTCTGAGACGCCGACATTGTAGTCCACGCCGTCCATGATATAGTCGATGACTGGCTGTGGAGTGTAGAACTCCCCAAGCGCTTTCCGGGTCTCGGGGTCGAAGTACCGCTGATAGAGATCGCCGAGCGGGTCGCCTTCGATCTCCGCGAAGTCGAACTTGAGGACCGCGAAAGAGACGTGAGCGATAGCGCGACTGAAACGCTCACGGGTTGCTGGACTTACCCTGCTTACCTCGCTCCCTTCCTTAGCCACGTCACGGAAGCGGTTATACGGGTTCTCGTGTTGACTCGCAGTTTGTTCGCCGTAGCCGTCCGTCCACCAGATGAAAATGTCGTCCTCGAACAGACTCTGGACGAGCTGATTCCGCATATCCTCGATCATCCCGTTCGCCGCGACAGGATAGGCGTCAAGTTCGATGTTCCCGCTGAAACCACCGAGTTCATCGAAGTACCGACGAAGTCCCTTGTTGTTCGGGAAGAAGTCGTGATCGTCGGTGGCTTTCGCTAAGAGGAGACGTGCGAGAAGGGCATGACCGGACTCCAGACAGAACATGAAATCCCGGAGGGACTGGTCACCCTCAATGAACGGTTCCCACGAGTCGGGTGTCTCGTCTGGTTCGCTGGCGTAGCTTGCCTCCCAGAAGTCGTATGCTCCTTTCACGAACTTCGCTTCCTGTTCGTCCCTTAGTTCGACGAGCAAGTCCATCATCGCCGTCACGAGATTAGCGAAGGGACTGTCCTCCTCCAAGCGGAACGTCTCGAAGAAGTGTTCCTGTCCAAGCTGGCCGTCGAGTTCCACTTCGTCGAGGCCGTCGAGGAACGCTGTAACGCTCTCGGGGTCAGTAATGTCCCATTCCGGTTTTCGGAGTGCTGCTTCGAGATCGGCGGCATCACTCTCTGTTGCGTCTTCGAGAGAGATGGTTAGAAGCCGCGAGTGTTCCTCCCGCCGATAGATTCGGAGTTCGTCTCCGTTAGTGAGAACACCGTAGTCAGCTTTGAGTTCGTCTACGTAGTGGAACAGTTGATCTTCGTGGGGACCGAGTTCACGACCACTCGTTTTGAACTCGTAGACTGCCGTGACTGACTCATTACTGTCGAGAGTGACGTAATCCGGACGACGGTTGTCAGGCAGTGTCCACTCGCTTCGGAGATCGTGTCCGGCTCCCTCGTATCCAAGGAGGGTGTAGAAGTCTTCATTGAGGAAGGTGTTCTCCACGTCCTTCTCGCTCATGTCCTCGTTCAGACGAGAGGAAATTCCATGGAGGGCGTCGAGAATCCCCGAGCTATCAGGCATATCACAGCCGACACATTCGGTAGTGAAAAGTGTTCACGACGCGATGCGAGGAGGAATCTTTCAGGACCGTTCGCAAGATACAGAGATCGTTAGTTTTGCTGTTCTTTCTTCCGTTGTAACTCCTCCTCAATGCGTTCTAACACAGAGGAGGCATGACTTCGATCCTCAGAGTCTCGGTCCTTTGAGTCGACTATCTTCTCCATTTCATGCTCAAGGAAGACAAGCTGACGGAGAGTGAGATCCATATAAAGAATAGGGATCGTGGATTTATAAAAGTCGGTGAAGTACTATTCCATATCGAACATCTCTCGGCGAAGATCTCGCTTCTCGGATTCTGTCCGGGCGTCGTAGTGTTTGTCCAGCGTCGGGATGCTAACGTTCATCCGGTCGCTGATTAGCTCCTTCCGGTGGCCTTCATTGAGCCAATGGGTGATAGCTCCACGTCGGATAGCGTGAGGCTTGTGAGAGCCGGGACATTGCGCCGCCTTGTTATACTCCTGCACGGCGACACACTCGGACTGTTCTCGATCGTGAGGACACTCTCCGGTGTAGTGACACGGACGGGTGAGACGTCGAATGTGTGTCCGGAGATTAGACAACGCCATACGACCATGCTTTGAGGTGAAGAGTGGGGTCCGACCGTGATCGTCTTCCACCTCGATATGGTTCATCCGTAGATAATCGTCGAGGATTTCGCACGTCCAATCGTGGAGATTTACTTCTCGTTCGGCAGGCTCCTTGTTTTTCTGTGGAGTACCTTCGTCGGGATCGTGAGACACCTCAATGTATTTCTCTTCGGGATAGTAGTCGTCAATATCTAACGACCGAGCGTTTCCGAGACGCATACCAGTATCCCACAGAACGGCAAAGAGAGCATGGCGAGCTGTCGCGTATTCGAAGTCGTCTAAGTATTCGAGAATCTGGTTCGCAGTCTCCGGTTCAATCTTCTCGGAGCGAACCTTCTCGTCGGGGTCATTGAGGACCATGTTCTCCACGACCCACGACTCAATGAGTCCCATCGAGTTGGACCACTTGAGGAAGCTACGGAGTGAGCAGAGGTCGTTGTAGAGGGTCATTTCATTGACGCCGCCTTCCTCTCGGCGGTGCTTCTTGAAGTCGGAGATGTGGAAGCCGTCTATATCGCAGAGATTGTCGAGGTCGGTTTCCTCGCAGAAGTCGAGGAATAGCCCGAGGGACGAGGCGTTGTTGTAGTAGGTCGACTCAGCCCATTCGGGTTTCTTGTCGGTCAGGTAGCGTTCGATCGCGCGTTCCGGAGCCATCTGAGTTCGGGATTCGGACATGGTTGAATCGAACCCCGCGATGGTGGCTTGGGAGAGTATGAGTAGCCGAGTTCACACTCCTGCGGTGCTGCGCCGGAGCGCGTGTGGATTCGCGCGACGGCGGGCAGGTCGGCGGTTCGAATCCGCCCCAACCCATGCACTTTCCTGCGACTCCTCAAGTAGACCACATTTCTCACGTCAGGCGATTTCGGGGTGGATCTCCTTTCACTCACATTCGGCCGAGGCGTCCCGGTCTGTCACGCGCAGTGGTTACGATAACGTAGAAATGTGACCAACTGAGTGGCAATAGATCCTTCGAGGATGTCCGCTGAATGCCAGGTTCCAATTGAACTGCCTAAGCTTATATCAACTACAACGGGGGACTCAAATTCATTCAGGCGATAAGAGGATGTCTGCTCGCTCCGGTCACCAGAACCACTTTACGTGTGACGGATTATATCCGGTGCATGTCGTCGTCGGGCCCTCCGAGAGACGTCTACGCTGAGACGCTCGCTGTCTTTGACAAGCGCGATGATCCCACTGAACCCCTCACGACGCCGGAGGTGGCAGACTCCCTCGATGCGGACCGGCGAGCCGTCCATGACCGCCTCGAACAACTGGTCAGCCAGGGCGACCTGGGGGCGAAAGTCGTCGGTACCAATACTCAGGTTTGGTGGCGACCGCACTCTGACGGCGCGTCGGGGGTCGGTATCTCGGAAGCGACCGTCCGTCAGCTGTTCGAGAACGTCCCCGACCCTTACCTGATCGTGGAACCGGACGAATACGAGATCGTCGCCGTCAGCGACGCGTACTTGGAGGCGACCATGACCGAACGAGAGGCGATCCTCGGCCAGACGCTGTTCGAGACATTCCCCGCCGACCCCGACGACCCGAGCCCGGAAGGCGTCCCTCGGCTGCAGCGGTCGCTCAACAGGGTCACCGAGCAGCACGTGGAAGACGTCATGCCGGTGACGCACTATCCGGTTCCGGCTCAAGACGCCGCCGATGACAAGTTCGAAGACCGCTGGTGGAGTCCGGTCAACACGCCGCTGTTCGATTCAAACGACGCCCTCTCGTACATCATCCACCACGTCCAGGACGTCACGCCGCTCGTCGACGCGTTCTTGCGGGAGGATGAAATCGACCTGAGCGACGAACTCGACATCGACGCATCCCACCTCACGGCGGACATGCTCCTCCAGACTCGGAGACTCTACGAAGCGAGAGAGGAGGCGTACGAGCGGGAACGACAGCAACAGGCGGTCGCCGACCTCGGGCAGTTCGCCCTCGAGGTCGACGACCTCGACGCCCTTCTCGACGCGGCCGCCCGCAGGCTCTCCGACGCGCTCGACGCCGAGTACTGCGGCGTCTTCGACCTCCACGAGGGCTCTGAAACGCTCTTGATCCGGCAGGGGGTCGGCTGGGACGAGGACGTCGTTGGGGACGTGACGGTGTCGGCCGCTGACGCGGAGTCGCAGGCCGCGTACACCCTAGAGAACGAACATCCCATCGTCGTCGAAGACTTGCCGACCGAACCGCGGTTCAGCGGGCCGGAGTTGCCGACGGACCGCGACGTTCGGAGCTGTATCAGTACGGTCATCGGCTCACCCGATGATCCGTGGGGCATCCTCGGCGTGTACGACTCCGAGACGCAGGCGTTCAGCGAGGACGACGTCTCCTTCGTGGTCAGTGTGGCGAACGTCCTCGCGGAGGCGATCGAGCGAAAACAGTACGAGTCGGAGCTCGAACGGTCGAACGAGCGCCTCGAACAGTTCGCGTACGCCGCCTCACACGATCTCCGGGAACCTCTCCGGATGGTGTCGAGTTACCTCCGGCTCATCGAAGATCGCTACGGTGACGACCTGAACGACGAAGCTCGGGAGTTCCTCGACTCCGCCGTGGGCGGGGCCGAACGGATGCGGGATACGATCGAGGGGCTGCTGCAGTACTCCCGCGTGGAGACGGAGGGAGAGCCGCTGTGTCCGGTTAACCTCGACGACGTGGTCGCGGACGTCTTGCGGGACCTCGAAGTCCAGATCGGCGAGTGCGACGCCGATGTCGAGGTCGGGGAGCTCCCCCGAGTGATGGGGGACGCGAGCCAACTCCGACAGGTCTTCCAGAACTTGCTGTCGAACGGGCTGCGGTACAGCGGAGACCGGCCGCCGCGAGTACGCATCTCGGCCGAGCGGGACGGTCGGGAGTGGGCGGTGTCGGTCGAGGACGAGGGGATCGGAATCGATCCGACGGACCAAGACCGGGTGTTCGAAGTGTTCCAACGGGTAGAACCGCGCGACGACTACGACGGGTCGGGCATCGGGTTGGCGATGTGTAGACGCATCGTCGAACGCCACGGGGGCGAGATCTGGGTGGACTCCGAACCCGGTGAGGGCGCGACGTTCTCCTTCACTCTCCCCGGGGTCTCGGGGTCGGAGTGTCGACTCTCGTGACACCCCGCGAGAGGCGATTCCCAGAACGCCACACCACCGAGAGGCGAGGAGTGCGGCGTCCGTACGGCCGACACCTCGATCGGCGCGTGAAGTCGGCGTCGCGGTTCCGAGCCCGCGTTCCGCTCGGGGTTCGCTGATCGGGCCGACGCTCCGGTGGCGGATCGAGGCCTCGCGTGTCAGACGCGGTAGACGTGGCATGAGAGTTATGGGTGGGTCGGCGTGTGCCGCGATGATAGCTACTGGGATGTGGACTATTGAGCGGTATGTGCCTGAGAATCGCGCCGAGGCGGGTTGTCAAACGGCGTGACGGGTACTCAAACCCGGTCGCTCGAATCCAGCAGCCCCCGCCGGGTCTGCCGGCCTTTTATACCCGTACCCGCTACATCGTCCACCGCGACTCATGGCCCTCGGAGATTCGGTGCGGCTCCTGCGCGACGCGGAGTTCGGGTCGCTGGCCGGCACCGCCTTCGCGCGCAGTCAGGCGTACTCGACGATCCTGATCGCGCTGGCACTGTACGCGGACCTGTTCGGGACCACCGGGTTCGTCGAGGGCCTGTTCGGCACCGCCTTCGCGGTCGTCCAACTGATCGTCGTGCTCCCCCTCGGGCGCGCGGTCGACACGGGGAACGCGAAGCGGTACCTGCTCGCCGGCTTCCTGATAAACGTCGCCGTCTTCGTGGGGTTCGCCTTCGTGGGCAACCCGGTCCACGTCGTCTTAGTCCGGATGGTGCAGGGGCTCGGGGCGAGCCTGCTCTGGATCACGGGTGCGACGGTCATCGGCGAGATCAGCCCCGACGACGACCAGGGGCTCTGGCTCGGCTCGTACAACCAGTTCGCTTCCGTCTCCTCGCTCGCGGGCGACCTCCTCGGCGGCTACCTCCTGTACGCCTACGGGTTCACCGAGGCGTACGCGGTCCTCTCGCTCATCACGCTCGGCGCGTTCCTGCTGGTGTGGCGCTTCCTCCGCGACGATCCCGGCGGTCAGAAGAGCCCGGAGGAGTCGGGCGGGGTCGAGACGTTCCGGTCGCTGCTCGCGCTCCCGATGCTCCGGTCGCTGGTCGTCTTCCGGTTCACGTTCAGCGTCGGCAAGATGGCCGTGATCATCTTCCTCCCGATATACGCGCGGACCTCGTTCGGCATCTCGGCGTTCGCCATCGGCTGGATCATGGCCGGCGGGAAGGCGACGAAGGCGGTCACGCAGGGGTTCGTCGGCGGGCTCACCGACGAGTACGGCCGCCGCCACGGGTTCGTCGCGCTCGGCGCGCTCCTGTACGGCGTCGGCACCGCGGCCATCCCGCTGGCGGCGTACTTCGACGGGACGGTCGCGCCGGTGACGGTGTCGTACCTCGGCGACTCACAGACGCTCGGCGGCGCATTCTTCGCGCTGTTCGGCGCGTACTCGCTGCTCGGGATCGCCGACTCGATCCGGCTGCCCGCGAGCATGTCTCTGTTCGTCGACGAGGGCGAGCGTCGCGAGTCGGTCGCGAGCGCCATGTCGCTGCGCTCCATCTCTTGGAAGGTGGGACAGGTCGTCGGTCCGGTCATCGTCGGGACGACGATGGACTTCACCACGACGGAGACCGGATTCCTGCTCGCGGCCGGGTTCATCTGCTTCGCCACGGCGCTGTTCGTCCTCCAGTCGCGCCGCGCCGCGGCGACCGGGGTTCCGACGGGTCGGACCGCCGACTGACCGACGCGGCCGCGGCGTCGGCCGCGTGGCCCGCGCACGTCCCCTGGCCCACGCACGTCCCGTGGCCCGCGCACGTCCCCTGGCCCACGCACGTCCCGTGGCCCACGCACGTCCCGTGGCCCGTGTACGCCGCGTGATTTTACGTCGCTTCGGCGGCAAGGGGCCAACCGATGTCGCCGTACGCGACCCACATCGACGGACTCGTGCACGAACCGACGCAGACCGAGGGCGACGGCGTCGACCTGACCGTCGCCGAGGTCTACGAGATAACCGGGCCGGGACGCGTCGACTTCGGCGGGGGCGAGCTCGAGGCCGCGAGCGCCGAGCCGCACGAGCGAGAGAAGCGCGACCCCGAAGACGAGTACGAGTGGTGGTCGCTCGACCCGGGCACGTACCTTATCGAGCATAACGAGTCGATCGCCGGGAACGACCTTCGGTTCGCGGTCCAGACGCGGGACGCGCTGCTGGAGCGGGGCGCCTTCCACCCGACGCTCCGCGTCACGGAACTCCCGCGGGTCCCGCTATCGGTCGGCGGCGCCGGGATCCGGATCAAGGAGAACGCCCGCGTCTCGACCGTCCTCGACGCCGACCCGGCGTGAGCCGTCCGCGCCGGGATTGGCGGCTCGGTTCGCCTCGCGCCGCCGTCAGACCTTAGCCCGCCGCGCCCCCGGGATCGGTCATGGACTCGCACGCCGGGTTCCACTCGCTCCGCGAGGAGACCGACGCGTCGGTTCCGGTGCGCGGCGACCTGCCCAAGTGGCTCCGGGGGAGCCTGATCCGGAACGGCCCCGGGGCGTTCTCCTTCCCGGGCGGGAGCGAGGTGGACCACTGGTTCGACGGGCTGGCGATGCTGTACCGATTCACCTTCGACCCGGGCGACGACGCCGGTTCGGTCGCCGGGGGCGACGGCGGCGCCGTCCACTACCGCAACCGCTTCCTCCGGACCGACGCGTACGAGGCGGCGACGAGCGGCGAGTTCGAGGGCGGATTCGCCACGGGCGAGACGACCCTCCGCTCGCGGCTGGCGACGTTTCTCACGGAGCCGTACGACAACACGAACATCATCGCCGAGCGCGTCGGCGACGCGTACGTCGCGCTGACCGAGTCGCCGAGGGGGGTCGGGTTCGATCCGGACACGCTCGAAACGACGGGTGCCGTCGACCGCGACGGCGACGCGCCGAGCGGACAGCTCTCGTGCGCCCACTTCAAGCGCGACCCGGCGACCGGCGCGCTCGTCACCGTCGACACCGAGTTCGGTCGGACCAGCCGGTACCACGTCACCGCGTGGACCGCCGACGGCGATCGGCGCCACGTCGGGAGCGTCGAGACCGACCGTCCGGCGTACATGCACAGCTTCGCGCTCACGCCACGGTACGTCGTGTTGACGGAGTTCCCGCTTCGGCTCGACCCGCGCCGGTTCCTGAAGCCCGGCCGACAGCCGCCGTTCATCGAGCAGTTCGAGTGGGAACCCGAGCGCGGGACGCGGATCGTCGTGCTCGACCGGACGACGGGGGCGGTCGTCGCGGAGCCGACCGCGGACCCGCTCTTCGGCTTCCACCACGTCAACGCCTTCGAGCGGGAGGGCGGGGCCGAGGTCGTCTTCGACCTGGAGACGGTCCCGGACGCGGCCGCCATCGACTCGTTATACCTGGAGAACGTCCGCGCCGGCGAGATGGACGCCATCGCGGGTCGGATCGAGCGGTTCACCGTCGACCTCGGGTCCGACACCCGTACGGGGAGGTACGGCGGCGGTTCCGACGCCGACGTGGCTCGCGAGACCCTCTCCGCCGAGGGGAGCGCGCTGCCGACGTGTTCGCCCGCGCGGTGGTGTCGAGAGCATCGGTACGTCTACGCGATGGGCATGGACGCCCCGGTCACCGAGTGGGCGCGCCGGGTCCTGAAGCTGGACGCCGAGACGGGAACCGTCCGGACCTTCGACTCGGGCGGCGACTACTTCGGCGAGCCGATATTCGTGCCGGCCCCCGACGGAGAGAGCGAGGACGACGGGGTCGTGCTCACGGTGGCGCTCGACGTCGACGCCGACCGGTCGCGTCTGCTCGTCCTCGACGGCAAGACGCTCGCGGAGCGCGCCCGGGCGACGCTGCCGCACGCGGTCCCCTTCGACTTCCACGGTCGGTACTTCCCGGAACTCCGGGCGGCCCACGGCGATTGACATCCTCCCGCGCCT
>NZ_NHOY01000052.1 GCF_002252755.1 Halorubrum sp. Hd13 | reverse complement strand
AGATGTGTATAAGGGACAGCTCGTCGACGGACCGAACCGTTCGACCCGAAGCGATCTCGGGGTAGAGGGCCGAAGCGGGGGTCGCGTTTCCACGTTACGCCGGCGATATCTTATACCTAGCTTAGGGACAAAGACGTGCTTTAGTCACCCCGGGGGACGCGGGTGCCGAAACGCATAACACCGTCCCGACGGATTCGACAGTATGCTCTCGGTAGAACCGCTGTTCGTCATTATTCTCGTCGGCCTGCTCGGGCTCTTCTTCTTCGGGTTTCTGCTCGTCCGGCGCACCTTGACCGGACTCCGCGAAGGGTACGAGGACGGCCAGCGGTAATGGTCGTCGCCACCGTTCTCACCCTCGGCGTCGCCGGCGCGGCGAGCCTCTTCATGGCGTGGTCTATCGGCGCCGGCTCGTCGGGGTCGACCCCGTTCGCCCCGGCGGTCGGCGCGAACGCGATCTCCGTGATGCGCGCCGGCCTGATCGTGGGAGTGTTGGGGCTGCTCGGCGCGGTGTTGCAGGGCGCAAACGTGACCGAGGCGGTCGGCACCGAGCTGATCGGCGGCGTCACGCTCACCGCCGGCGCGGCCATCGTCGCGCTGGTCACCGCCGCGGGACTCGTCGCGATCGGCGTGTTCGCGGGGTACCCGATCGCGACCGCGTTCACGGTCACCGGCGCGGTAGTCGGAGTCGGCCTCGCGATGGGCGGCGATCCCGCCTGGCCGAAGTACTCCGAGATCCTCACGCTGTGGGTGCTCACGCCGTTCGTCGGCGGCGGCATCGCCTACGTCGTGGCGCGGTCGCTGATCGGCGAGCGCCTCCCGGAGCGACCGCTCACCGCGACGCTCGCGGGGCTCGTCGGCGTGATCGTCGCGAACGTCGGGTTCGCGCTGTTGGGCCCGCCGGGCGAACAGGCGTCGCTCTCCGAGACGGTCGGTCCGGAGCTCGGCGTCGGCGCGATCGGGACCCCGCTCGTCACGGTCGCGGTGGCGGCGGTCGTCACCGCCGCGGTGTATCTCGACCTCGGTCGCGACCGCGAGGGGGCCCAGCGCCGGTTCCTGCTCGCGATGGGCGGGCTCGTCGCGTTCTCCGCCGGCGGGTCGCAGGTGGGACTCGCGATCGGGCCGCTCGTTCCCCTGTTCGTCGGCGACGCGGGGATTCCCCTGTGGGCGCTGCTCGTCGGCGGCGGCGTCGGCCTGCTGGCCGGCTCCTGGACCGGGGCGCCGCGGATGATCAAGGCGATCTCGCAGGACTACGCGTCGATGGGACCGCGGCGGTCGATCTCGGCGCTCATCCCCTCGTTCGCGATCGCGCAGACCGCGGTCGCGTTCGGGATCCCCGTCTCGTTCAATGAGATCATCGTCTCCGCGATCGTCGGCGCCGGCTACGCCGCCGGCGACGCGGGCGTGAGCCGGGCGAAGATGGGATACACGGTGTTCGCGTGGATCGGGTCGCTCGTGGGGTCGCTCGCGCTCGGCTACGGGATCTACTCGGCCGTGCAGTTCGTGCTCTGAGCGAGGTGACGAGCGTCGAGGCCGTCGGAATTCGGGTAGTTGTATATGAACGGGATTGTCCGCGAGGCATCGGTGAATGCCCGCGAAGCCACAACCGCTCGTTTATACATGCCTGTTGGTGGATCGACGGAAGGTGTCCAAAGCCTCAGCCGCTCGTTTATACCCGGTGACTGCCGATCGATGGTGAACACCGCCAAAGCCCCAGCCGCGAGGACGGCGCACGCTCGCTTCGCGCCTCACTCGGTCGCTATCGCTCCCTCATTACGGTGCTTGCGTCGTCATCAGAACGCGTAACGTTCTGATTGGCTCACGAGAGCGGAGCTCTCGTGAACGCCTGCGCCGTCCTCGCGGCTGCCCCTTTGAGTCCACCCCGCACCGCAACCGCAGCCGCAGCCTCACGCCTCCCCAGCCTCGCGGTTCGCGCTCTGCGAGCGCTCACCGGCTCCCTCGCGCGTGCACCTCGCGCCCTACGGGCGCTCGGCGGCACGCGCCGACCGCGAGCGTGAGTGTATTAGCATCGATATCGGCTACTCGTCGCCCGGGTACGTCGGAATCCGCCCGGACCGTGCGCTCCCGTCGACGAACGGCAGGGCGGCGCGCGTCGCCGCGACCTCCTCGCCGTCGACGCGCACGGTGACCGGATCGAGGTCGGCGTCGAACCGGACCAGCGCCAGCGCGATCGGACCGCCCGAGGCGGGACCGACCGCCGCGCGGGTCACCTCGCCGACCGCCTCGTCGCCGGCGAAGACGGCCGCGCCGGACGTCGGGAGGACCTCGTCGTAGCCCTCCGGGTCGGCGTCGCCGTCGATCGCGCCGGTCGCGTCGGCGAGTCCGTCGAGCCGTAGCCCGACGAGCCGGCGGCTTGGCCGCCCCTGGTTCTCGACGCGGGAGACGACCTCCTGTCCGACGTAACAGCCCTTCTCGAAGTCCAGGGCGTTGCGGAGGCCGAGGACGTTCGGCACCGTTCCCTCCAGCTCGTACTCGAAGAGCGGCGTGCCCGCCTCGGCGGAGAGCGCGTCCCACGTCCGGTAGCCGAACGGGGCCGCGTTGAGCCCGCGGTTGATCAGCGTGTCGAACACCTCCTCGGCGTCGTCGGCCGCGCAGACGACCTCGTAGCCCTCCTCGCCGAGGGGGGCGTCGCTCGCGATGACGGTGACGCCCGCGTCGACCATCGAGCCGCGAACGAAGGAGAGCGGCTTCTCGGGGGCGCCCGGGCCGCCGAGCACCGAGGCGACCTTCTCGGTCGACTTGGGCCCGTGGATGCCGAACACGCCGAACTCGTCGGAGGCGTCCTCGACAGTCACGTCCTGGATGAACACCTTGTCCGACCAGTCCTCGGCGACGTCTTCGGTGCGCTCGGGCGGGAGGAACACGAGCAGTCGCTCGTCGGCGTTGTACACGTACATGTCCGTCTCGATGCCCCCCTGCGGGTCGAGCAGGAGCGCGTACACTCCCTGCCCGTCCTCGGCCGGGACGCGGTTGGAGACGGCGTTGTCGACGAATTCGACGCGGTCGTCGCCGGTGATCGCGAGCACTCCGTACCCCATCTCGATCGCGCCGACGACGTTGCGGACCGCCTTCCCGACCCGCTCTGGCTTCCCGTAGTGGTCGACCACCTGACGGCCGCCGCGGTCGCGGTACGTCGCGCCGTGGGCGCCGTGCGTGCCGGAGACGAGAGTCATACCCCGATCGACGCCGGGGAGCGGCAAAAGGTCGCTGGCTCGTCGTCGGGTCGCGAGGGCGTTCGGTCGCGACGCGACCGCGGCGGCGCGAGGGCGGGCGGACTTACAGCCCGAGCCGGTCCCGGATCGTGTCGACGATCCCTCCCGGCGGGTCGTCGGCCGGCGCCTCGGGATCGGGGATCACGCGATCGTGCGCGTAGACGCGGACCCGCTCCTCGCTCTCGACGGTGATGAGCGAGTCCTCTTTCAGGGCTGAGAGCGCTTCCTCGACGGCGTCGATGTCGGCGTCGACGGCCGCGCGCAGCTCCAGCACCGTCATCCCCTCGTCGCCGCGGTCGACGAGCGCGTCCAGCAGCGCGACCTCGACGTCGGGCCGGTCGCGGTATTCCGGCTTTGCGGCCATGCGCGTTAGTTAAACAGGACGGGGTTTACCTCTACCGGCGAGCGCTACCGGACCAGCCGCGAACAGGAGCCGCAGAGGTTCTCCTCTTTCACGTCGACCTCGCGGACGGTCGGGGAGAAGGACATGACGCACTTGCTGTTGTCGCAGTGCTCCAGCCCGAGGGTGTGGCCGATCTCGTGGACGACCTCCTTTCGGACGCGGTCGGAGAACACGTCGACCGCGGGCTTCGTGGACACGCCCCCGTCGGAGGAGGTGCGGAGCCGGTGTGTCGAGATCACGGAGCCGTTGCCGTTGAGGTACGCCAGTCCGAACACGTAGTTCCGGCGGCGGTAGTAGAGGTCCTGCGGGGTGATTCCGATGTTCTTCTCGCCGCCGCCGACCCGGCTGACCGTCTCGATCAGGTCCTCGGCGCGGTACTGGTCGCGACCCTCGTCGTAGGCGGTCTCGGGGATCGGCTGATCGTCGTGGACCGTGACGTCACAGTCGTACACCGATCGGAGCGCGGCGGAGGCCTCCCGTTTCACGCGGGGGGTGACCTCCCCGACGGGGACGATGTCCACGAGCATGGAACCGCTTATGACCGCCCCAATCATAAAGCCCGCGCCGTGGTCTCGCCACCCCGCCTCGCGCTCGTCGAGGAGCTCGCCCGCCACGACCGGCTGCTAGAGGTCGGCGTCGGCGACCGCCCCGGAGTCGCGCGGTCGCTCGCCGAGCGCGGCCGCGACGTCGTCGCGATCGATGTCGCCGTCGGCGAGCGCGCGCTGGCGACCGCCCGGGAGACCGAGGCGGCGACGGTCGCGGGATCGCTGCGCGCCGTCGAGGCCGACGTGCTGGCTCTCGCGGCGGCGACGGACGCCGAAGCGGGAGCCGAGGCCGACTCGACCGAGGCCCATCCGTCCGAGGGCGAGTTCGACGCGGTGTACGCGTGTAACCTCCCGGCGGAGCTCCAGCGCCCGACGGTCGCGCTCGCCGAGCGCCTCGACGCCGCGTGCCTGTTCACGACTCTCGGCTTCGAGGAGCCGACGGTGCCGGTCGGTCGCCGGTCGCTCTCCGGAACCACCGTCTACGTCGCTCGCGGCGGCTCGGCGGGGCCCGAATCCCCGGGCGTCGATCGCGGACGGTGACGGAGTTCCGGCCGAATCGGCCGCGAACCCGAACGTTCTTTCCCCCACCTGCCGGCGTACGGGTATGCAGGTCGACGCAGTCGTTCTCGACATCGACGGCGTCCTCGTCGACGTGGGCGACTCGTATCGACGGGCGATAATCGAGTCCGTCGACAGGGTGTGCGGCAAGACGATCGACCGCGACACGGTCCAGGCGTTCAAAGACGCCGGCGGGTTCAACAACGACTGGGAGCTGACGGACGCCGCCGCGCTGTACGTGCTGGCCCGCCGCGAGGGCCTCGGGATGGACCCCGACGCGTTCACCGACCGGGTCGCCGAGGCCGGGGGCGGCCTCGCCGCGGCGAAAGCGGTCGTCGGCGACCTCCCCCGAGTCGCGCAGGCCCGGGTGCGAGACCAGTGGGACACCGAACGCCTCCGCGAGACGTTCCAAGCGCTGTACCTCGGCGAGGAGTTGTACCGCGAACTGGAGGGCGGGGAGCCGCCGCTGTCGGCGCCGGGGTACATCCACGACGAGCCGACGCTCGTCGACCCCGAGACGATCGCCGACCTCACCGAGCGGTTCGACGTCGGCGTGTTGACGGGGCGACCCGCGGCCGAGGCGGAGATCGCCCTGGAGCGCGTCGGCCTCGACGTCCCCGAGGACCGGCGGTTCACGATGGACGACTGGGAGGAGGGGAAGCCGCACCCCCGCGCGCTCGTCGCGCTCGCGGAGCGGTTCGGCGCGGAGCGCGTCGCCTTCGCCGGCGACACCCTCGACGACGTGCGGACCGCGCGCAACGCCGACGACGAGGACGCGAGCCGGGTCTACTACGGAGTCGGCGTCCTCACCGGCGGCCTGACCGGCGAGGAGGGACGACGGAAGTACGCCGAGAACGGGGCCGACGCCGTCGTCGAGGACGTGAACGAACTGGTCGAGCTGCTGGAGTAGCCGAGGCGAAGCGATACCCGTTGCTCGCGGGGACGCTTGCCGCGAGAAAATGGGCCTTGCCGGATTTGAACCGGCGATCACTCCGTTATGAGCGGAGGGCTTTGAGCCAGACTAAGCTAAAGGCCCGTAGTGGTCTCAAATAGACGAGGCACATTCTTTAGGGTACCGCATTAGCTCGAACGGAGTGCGTCGAGAACCGTATCGATCCGGTACTCTTCGTGCCAATTGATGTTCGTTCGATTGTTGTTCGCGGCGGGTTCGTATCGGATCGTGGTCGCTGCCGCTCCGGCGTCTTCGATCGGGACGAGATACACATCCTCTGTTCGGACGTTGAGAACGGCAAAGTAATCGATTTTTCCGTCGTATCCCTCTCGTTCGTATCCTTCGCTTTTCGTCCGAACACTTCGAGTCCGGAACTCTACCGCGCCGTCGTTTTTGCCGTCGTACGCTGTCTTGACCTGTAACCGATAGAATTCGCCGTCGATTCTGGTGACGAGGTCGTACGGATCGTTGTCGTACGCCGGCGTAAGCACGGAAACGTCGCGAGCGACCAGCTCCGCCGTGACGATCGCTTCCGTGGCCTGTCCGCGCTTCTGTGGTTCTCCGAGACGGTCGTACTGCTCAAAAAGCGACATACAACCGTCTGAGTCGTAATCGTATAAAACTCACATCCACGATCGGAGCCGTCCGAAGGAGACGCCGAAGCCAGGACTCGAACCTGGGACCGCCTCGTGACTGTGACGTTCGGGGGAAGTCCGCCGAGCGTCGTAACAGCGAGGCGCTCTACCAACTGAGCTACTTCGGCTCATCTTCCGGTACTCGCGTTGTTTTGATATGGCTTTCGTTTCCGCCCGACTCGGCTGCGACGGACCGCGCGGGCGCGTCGAGTCGTCGTCGGCCGGTTTTCCGAATGATTCGCCGCCCCCGCGACCGACACGTTTTCGGCCGGACCGCGAGAGATCCGGACATGGACGATTCCGAGGCCGGCGATCCCGAGTCCGACGCCCTCGAAGCGGTTCTGTCGCGCGTCCGCGACCGGGTGGTCCCGGAGCCGGCGGAGCGCGAGCGTCTGCGAGCCGTCGCCGAGGAGCTCGTCGAGCGCGCCCGCGGGGCGATCGCCGATCTCCCCGTCGAGGCCGACGTGGTGCAGGTGGGGTCGACGGCCCGCGGGACGTGGGTCTCCGGCGACCGCGACATCGACCTGTTCGTCCGGTTCGAACCCGGTCTCGACCGCGCCGAGTTGGAGGAGTACGGGCTCGCGGTCGGCCACGCCGTCCTCCCCGACGGCCACGAGGAGTACGCCGAACACCCGTACGTGAAGGGGACCTACGAGGGGTTCGACGTCGACCTCGTCCCGTGTCACGACGTGGAGGCCGCCGCGGAGCTCGTCTCCGCGGTCGATCGGACCCCGTTCCACGACGCGTACCTCTCCGCGCGGCTCGGCGACGAGCTCGCCGACGACGTCGTGCTCGCGAAGGCGTTCCTGAAGGGGATCGGCGCCTACGGGAGCGACCTCCGCACGGAGGGGTTCTCCGGGTACCTGACGGAGCTGCTCGTGTTGGAGCTCGGCGGGTTCGTCCCGCTCGTCGAGTCGGCCCGGAGCTGGCACCCGCCGGTGGAGTTCGACCCCGAGGGGCACGCCGAGGCGACGTTCGACGACCCGCTCGTCGTCGTCGACCCCACGGACCCGACCCGAAACGTCGCGGCGGTCCTCTCGGCCGCGAACGCGGCGCGGTTCCAGCACTACGCCCGCGAGCTGCTCGCGTCGCCGCGCGAGTCGCTGTTCGAGCCGCAGGACCTCGAACCGCTCGACGTCGCGGCCGTCCGCGACCACCTCGACCGGCGGGAGACGACGCCGATCGCCGTCGTCTTCGACGCCCCCGACCTGGTCGACGACCAGCTGTGGCCGCAGCTCCGGCGCTCCCTCGACGGGGTCGTCCGCGGGCTGAACGCGCACGGATTCGACGTGCTGCGCGCGCAGGCGATGGTCGACGACGACCGGGCCGAGCGCGGCCCGACCGGTCCCGTCCGCGCCGCGCTGTACGCCGAGCTAGAGGTCGACGAGCGGCCGGCAGTCGAGCGCCACGAGGGCCCGCCGGTCGCGGTGCGGAAACACGCTGCGAACTTCTACGAGTCGTACGCCGACGACGTCGACCCGGAGACGTACGGCCCGTTCATCGACGGCGATCGGTACGTCGTCGAGCGGGAGCGGGAGTTCACGACGGTGCGAGCGTACCTCGAGAGCGACGCCGCGGGCGACGTCGCGCTCGGGGCGCAGGTGACGCGGGCGTTCGCCGAGCGCGACGTGCTGGTCGGCGACGCCGTCGCGACGCTGGCGCCGACGTTCGGGACGACGCTCCGCGAGTTCTACGAGCCGCACCCGTGATCGGCTCGCTTCGCCGCTGCCGGTCCCGCGGTCTCACCCCGAGACGCGGTCAGAGATCAGATAGACGAGGGCGACGATCGCCACGAGGACCGCTCCGACGGCGGACATGAACGCCGCGACGCGCGGAAAGGCGAGCCAGAAGGCGACGTAGAAGGAGAAGCCGAACGCGAGGAGCCCGGCGATAACGACGCCGCGGGTGGGATTCTGCACGGCGGCGACGAACACGCGCTGCGGCAGCGTGAGATCGCCGAACGACGGTGCGTCGTCGCCGAAGTCTCCGGTCGCGTCCTCCGCGGTCGCGGCGCTCCGGTCCGGGTCGGCGGGGTCCGGACCGCCGGCCGCGCGCTCGGTGTCGGCCCTCTTGTCCGACCGGCTCTCGGCGTCGTCAGTCACGGAAGGCGGTACGTCCCGGAGGGGCCTTTACCTGTCGCTCCCGGGCGTCGCGTCGCGGTCGACACCGTCTCGACGGCGAACGACGAGAACGTCGTGAACGCGCCGCACGCGCCGACCGCGACGAGCAGGGTCGCCGGCGAGCCGATCGGCGCGGCGAGGACGGCGCCGAGCGCGAGGCTGCCGAGCGCGTTGACTGCCACCACGGAGCGGCGCCCTTCGATCCGGAGCCCGACGGCGTGTCTGGCGACCGCACCGATCGACCCGCCGACGCCGACGAGCGCGGCCGCGAGGATCGGTCCCGTCACGACCGCCCCCCGACCGCGAGACCGCCGAGCGCGGCCGCGAACCCGACCGCGTAGCTCGCGGCGACGTACCCGGTCCCGGCGAGCGCCCCGAGCGCGACGGCGTCGCCGACGAACGTGCTGTAGGTCGTGAACGACGAGAGCGCGCCGGTGCCGACGAACAACTGCGCGCGGGTCGTCGTCGCCCGAGAGACCAAGAGGCCGAGCGCGAACGATCCGACGGCGTTGACGACGAGCGTGCCGGCGCCGGTGGGAGTTCCGACCGCGACGGCGACGGCGTGTCTGGCGACCGCGCCGAGGAAGCCGCCGGCGGCGACGAGCAGAAACCCGAACGGCGTCCGTTCCATACGAACGCGTCGCCGGGGGTCATCTTGGGCCTTCGGACTCGACCGCGTCCGGGCGAGAAGCGCCGAGGTCGCCGGCCGGCTCGTCGACACGGGCGGCGTCGGCGGTACACACGTCGCTCGCTCGGGGGCTCCCGCCGCCGTGCGGCGTCCGTCGCTCGCGCACTCGAAGGGTGTGGGCGGTCTCGGTCGCGTCGTCGACGACGAGCGCCTCGCCGGTGCCGGTCGGGAGTCGCGAGGCGAGGTCCCCCGCGAGGTACGTCGCGTCGGCCTCCGCGAGGCGAGCCACGTCGCGTTCGGCGGTGAGTCGGTGACAGACCAGCAGGTCCGACTGCGAGACGGCCACGCTCGGCAGGGCGCCCGGGCGCTGCGTCGCGCAGACGAGCGAGACGCCCGGCGCGCGGCCGCGTGTCAGGAGCGTCCTGAGCGCGGGATCGGCGACGCCGCCGAAGAAGGCGTGCGCCTCGTCGACGAGCAGCCACGGGAGCCGGTCGCAGTCGCCGTCGATCCGGGCGTCGTACAGGCCGCGTGCGACCGCCCTGACGACGGCGGCCGCGGCGGCCTCGGGGACCCCCGCGAGGTCGAGTACCGTCGGCGCGCCGTCGGTCGCGAGGGAGGCGATCGGCGGCGCGTCGGCGTCGAACACGCCCCACGACGCCGCGAGCCGGAGGTGGTTCGCGGCGGCGCGGCGGGCGTCCGCCGGCGCGTCGGCCTCGGCGACGCGGCCGCGCAGGTCGGCGACCGAGACCGCGTCCGCGCCTGCGTCTCCCGCGACGCCCGCGTCCCGCGTCGCCTCGGCGACGGCCCGCCACACCACTCCGCCCGGACCGCTCGTCGGATCGAGACCGAGGAGGTCCGGCCACGCGGCCGCCGGGATCGCGGTCGGACGAACGGCGGGGTCGACCACGCGACCCCCCGCGTTCCTGAGGCCACCGAAGACGCCCATCGGGTCGACGACGACCGCCGAGACGCCCGACGCGTCCGCGAGCCCCTCGGCGAGCACGCCGAGCGTGTACGACTTCCCGGTGCCGCGCTTACCGAAGACGACGCCGGCGTGCGGCCGGTCCGCGTCGACGCCGACGGGAGCCCCGGCGCTGCCGTCGCGAGCGAGGAACGATCCGAGGCGGAGCGTCGGGAGCGACGCGGTAGTGTCCGACGCCCTGTCCGCGTCGCCGCGGGAGGCGGCGCGAGCCCCGCCGTCCTCGCGTCCGAGCACGTGCATATCGGCGGTGACCGCGGTATCGCACTAAAAAAGTGGGCCCGAGCGGAAGAGCCGAGCGGCGTTCCGGTCGAGCGCCCCGACCGCTTATCAGTGATACCGCGGCCAGCGGGGCCTATGTCCGACTCGAAACGCGACGGACGCACCGCGAACCGCCGATCGTTCCGCACGGACAGACGCGCCATCGAAGGGCTGCCGGTCAGGCTGGTGATCGCCCTCGTCGTCGGCGTCGCGAGTCTCAGCGTGATGATGGGGATGATCGGCGACATCGAAGGGCTCTCCGCGACAGAGGTAGACGCGCGGCCGCAGCCGGAGGTGACGACGCCGGGCGAGCAGTCCGTCGACGTGTCCGTCATCGATCCCGACGGCGCGCGGGTCGCCGACGCGACGGTGATCGTCCGCAGCGGATCCGCGCAGATCGACGGGGTGGCGACGGCGAAGACGAACGAAGAAGGGGTCGCGACCGTCGACGTCGCGCCCGAACTGGGACCGAACCAGCCGGACGGGACGCTCACCGTGGAGGTCAAACCGCCGGCCGAGGGCGACTACGTCGACGAGCGGGAGAACACGGCGGTGCTCGTCGTCGAGGAGTGACGGTGAGGACGGCGTCCGGTGACGTTCGCGCCCTCAGAGCCGGTCGTCCCAGTCGATCCACTCCTGCTCCCAGCCGTGTGGCGCGAAGTGGCCCTGCTCGGCCCGTTCGGCGTCCTCCCGGCGCGTGCGGTTCCGCTCCACGCCGCGCTGCTCCCCGTCGACGAGCATCGGCCGGAGCCGAGCCGGGCCGGCGGTCTCGACGGTGCGGAAGCCCGGCGGGGCGTCGTCGTCCGGCTCCGCCGACTCGTTTGGAGCGGTCTCGATCGCCGCGACGGTCTGAACGGCGTTCCCCCGCGGGTAGACGAGCCGCCCGTCGTCGTCGAGCTGATCCCTGAGCGCGCGCGGGGGTTCGAGCACCGCCGCCTCGAGGAGGATGCGATCGTAGGGCGCGTACTCCGGCAGGCCGTTCGCGCCGTCTCGCCGGTCGACGAGGACGGCTTCGTAGCCGGCCGCGGAGAGGTTCGACCGCGCGAGCGACACCGCCTCGCGGTCGATGTCGACCGCGTGGACGTGCCTCGCCCCGGCGATCTCGGCGAGCATCGCGACCGAGTAGCCGACGCCGGCGCCGATCACGAGGACGTCGTCGCCCTCGGCGGCGTCCAGCGCGCCGATCAGCCGGACCGCCGTCGCCGGCGCGAGGACGCGCGTTCCGGCCTCGTCGCTCGCGGCGTTCGCGTACGGAGAGTCGTCTACGAACGTCTCCCGGGGGACCCGCTGGAGGACCGTCAGCACGGCGGCCTCGAGCGGCTCGCCGAGCTCGTGTTCGAGCCCCTCGATCATGTCGGCCCGCAGCGACGCCTCGTCCATGGTCGGAGTCGGTGCTCGGTCGCCTAAAACCGCTCGTTCGCCGCGGCGGCGGGCCGGGACCCGTCCCGCCGAACGGGAGATCACCGCATCGGCACGAACCGGACGCCGCCGTGGTCTTCGCGGTCGACGCCGTCCTCGCGGACCGTGAGGCGGACGAGCCGCTGTCCGCCGCGGCCGAGGAAGCCCCCGTCGCCGACCGGCGCGACGATCCGGCCGCCAGTCCGGACCTGCTCGACGATCGGATCGGGGACGCCGCCGCTCGCCGCGCACGTCAGGGACGCCGCGTCGAACGGCGCCGCGTCGCGGAACGCCTCGCGGCCGTCGCCCGATCGGACGGTCACGTCGTATCCGAGCCGATCGAGACGCTCGCGGGCCTCCGCGGCGAGCTCGGGGACGTACTCGGCGCTGAAGACGTTCCCCGGTCCGACGAGTTCGGCGAGCACGGCGGCGTGATAGCCGCAGCCGGTCCCGACTTCAAGGACGCGGTCGCCCCGGTCTAACTCGAGGAGGTCCGACATCATCGCGACCATGTGCGGCGCGCTGATCGTCTGGTCGTGACCGATCGGGAGCGGCCTGTCGGCGTAAGCGCGAGAGCGGTGGCTCTCGGGGACGAACTCGTGCCGCGGGACAGCCTCGACCGCGGACAGCGTGCGCTCGCTCACGTCGAGACGCGCCCGGAGCGAGTCGACGAGCTCTCGGCGAGCGGTCGCGAGGTCCGGAGAGCCACCGCGTTCCGGACCGCCATCCGGTTCCGGCCCGTTCGCGTTGTCCATGGTGAGCAGTAGCACGGCGGTAGTGGAGAAAGTGTCGGCCGCAGTATAAAAAGGTCGGCCGATCTCGGGCGGTCCGTTACTCCACGTCGATCCGGTGACCGTCGACGTCGTCAACGGACTCCTTGGGAAGCGTCACCGTGAGCACGCCGTGTCGGTACGTCGCGCTCGCCTCGACCTCGACGACGGGCGAGGAGAGGTCGACCGTGCGCGTGACCGACTCGCGGCGTCGCTCGCGGCGGAGGTATCGACCGGTCTCGCCCGGGATCGTCTCGGACCCCTCGTCGTCGACCTCGCCGTCGCGCGTTGTCTCCACGCGCTCCGCCGTGATCGTGAGCCGCCCGTCCGTCGCGCGGACGTCGATCAGGTCGCGGTCGTAGCCGGGCAGGTCGGCCACGACGACGAACTCGTCGTCGTACTCCGCGACGTCGACGTCGACCGTCCGGAAGTCCCGCCCCCACGCCCGATCGACGTCGAACGGGGTGCGGCCGAAGAACTGTTCGATCTCGTCGAAGGGGCTGTATCTGTTCATGACAATCGCTCGTATGGAGGCGTCGCGAGGTATTAAACACGGACAGAGCGCTGCTATCTCGCAACACGAGGGCCGGACACCCAGGCGGTTTCGGGGACTGGCCGGGGCTCAGCTCACGTCGATGCTGTGACCGCCGCCGGTGCCCGATCGCTTCGGCAGCGTGACCGTGAGGACCCCGTTGTCGTAAGAGGCGGTCGCGCCGTCGCGTTCGACGGGCTCGGCGATCGGGACCCGTCGCGAGACGGACCGCGACCGGCGCTCGCGGCGGTGATACCGGACGTCGGAGTCGTCCGAGTCCGCCGCGTCGTCGGCGTCCCCGACCTCGACGTCGCGCTCCTCCTCGCGGGTCGCCGCGATCGACAGCGAGTCCTCCCGCAGTTCGACCTCGATGTCCTCGTCCTCGAAGCCGGGGAGGTCGGCGTGCACCGTGATCGATTCGTCGTCCTCGATCACGTCGACCGCGACGTCGCGAGCGCCGGAGAGTTGGGGACCGCCCGGCGAGTCAAGCGTGCCGCCGAGTTCCTCGAACTCCCGCCCCATTCGTTCGAGCAGTTCCTCGATCTCGCCGAAGGGATCGCGTCGCGTCATACAGGTCAGGATTCGTGGCGGAGCGACTTGAACGTACGGGCGCGGCTGGCCGAACGGATCGACGGGGAGAGCCCGAACCAGCGAGAACCGCAGTCGGTGCCTCAGAGGAACGGTCGCCAGTAGTACGGACTCACGAATCCCTCGATGAACGCGGCGACGGCGATCAACAGTCCGACGCCGACGAGCACCCAGAACGCGGTCTCCAAGGCGTCCGCGAACTCGTCGCGGGGGCGCCGCCCCCGGAACGCTCGCCACGAGACGATCCCGAGGTGGACTCCGAGCGCGCCGGAGACGAACAGCGCCGGGATCTCTAAGAGGCCGTGGGGGACGACGAACGCCGCGAGCGCGAGGAGGTTCTCCTCCAGCGCCGCCGTGGCGCCGAGCGCGAACCCGTTGAACGCGATCGACGAGAGCGCCGGGATCACGAGCGCGACGCCCGAGAGCGACGTCGCGATCGCGACCGACCAGTTGTTCCCGAAGAAGTTGACGGCCGCGACGGGCGGTATGTGGCCGAGGAGTCGCCCTTCGATAGAGGTCGTGACGGCGCCGACGAACGGGTCGACGGCGAGCCAGCCGAGCGCGCCGAACCCGATCCCGACGACGACGACGAGCGCGTGTAGTCCCGGGGTCCGGCGCACGAACGCGGCCATCTCGCGCCAGCCGCGGCGGACGCCGCCGGAGAGCTGCGCGCGAAGGGTCGCCTCGGGGGGGTCGAGCGGGTCGACGGCGCCGCGGTGATCGCCGTAGAGGACGGTCTTGAGCAGGTCGAGCGCGGGCGCGGCGACCACCGCGCTGGCGAGCGCGACGACCGCTCCGCCCCCGAGAAACGCGAGCGCGGAGGCGGCCGACGAGATCGCGACGAGGACGCCGACGGCAACGACGAGGTACGCGGCGGCGTCGGCCGGGTTCGAGCGGACGAACCCGCCCGCCCCCTCCACGGCGCCGACCACGCCGGCGTCGTCGACGACGACGGCGGCCGGGGCGAACGCGAAGACGATCCGCACGAGCAGGAGGGCGACGACCCCGACGAGCAGAACGACCAGCGCGGCGGCGGCCCCGAGGAACGGGTTGACGGCGAACGCGGCGGCGATAGCGATTCCCCCGAGGAGCAGGATCCCGAGCCAACAGCAGAGCTCGGCGACGTATATCCCGAGGAACGTGAGCCAGCGGTCTCGCACGCCGGCGATACCCGCGGTGAGCCCGCGCTCGCTCCGGAGCCGAGCGACGAC
Organism: Halorubrum sp. Hd13; assembly: GCF_002252755.1. Classification (GTDB taxonomy): domain Archaea; phylum Halobacteriota; class Halobacteria; order Halobacteriales; family Haloferacaceae; genus Halorubrum. The sequence continues at coordinate 7,263 of NZ_NHOY01000052.1, read as the reverse complement.
GGCGGACAGCTGGCCGGCCGAGACCGCGGCGTACGTCAGGACGGCGAGCGCGACGGTCGCCGCCGTCCCGGCCAAGAGGAGGGCGATCGCCGTCGGCGACGCGAGCGGTTCAAGCGCCGGGGCGAGCGACTCGCTCCACGCCTGTACCGCCTCGGGGTCCTGCGTGTCTGGCGGCGTCAGGTCGAGCCCAGCGAGCGCGTCGCGGGCGGCCGCGAGCCGACCGGTGAGCTCGAAGTGCACGTAGACGCCGGCGAGCGCGGCGAACATCCCGATCCGGGCGATGACGGGGACCGCCGTTCCGAGGAGGTAGAACGGGAGCAGGTCGGCGGGACGCCGCCGGAGGGTGGAGGCCGTGGCGGAGACGGCGGAGGACAGGTCCATGACGCTCGATTCGGTCGTCCGCCACTTAATGGGTCCGCGTGTCGTCGGTCGGTCGCCGGCGCTCTCGCCTCGTCGACCTCGGAACCGGCTCGAACGCCCCCGACCCCGCGCGTCCGAAGCTTCAAACGTGCGAACGACCCACACGACTCATGGATGTCTTCGTGTACGGGACGCTGACCGAGCCCGACCGGGTCGCCGAGGTCCTCGACTCGTTCGTCTTCGTCGGTCCGGCGACTCTGACCGGGCTCCGTCTCGTCGAGGGGCGGTATCCGACGCTCGCCCCGGGCGGGGAGACGGCCGGTCGGCTCCTCCGGACGGACGAGGTGGCCGCGCTCGACGAGTACGAGGGCGTAAGAGAGGGACTGTGTCTCCGGGAGAGCGTCCCGCTCGACGCGCCCGAGGGCCACCCGAGTCGGGCCGCCGTCTACGTGGGGGACCCCGACCGGCTCGACGCGGACGCGACGTGGCCGGGCGACTCCCCGAACGCAGATGGAGGGTTCGCGGAGCGGGTCGAGACGTACCTCGAACGGGCCGACGTGCGGGTGCGGCTGACCCCCGAAAAACGCGTCTGACGGGCGGATGACGGTGGTGCAGTCGTGCGGTTTCACTTTCGCTCCGCTAGCCCCACCTTTTTGTATGCAGGCCGCTTGGTCTCAGGTGCACGTCACACGCGTGCATTCCCCCTTTCACAGACGGCGAGCCGGTGGCTCGCCCGTCGGATTTCCGTTCGTCCCGGTGCGCGCGGTCCGTCGCGCCGGCGAACGCCGGGAGAGACGCCCCGGACCGGAACCGATTAGCGGTCGGCGCGGCGACGGGGACGCATGCTGTCCCTCTCAGACGTTCACGAGGCGCGCGAACGCGTCGACGGCGTGGCGCGTCACACGCCCTTGGAGCGCTCTCGGACCTTCTCCGAGATGAGCGGCGCGGACGTCCGGCTCAAGCTGGAGAACTTCCAGCGTACCGGCGCGTTCAAGATCCGCGGCGCGATGAACCGGATCGCGACCCTCTCCGACGCCGAACGCGAGGCCGGCGTCGTCACCGCGAGCGCGGGGAACCACGCGCAGGGCGTCGCCCTCGCGGCCCAGCGCGCGGGCGTCGACGCCACCGTCGTGATGCCGAAGTTCGCGCCCGTCTCGAAGGTGAAGGCCACGCGCGGGTACGGCGCCAGCGTTCGGCTGGAGGGCGTCGACTACGACGAGGCGCAGGCGTACGCCCACAAGCTGGAGCGCGCCGAGGGACGGACGTACGTTCACGCGTTCGACGACCCGGTCGTGATGGCCGGGCAGGGGACGCTCGGCATGGAGATCGTCGACGACTGCCCCGAGCTCGACACGGTCGTCGTCCCGATCGGGGGCGGCGGGCTGATCTCGGGCGTCGCCGTCGCGGTCAAAGAGCAGCTCTCCGACGTGCGGGTCGTCGGCGTGCAGGCCGAGGGCGCGGCCTCGGCCGCGAAGTCGCTCGAAGCCGGCGAGGTCCGCGAGATCGACAGCGTCGACACGATCGCCGACGGGATCGCCACGCGGTCGGTCGGCGAGGAGACCCTCGCGGTCATGGCGGAGTACGTCGACGAGGTCGTCACGGTCGACGACCGCGAGATCGCCTTGGCGCTCACGCTCCTCCTCGAACGGTCGAAGACGCTCGTGGAGGGCGCCGGCGCCGTCGCGCTCGCCGCCGTCCTCTCGGAGGCGTTCGAGTACGACGACGGCGAGACGGTCGTCGCCGCGCTCTGCGGCGGCAACATCGACCTCAACCGGCTCGGCACCGTGATCCGGCGCGGGCTGGTCCAGATGGGCCGCTACCTCAAGATCACGGTCGACCTGAAGGACCGCCCGGGCGAGCTGGAGCGCGTCTCAAGCATCGTCGCGCGCACCGGCGCGAACGTGTACGCGGTCCACCACGACCGCACCTCGCGGGACGTCGCCGTCAACGCCGCCGAGCTCGAACTGGAGCTGGAGACCGACGACGCCGAACACGCCGCCGACATCGTCGACGCGCTCGAAGCGGACGGGTACGAGGTCGAGATCCTGTCGTGAAGCAGGCGATCACGACGACCAGTTATAAATAGAACTGCGGTGGCGCGTGCCTCCGAGCGCCCGGAGGGCGCGAGTCGCACGCGCGAGGGACGCGGCGACCGGAGCGAAGCGGAGGGAGCCGCGAGGCTGGGGAGGAGTGAGGCTGCGGTGCTGTGCGGGGCGAGGTGGGACTCAAAAGGGCAGCCGGGAGGACTCGCGCGGCTCGCTGTGGTCCTCGTCGCTCGTTCCACTCGCTCCTGCGGTCCTTGCGTCGCCGTGCTTCGTCTCCCGGCTGGGGCTTTGGCGATGTCCTCCCCGGCAGCGGCCGCGTATCGCCGAGCGGCTGGGGCTTTGCCGGCGTCACCTCAGCGGCGGTTCACTCCGAGGAGTTCGTCGAATCGGTCGCGGGTTCCGAGGCCGAAACGCTCCCGCTCACGCTCGTCGATCCGCCGAGGGGGGAACTGTCCGACTCCCCGCGGAGCGTGGTGACCGTCTCGCCGTCGTGCTTGACGATCAGTTGCCAAGGGTCGTCGCCCGCGGGAATTCGCATCGTACCGTTGTAGCGGGCGACGCCCGAACACGACCTGGACGCGTTCTCCGCCTCTTCAATCGGGACGTCGAGGACGTAGGCGGACTCGTTCACCCGCTCGAACGTCGGGCCGCCGATCGCGTACGACGGCCCCGGCAGGGAGACGTTTCGAGCGTACGTGATCTCCGTGTTCTCGCCCCCGGCAGCCACCGACGTGGAACTGTTAGCCGCGAACTCGTCGGGACAGCGGACCCCGTCGGAATCGAAGTGGAGCAGCGCCGGCGGATCGCTCGCTCCGCCGAGGAGGCTGCCGGGGCCTCCCGACACAGGACCGGCGAGGGCGACGGCACTACCAGTCACGACCAACGCGAGTGCAGCGGCGACGACGGCAAGACCACGTCTGTTCATCTCGTTTCGAACGATGGAGGAACCGCGGATAGTACCACGTATAACGCAAAGAAGGGTTTGAGTCACCGATCGCCTCACGGGTGCGAACGAGGGGCGTCGGAGCGGTGACCCGGACGCACCCGAAACGACGAACCGCGTCTCAGTCGTCCGCGGCCGCGGCGTCGACCTCGCCCTCGTACAGCTCGCCGGCGCGCTCGCGCTCGGTGAGGTACTCGTCGACGTCGAGCGCGGCTTTCACGCCCATCCCGCTCGCGGTAGCCGCCTGCTGGTAGTGGAAGTCGACCACGTCGCCCGCGCCGAACAGCCCCGGGACGCCGGTGGCCGTCTGGCCGCCGCCGCGGCCCCCCTCGGTGATCAGGTAGCCGTCCTCGTCGGTCTCGACGCCGAGCCCCTCCAGGAAGTCCGTGTTCGGCGTGTGGCCGATGGCGAAGAAGACGGCGCCCACGTCGAAGTCGTACTCGTCGACCTCGTCCGCGGTCGCGGGGTCGTCGAGCTTCTCCTTGGGGTGACCGTCCGGGTGCTCGACGAGCGTCACGCGGTCGATGCCGTCCTCGGGCGTGCCGTGGATCTCGGTGAGCTCGGTGTTGAGGAGGAGCTCGATCTCGCCGTCCTCGACCTTCTCCATCGTGCGTTCGATCCAGACGTCCTCGGCGCGGAACTCTTCCCGGCGGTGCGCGACGTAGACGGTGTCCGCGAACTTCGTCAGGAAGTTCGCCTCCTCCATGGCCGCGTCGCCGCCGCCGACGACGAGCATGTCCTCGCCGCGGAAGAAGGCGCCGTCGCAGGTCGCGCACGTCGAGAGGCCGTACCCCATCAGCTCGTCCTCGCCGGGGACGCCGAGCGTCCGAGCGCTCGCGCCGGAGGCGGCGATCACGGCGTCGGCCGTGTAGACGTCGCCGTTCGTGAGCTCGGCGCGGAAGTGGCCCGCGGGCTCCTTCGAGACGTCCTCGATGACGCCGTTGCGCGTCTCGGCGCCGAACTTCTTCGCCTGCGCTTTCATGTCGTTGATGAGCTGCGGCCCGGAGATCCCCTCGGGGAAGCCGGGGTAGTTCTCTACGTCGGTGGTGAGCGTCAGCTGGCCGCCCGGCTCGTCGCCTTCGATGAGTAAGGGGTCGTTGTTCGACCGCGCGGCGTAGATGGCCGCGGAGAGGCCCGCGATACCGGTACCGGCGATGATCAGTCGGCGGTGATCGACAATATCGTCAGTCATGCAATACTGTTCGCCGCCGCGAAATATGTAGGTTGCGCCATCGGACGCGGTCGCCGAACACGAGCTGACGGCGGGACGGACGGCGGGGTCGGAGCCGTCTCCGAGCCCTCAGTCGTTCGGGAACTCCGGCACTGGACCGACCGGTTGGCTCGGCGCGTCGTCGAGCGCCTCGAAGAAGCGGCCGGAGACGAACTCCTCGACGACGTCGGGCAGCGACTCGTCCTCGGAGACCGCCTCTAAGATGCCGAGCGGGACCTGCGCGCCGGCCATAGTGGCGTGGCCGCCGGCGGAGCCGACCGAGTCGAGCGCGTCGCGGAGGAGCTCGCCCACGTCGAGGTCCGCGCCGCGCGACCGCGCCGAGGCGTAGATCACCCCGTCCTTGTAGCCGTACACGAACGTGACCGTGACGCCGTCCATATCGAGGAGGCGCTCGGACGCCTGCGCGAGGGTGTCGCGATCGCTGATCTCGCCGACGCAGGAGGCGACCGTCGACCCCCGCACGTCCCGGCCCTCGATGGCGTTCGCGAGCACCCGGAGCGTCTCCTGGCTCACGCTCGGGCTCTCGACGCGTTCGAGCGTCGACTCGTCGACGAGCGGCGACAGCGACGCCGCCGCCTCGAAGTCCGGGATCGACGTCGACCGAGTGAAGTCCTTCGTGTCGATGCGGATACCGTACAACAGGGCGGTGGCGAGCTGTCGCTCCGGCTCGACGCCGAGCCGCGAGAGGTACTCCTCGATGAGGGTGCTCGTGGCGCCCGCGTCCGGCCGGATGTCGACGAACTCCCCGTCGACCGGGCCGCGGGGCGGGTGGTGGTCCACGACGACGTCGACGGGGTGCCCCTCGGGGAGGCTGTCGTTGATCCCCGCCCGCGAGTGGTCGACGAGGGCGATCCCGCCGTAGTCGTCGAGGTCGATCCCGTCGAACGTCGACAGCGAGAGGTCGAGCAGGTTCACCAGCGCGCGGTTCTCTTGGTGGGCGATCTCCCCGCCGTAACAGGGGTCCGCCGGGACGCCGACGACGTCCGCGACCCTGGCGAGCCCGATCGCGCTCGCGATGGCGTCCGGGTCGGGGTTGTCGTGGGCGACGACGAGGAGCGGGCCGGAGAGGTCGCGGAGCGTCGACAGGAGTCGGACCGGCAGTTCGTCGCCGTCGGCGCCGGTCGCCTCGCGGACCCGCGCGGCCAACGCCTCGACCGGGTCGACGACGCGGTCGGCGACCGCCTCCAGCGCCGCCTGTTGGGCCGCGGTCGGGTTCGTCCCGACGTGCGCGACGATCATCGCGTCCGGGTAGCGCTCCCTCGCGGCCTCCGCGGCGTCGACGTTTCGCGCGGGGTCGTCGCTCGCGACCAGCACGACCGCGGCGTGGTCGGGGTACGCCGACGGGTCGGTGGGGTCGGCCTCGACGGTGCCAACGTTACGGTCGCGGAGCGTCGACGCCCACCCGGTGTCGTCGGTAATCGCGACGAGCTCGCCGCGCTCCTCGCGGGTGCGCTCGACGAGCGTGTTCCCGACCGCGCTACAGCCGAGCAGCAGACGCCGGGCCATACGAGCGCGAAGTGACGCGAGAGGAAAACGCTGCCGTCATTCGTCGGGGGCGTCGGCGCCGTCGCGATCCCCGCCGTCGGCGTCTCCGCCCCCGCGGAGGGTCCCGTTCACCGCGGCGGCGACGTCGACCGCGGCGCGGTTCTCCGCCGCGTCGTGAACGCGCACGAGGTCAGCCCCGCGGTCGGCGGCGAGCGCAGTGGCGGCGACGGTGGCGTGCTCCCGGTCGCTCGGCTCGCGGTCGACCGCGCCGAACATCGACTTGTGCGAGTGGCCGACGAGCACCGGACAGTCGAGCGCCGCGAACTCCCCGATCCGGTCGATCAGCTCGAACGCCTCGGCCGCCGACTTCCCGAAGCCGAGCCCGGGGTCGACGATCACCTTGTCGCGGTCGATCCCGGCCGTGTCCGCGAGCGACAGCCGCTCGCGGAGCGACTCGATCACGTCTCCCACCACGTCGTCGTACTCGGGGTCGTTCGTCGGGTCGACCGGCGCGTCGAGGCTGTGCATCACGACGACCGGGCAGTCCGCCTCGGCGACGACCTCGCGCATCGCGGGGTCCTCCAGCCCGGTCACGTCGTTGATGACGTCGGCCCCGGCCTCCAGCGCCGCCTCCGCGACCGGCGCCTTCCGGGTGTCGACCGAGATCAGCACGTCGCCGTCGGCGACCGCCGGCACCGACCGAACCGCCTCGATCGTCGGGACGACGCGGTCGATCTCCTCGTCGACCGTGACCGGGTCCGCGCCCGGCCGGGTCGACTCGCCGCCGACGTCGACGACGTCGACCCCGGCCTCGGCCATGCGCTCGGCGCCCGCGATCGCGTCCTCCAGCGCCTCGTGGCGCCCGCCGTCGTGGAAGGAGTCGGGCGTGACGTTGAGCACGCCCATCACGGCGGTGCCGTCGGTCCACGGGTAGTCGGGGGGCGGGCCGCCCGCGTCGGCGTCGCCTCCGGGGGCCGAGTCGTCGCCGTCTTCCGGTCCGCCGCCTGCCGATCCGCCGCCTTCCGATTCGCCGACTACCGGTCCATCGCCCTCGTCGAGCCCGAGCCGGTCGGCGATGTCGGCCGCGACGCCCGCGAATCCGCCTCCCTCCCGGGCGCGCAGGCGGTCGAGCAGCGCGCGGTACTCTGCCACCGTGCCTCCGAGCGTGACCGGGACCTGCTCGCCGCCGGGGACGCGCC
>NZ_NHOY01000049.1 GCF_002252755.1 Halorubrum sp. Hd13 | reverse complement strand
GGTCGACGTCGGCCACGTCCTCGGGGGTCGCGTCGTACGGGAGGACGTGGACGTCCGCGCCGCGCTCGGTGAGCGAGGTGATGATCGAGCCCTTCGCGCCGCAGTCGAGCATCGCGACGTCGGCGGCGCCGCCGCCCTCGTGGACGGTCGGCTCGGTGACGGACACCTGCGCGCCGATGTCGACGTGGTCGCTCATCGGCTCGCACGCCTCCATCTCCGCGACCGCGTCTTCGGGGGCCACGTCCGGACCGGCGGCGATCCCGCAGGCCATCGCGCCCTCCTCGCGGACGGTCGTGACGATTTCGCGGGTGTCGACGTGGTCGACGGCGGGGACGTCCTCGCCGGCGAGCCACTCGGCGACGTCGTCGGTCAGCTCGCGGGCGATCGCCGCGCGCGGCTGGACCGACTCGGACTCGAATCGCTCGGTTCGGACGCCGTAGTTCCCGATCAGCGGGTACGAGAAGGTGAGTATCTGTTCGGCGTAGGAGGGGTCGGTGAGCGACTCCTCGTAGCCGGTGTACGCGGTCGTGAACACCAGTTCACCGCGGGTGCGCCCCGGCGCACGGGCGCGCGCTTCGAGCACGCGTCCGTCGGCCAGCGCGATATAGGCGTCCGACATTACGAGAAACGTACGCGCAAAGGGTAATAAATGCGTCGTTCGTAGATTCGTTACGATATTCGTAACGAGTAAGTCGCCGGGGTGAATGGTTCGGGTATGGACGACCTCGATCGCCGGATCCTCTCGATCCTGCGCCGGGACGCGCGAACCCCGTACACGGAGATCGCCGACCGAGTCGGCACCTCGGAGGGGACCGTGCGCAACCGCGTCGACCGCATGACCGAGGAGGGGATCATCGAGCGGTTCACCGTCACGACCCGCACCGGCAACGTGAAGGCGATGATCGAGATCTCGGTGGAGATGAACGTCGACACCGCCGCCGTCGGCGATCGGATGGTCGAGTGGGAGGAGGTGGACTTCGTCTGGCAGGTCTCCGGCGAGGAGGACGTCGTGCTCGTGGTCGACGCCGTCGACACGCGCGCCGTCAACGAGCTGATCTCGCAGGCCCGCGAGATGGACGAGGTGAAGTCGACCAAGACGCGGCTCATTCTGGACGAGCGACTCGGCTGATCCGGGTCGGTCAACCAAGTTGCCCGCGCCGGCGCCGTCGCTGGCGGGCGGAAAATAACGGAGAAAATTCGGACGAACGACGCCCCGTCGCCGGGAGCGACGGACGTGAGTCGTCTATTCGAGCGTACCCTGAGTGACGAGCGTGTCGTCCTCCAGGTAGTGCTCGATGTGGTGGCCGTGCTCCTCGACGTCCATGAGGACCTCGCGGAGCTGCTCCTCGGTGTTGTAGTCGCCGAGGTTGTTGGCGAGCTGGATGTGCTCGCGGAGCATCTCGGTGATGTCACCGAACATCTCCAGGTCGTTCGCCAGCCCCGTCCTGATGTCGTAGGCGTCGGCGTCCTCGGGGCTCACCGGGGCGTGCTCCTCGTAGTTCGCGCCGCCCGACAGCGGCACGCCGCCGAGCGCCTGCGCGCGCTCGGCGATCACGTCGGCGCCCTCCTCGAGGTCCTCGGCGACCTCGCCGAGGTAGACGTGGATGTCGTGGAACTCGGCGCCCTCCACGAGCCAGTGGTGCTTCTTGATCTGATGGTACAGCACGTACGTCGCCGCGAGGTCGGTGTTGAGCGCGTCGACGAGCTGCTCGGCCTTCTCCTCGGGAACGCGGAGCGCTTCGCTCTCGTGGACGTCGCCGTAGCGTTGACGTGCCTCTTTCTGGGTGCTCATGTCTACCTCTACGTACGCGCGCGGGGCACTTAACTGTTTTCACGATGGTAATCAGATTTTAGTTTTCAAAAAATTATTTTTCTGTATTGTTCACGGCACCGACGAGTTCGCGCTGCTCGGCGAGCACGGTCCGGTCCAGCGTGGCGATCAGGTCCCGCTCGCCGCGGCCGAGTTCGGCGGCGACTCGACCGTCAGGGCGGGCGACGAGAGAGTTACCGGCGTAGCGGCGGCGATCGTTCCCGCGTTCGCCCCCCGACGCTGTCCCGCGTCCCGTTCGTCCGGCGCCGACTACCCACCGGACGCCGTCGAGGGCGCGCGCCCGGAGGAGGAGCCGCCAGTTCTGCGCGTGAGCGGCGGGCCACGCGCCCGCGACGAACAGCGCGTCGACGGCGCGGTCGGTGAACCACGCGCTCTCCGCCACGAAATTCAGGTCGTAGCAGGTCAACAGGCCGGTCCGACCGGCGGGGGTGTCGACCACGACCCGATCGGTGCCGGCGTCGACTCGCTCCGCCTCCTCGCCCCACGGGTGTCGCTTCCGGTAGACTGCCGCCCGCTCGTCCGGGGCTCCCGCGCCGCCGGAGAGGGTGCCGGCCGGCGGCACGTACGCGGTCGCGTTGAACAGCGCGTCGCCCGCGCGCTCCGCGTACCCCGCCGTCAGCGCCACGTTCCCTTCGTCGGCGACGTCAGCGAGCCGGTCGAGCGCCGCCTCCCGCTCCAGCGCCGCCTCGCGCAGCCGGTCGTCGTCGACGAACCCGGTCAGCGCGTACTCCGGGAAGACTGCGACGTCGACCCGGTCGGGCAGGGCGGCGACGCGGTCGCGGAGGCGGCCGAGGTTGCTGCCGACCGCGAGGTCGTCGACGGCGATCTGCGGCACGGCGACGATCGGCCCGTCGTCGGGATCGTCGGGAGCGTCGGGATCGATCACGGGGACCGATTGGGCGGACGGCGGAATAAACGAACGGGGGCGCCCGCGAAGGGAAACGTCTTAATGGACTACGCGCGCAGTTCGTGGTGTATGAGCAACGGCGACGACGACCCGGCCGACGCCTCCGAGGAGGCCGACGCCGCGGACGACGCGGAGGAGGCGGGGGGCGCCGGCGAGTCGACGGACGCGGCCGCCGCGCCGACGCTTCCGGACGAAGCGACCGAGGACTCGCTGAACGAGTACCTCGACGAGATCGCGGCGCTCCTCGACGACGCCGAGACGGAGGCGGACCTCGACGACGTCGACGCCCTCCTCGACGACGCCGAGGCGGGGATCGAGGAGGCCGACCTCCCCGAGCCGGACGAGGACGACGAGGACGCGGACGACCCGCGCGGCGACCTCGAGGACCGGGTCGCGGAGCTCCGCGAGGGCGTCGAGGAGGCGCGCGGCCCCTACGCCGAGGACGTCGTCGACGCCATCGAGAGCGCCGCGGCGACGCTCGAGGAGACCGAGTGGACCGCCGACGGCCGCGACGACGCCGCCGACGCGGTGACGGCCTTCGTGGAGGCGGCCGCGGACGCCGTCGACGACGAGGTCGACGCGGACGCTATCGAGACGGACCCGGACGCCGCAGACGACGCGCCCGCCGACGCGGAGAGTGACGCGGAGAGTGACGGGAGCGGGACCGACGAGGACGACCGCATCGACGCCCTCGTCTCGGCGCTCGACGCGGTCGCGGCGGGCGTCGCGGACGCCGACCTCGGCCCCGACGACGACGCGGCGACGATCGCCGCCCTCATCGAGGCGACCGACGCGCTCGAGTCCGGGCTCGACGACGCCGAGGAGTGGGACGACCTCGAGACGCACGAGCAGCTCCGCGCCGAGGGGTACTACGACGTGCTCGGCCACTACAAGGACTTCCCGGTGGAGTGGGCCGCGCTGAAGGAACACGAGGCGCGCGGCAACGTCGACATGATCCTGCTCGCGCTCCACTCGCTCACCTCCGACTTCATGGAGCGGCACTGCCTCGAGGCGTTCGAGCGCATGGGGAAGCGCGGGAAGACCGAGGCCTCCCTCGAGGAGCTGCTCGGGCGCGCGGAGAAGCGCGACCAGTTCGCGATCCGCATCCTCGGGAAGATGGCCGCCGGCGAGGCGACCGAGACGCTCGTCGAGTACGTTCCGGAGAACTCGAACCCGCAGCTCCAGAAGGCGACGTTCAAAGCGCTCGGCGAGATCGGCGCGAGCGAGGCGGTCCAGCCGCTCGCGGACGCGCTCGTCGACGACGGCACCGAGGAGCTCGTCCGTCCGCACGCGGCTCGCGCGCTCGGGCTCATCGGCGACGCCCGCGCGGTCGACCCGCTCGCCGACGTGCTCGCCGGCGACGGCTCCGACGACGACCGCGCCGCGGCCGCCTGGGCCCTCCGACAGATCGGCACCCGCGAGGCCCTCGAAACCGTCGCCGAGTACGCCGACGAGCGCTCGTTCCTCGTCTCGACCGAGGGCGAGAAAGCGCAGCGCTCGCTCGACGCGGCGTCGGCGACCGCCTGACTCGCCGGCCTGACCGTCGGGCTGAACGACCGACCCTTCTTGTCCGATGCCGCGGGGAGACCCCCCGTGTCGCCCGGATCGACTCGTCTCGATAACGCCGCCGTCGCGAGGGTCTCGACCGCGAGCGCGGTCGCCGTCGCCCTCGGACTGCTCCTCCTGACGGCCGCCGCGCCGGTCGCGGCGGCGGGCGGCGCCGGCTCGACGGGCGCCGAGTCCGGCTCTGGACCCGCCGTCGCGCAGCCAACCCACGAGTCGAAGAACCGGACGCTCGTGGCCGAGCAGCCCCGGATACTCGAATTGTTCCCGAATCCGACGGCGGCGGAGAACCGCGGCGAGTACCTCGTCGTCCGGCTCCCCGAGCGCGGGAACTGGTCGCTCTCCGACGGCTACCACGAGGCGGACGTTCCGGCGAACGCGAGCGGCGTCGTCGCGCTCTCGATGGACCCCGCGAACGCGACGACCCTCCTCGACGACGACACCGCGGTCGGCGTCCACGGCGCCCACGACGGCGGCGCCGGCACCCCCGAACTCCGCGCGCTCGACGACCACTTCCCGCTCGCCGCGTCCGGCGACCGGATCGAGCTCCGCCGGAACGGGACGACGGTCGCCGTCGTCGACTACGACCGCGCGCCCGAGGGACACCGCTGGCGCGCGGACTGGGGCGAGTGGCGGCCGCGGGGGTACGAGCGCCGGTCCGCGACCGAAAGGGCGAACGCGACCGTGCGGCCGTTCGTGTTGCCGGACAGCCCGGGCATGCCGGTCGAGCCGCTACGGGGAGCGGAGCGCCGACTGCTGCTCGCCGGCTACACGCTGGGGTCCGAGCGCGTCGCCGACCTGCTCGTCGCGGCCGCCGATCGCGGGGTCGAGGTGCGCGTCCTCGTCGAGGGGTCGCCGGTCGGCGGGTTCTCCGCGCGGAGCGCCCGGCTCCTCGACCGGGTCGCCGCCGCCGGCGTCGAGGTGCGCGTCCTCGACGGCGACCCGGAGCGGTTCCGCTTCCACCACGCGAAGTACGCCGTCGCCGACGACCGCGCGGTCGTCCTCACGGAGAACTGGAAGCCGTCCGGCACCGGCGGTCGGACCAACAGAGGGTGGGGGGTCGTCACCGGGACGCCCCGGTCCGCGACCGCCGGCGCGACGGCCGCGGACGACCTCGCCGCCCTGTTCCGGGCCGACGCCGCGGCGTCCGACGCCCGGTCGTGGGAGGCGTTCCGCGCGGGGACCGAGTTCAGCGAGGGTGACGCGGCGACCGGCGGCTACCCGACCCGCTTCGAGGCGCCCGCGTCGACGGCGGCGGACGTCGAGCTCCTGACCGCCCCCGGTAACGGCGCCGACCGCTTGGTCGAGCGGATCGACGCCGCGGACGACCGCGTGCTGGCGCTCGTCCCGCGGACGGGGGGCCCGGAGAACCGCCTCGTCCGGGCGCTCCGGCGGGCCGCCGAGCGCGGCGTCGACGTCCACCTGCTGCTGTCGAACGCGTGGTACGACCGGGAGGCGAACCGCGCGCTCGTCGAGGCGCTCGCGGGCGAACCGATCGAGGTCGCCGTCGCGGAGCCGCGCGGCCGATACGGGAAGGTCCACGCGAAGGGCGTCGTGGTCGACGACACGGCGATCGTCGGGAGCCTCAACTGGAACGCCGGCGCGGCGACGGAGAACCGGGAGGTGCTGCTCGCGGTCGAGGACGAGGCGGTCGCCGACTTCTACGCCCGGGCGTACGCGGCCGACTGGCGCGGCGGCGGGATTCACTTGCCGCTCGGGATCCTCGGCGGGCTCGGCGCCGCGCTCGCGGGTGCCGGCGTCGCCGCTCGTCGGGAGGTGACGTTCGCGTGACGAGCGCGCGTGGAACGGGGCGCGAAAATCGGGTTACCGTTGCGGTCAGTCGTCGAGCGCGGCCGTCGACGAGAGCGCCTCGTCGATCTCGGCCTCGGCCATCTTCTCGACGAGCGTGTCGATGACGGCGCTCCGGCGGCCCTTCACGAACTTGATCGAGCCGACGACGAGGTGACCGCCGCCGGAGACGCCCGCCTCCGGGAGCTCGTCGTTCAGCTCGGTCACCATGTTCGGGATGTCCAGACGGACCCCGTCGGACCGGAGCACGCAGAAGTCCGGGCCGTAGCCGATCGTGATGACCGGGTCGCCCGTCTCCCGCACGCGGGTGTCGTGGAGCTCGCCGGTCGTCTTCCCGGGCGCCGGGTAGGTGAACCGGTGAGCGTACTCGTCGAGGTCGATCCGATAGAGGTGCGCGCCGGAGGCGAGCCGCTCGTGGTTGACGTGGTCGTCGAGGGCGTCGAGCTGCCGGGCGACGTCGCGCTCGGCGCGCTCGGAGAGGAAGCCGACCAGCTCTTCGTGGCGCTGTTCGTCCTCGCAGCCGACGTTCAGCGCGTCGTTGACGAGGGTCTTCCCCTCGGAGTAGCGCAGCCAGTGGGCGGCGTAGTCGAGCGCCTCGCCGATATCGAGCAGGTCGGACTCGTCGTAGCCGGCCGCTTCGGCGAGCGCGACGTAGTCGTCCATCGCCTCCGCCTTCGAGCGGTCTGAGAGCCCGGCGACGGCGGGGACGTGTTCGAGTTCCTCGGAGATCGACGGGTCGATCAGCCGCGCGAGCTCGACGCACATCATCCCCGTGGTGACCCGGTAGTCCTCGCCGTGGAGGTACGGGTTGACGTGGGCGTCGAGCAGCGGCTCGACCGCCTCGGGGTCGGGGTGGTGGTGGTCGACGACCGCGATGGGGATGTCGTAGTGCGCGAGGTTCTCGTAGGCGGGGACGTCCTCCTCGGTCGACCCGTTGTCGAGCATCAGCAGGAAGGGGAGCTTCTGGCCGTGGCGGGCGCGCCCCTCCAGCGCGAAGTTCAGGTCGCGGGTGACGTCCTCCATCTCGTAGTACGGCGCCTTGCTCGGGAGCCGCTTGAACAGGTGACGGGCCGCGTCGGGGTCCTCGTGCACGTCGCAGACGAAGTTCTCCAAGGCGAGCTGGACCGGGATCGCCGCGCACATCCCGTCGCCGTCGGCGTGGTGGCGAACGCGGATCGGGCGCCCGGCGAGAGCGGTCCGGCGGAGGAGCCGGGCCAGTTCGCGGAGCTCCTCGTGGATGGGCTCGAACGCCTCCCACTCGACGAGGGGGTCGACGTCGGCGGGCGCGGCGCGCTCGTCGAGCGCGTCCTCGAACCGCTCGCGGGCCTCCGCGGCGCGCTCGTCGGGGAGCTGTCGCAGCGAGTCGACCTCCAGCTGGAGGGCGTTCTCACGGGTCTCGACCGTCCCGCCGACGTGGACCATGTCGCCGACCGCGACCTCGGGGTACGCGCGGACGCCCGCCTCCTCGAAGGCGGCGCAGGAGACGACGCCGGAGGCGTCGGCGACGGCGAAGATCGTCGGGCCGCCGGTCTGTTTCGCCTGAACGACCTCGCCCTCGACGGTGACCTCGTCGCCCGGGGAGAGCCCGCGGACGCGCGAGATCGTCGGCTCGTGAGCGACGGTCTCGGTGCGGTAGTCGTCGAAGTCCTCGTCGTCGAACGCGACGTCGCCGTTCTCCTTCACCTCGGTGAGCCGGACGATCAGTCGGTCGCCGACGGCGTAGTCGCCGTCGATGTTCGACTCGTGGACGAGCCCGGAGAGGGCGTCCGAGACGTCGACGAAGACGCCGTAGTCGACGACGCCGTTGACTTCGGCGTGGTACAGCGCGTCGACCTCGGCGTCCGCGAGGGTGCAGTTGGGTGCTAAGTCGTAGACGGTCGGCCGGCCGTCGGCCGTCCCCTTCGCCGCGGCGGCGTCGGGTTCGGGGCTCGAATCGCCCCGCGTGCCGGAATCCCCGGCGGTGTTCTCGCTCATGGAATCCATTCGGGAACGGGCGGTGTTAAGCCTGTTCTCTCGCGTCTCCGCCCGTCTCGACGCGCTCGGCGCGCGGACCCGTCGTCGTCCGGTCCGGAACCCCTATGGGGCGACGGCGCCTTCGCTCGCGTATGCGACTGTTCCGCTCGGACGAGCTCCTCGGGATCGCCCGAGAGACGATGGAGTTCGTCCTCGAGGCGAGCGAGGAGACGCACCCCAACGAGTACATGGGGTTCCTCCGCGCGGACGACGCCCGAAAGCTCGACGTCGACCGAGACGGGCAGGTGATCACCGACGTGCTCGTCATCCCGGGCACGGAGTCGAACCCGACGAGCGCCAGCGTGCGAACGCACATGAAGCCGAACGACATGCGCGCCGTCGGGTCGGTCCACTCGCACCCGAACGGGGCCCTCCGGCCGAGCGCGGCCGACCTCGCGACGTTCGGACAGGGGCAGGTCCACATCATCGTCGGCGCCCCATACGGGTGGGGCGACTGGAAGGCGTTCGACAACGAGGGGAATCAGACGACGCTGGACGTGCTCGACGTCGAGGTGCCCGACGAGCACTTCTTCGACTTCACGCAGGAGGACATCGACAGCGAGCTCGTCGAGGAGCGCCGCGACGACGGTGGCTTCCTCTCGTGGTTCAGATGACGCGGGTCGTCGCGCAGGGGACCTTCGACCTGCTTCACCCGGGCCACGTCCACTACCTCGAGGACGCGGCGACGTACGGCGACGAGCTCCACGCCATCGTCGCCCGCCGCGCCAACGTCACCCACAAGCCCGAGCCGATCCTCTGCGCCCGCCAGCGGCGCGACATGGTCGCCGCCCTCGACGCGGTCGACGAGGCCCATCTCGGCGATCCGGAGGACGTGTTCGTCCCCATCGAGCGCCTCGACCCGGACGTTATCGTGCTGGGATACGACCAGCACCACGACGAGGCGGGTATCGCCGAGGCGCTCGCGGCCCGCGACATCGACTGTCGGGTCGAACGGGCGTCCGGCCGGGAGCCCCGACACGAGGACGAACTGCTCTCCAGCGGCGACATCGTCGATCGCGTCCTCCGGCGGCGCGGCCCGGGCGGGGTCGACGGCAACGGCTCACGCGAGAGCGGCG
>NZ_NHOY01000061.1 GCF_002252755.1 Halorubrum sp. Hd13 | reverse complement strand
GAGCGTCGCCGCGACCGAGGAGTCGACCCCGCCGGAGAGGGCGATCACGGCGTTCGCGTCGCCGATCGCTTCCCGGATCTCGGTTATCGCCTCGTCGATGAATGCCTCCGTCTCGACCATCTATAGCCTCACGTCCGCGTTCCGCTCGGTTGTGTCCGTCGATCCCAGCGCCGCCTCCACGAGGGCGACGAACGGCGGGCTCGCGCGGTCCGGCCGCGCCCGGAGAAGGTCAGCCCGTCGGCCTCCAGCTCCTCGATGTACTCGGGGTTCACCTCGTAGCGGTGGCGGTGACGCTCCGTGCAGGAGTCGGCGTCGTACACCCGCGCCGCGAGCGTGCCGGGCTCGATGGCGGTCTCGTGGGCCCCGAGCCGCATCGTCCCGCCCATGTCCTCCGTCTCGTACTGTTCCGGCAGCAGGTCGATGACCGGATAGGGCGTGTCCGGGTCGATCTCGGCGGAGTGCGCGCCCTCCAGCCCGAGCACGTGGCGCGCGTGCTCGACGACCGCCATCTGGAAGCCCAAGCAGAGCCCGAGGAAGGGGACGTCGTTCTCGCGGGCGTACCGCACGGCCTCGATCTTCCCGTCCGTGCCGCGGGAGCCGAACCCGCCGGGGACGACGACCGCGTCGGCGGACGCGAGCCGCTCCTCGTGGCGCTCGGTGGTCTCGTCGGCGTCGACCCAGAGCACGTTCACCTCGGTCCCGGTCTGGATCCCGGCGTGTTTCAGCGCCTCGTGGATCGACATGTACGCGTCTTCGAGGGCGTACTTGCCGACGAGGGCGACGTCGAGCTCCTCGTCGCGGTCGCGGGTGACCAGCTCGCGCCACTCCGTCGAGCGCTCCGCCTTCGGGAGCGCCTCCTCGGCGAGGCCGAGCCGCTCCATCACGTGCTCGTCTAACCCCTCGTCTTCCACCATCAGCGGGACGTGGTAGATGTCCTCGACGTCCGGGTTCGAGAAGACGGCGTCCGTGGGCACGTCGCAGAACAGGGCGATCTTCTCTTTCGTCTCCCGGTCCAGCCGGTCCTCGGAGCGGCCGACCAGGATGTCGGGCTGGAGCCCGATCGAGCGCAGCTCCTTCACCGAGTGCTGGGTCGGCTTCGTCTTCTGTTCGCCGTTCTTCGAGTAGGGGACGAGCGTGACGTGGGTGAAGAGGATGTCCTCGTCGTCCTCCTCGTGGGCGAACTGCCGGAGCGCCTCGAGGAAGGGCATCGACTCGATGTCGCCGACCGTGCCGCCGATCTCGACGAGACAGACGTCGGACCCCTCGGCGGCCTCCCGGATGCGGCGCTTGATGTCGTCGGTGACGTGCGGGATGATCTGGACGGTCTTGCCGAGGTAGTCGCCGGCGCGCTCGCGCTCGATGACGTGCTGGTACGTCTTCCCCGTGGTGACGTTGTGGTCGAACGTCATGTCGGTGCCGAGGAAGCGCTCGTAGTTGCCCAAGTCGAGGTCGACCTCGCCGCCGTCCTTGAGCACGTACACCTCGCCGTGCTCGTAGGGGTTCATCGTCCCGGCGTCGACGTTGAGATAGGGGTCCACCTTCACCGCGGTGACGTCGAAGCCCGCGTTCGCGAGGAGCCGCCCGGTGCTGGCGGCGGTGATCCCCTTCCCCAGCCCGGACATGACGCCGCCGGTGACGAACACGAACTTCCGACCCAGCGACGGGTCGTACCCTGTGTCGGGATCCGTTGGCATATCGACCGTCCGTCAGGGGCCGGCAAAACCGTTTCGGACCCTCCGTTTCAAGTGGACGTTCGTGACGTTACGCGGCGCACCGACGGTCGCCGTCGGAAGTCGGCGGCGAGTCCCAGACGGGTCGCCGTCGGAAGTCGACCGTGGAGCCGAGGCAGGGCGCTGACCGCGCTACTCCGGCGCGGCGAGCTTGTAGCACATCCCGGCCTCGTCGGAGTCCTCCGGGGCGCGCTCGGCGTAGTAGACCGCGTCGTCGGTGACGAGCGGTGCGCTGGTGACGTCGCCCTTCCCCTCGACGGCCCACGTCACCGAGCCGTCCGCGCGGTCGAGCGCGTAGAGGTGCGCGTCGTACGAGCCGGCGAGCACGTGTCCGTTCGTCGCGGTGACGCTGCCCGTCACCCAGCCGTTCACCGGGGTGGACCACTCCTCCTCGCCGGTCGCGAGGTCGATCGCGTACACGTTGCCGTCGTGGCTCCCCACGTAGACCGTCCCGTCGTGAACCGCGGGCGCGCACATGACCATGTCGTCGGTCTCGAACTCCCAGAGCCCCGTGCCGTCGGCGACGTCGACGGCGGTGACCGTCTCCGCCCACGACGGGACCACCGCGATCCCGCGACTGACCGCGATCGGCGCCTTGACGTCGCCGCCGGTGTCGTAGGTCCAGGCGCGCTCGCGGTCGGAGACCGACCACGCGTAGACGTGACCGTCGTTCGAGCCGAAGAGGAAGCGGTCGCGCTCCAAGTCGACGGCGACCGTCGAGTGCGGGTGGTCTGTCGGCCGGTCGTCGCGCCACTCCACGTCGCCGGTCTCGGCGTCCATGACGACGACCGTCCCGCTCGGCGTCGCGTACTCGACGGCGACGTACAGCCGCCCCTCGTGGTAGGTCGGGCTGGCGGCGGCCGCGTCGCCGACGTCGGTCTGCCACAGGATCTCGCCGTCCGCGACCGACACCGCGGAGACGACGCCGTCGTAGGTCCCCACGTAGGCCGTGCCGTCCGCGATCGCGGGAGTGCCGTGGCTCCCGCGGGCGTCGTCGGAGATCGAGGTCGACCAGTTCGGCTCCCCGTCGGTCGCGATCGACTGGACGCGGCCCGTGTCGTCGGCGACGAGGACGTCGCCCGACGGCGCCAGCATCGGGCTTCCCTTCGAGGCGGTGTGGTCGCCGCGGTTCGCCGGCACCGCCCACCGCACCTCCACGGTCTCCGGAACCGTCGCGTCGATGTGGCCGTGGTTCCGGAGCCCCTGTCGGAACTGCGAGGCGAGTCCGTCGGGCGACTGCGGCCGGTCGTCGAGGGCCAGCGGGAGGTCGACGCCCTCGAAGTCGGAGTCCCCGTCGTCGCCGTCGCCCGACGGGTCGCCGCCGAGCGCGCTACACCCCGCGAGGCCCGCGACGCCGACGCCGCCGGCGACGCGGAGCCAGTCGCGTCGCGTCCGTTCGGTCATGGGGTCCGGTTCGCGGGTGAGGATAAAAAGGCATGCCGCTCGGACGCGGGCGGCAGGGCGGCGCGCGGGAACCGATCCCGCGGCGAAAAGCACTCGTGGCTCGCGGCCGCACCGCTCGCCGTCATGAACTTGTCCCCGATACCCCCCGCGGTCGCGGCGGTCGCCGCGGTCGCGACCGCCGTGACGCGTCGCCTCCCGCCCCTGCTCGTCGGGTCGTCGATACCGAGTCCGTCGGCGGAGCGCATCGCGCTGTACACGCTCGGCGGGCGCTTCGTCTCGTTCGCCCTGATCTACGGCCTCCTGCTCGGCGTCGCCGTCGCGGTCGGGAGTCGCCGGGCGTCGACCGACGGCGACGGGGCGACCGCGCTGGCGACGGGCGTCGTCGCCGCGGTCGCGTACCTCGTCGCGAGCGCCGCCCTGCTGGTCGTCCTCGATCCGAACCGCGTCCTCACGAACGCGGTCGCCGGGGTCGGCTCCGCCGTCGGCGTCGGCGTCCAGCTGGCCGTCGTCGTCTTCGCCGGGCTCGCGCTGGCGGATCGTCGGCAAACCGGTGCGTAAAGGGCATAAAACGACGAAGTGACCTTCCCGCGGCTCGTCGGTTCGAGTGTGAGATTTTGCGAGGGAAGAGCGCTCCGAGAGCGTCTTCCGCATCACGGGGGTGGACCCCGGCGATGCGAGGGGAGGGATTTGAACCACGGTCGCGCCAGAGGCGCTCCCTGATTCAAATCTTCCCCCCTTGTGCATTCGCGCGTTGTGGACGCGCTCATGCGAGGGGAGGGATTTGAACCCACGGACCGCCGCGAGACGGTCCGGCTCGCTTCACTCGCCGGCTGCGACTCGCGTGCTCTCGTTCGCTCGCGGTGCTCGCTCACGAGACCTCTACAGGAGCGGATCTTGAGTCCGCCGCCGTTTCCGGGCTTGGCGACGCCGGCGGCTAGGAGTGAATCGGGTGTGAGATTTTGCGAGGGAAGAGCGCTCCGAGAGCGTCTTCCGCATCACGGGGGGTGGACCCCGGCGATGCGAGGGGAGGGATTTGAACCACGGTCGCGCCAGAGGCGCTCCCTGATTCAAATCCTCCCCCCTTGTGCATTCGCGCGTTGTGGACGCGCTCATGCGAGGGGAGGGATTTGAACCCACGGACCTCTACAGGAGCGGATCTTGAGTCCGCCGCCGTTTCCGGGCTTGGCTACCCTCGCACGCAGGCGGACCGACGCCCCCGCGGAGATTTAAACCACCGATTTCCGCGCCGGCGACCCGCGGGGGACGGGCTCGCGGGACCCGTTACTCCGGAGCGACGTCCGCCCACACGAGACGGTGGTCGGAGGCGGCGGTCACGTCGTCCGAGAGCCCGCGCTTGTTCGCGTTCGCGCTCGGCCAGACGACAGAAGACGAACGCAGGGAGAGATCCGGCGAGGGAAGCACCCAGTCGACGTGGGCGATGCCGAACTCGCCGAAGTCCGCCGTCGCGTCCGGGTCGCCCTTCTGTGCCCCGCCGGGGCTGGTGGGAAGGCTGCGGCTGTCGAAGTCGTCGTTCTCGATGAAGTACTTCGTCGCCGGGTCGAGCGGCTCGTCGCCGGGGCCGGCGTTCATGTCGCCGAGGAGAACGTATGAGGCGTCGTCGCTAAGCCCGCCCTCCGTTCCGGAGTCGTCGTAGATGTAGTCCGCGCCGGAGACGTAGTCCGCCCAGAACCGGTTCTCGTCGTGGTTCCAGCGACCGTTGAAGTTGTTGGCTCCGTCGAAGCCGGTCGGCGTCGGGTGTGAGAACAGGCCGTGGACGGTGTCGCCGTCGACGTCGAACGGCACGTCGATGTGCGTCTTCGAGGAGAGCCGGAAGGCGCCAAGCTCCGCCTCGGTCAGGTAGATATTCCCTTCCGAGGTGTCGACACCGTCGTCGTCCGCGAGCGGGATCAGGTTGTCGGGCATGTCCGCCCACAGGAACTCCTGGAACGACCGGATCGCGTCCTCGTCGAACGGGTACCTGCTCGCGATGCCGAACGCGTACTGGCCGGGATAGACCCCGAATCCGAAGGCGTCGCCGGGACGCTCGCCGGCGACGCCGTCCTTGTTGAAGTCGTAGTCGTCCTCCGAGAGGAGTCCGGTGTTGCTCTCGGGCTGAAGGGTGTACTCGTACTTGATCCCCTCCAGGTTCTTCCTCTGCGGCTCGCTGAGGTAGTTGTCGACGAACGCCTCGACGTTGGTCTGATCCGTGGGGACGGAGTCGTCGACCGTCGCCTCCTGAACGTTGTTCGCGAGCTCGTTGACGACGAGCACGTCCGGGTCGATCTCCTGTATCACGCGGGCGGCGGCCGCCGCCTGTTCGTCGCCCTTCTCCTGTACCTGGCCCGTCTCGAAGTTTTCGACGTTGAACGCGGCGAACCGCGGGATGGGCGCGTTGCCCCGCCCCGCGGCGGTGCCGACGATGCCGGGCACGGTCGCGGCCCCCCCGATCGCTTTGAGCACGCTCCGCCGTGAGGTATCGTGTGGCATGCGACCGCTTATTTTATTTATCAGATGTTAAATTTTTAAATATACCCCAATTATCTAATGATAATATATTCGGCGTCGGACGGGCGGACTCGCCGCGCCATCACAGCGCGATCATCGAGACGCCGACGACCGCGAGGAGTGCGGCGACGAGGCGGACGCGGAAGTAACGCTCGCCGAGGAGGATCCCGCCGAGCACGACGGCGATAATCGCCTGCGTGTTGATCACGGGCGAGGCGACGCTCGCGGGGAGCGACGCGAACGCGACGGTGGTCAGGTGCTCGCCGAGCGCGACGAGCGCGCCGGCCGCGAGGAACTTCGGCGCGTCGCGGCGGGTCACGGCGGGCGGATTCCGGATCGCGGCGGGGAGCAGCACTAGCCCGGCCCCCGCGAGGAGCAGCGGCACCCACAGCGTCCCGGGGATCGCGAGCTCCTGGAGGGCCACGCGCTTCCCGAGGTCGGCGAGGGCGTAACACGCCGCGCTCACCAGGGCGAGCTGAGCGGGCCGAGAGTGGACGGCGCCGACCAGCGGCGCGAGCAGGCTCCCGGGCTCGTAGTTCGCCACGTAGACGGCCGCCGTGGCGACGACGACGCCCGCGACCTGGATCGGCGCGAGCACCTCGCCGAGCAGCAGCACCTCCAGCGGGAGCACGAACATCGGGACGACCTTGTTGATCGGGGTCACGTAGGAGACGTCGCCGAGAGCGATCGCCCGGAGGAAGAGCACGAACGCGGCCGCGGTCGCCGCCGCGGTCCCGGCGACGACGGCGACCGCCGCTGGGTCGACCGCCGCCATCGACCGGGCGATCCGCCCGGGCGCGGCGGGCGGGTCGCTCGCGATCGCCGCCCCGCCGAGGTCGTTCGTCGCGACGGTCACCGGGAGGAACCACGCGATCGCCGCCGCGTTTATCAGCACCGTGAGCCCGGCGGGCGGATACCCCGAGAACGAGCGCTTCAACACGAATATGTAGCTCCCCCACACGAATGCGGCCCCGATCGCGGAGAGGAGCCCGAAGTCCATCGACCTGTTCGACGTCGGCCGCAGGAAAGAGGCGTTCGATCCCGGCCGCGTCGCGCGCGCGGTCGGGCGCGGCCCGGGCCGCGAAACGGTTACGTCGTTGGGCCCGAGAGGCGTTCGCATGGACGAACACACCCGGGACCCCGGCGTCGCTCCGCCGCTCGGGAACCCGACCGGGTGGCACGCGGGCGGCGACGAGGCGGACCGGTCGGGCGACGGCGACGCGGACGCCGACCCCGCCGGCGACGCCCGGGTCGCCGGCGGTCACTGGGAGCACGCCACGCTCCGCCGGGCGACCGAACACGGCGTCAGGCTGTTCAACGCCGGCGAGTACCACGAATCGCACGACTGCTTCGAGGACGAGTGGTACAACTACGGGAGCGGGACGACGGAGAGCGCATTTCTTCACGGAATGGTGCAGGTCGCCGCGGGCGCGTACAAGCACGTGGACTTCGAGAACGACGACGGGATGCGGTCGCTGTTCGAGACCGCTTTGGAGTACCTCCGCGGCGTTCCGGACGACTTCTACGGCGTCGACGTCGCCGAGGTGCGCGCGACGCTCCGGGCCGCGCTCAACGATCCGGCTGCGCTCGACGGCTGGAAGATCTCGCTGGACGACGCCCGCCCGGAGGCGTACCCGGCGGACTACGAGTACGCCGAGCGGGTCGACGAGGCGCACTGAGGGGCGTCGACGAGGGAGGCTGAGGGGCGTCGACGAGGCGCACTGAGGGGCGTCGACGAGTACGCCGAGCGGACCGGCGGCCGCGGCGATCCGAACGCGACTTACCCGCCGAGCGCGTCCGACGGGTATGGACGTGTACGAACTGGGCGAGGGCGAGCCCGAGGTCGCGGTCGTCGGCGCGATCCACGGCGACGAGCCCTGCGGCGCCCGCGCGGTCCGACGGCTCCTCGACAGCGACGTCGATGTCGAGCGCCCCGTGCGCCTGATCGTCGCCAACGAGGCGGCGCTCGACGCCGGTGTGCGCTACCTCGACGCCGACCTCAACCGGGCGTTCCCCGGCGACCCGGAGTCGGCCGCCCACGAGGAGCGACTGGCCGCCGAGCTCCTCCCCGAGGTCGAGGGGTGTACCACCCTCGCGATCCACTCGACGCAGTCGTCCGCGGAGCCGTTCGCGGTGATCGACTCGATGGACGAGGTCACCCGCGCGGTCGCTCCGCACCTCCCTGTCGACGTCGTCATCGAGACCGACGCCTTCACCGAGGGCCGGCTCATCGAGCACCCGCACACGCTCGAGGTGGAGGCCGGCCTGCAGGGGTCCGACGGGGCCGCGGACAACGCCTACTGGCTGACGCGGGCGTTCCTGGCCGCCACCGGGGCGCTCCCGGCGCCGGGGGCCGAAGACGTGGTCGACGCGGGCGGCCGCGACGACGTCGAGGTGTTCCGGCTCCGCGACCGGATCCCGAAGCCGGACGCCGAGCGGTACGAGGTGTTCGCGCGCAACTTCGAGCGCGTCGAGGTCGGCGAGGCCTTCGCGGCCGCCGGCGACGAGCAACTCCGCGCCGACGAGCCCTTCTATCCCGTGTTGCTGTCGCCGTACGGCTACCGCGACCAGTTCGGCTACGTCGCCGACCGGGTCGGGACGATCGAGTGAGCGGCGAGGGAGCGACGGGTCACTCGACGAGTTCGATCGCGTCGTCGCCGTTCGGCACCGCGCAGATGAACGCCCCCGTCTCGTCGCCGTCGTTCCGGTACCAGTGCTCGACGCCGGCCGGGATGAGGAGCGCGTCACCCGGAGAAACGGCGTGCTCCGTCTCGCCGATCCCGACCACGTACTCGCCGGCGAGCACGTACTGCTCGTGTTCGACCGCGTTCGTGTGACGCGGGACCGCGGCGCCGGGCGCGATCTCGAACCGCCGCATCGCGAAGTGCGGGGCGCCGTCCGACTCGTCTAAGAGCACGCCCTTCCGGAGCCCGTCCGCGGCGTCGACCGCCTCGTACCCGACCTCGTCGCCGCGTTTCAGGACCGCGTCCGATGCGCTCGCCGCTGCGTCAGTGGAGTCTCCCATACCGACCGATCGGCGGCAAGGTGTTTATAAACGACGGCGGCGCGCGTCGGCGTCGGTCGGGCCGAGTCGCCGTCGCGGGTTCTCGGGAGCGTCGGCGTCAGGACGTTTAACCTCCCACCCGACGTATTCGGAGGCATGCGTGGACTCAAGATCGGGACGGCGCTGGGGATCCCGGTCAGGCTCAACTGGACGTTCCTGATCGTGTTGCCGCTGTTCGCCTACCTCATCGGCTCGCAGATCGAGATGATCGCCGACGTGATGAACGAGTCGCTCGGCGCCGGCATCGACCCGGCCGCGCTCGCCGGGGGGCTCACGCCGTGGGCCCTCGGGCTGGCGGCGGCGGTCGGGCTGTTCGCCGGCGTCCTCCTCCACGAGTTCGGCCACTCGATCGTCGCCATGCGGTACGGCTACGAGATCGAATCGATCACGCTGTGGCTGCTCGGCGGGCTCGCCAGCTTCAGCGAGTTCCCCGAGGACTGGAAACACGAGTTCTGGATCGCGATCGCGGGGCCGGTCGTCAGCATCGCGGTCGGCGCCGGCTGTTACGCCGTGTTCGTCCTGGCGCCGGTCGGGTCGAACGCGGTGTTGTTCGTGTTCGGCTACCTCGCGCTGTTGAACGTGGTGCTCGCCGTCTTCAACATGCTTCCGGCGTTCCCGATGGACGGCGGGCGCGTCCTCCGCGCGCTCCTGGCCCGGAACCAGCCGCACGCGCAGGCGACCCAGCGCGCCGCCGCGGTCGGGAAGGCGTTCGCGTTCGTCATGGGGATCGTCGGGCTGTTCAACTTCCAGCTGCTGTTGATCGTCCTCGCCTTCTTCATCTACATCGCCGCCTCCGGCGAGGCCCAGCAGACCACGCTGAAGGCCGCCTTCGAGGACGTCACCGTCGGCGACGTGATGACCGGCCGCGAGGACCTCCACACCGTGCGCGAGAACACCTCGGTCGCCGAGCTGATGAGCCGGATGTTCGAGGAGCGGCACACGGGGTACCCCGTGCTCCGCGGCGAGAGCCTCGTCGGGATGGTGACCCTGGAAGACGCGCGGTCGGTCCGGGAGGTGGAGCGCGACGCGTACACCGTCGGCGACGTGATGGCGACGAACGTCGTCGCGGTCGGCCCGGAGACCGACGCGATGACCGCCCTCCAGACGATGCAGGAGAACGGCGTCGGCCGTCTGCCCGTCGTCGACCGCCAGGAGCGGCTCGTCGGGATCATCTCCCGCTCGGACCTGATGACCGCGTTCAACATCATCCAGACGGGCGGCACCCCGAGCATCATCAGCGGGCGGCGACAGATCGGCGACGACCCCGACGTGTTCTGAGGCGGACCGAGTCCGCGTCGCGTCCACCGACGCGCGGCGGCGCCGATCGGCGACCGAAAGCGACTCGTCGTCGACGACACTACCGGCTCGCATGAGCGATACGGACGCGTCGGTCCCGGTCCCGGTCACGGTGTACACCCGCGAGGACTGCGCCCTCTGTGACGCCGCGCGGGAGGCGATCGAGGAGACCGCCGCCGGGCTCGACGTGGCGATCGACCTCGAGATGGTCGACGTCGACGAGGACCCCGAACTCGCCGACGAGTACGGCGAACGCGTCCCCTACGTGCTGGTCGACGGGCACCCGGCGTTCAAGTACGAAGTCGACGAGCGCGAGCTGCGGCTGAAGCTGCTCGCGGCGTCCTGAACGGCTGAAAAAAAACGGCTCGGCCGGCGACCGCTACGCGACCGTCTCCTCGCCGGCGCCCGGGGCGTTCGTCTTCAGGTTCGTGACGGCCTCGACCGCGTTCGACCGGGAGGCGTACCCCTGGCCGGAGTCGGCCACGATGTTCCCGTTGCGGTGCCGGAGCCGCCAGCGCCACTCCCCGCCTGCGTCCTCGAACAGCTCGAACGTCGCCGCGCTCTCGATCCCCTCGTCCTCGCTCGGAACCGCCACGGCCGGCTCGTCGGCGTCCTCGGGTTCCGGCCCGTCGTCGGCCGCGACGGCCTCCGCCTCCTCGACCGGCGTCTCGATCCGGAGGAGCCCGGCGCCGCGCGCGTTCCGCCGGACGCTGTGGAGCCCCTGCTGTGCCTTCCCGCGGCTGCTGTACCCCTGGCCCGACGTCGCGATCACGTTCCCGTTGCGGTGTCGGAGCCGCCAGCGCGGCTTCCCGCCCGCGTCCGTGAACAGCTCGAAGCGGGCCTTGCTCTCGCGGAGCGACGCCGCCTCGTCGCGCGCGACCGCGACCTCCGCGTCGAGGTCCTCCGCGCGCTCCTCGGCGGCGGCCAACTCCTCTCGCGTCGACGCCAGTTCGTCGCGGACCGACGCCAGGTCAGCCTCCGTCGACGAGAGCTCCTCGCGGGTGGCCTCCAGTTCGGCGCTCGTCTCGTCGCGCTCCGCCGTCGCGGCGGCCGTCTCGTCGCGCATCTGCTCGTAGTCCTCGTACACCGGATCGGAGAGCAGCGGGACGACCGTCCCCGCGAGCCCGATGAGGAGCAGCCCGACCCCGTACAGCGTGATCACGGTCGAATCGCCGGAGGCGGTGAACCACCTATCGGGGAAGATGTTCACGAACCACACGACACCGAGGACGCTCACCGCCGTCCCGAGGTAGCCGAGGTACGTTCCGGTCCGGCGTAGCGGGAAGCGTATCACCGCCCCGAGCATGACGAACGGCGGCGCCAGCGCGGTCAGCGCGTACGCGATGCCGCGGGTCGTCGTCGCCGACTCGGTGACGAAGAACAGCGCGACGCCGGCGGCCCCGAGCAGCACGCCGACCCCGAACAGCCAGTAACCGTTCACCTCGTCGCTCGTGGTCGGCTCGCCGATCCGTCGCGCGTACAGTCCGCCGCCACGGTCCGGGTTGTCAGGAGTTGGCATGGGTGCGGAGACTTTGACCGTCGGTTTATTACTGATGGTGTGTGACACGATAACAAGTGTAAATTCCGGACTACCGCGACCCGAGCGTTTACCCGTCGAACGGTCCCCCATATGGTATGTACGTACTCCGAGGCGGACGGGTCGTCGACGCGGCGGGGAGTCGCGAGGCAGACGTGGCAATCGCGGACGGCGAGATCGTCGCGGTCGGCGACGACGTCGACGACGCGGGTGACGTCGACGAGGAGATCGACGCCGCCCGGAAGACCGTCGCGCCCGGGCTGATCGACGCGCACGTCCACGTGATGATGGACGGCCGCCCGGACGTCTCGACCGCGGTGTCGGAGAGCGACTACGCCGCGAGCTACCGCGCCGCGAGCAACCTGCGGGCGGCGGTCGAGGCCGGAGTCACGACGGTCCGCGACCTCGGGAGCAGAGGGACGCTCGCGCTCGACGCGGGCGAGGCGGTCGCCGAGGGCGAACTCGACGGCGCGCGGGTGCTCGCGTGCGGTCGCAACGTCATCATGACCGGCGGCCACGGCAACTGGTTCGGGCGCGAGGCCGACGGGCCGGCGGAGGTCCGGAAGGCGGCCCGCGAGCAGCTGAAGGCGGGCGCGGACGTGCTCAAGTGCATGGCGACCGGCGGCGTCCTCACCGAGGGCGCGGTGACGGGCGCCCCCGAGCTGACGCCCGAGGAGCTGGCGGCGTTCACCGACGCGGCCGCGCCGACCGACACGCCGACCGCGGCCCACGCCCACGGCGAGGCGGGGATCAAGAACGCCGTCGAGGCCGGGATCACGAGCGTCGAACACGGCACCTTCATGGACCGTGAGGCCGCCGAGATGATGGCCGACCGGGGCACCTACTGGGTGCCGACCGCGAGCGCGCTCCGCGGCATCGTCGACAACGGGATCGAGGCCGGGATCCCCGAGGACGCCGTGGCGAAGGCCGAAGACGCCGCCGACCGCTTCGACGACGCGTGGGACCACGCGCTCGACGCCGACGTGCCGATCGCGATGGGCACCGACGCGGGCACGCCGTTCAATTTCTTCGAGGACATTCCCCAAGAGCTGGCGTACATGGTCGACTACGGCCTCTCCCCGGAGGCGGCGCTGGAGGCCGCCACCGTCAACGCCGCCGACCTGCTCGGGCTCGACGACGTCGGTCGGGTCGAAGAGGGATACCGCGCCGACCTCGTCCTCCTCGACGCGGACCCGACCGAAGACATCGAGGCGTGGCGGGAGCCGGCGGCGGTGTTCGCCGCCGGCGACCGGGTCGCGTAGGGCGGGGACCGGACCGCGACCGGGGGCGGTCGACTGGAGTCCGATCGCCCGCGAACGGTCGCTTTTAACCCGAGCCGCCGCAAGGATCGGTCGATGACGAGCGCGCAATCCGGGTCGTCGCCCCGGCACGCGGACCCGGACGAGAACCCCTACGTCGAGTCGCCGCCGACCGACTTCGAGCCGGTCGAGGAGCTCTCGACCGAGGACGCCGCCGGGCAGGCCTCCCTGCTCCGGGCGGCGGTCCGGGAGCACGACCACCGGTACTACGTCGAGGCGGACCCGCTGGTCTCCGACGAGACGTACGACCGGCTGTTCGCCCGGCTCAAAGAGCTGGAGGACGCGTTCGACCTCCCGACCGACGGCTCGCCTACCCGCCGCGTCGGCGGCGAGCCGCTCGACGAACTGGAGACCGTCGAGCACGTCGCGCCGATGCGCTCCATCGACAACGCGACGGAGGCGGAGGCGGTCCGCGAGTTCGACGAGCGCGTCCGGCGCGGGCTCGACGCCGAGGGGTTCGACCCCGACGACGTCGCGTACGTCTGCGAGCCGAAGTTCGACGGCCTCTCCGTCGAGGTGGTGTACGAGGACGGCGTCTACGCCCGCGCCGCGACTCGCGGCGACGGCCTCGAGGGCGACGACGTCACCGAGCAGGTGCGGACGATCCGCTCGGTTCCGGGCCGGCTCCGCGGTGACCCGCCGGGGACGCTGGCGGTCCGCGGCGAGGTGTACATGCCCCGCGACGCGTTCGACGCGTACAACGAGGAGCGGATCGAACGCGGCGAGGAACCGTTCGCGAACCCCCGCAACGCCGCGGCCGGGACCCTCCGACAGCTCGACCCCGCGGTCGTCGCCGAGCGCCCGCTCGACGTCTTCTTCTTCGACGTGTTGGCGTGGGAGGCCGGCGACGGGGCGGCGGAAGGGGCCGAGGGCGGCGACGACGCCGAGCCGCCGGAGCGCCCCGACACCCATTGGGCCGAGTTCGACGCGTTCGACGCGTTCGGGCTCCGCCGCGCCGACCGGGTCGAGCGCGTCGGCGACATCGAGGGCGCGCTCGACTACCGCGAGCGCCTCATGGCCGAGCGCGACGACCTCGACTACGAGATCGACGGCGTCGTGATCGCGGCCGACGACCGGGCGCACCGCGAGGCGCTCGGGTCGACCTCGCGGGCGCCGCGCTGGGCGTTCGCGTACAAGTTCCCGCCCCGAACCGCGACGACGACGGTGGAGGGTATCACCGTGCAGGTCGGGCGGACGGGCCGGCTCACCCCCGTCGCCGAGCTCGCCCCCGTCGACGTCGGCGGCGTCACCGTCTCGCGGGCGACCCTCCACAACCCCGCCGAGATCGAGACGCTCGGCGTGAACGTCGGCGACCGCGTGCGGATCTACCGCGCCGGCGACGTGATCCCGTACGTCCCCGAGGTCGTCGAGAAGCGCTCCGAGGGCGCGTACGAGTTCCCCGAGGCGTGTCCGGTCTGCGAGGCCCCCGTCGAGCGCGACGGCCCGCTCGCCTTCTGCACCGGCGGGCTCGGCTGCCCGGCGCAGCTGGAGCGGGCGGTCGAACACTGGGCGCGGCGGGACGCGCTCGACGTCGAGGGGCTGGGTCCCGAGCGCGTCGAGCAGCTCCGCGAGGCCGGGCTCGTGGAGTCGCTGCCGGACCTCTACGACCTGACCGTCGAGGAGCTCGCCGCGCTGGAGGGGTGGGGGGAGACGAGCGCCGAGAACCTCGTCGCGGAGCTGGAGGCGACGAAGGAGCCGCCGCTCGGCGACTTCCTCGCCGGGCTCGGGATCCCGGACGTGGGCGCGACGACCGCCCGCGCGCTCGCGGCGGCGTTCGGCGACCTCGACGCGGTCCTCGACGCCGACGAGGCGGCGCTTCGCGAGGTCGACGACGTCGGTCCAGAGGTGGCCGAGTCGATCCGGGCGTTCCTCGACAGCGACGAGAATCGGGCGGCCATCGAGGGGCTCCGCGAACGCGGCGTCGAGCCCGAGTCGGTCGAGGTCGAGGCCGGCGACGCGCTCGACGGGCTCACGTTCGTCTTCACCGGGTCGCTGTCGGCGACGCGGAGCGAGGCGCAGGCGCACGTGGAGGCGCACGGGGCGAACGCCACGTCGAGCGTGTCGGGCAACACAGACTACCTCGTCGCCGGCGAGAGCCCCGGGCGGTCGAAGCGAAGTGACGCCGACGCCGAGGGCGTCCCCGTGCTCGACGAGGACGCCTTCGCCGACCTCCTCGCCGAGCGCGGGGTCGCGTGGCCGCCCGAGGACGACGGGTAGCGCCGAGGGTCACCCGGTCGGCGTCGGCGGGAAAACGGACGCCGAGTCGGCCGCGTCAGGCCAGCGGGAGGACCGCGGAGACGATCAGCACGGTGACGAGCCCCGTCACCGAGATGATCGTCGTCAGCGCGGTCCAAGTCTTCAGCGTCTCCGTCTTGGTGAGCCCCCCGATCTCGCTGACGAGCCAGAACCCGGAGTCGTTGAACCACGAGAAGATGTTCCCGCCGGCGCCGATGACCATCACGAGGTAGGCCGGGTGGACGGTCAGCTGCCCGGTAAGCGGCGCCATGATCCCGGCGGCGGTGAGCATCGCGGCCGTGGCCGACCCCTGTGCGATGCGCACGATCGCGGCGATGAGCCACGCCGTGACGAGCAGACCGACCCCCACCTCTTGGAGCGCGCCGGCCAGGTAGTCACCGATGCCGGAGGCCGCGAGCAGCGCGCCGAACGCGCCGCCGGCCGCCGTGATCGCGGCGATGTTCCCGCCGCTTTTCAGGGCCTCGGTGAGCTCGTCGCTCCACTCGCTCCGGCTCATGGTGTCGTAGCGGTAGAACGTGTACGCGGCCGCGAGCGCGGCGACCGTCAGTGCGACGTTCTTGTTTCCGATGAAGTCCGTGATCGGCTGTACCGAGGCCAGGGCCGGAATCGCCTCCTGGAACGTGTTAACGAACGTCGACGACGCTATCAGCAGGACCGCCAGTAGGATCGGCGCCAGCGATTCGAGCATTCCCGGAAGCTCGCTGGTCGGCCGGTCCGCGACCGCCTGTAACTCCTCCGTCGAGGTCGCCATCGTGTCACGCAGCGGGATGTCGAGTCGGCTGTTGATCCAGCGTCCGTACACGAGCCCGGAGACGATCGCCGCCGGAATGGCTGTCACCAGTCCGATGACGATCGTCGTGAACAGGTTGCTTCCGATCTGGTCGGCGACCGCGAGCGGGCCGGGCGTGGGCGGGACGAACACGTGCGTCGTCGCGGCCCCCGCGCCGACGACGACGATGAACAGGGTGTAGTCGCGGCCGACTCGGGCGCGCATCGACCGTGCGAGCGGCGCCATCAGGTAGAACACGCTGTCGAAGAAGACCGGAACCGCGAGCACCGAACTGCTCCCGAGCAGCGCGATATCGGAATTACTCTCGCCGAGTACGCCCTGGAACCCGCGAACGACCCGCTGTGCCGCGCCGCTCTCCAGCATTCCCTTCCCGATGACCGCCGCCATGAGGATCGGTATCCCGATCCCAGCCATTCCGTTCCCGAACGCCGTCGCGACCTCACTCCCGGCGTCCGCGGCGGTGAAGTCCGCGACGAAGATCGTGTTTACCACGCCGACTAGGAACGCCGAGATGATCAGCCCGATGAACGCCGGGAGGTCCAGCCACACGAGCAGCGCGACGACAAGTATCAAACTAATTATAAATGTTAATAATGGACTGTGAGCGAACTGAACAGTCGACTGGAGTGGTACGGGAAGCATCCCGATCGACCTCCCGAAGAGTATTAATTAAAATTTGTGGACTCTACCCGCCGAGTCGGCCTAAAGGTCTCAAATTCTAAATGCGTTCGATCCGTCGTCGAAGCGTCGACGGTGAGGTACGAATAATAGTCATATTATGTAGATGTATTTTTTACTTCAATTGAGCAATCACTTTCGGTTTCCGAGTCCGAGCGTCGCGGGCGTCCGGCGCGTGCTGCACCGCTCGGCTTCGCGACGCCGCTACGCGCCGCTGCCTCGCCGACGAGACCCGCAACCCTTTATCGCGAGACGCGGGAACGGGAATGTATGACCGCCATCGAGCTGCGTGGCGTGCGGAAGGAGTTCGGCGACGTCACGGCCGTCCGTGACCTCGACCTCACCGTACAGGAGGGCGAGGTGTACGGGTTTCTCGGCCCGAACGGCGCCGGCAAGTCGACGACGATCGACATGCTGCTCGACCTCGTCCGCCCGACCGCGGGGACGGTGCGCGTCCTCGGACGCGACGCCACCGGCGACGGGGTCGCGATCCGGCGGCGGACCGGGGTGCTCCCGGACGGGTTCGCCGTGTACGACCGGCTCTCCGGGCGGAAGCACGTCGAGTTCGCGGTCCGATCGAAGGAGGCCGACGACGACCCAGACGCCCTGTTAGAGCGCGTGGGGCTGCTCGACGACGCCGACCGGAAGGCCGGCGGCTACTCGAAGGGGATGCGCCAGCGGCTCGCGCTCGCGATGGCGCTCGTCGGCGAGCCCGACCTGCTCGTCCTCGACGAGCCCTCCTCCGGGCTCGACCCCGCGGGCGCGAAGGAGATGCGAGAGATCGTCCAGCGCGAGGCCGACCGCGGCGCGACCGTCTTCTTCTCCTCGCACATCCTCGAACAGGTCGACGCCGTCTGCGACCGCGTCGGGATCCTCCGCGACGGCGAGCTCGTCGCCGAGGACTCCGTCGAGGGCCTCCGCGGGGCCGTCGGCGGCGAGGAGACGCTGGAGATATCGGTCGGCGACGCGAG
The DNA here is from genome assembly GCF_002252755.1 of Halorubrum sp. Hd13. Classification (GTDB taxonomy): domain Archaea; phylum Halobacteriota; class Halobacteria; order Halobacteriales; family Haloferacaceae; genus Halorubrum. Next base: position 47,889 of record NZ_NHOY01000061.1, on the reverse strand, counting down.
CGGGACGGGCGGTGCGAGCGACGCGGCAGTCGAGGCGGTCCGCGCGGTCGACGGCGTCAGCCGCGTCGACCGCGACGGCGACGCGCTCGTCGTGAGCTGCGCCGACGGCGCGAAGACACGCGTCATCGCCGCGCTGGAGGACGCCGGCGTCGACGTCGCCGACTTCCACACCCGGGAGGCGTCGCTGGAAGACCTGTTCCTGGCGTACACGGAAGGCGACGCGGCGGAGGGCGACGCGGCGGAGGGCGACGCGGCTGAGGGCGACGCGGCGGGATCCGACGGCGGACGGCCCGGCTCGGTCGCTCCGGACGAGGAGGTGGCCGAATGACCCTCGCCGCCATCGCGGAGAAGGACTTCCAGGACGCGGTGCGCTCGCGGGGGATGATCGCTCTCGTGGCGCTGTTCTCGCTACTCGTCGCCGTCTTCGCGTTCGTGATCAGGCCGACGGGACAGGGCGAGCAGTTCGCGACGGAGCTCCTCCTCCGCTTCTTCGTCAGACCGTTCCTCGTGACGACGCTCGTCCCCCTCGTCGCGGTCGTGATCGGCTACAACGCCGTGAGCGGCGAGCGCGAGTCCGGCTCCCTGAAGCTGCTCCTCTCGCTGCCGCACTCGCGGGCCGACGTCGTCTTCGGGAAGGTCGTCGGCCGCGGCGCCGCGCTGTCGGTCGCGGTGTTCGTCGGGTTCCTGCTCCCCGCCGCCGTGCTGGCCGTGCTCGCGCAGACCGGGGGGATCGCGGCGTTCAACGTCGGCTCGTACTTCGGGTTCACCGTCTTCGCCGCGGTGCTCGGGGTCGTCTTCGTCGCGATCGCGGTCGGCTGCTCGGCCGCCGCGTCGACCCAGCGGCGCGCCCTGATCGGCGGCGTCTCGATCTACGTCCTGTTCGTGCTGCTGTGGGGTGCCGTCACCGGCCAGTTCCTCGGCGCCGCCGGCGGGATCGTCGACCCGCTCCCGGTGTCGACGGAGCAGGTCCGGACGTTCCTCCGGGTGTCGAACCCGACGACCGGCGTCGAGATCCTGTCGAACGCGTTCCTCGGCGGGCAGCTGTTCGCGGGCGAGACCGTCAACCGACAGATATCGGCGGCGTCGATGCTCGTGTTCTGGACGGTCGCGCCGCCGCTGGTCGGGCTCTGGAAGTTCGACGCCGACGACTTATAAACGAAGGCGGCCGTCTCGCGGCCGGTTACGCCGTCGCGCGCTCGATCGCCGCTTCGAGGTCGGCGACGATGTCGGCGGGGTCCTCGATGCCGACGGAGAGCCGCACCATGTCACCGGTGACGCCGGCGTCCTCCTGTTCTGCTTCGGTCAACTGCTGGTGAGTCGTCGACGCCGGGTGGATGACGAGCGTCTTCGCGTCGCNNGCGACGCGAGGTCGGCGTTCTCGACGGTGCCCTTCGCGGCCTCGTAGCCGCCCTCCAGCCCGAAGGTGATCATGCCGCCGTAGCCGCCCTCCAAGTACTCGCTCGCCTCCGCGTGGGTCTCGTGGCTCTCCAGTCCGGGGTAGTTCACCCACGCCACGTCCCCGTGCTCGTCGAGGTACTCCGCGACGATGCCGGCGTTCTCGCAGTGGCGGTCCATTCGGAGGGGAAGCGACTCCGTCTGCTGGAGCGTGTTCCACGCGTCGAACGGCGACTGCTGGTTCCCCAAGTCGCGCAGCCCGCGGGTGACCGCCGCGAAGGTGAACGCCGCCTCGCCGAACGCGTCGACGTAGTTGATCCCGTGGTACGCGGGGTTGTCCTGCGCGATCTCCGGGAACTTCTCGGGGTACTCGCCCCACGGGAAGGAGCCGCCGTCGACGAGGACGCCGCCGACGGTGGTGCCGTTGCCGGTGAGCCACTTCGTCGTCGACTCCCAGACGAGGTCAGCGCCGTGGTCGAGCGGGCGGCAGAGGGACGGCGTCGCGAACGTGTTGTCGACGAACAGCGGGGCGCCGTGCTCGTGGGCGATGTCGGCGATCCGCTGGATGTCCGGCGTGACGAGGGCGGGGTTCCCGATGGTTTCGATGTGGACGTAGGCGGTGTCCTCGTCGATGGCGTCGGCGTATCCCTCGTAGTCGAGCGGGTCGACGAACCGCGTCGAGACCCCGCGCCGCTCGACGGAGTGGGTGAGGTAGGTGTAGGTGCCGCCGTACAGCGCCGACGAGGAGACGATGTTGTCGCCCGCGGACGCGAGCATGAACGTCGCCAGGTCGAGCGACGCCATCCCGGAAGCGGTGGCGATCGCGCCGACGCCGTTCTCCAGGGAGGCGAGCCGCTCTTCGAGGGCGCCGTTCGTCGGGTTCATGATCCGGGAGTAGACGTTGCCGGCCTCCTCCAGCGCGAACAGCCGGGCGGCGTGGTCGGCGTCCTCGAACTCGTAGGACGTCGTCTGGTAGATGGGCGTGGCCCGGGCGCCGGTCGCCGGGTCCGGGTCGGAGCCGGCGTGGACGCTTCGGGTGCGGAACTCGCGGTCGGGCTGGTCCTCGTCGGATGGCATGGATCGACGTGGGCCCGCCACGTATTTAACTGCGCCCGCAGTTGCCGGCGTTACCGGTTTCTCGGAGACGGCATCGTGGCGTGGCACCGCTGCCGCGCCCGACTCGTGCGAACCGTTAACAGCGTCGAACCGTAACTCAAGTTATGGGAACCCAAGGTCCGCGCGGCGAGACCCTCGAGCTAGAGGACGCGGTCGGCGGTATCCCGGACGCCGTCTGGCAGTACACGGCGCTCGGCGCCGCCCTCCTCGTCGGTTTCGCCCTCCTCAGCCAGAGCCTCGTCTTCGGCGTCGGAGCGCTCGCGGTGTTGCTGGCGGCGGTCACGGTCGTCAGCGCGGTCGAGATCGTCGACGCCTACGAAAAGGAGGCGCTCACGGTGTTCGGCGAGTACCGGAAGCTCCTCCAGCCGGGCGTCCACCTCATTCCGCCGTTCGTCTCCCGGACGTACGCGTTCGACATGCGGACGCAGACGCTCGACGTCCCGCAGCAGGAGGCGATCACGCGGGACAACTCGCCGGTGACGGCGGACGCGGTCGTCTACATCAAGGTGATGGACGCGAAGAAGGCGTTCCTCGAGGTGGACGACTACAAGAAGGCGGTCTCGAACCTCGCGCAGACCACGCTCCGGGCCGTCCTCGGCGACATGGAGCTCGACGACACGCTCTCCCGTCGCGACCAGATCAACGACCGCATCAACGAGGAGTTAGACGAGCCGACCGACGAGTGGGGGATCCGCGTCGAGGCCGTCGAGGTCCGCGAAGTGAGCCCCTCGCAGGAGGTCCAGCGGGCGATGGAACAACAGACCGGTGCCGAGCGCCGCCGCCGCGCGATGATCCTCGAGGCGCAGGGGGAACGCCGCTCGGCGGTCGAGCAGGCCGAGGGTGACAAGCAGTCGAACATCATCCGGGCGCAGGGGGAAAAGCAGAGCCAGATCCTCGAGGCGCAGGGGGACGCGATCTCGACGGTCCTCCGGGCGCGGTCCGCGGAGTCGATGGGCGAGCGCGCCATCATCGAGCGCGGGATGGAGACGCTCGAAGAGATCGGCAAGGGCGAATCGACGACGTTCGTCCTCCCGCAGGAGCTCACCAGCCTCGTCGGCCGCTACGGCAAGGCGCTCTCCGGCTCCGACGTCCAGCAGATGGAGGGGTTAGAGAGCAAGGAGTTCGACGAGGAGACGGAGAAGATGCTCGGCTTGGAGGACATCGAGAGCGCCCTCGAACAACTCGACACCGTCGCCGACAGCGATCTACGGACCGACGAGACCCGCGACGCGGACACGGCCCGCGACGTCGACCTCGCCCGTCAGGAGGGAGAGACCCGCGAGGCCGACCGGGATGTCGAGCTGGAGGCCGAGAGCGAGCGCCCGGGGACGTAAGCCCGACTCGCGGCTGCCGCACGTCGTCGACAGAGAAGCTCGCCGGAACCACGATCGCGCCGCCGCACGGGTCGCTGACGTTCCCAGAGCCGAAGACGCCCACCTCGAGGCGGACCGGGACATCGATCTGGAGTCGGAGTCTGGGAGTGACTGAGACGGTAGGCGAGCCGCCACGAGTAGCGATCAGCTTTCACAGGCTCTACACTCGAGAATATCTCGACTGAATTTCTGTGCGGCATTCACGCTGTGCTGATAGTAGAGGCTCTTGACCCCTTTTTTCCAAGCTTCTATGTAGAGCTGATTGATCTCCTTGACGCTCACTTCACTCGGATCGATCGAGATGTTCACGCTCTGTGCTTGGTCTATGTGTTTCTGTCTCTGTGCCGCCTGATTGATGATCGCCATCTGCGGTATCTCGGCGAAGGTCTTGAACACCTCTTTCTCTTCGTCCGTCAGACACTCGAGATGTCGAACGCTCCCGTCCTTATTGGCGATGCTGTCCCAGACTTCGCGGGTGTCTCTGCCCCGCTCCGCCAGTATCGCCTGAAGGAATCTGTTTTTTTGCGTCGACTTTAGCTTCGCACCGTCTCGCACGAAGTAGTTCGATTTCAGCGGCTCGATGCTCGGACTGACCTGACCCAGAATGACGCTGCTCGATTTCGTCGGAGCCACGCTCATCGTCGTCGTGTTCCGCCTGCCGTAGCCCTCGAGAACCTCCGGCTCCCCGAACTCATCCGCAAGCGCTTCACTCGCCTCGTAGCTCCGCTCTTTGATGGTCCGGAAGATCTCCCCGTTCTTCTCCATCGCCTCCATGCTGTCGAAGGGGATCATGTTGCTCTGGAGGTAGCTGTGCCACCCGAGGACGCCGATCCCTATCGCTCTGTGTCTCTTCGCGAACCGCACGGCCCGCTCCATGAACTGTACTCCCTCCGTGCGCTGGATGAATTCCTCCATCACCGCGTCCAGGAATCGCGTCAGAGTCTCCACTGCATCGGTATCCTTCCATTCGTCGTAGTGGAGAGCGTTCATACTTGAGAGACAGCAGACGAAGCTCTCGTCCGCCGTGGCCGGCAGCGCTATCTCGGTACACAGGTTGGACGCGTTTATCTGGTAATCCTTGTCCTTGTAGACCTGTGGCTTCCCCTCGTTCATGTTCCCCCGGAAGATTATATACGGAACGCCGATATTGATCCGGGTCTCGATAATGTCCGCCCAAGTCTCTCGCTTCTCTTCATCGCCGTCAATCATCGCCTGAAACCAGTCGTCACCGATGATGACTCCGTAGTAGATGTCCTGTACTGGGTCCCCTTCGGTTTTGATGTTAAGCCATTCTTCCAGGTCGTCGTGTTCGACGTCGATGTAGCCGGCGAACTGCCCCCGCCGGGTTTCGCCCTGGCTGATGACGTTGATGATCGTATCGAACAGCTCTGTGAAGCTGTAACTCCCGTTGCTCTTGCCGTTGTTCGTTATCGGACTGCCTCGCGGCCGCAGCTCACCGAAGTACCCGCTCGTGCCGCCGCCCTGCTTGGTCATCTCACCCACCTCGGCTTGGGTGTAGAGAATGCTCTCGATGCTATCCTCCATGTAGCTGCCGAAGCAACTGATAGGAAGGCCTCTGTCCAGTCCGAAGTTGGACCACACCGGGCTCGCGAGACTATAGAAGCCCCGACTCATGTACTCGTAAAACTTGTCCGCGAAGCCCTCCTCACCGAGGATCTCTTCGGCGCGCTCCGCTATCTGTCTGACTCTCTCTTCCGCTTCGACGCCCTCGATCAGGTACCCCTCTCTGAGAAACTCCCTACTGTCCTCGTTCAGCCAGTAGAACGGTTCCGTATGCTGTTGCTCAACGCTTTCGAGTTCTGTTTGTGCCATTGTTAGAACATGTCCTCGGCGGTAACGCTCTGCGTGTGTTTGTTGTACGTGGTCGACCGCTTGCTGAAGAAGTCGTTGTCCTTGGTCATCATAATGTCCTCGTCGAACCAGCGCGTCTCCTCAAGCAGGTCGTCGTCCGTCTCGAATATCGGTTCCACGCCGACGGTTTCTAGACTCTGATTGAACCGGTCTCGCAGAAACGCGTCGACGTGCGCTCGAGGAAGGAACTCCAGCTCGCCGTCAGCGAATATCCAATTCAGAATCTCCAGCTCTGCCTCGTAGGCCTGCCGACAGGCCTCTTGGACGTCCTCCTCGAAGTCGTCATCGAAGAGGTCCGGGTTCTCCTCGCTGATCGTCTCCACCAGCTCAATCCCGAACAGACCGTGAATCTGCTCCTCTTTGCTGGTTGCTTCGACGGCGTTCGCTATCCCCGTGAACTTCTTTTCGTGCTTGTCGAAGCTCGTCATTATGAGGAACTGGCTGAATAGCGAGACGTGTTCGACGAACGTACTGAACAGCAGGATGCTCATCACGTACTCCCGTTCGTCGTCGCTCTCGCTCTTCTCCAGATACTCATCGAGATACTCGATCCGCTCTTTGATCGCCGGCTCCTCAGTTACCTGCTCGAAATCGTCCGTGATTCCTAAGACGTCGAGTAGGTGACTGTAGGCGTCCATGTGCCGCACCTCGCTTTCCGCAAAGGTCATACCCACGTTCCCGACCTCGGCTTTGGGCATCTCCTCGTAGATATCCGACCAAAACGTCTTCACTTGCACCTCGATCTGCGCGATAGCCAACATCGTCCGCTTGATAACGGTCTGCTCAGCAGGAGTCGTGTTGACCCTGAAGTCTTGGACATCTCCGTCGAAATTAAACTCCGTGTGTACCCAGTAGCTGTTCCGGATCGCCTCGACGTAGTCGAGAAACTCGCTGTACTCGTAGGGCTTCAGCTGTTTTCTCTCCGAGAAGATGTCCGTCTCTATGTCTGCGCCTGTACTCGCGTTCGTGTTTGCGTTTTCGCTTTCACTCATCGTTGGTCATCTCAAACGTGACCGATTGCGTTGGATTGCCTCTGCCACTGTCTAGCATCAGTCTGGTGAGTCCGACCGCAGTCGTGTCGCTCGGGAGACGGTCTTACAGCGTGACGTGAGTGTAGCCGTGTGAACCGTATCGGACCACACAGACTCCACCGGTATAAGTATTACCAACAAAATTGTAGTATAACAAGCTCACTTTCACACTAGGAGGGCGGAGTCGTTCCTCCGATCCACGAATGGGCGGTGCCGAGACGGGGACTGAGCGGTAATCTCCGGTTACGGGTGGTCGCTACAGTGCCCAACTGGCGGCGTCAAGCACCCGCGTAGTCCAATCGCGATGACTCCGCCGAGGAGCGCGAACCCGGAGCCGGACGCGAGCGAGAGACCGACGAGACGTGAGACTCGGACGACGTCGACCTCACCCCGCAGGAGGAGGAGACCTGCGAGGCCGACCGCGACGTCGAGCTGGAGGCCGAGAGCGAGCGCCCGGGGAACTAGGGTCGGAGTCGGCCTCGAACGAATCCGGGCCGTCAGGGGCGCCAGTTCGCCGGATCGACCGCCCAGAGCGCGCCCACCGCGAGGACGCCGGCGACGCCCCCGGCGACGAGAGCGAGCACCGAGCCGGGGACGGCGACGACCGAGGCGAGCAGCAGGACCGCGGCGACGAGCAGCGCGACCGTGTCCTCCGTGGTCGACGCGCGCACGACGGGCGCCACCGCCCCGCCGACGACGGCGCCGGCCGCGACCGCGGCGGGCGGACCGGAGCGCAGCGCCGCGAGCGACTCCGGAAGGCCAAACGCGGCGAGGGACGCCCCGAAGCCCGCACCGATCCCCGCGCCGAGCGCGAGCGCGCCGACGGCACCGAGCGCGGGCGCGAGGAGGGCGGTCCGCGCGGAGAGGTCGGCGTCGACGAGCGCGGCCCCGCCGGAGACCACCAGTACCGACCCGGCCGCGAGGAGCGCGGGCGCGACCAACAGCGAGACCGGGGACGGCACGACGAAGTCTGGGGTGCCGGACGCGGTCGCCGATCCGGGGACGACCGCGGGCGCGACGGTGGCGGCGCCCGCGAACGCGGCGCCGGCGACCGCGAGCAGGACGAGTCCGAGGAGGCGGCGGCGGAGAGCTGTCATACCGACGGGAACGCCGCCGGGACACAAAACGATCGCGGGACTGAGACGGGATCGGTGCCGGGATGCGAGGGGCGCGACGCGGGTCGGCGGCGCGCGATCTGAACGCGTCGCCCGCGGCGGGGCCCTACACGGTCACGCCGGCGCGGTCGCCGTCGATCGAGACGACGACGCGCTCGGGCGGTCCCCGCTCGTCCGTCAGTCGGATCAGGAGGGTCTTGACGACCGGGTCGTCGGTGTCGACGTCGCCGCGGACGCCGACTCGGTCGACGGCGATCCGGAGCGAGCGGTCGCCGATGCGGCTGATCGCACCGAGTCGGAGCGCGACGGCCGGCGCCGTGAGCCGCTGGGCGACGACGAGCACGGCCTCCCCGTCGTCGTCGACGAAGGCGGTCGCGTCGACGAACGCTCGCGTCTCGGTCGCGTCGGGACGGAGCGCGCTCCTCGCCTCCGCGCTCGATCGGAAGGAGGCGGCGTGGGTGATGATCTCCGCGGGACGGTCGAGGACGCTCTGTCCGTCGACCAGCGGGTTCCCGTCGATGGAGCGGCTCCGGACGCCGAGGTCGCGGGGCGTCGACGCCGCGAGGTCGTGGAGGCGGTCGACGCACCCCGCCGTGGCGGCGGTGAGGGCGCCGACGACGACCGCGCGGCGGTGCATGTGACGGGCTCTGACGGTCGGGGATAAAACCCCGTCGTCGCGCGTCTCGGCGCGTGAGAATCGGGCGGACGCGGGGCGATCGGAGGCGTCGAACCGAGGGCGTGGAAGCGGGACGGTCGAGCCGGGTCGAGCGAGACGGTCGAGACGGACGACCGAGACGGATCGGCGCGCCGGCCTACTCGTCGACCATCGGCGCGGGCACGCCTCCGTCGTCGGCGTCGAGTTCGAAGGCCCGGCGGAGCTCGGCGATCCGGTCGCGGATGTCCGCGGCGAGTTCGAACTCCAAGTTGCTCGCGGCCTCCTCCATCCGGTCTTCGAGCGCCTCGATCTGCGCTTCGGCCTCGTCTTCGCTCTCGACGTCGCCGACGCTGACCGACGAGGTGTCCGTCTTCGACCCCGGGAGGTTCGTCTCGCCGACCGGCTTGTCGATCGTCGTCGCCTCGTAGCCGTGCTCGGCGTTGTACTCCAGCTGGATCTCGCGGCGGCGCTGGGTCTCCTCGATCGCCGCCTCCATCGAGTCGGTCATCCGGTCGGCGTAGAGGACGACCTCGCCGTTGACGTTGCGGGCGGCCCGCCCCATCGTCTGGACGAGAGTCGTCGTCGAGCGGAGGAACCCCTCCTGGTCGGCGTCGAGGATCGCGACGAGCGAGACCTCCGGAATGTCGAGCCCCTCGCGGAGCAGGTTGATCCCGACGAGCACGTCGATGTTGCCGAGCCGGAGGTCGCGGATGATCTCGTGGCGCTCGAGGGTGTCCGTCTCGTCGTGCATGTACGCCACGTCGACGCCGGCCTCCTCGAAGTACTCCGTGAGGTCCTCGGCCATCCGCTTGGTGAGCGTGGTGACGAGGACGCGCTCGTCGCGCTCGATCCGGTCGTCGACCCGATCGAGGAGGTCCTCGACCTGCCCGGTCGCCCCCGTCACCTCCACCTTCGGGTCGACGAGATGGGTCGGCCGGACGATCTGCTCGACGATGCGGTCGGAGGTCTCGCGCTCGTAGTCGCTCGGGGTCGCCGAGACGTAGAGGGTCCGGTCCGTCTTCTCCTCGAACTCCCCGAAGGTGAGCGGACGGTTGTCGTAGGCGGTCGGGAGCCGGAACCCGTTCTCGACGAGCGAGTCCTTCCGGGACTTGTCCCCCTCGTACTGCCCTTTGATCTGGGGGATCGTCTGGTGGGACTCGTCGATCACGGTGAGGAAGTCGTCGGGGAAGTAGTCGAGGAGGGTGTAGGGGGCGTCGCCCGACTCCCGGTCGTCCATGTGCACCGAGTAGTTCTCGATCCCCGAACAGTAGCCCGCCTCCCGGAGCATCTCGATGTCGAAGGTGGTCCGCTCCTCGATGCGCTGGGCGGCGACCAGATCGCCCTGCCGCTCGAAGTAGCTGACCCGTTTCTCCATCAGGTCCTCGATCTCCGCGATCGCCTGCTCCAGCTGGTCGTCGGGGATCGAGTAGTGCTCGGCGGGGTGAAGCATGACCGCGGGCTCCTCGCTCACGACCTCGCCTTTCATCGGGTCGACCTTGATCATGCGGTCTATCTCGTCGCCCCACAGCTCCACCCGGACCGCGTACCGCCCGTACATCGGGTAGATCTCGACGGTGTCGCCGCGGACGCGGAAGGTGCCCTGCGTGAAGTCCACGTCGTTGCGCTCGTAGTTCAGGTCGACGAGCCGGGCGAGCAGCTCCTCGCGGCCGACCTCCTCGCCGACCTCCAGGCGGAGCGCCATGTCGCGGTAGTTCTGCGGGTCGCCGAGCCCGTAGATGGCCGAGACCGAGGCGACGACGATCACGTCGTCGCGGGTGAGCAGGGAGCGGGTCGCGGAGTGGCGGAGGCGGTCGATCTCCTCGTTTATCGACATCTCCTTGTCGATGAACGTGTCCGTCTGCTCGACGTACGCCTCCGGCTGGTAGTAGTCGTAGTAGGAGACGAAGTACTCGACGGCGTTGTCCGGGAACAGCTCGCGGAACTCCTCGTACAGCTGGGCCGCGAGCGTCTTGTTGTGGGCCAACACGAGCGTCGGCTGGTCCAGCTCCTCGGCGACCCACGAGACGGTGTTCGTCTTCCCGGAGCCGGTGACGCCGAGGAGGGTCTGCTTGTCGGCGCCCGACTCGTACCCCTCGACCAGCTGTTCGATCGCCTCGGGCTGGTCGCCCGCGGGCTCGAACGGGGCGTCGACCCGGAGCGGGCGGTCGACGGTCGGGCGGTCCTCCGAGAGGGGAGAGTCGGCGTCGCTCACGATACGCGTCGTTGGGTGGCGAGACACTTGAGCGGCGCGGCTAGGTAAGTGACTGCGGCGAAATCGTCTCGCTCGGACGGTTCCGCTCCGGAGAAGACCCATTATCGATCGGGCTGAACACCAGATCGTGTCCCTCCCGTTCTCACCCGCCGTCGCGTTCGGCATGGCCCTCTTCCTGTTCGTTCTGTTGGCGACAGGCGTCTGGGTGAACTTCGACGCACACGCTCGCGGAAGCGATTATCCGACCGTCTGGGCCGTCTTCGCACCGCTCTCGGGGATCGTACTGGCGTACTACCTCCTCTGGTGGCGTCGCGGGCGGCCCCGCGAGCGGCCGCCGGGCCGAGTGGAGCGAGCCGCCGTTACCGTCGTCGTCGCCGGAATCGGCGGGATGATCGCCGGAAGCCTCGTGTCGCCGCCCGACCCGGCCGCGCAGCTGACCGTCTGGCCGATCGCGTTCGCCTGCTGTCTCCCCGTCGCGTATTGGGTGGTCAGACGGCGGTTTGGCGCGGCCGGAGGCGGGAACGCCGGTCGGTAGAGAGGATCGAGGTCTCCAAAGTTCCGGCCGCTCGGTTATAAACCGTTGGCTGCCGATCGACGGTGAACACCGCCGAAGCCCCAGCCGCGAGGACTCGCGCGCTTTGCTGCGCTCCTCACCCGCGTTGCTCGCTGCGGTGCTTGCTGCAGCGTGCTTCGTCCTCGCGACAGCGAGGCGCTTCGCGCCTCTGGCAGCCGGCGGCGAAGCCGCCGGCGACTGCCCCTTTGAGTCCCGCCCCCGCACGGCCACCGTACCTCACGCCTCCCCAGCCTCGTCACCGGCGCTACGCGCCGGTTGCAAGCGAGAGCTTTGCTCTCGCCCTGTCGCTGGCGCGTCCACACGCCAGCGACTCCCTCGCGCGCGCTGACTCACGGCCTGTCGGCCGCTCGTCGGCACGCGCCGCCGCCACGGTGTCTGATTAGTCGGCTGCGCATGGATCCCGTCCGCCGCTCACCGGACGAAAACGTTTCCCCGTCGCCCCGCGACGCTCTCCGTATGCGCATCGCCGTCCCCAACAAGGGCCGCCTGCACGACCCGACGCTCTCGCTGTTGGAGCGCGCGGGGCTCCACGTCGAGGAGACCGCCGACCGCCAGCTGTACGCCGACACCGTCGACCCCGACGTGACGGTGCTGTTCGCGCGCGCGGCCGACATCCCCGAGTACGTCCGGGACGGCGCGGCCGACCTCGGGATCACGGGGCTCGATCAGGCGGCGGAGTCCGGCGGCGTGGCGGACGGCGCCGCGTCCGCGGCCGACGGCGACCTCGTCGACCTGCTCGATCTGGGGTACGGCTCCTGTAAGCTCGTCCTCGCGGCCCCGGAGGACGGCGCGGTCGAGACCGTCGGCGACCTCGCCGGCGGGACCGTCGCCACCGAGTTCCCGGCGGTCACCCGCGACTACCTCGACCGCGTGGGGGTCGACGCCGACGTGGTCACCGTGACGGGCGCGACGGAGCTGACGCCCCACGTCGACATGGCCGACGCCATCGTCGACATCACCTCGACGGGGACGACGCTGAAGGTGAACCGCCTCGCCGTGATCGACGACGTGCTCGACTCCTCGGTGCGGCTGTTCGCGCGCCCCGACGTGGTCGACGACCCGAAGGTCGAACAGGTGTTGACCGCGTTCGAGTCCGTGCTCGCGGCCGACGGCCGGCGCTACCTGATGATGAACGCGCCGACGGAGCGGCTCGACGAGGTCAAAGACGTGATCCCCGGGCTCGGCGGCCCGACGGTGATGGACGTCGAGGCCGACGAGGACGGGAACGGGATGGTGGCGGTCCACGCCGTCGTCGAGGAGCGCGACGTGTTCGCGACGATCTCGGAGCTGAAGGCTGTCGGCGCGAGCGGCATCCTGGTCACCGAAATCGAACGGCTCGTGGAGTAGCCGGGAGCCGACCGACACCGGCCGAGCCCCCGCGGATCGGCCGCCGTGACTCAGTCGTTCTCCGCCCCGATCAGCGCCTCCTTCTGCGCGCGGGTGAGCGACTTGATCTCGTGTTCCCGCGACATCGCCGCCGACTTCGAGTCGAACGACTCGACGTGTCGTAAGGTCACGGGAGTCCGTCCCCTGGTGTACTTCGCGCCCTCTCCGGCGTCGTGCTCGGCAACGCGCCGCTCCACGTCGGTGGTGTAGCCGGTGTACAGCGTCCCGTCCGCGCACTCGATCACGTAGACGTGGTGCGGCGCGTCCTGACTCGGCGTCGACACGGCGCCCGGTCGGCGCGGGCGCGAGGAATACCTGCCGGTCTCGGCGCGGTCGGGGAAGCCGGACGCGCGGGCGGCGCGAACGCGGTCGGGTGCGGTGTCGCGGCGGGATCGACCGGGTCAGTCCCCAGTACGAGCGCGTTCTCGGGAGACTTCGGCGATCCCGGCGTTCGCGGAACAGTCCGGACAGGCGTTCAGGTCGCCGTACTCGTCCGCGAAGACGCGTGCGAAGCGGTCCGAGACGTGCGACCCGCAGTGGTCACAGAGTGGCATTCGGTACCGGTGGTTACCGGCGATAGATCGTAAGGTTTCGACGGACAAATACCCTTTCTCACCCCCGCCAGCTTCCGGAAATCTACATATAAAGCCCCGTCATGAGACGGGTGGGGAGCCGGCGGTCAGTCGCGCCGCGCCGCGTCGACCGCGCGCGCTATCAGCCCCGCCTGCGCCCCGGCGACGAAGCCGGCGTCGACGTTCACCGTCGTGAGCACCGAACAGGACTGGAGCGCACCGTGGAGCGCGGCGACGCCCTCGCCGCCGACGCCGTATCCCGTCGACACCGGGAGCGCGATCACCGGCGCCGCGACGAGTCCCGCGACGACCGTGGGGAGCGCCCCCTCGCGGCCCGCCGCGACCACGACGACGTCGGCCTCGCGGACCCGGTCGCGCTGGTCCAGGATCCGGTCGAGGTTCGCGACGCCGACGTCGTCCACGCGGTCGACGGTCGCGCCGATCTCGCCGGCGACCACCGCCGCCTCGCCCGCGGCCGCCGCGTCGGCGGTGCCCGCCGCGACGACCGAGAGCGTCGCGTCGAGCGCGGGCGGGTCGAAGTCGGCGGCGTGGACGACGACGGTCCCGGCCCGCTCGTCGTGGTCGACGGTGGGGTCGAGCGACGCCGCGGTCTCGAGATCGAGGTCCGCCATCGCCGTCCGGATCGCCGCCGCGTCCTCGGCGTCGGCCCGGGTGACGAGCGCGCGGCCGGTCGTCTCGACCGCGGTCGCCGTCAGCGCCGCGACCTCCGCCGGCGTCTTCCCCTCCGCGAGGATCGCCTCGGGGATCCCTCGTCGGTGCTCGCGGGCGGCGTCGAACCGGCCGGCCGCCGTCGTCGCGTAGCCCGCGAGCCGCGATTCCGCCTCCGCGACGCCGATATCGCCGGCGTCGAGCGCCTTGAGCGTGTCGCGCATGCGTCCCCGTCAGGGGCCGAACGGGTCGAACCTATCGGTCCGCGGCGGGCGAGCGGCCCCGCTCGCCGAGCGGTCTCACAAAGCTTATAAGGAAGCATTCCGGCACCCCCTCGCGAACGGGCCGCAGGGCGCCCCTCGCGGTCGAATTCAGGAACTCTTATTAACTGTCGATGGATATCACCGATCGCATGGCAGACCTTATTGTCAAAGCGGCCGTCAAGGAAGCGCTGGACGACAAGAACGTCGCTTCGGACTTCTACGACGCGCTCGACGACGAAGTGGACGAGCTGCTCGAAGACGCCGCGCGCCGCGCCGAGGCCAACGACCGGAAGACGGTCCAGCCGCGCGACCTCTAAGGCGGACGCGACTCTCGACCCGATTTTTTGACCGCGCGCCGACCGCAGAGCGGCGCGACCGCCGCGCACGTCGGTAGCGACCGCGTCCCGGAGATCAGCGCGTGAGCACCCGAACCCCGGAGTCCGTTCCGACGTGGACCTCGTCGGCGAGGTCGACGAAGAGGCCGTGTTCGACGACGCCCGGCGTCGCGGAGAGGGTCGTCGCGAGCGCCGAGGGCTCCGCGATTTCGCCGAACGAACAGTCGAGCACGAGGTTCCCGTTGTCGGTGACGACCGGGCCGTCCTTCCGCTCCGCGCGGCGGAGGGTCGGCTCGCCGCCCGCCGCGCGGACCGCCTCGGCCACCGCGGATCGGCCGGCGGGAAGCACCTCTACCGGAACGGGGCGGTCGAGAGCCGCGGCCTCCTTCGACGGGTCGGCGACGACGAGGAAGCGGTCGGCCGCGGCGTCGACCAGCTTCTCGCGGGCGTGCGCGGCGCCGCCGCCCTTTATGAGCGGGCCCGCGGTCGGCCCGCCGTCGCCGACCGCGACCTGGTCCGCGCCGTCGATCGCGACGTCGATCCCGGGCGCGTCGGGCCCCGTCGCCTCGTCGAGGCCGAGCAGCGGGATCCCGCGGTCGGCGGCGAGTTCGCGGCTCGCGAACGAGGTCGGAACCCCGCGGACGTCCAGCCCGGCGTCGACTCGTTCGCCCAGTCTGCGGATCGCGTGGGCCGCGGTCGAGCCCGTTCCGAGGCCGACGACGTCGCCGTCGTCGACCGCCGCCGCCGCCGACTCGCCGGCGCGTCGCTTCGCCGCGTCGCTCCCGCCGCTCGTCTTCATACCACCGACTCGACGGGGAGAACCGAAAAGGCGTCGGCGTCGATCACTCCAGCCGGTCCAGCACCGCCTCCGCGTCGTAGGCCAGGGAGAGCTCGCGGGAGCGGCCGCGCCCCTCGACGTCGGCGTACTCGGCCTCGATCACGCCGAGCTGGTCGAGCTTGTTGATGATCTCGGAGTAACGGGTGTAGCCGAGGTCGGTCTCGTCGCGGAACGCCTCGTACACCGTCCCGGCGCGCTCGCCGTCGTTCTCCGCGAGGACGCGGACGAGGGCGCGCTCGGACTCCGAGAGCCCGCGGAGCGACCGCGAGAGGTGGACGTGTTTCGACTTGTCGTACGCCGACTCGACGTCCTCGTCGGCGATCGTCTTCGAGGCGCGCATCTCGGCGTTCAGTCCGGCGCGGCGGAGCAGGTCGATCCCGACCCGGAGGTCGCCGCTCTCGGCGGTGAGGTCGGCGACGCGCTCCAGTTCGGCGTCGGCGATGACGCCGTCGTGGAAGCCGCGCTTCGCGCGCTCGAAGAGGATGTCGTAGATCTCGGTGGCGTCGTAGACGGGGAAGTACACCTCCTCCGGGCGGAACACCGACTGCACGCGGGTGTCGAGGTCGTCGATCACGTCGAGCCCGAGGTCCGAGGAGACGACGATGACGCCGATCTTCGCGCCCGAGTGCGCCTCGTGGGCGCGCAGAAGCGAGTAGAGGGTGTCCGACGCCTCGTTCTCGTAGAAGAGGTAGTTCACGTCGTCTAAGGCGACGACGAGCACGTCGTCCTCCTCGACGAGCCGGTCGGTGATCTGACCGAACAGCTTCTTGAAGGAGATCCCCGAGGAGGGCGGCTCGTAGTCGAAGATCCCCTCGAACAGCCGGGAGAAAACGGCGTACCGCGTCGAATCGACCTGGCAGTTGACGCGGACCGTCCGGACGTCGGTGCGGGCGCCGAGCTCGCCGAACAGCTTCTGGACCGCGGTCGTCTTGCCGGTGCCGGGCGGGCCGCGCACCATCGTGTTGAGGGGGCGAGAGCCGCGCACCGCGGGGCGGAGCGCGTACTTCAGGCTCTCCAGCTGGCTCTCGCGGTGGCGGAACGTCTCGGGGACGTGGTCGATCTCGAACACCGACTCGTCGCGGAACACCGACTCGTCCCACGAGAGCATGTCGCCGCCGGCGTCCCCGGTCATGTGCACACCACGAGAGGCCGTCCACTTAACCGTTGCCCGGAGGGAGAGTGAAACTGAAACTTGTCGGTTGCGACGCTCAGATGCCGAGTATCACCGACCGGTCGTTCACTCTCGGGACGGTGCGAACGCGGCGTTGTCGCGGCGGTCACGGGCCGAGATCGGACGCGCTCACGACCGATCGAGCACCAGCACGTGTCGGGTGAGCGACCGGTGGACGCGGCGCTCGAAGGCGGCGTCGACCGTCCAGCCCGCCGCGCGGGCCGACCCGCGCCAGTCCCGGTCGGCGACGACGACGGCGCGGGGCGCGACCCGGGCCGCCTCCGCGAGCGCGCCCGAGACGAGGTCGGCGAGGTCGTGGGTGGCGATCTTCGACTGGCGGCCGTACGGCGCGTCGAAGGCGACGCCGTCGACGGCGTCGTCGCGGAGCGGGAGGGCCGTGGCGTCGCCGCGGGCGACGTGCCAGCTCGGGTGCTCCGGGGAGTCACCCACGTACTCGCGGAGGTTCTCCCGCGTCCCGCGGACCATCTTCCGCTGGGCGTCGCAGGCGACGACGTCGGCGCCGACGAGCCCGGCCTCCAGCGGGAGCCCGCCGGTCCCGCACATCGGGTCGAGCAGGGTCCGGCCGGGCGCGGCGCCCGCGAGGTTGGCGTACGCGCGGGCGTCGGCCGGCGCCATGCTCCCCGGCTGGAAGAACGGGCGGTCGGTCGGTTTGGGGGCGAAGTCGCGAGCGGCCTCCGCGGCGACCCAGCCGAGCGCGCAGACGGACGCGTCGCCGCCGTCGGCGCCGGGAATCGCGTCGTGAACGGCGCGCTCGCCCGCCGCGAACAGCGCGCGCAGGACGTGGTCGGGGTCGTCGAGGTCGACGTCGAACCCGCGGTCGACGAGGACGCCCCCGAGGGCGCGCTCGGCGTCGCTCGTCGAGACGGTCGCCGTGTTCCGGACGTTCCGGGCCCGCACCGCGACCGTCCCCGAGCGGTCGAGCGGCGCCGCGTCGAGCGCGGCGACGGCGGCGGCGAGGTCGGCGTCCGTGCGGGCGACCGCCTCGTGGGCGGCGCGGGTGTAGGCGAGCCGGCGCACTCCGGCGCGATCGGTCGCGGCACTCGCGGCGCCCGGGGCGTCACCGCCGGCGCGTGGGTCGTCGCCCGCCGCGTCGCTACGGGTGAGTCCGACGCTGCCGGCGGCGGCGACCCCGGGCGCGAGCAGCTCCACGCCGGTCGCGGCGGTGGCGGCCTCGCGGGCGGCGAAGGCGTCCGTCTCCCCGGCGAGTTCGAGCCAGTACACGCCCCGGAGTCGGGGAGCCGCTCGCAAGAGGATAGCGGTTCCGACCACGCACCTTTTTAAATGAATCAACCGATCGTGTTAGTAGTAATGGCCGATCCGAAGGAGACGATCACGATAGAGAACGTCGTTGCCTCCACGGGGATCGGGCAGGAGCTCGATCTCCAGAGCGTCGCGATGGACCTGGAGGGCGCCGACTACGACCCCGAGCAGTTCCCCGGGCTCGTGTACCGCACCACGGACCCGAAATCGGCCGCGCTGATCTTCCGGTCCGGGAAGATCGTGTGCACGGGCGCGAACTCGATCGACGCCGTCCACGAGAGCCTCGCCATCGTGTTCGACGAGCTCCGCGCGCTCCAGATCCCGATCGAGGACCCCGAGATCACGGTCCAGAACATCGTCACGTCCGCCGACCTCGGCGAGAGCCTCAACCTCAACGCGATCGCGATCGGGCTCGGGCTCGAACACATCGAGTACGAGCCGGAGCAGTTCCCCGGGCTCGTCTACCGGCTGGACGAACCGGACGTCGTGGCGCTGTTGTTCGGCAGCGGGAAGCTCGTCGTCACGGGCGGGACGAGCCCGGACGACGCGGCGGCCGCCGTCGACGTGATCGTCGAGGAGCTGGACGGCCTCGGGCTGTTGGCGTAGGCGGGCGACGCCGCGCCGCTCGCGACGGACCGATCCCGCGACCACTTTTACCCGCCGTCCCGTAGGTCGGGTATGCTTCTTCAGACGGTGACGCCGATCACGGTGCTGGGGACGACCATCCTGTTCGCGCTGTTCCTCTCCGTGACCGCACACCTCGCCGCCCGGAACGTCCTCGGCGACGTCGACCCGCGCCGCGCCCTCTACGTCGGTCCGCTTCCCGCGGTGATCGGCGTCGTCGGCGGGGCGTTCGCCGTCTCGGAGGCACTTCTCGTCCCGGCCGCGCTCCTCGTCGACGGCGCGATGTTCGCGTGGAGCTACGACCAGCCCCGGCGGGTCGTGGCCGGGATGACCGTGATCCACGCCGTGATCACGACGCTGCTCACGATCGTGCTGTTCGGGATCACGGCGCTGCTCGCGACGATGCCGGGGTAGCCGACATCCGGTGTGGATCGGCACGGCGGCGGCCCCGCAGCCTCGCTGCCCGACGCAGTGGCCCCGGCACGGCGGCCCCACAGCCTCACGGCTCCGGCGGCGCCCCGTCGTACGCGTCGTGGTCGCCGTAGAAGTTGAGCATCGCGAACTTCAGCTTCGCGGGGTCGATGTCGAGCAGCTCCGCCCGCTCCTCCGGCGGAAAGGCGGTCCGGACCGAGTACTTCCCCATGTCCGCCGTCGTGTACCGGCGGTCGGCGAGGATCCGGACGCCGAAGTCGTCGGGACCGCGGACCACGCGCCCGAGCGCCTGCCTGGTCTTGCGGATCGTCGGGATCTCGACGGCGTACGCCCAGCCGGGGTCGCGGGCGCGGTCGCGGTCGGCGAACGCCCGGTCGTAGGCGTCCTGGACCGCCTCCATCCGGTCGGAGAGGTGCGGGTACGGGACGCCGACGACCACCACCGTCCGGGCGTCGTCGGCGTCGAAGCTCACTCCCTCCGCGAGCGTTCCCCACAGCGAGGTGAACAGCGCGGCGTCGTCGCTCTCGACGAACGTCCGGCGCAGGTCCTCCTCGTCCTGCCCGGGCCCGTCGAGGTAGAGCGAGCCGAGGTCGGCGCCCGCGAGCCCGGCCCCGGCGCCGACGTCGCCTCCGGCGCCGGTTCCCGCCGAGCCGCCGAGCCGCTCGTAGTACCGCTCGGCCTCGGCGTACGAGGGGAAGAAGGCGAGCGTGTTGCCCGGCGTGAACCGGATCGCGTCGCGCAGCAGCGACGACACCGCCTCCTGGGTCTCCGGGTCGTTGCGCTCGGAGGCGAACAGCGGCGGGACGTCGACCGCGAACGTCCGGCGGTTCTCCTCCGGGTACCCCATCTCGTACGCGAGCGACACCGCGTCCTCCAGCCCGAGCACGTCCTCGGTGACGTCGAAGGGGCGGAGCGTCGCACTCATCAGCACCGAGGCGGCGACCTCGTCGAACAGCGCCTCGGTCACTCGACGGGGGATGCAGGTGTACAGCTCGGCGCGGCCGTACACCTCGTCGGTGGCGCCGTCGCGACGCACGGAGACGACCGGGTACTGACCGAGCTCGGTTCCCTCCTCCATCCACGTCGAGACGAACCGAGCGACCTGCAGGGTCTGACACTCGGTCCGGGTCGTCGTCTCGCCGTCCCGGTAGCGCCGCTCGTACTCCTCGTCTAACGCCTGCCCGAGCTGGACGGCGAGCTCCGTCTCCGTGTCGATCCCCTTCCCCTCGTAGTTCCGGAGGAACGCCAGCGTCAGGTCGTCGCGGCGGTCGTCGTTGGCGACGGAGAGGTCCTCCCAGTTCTCGCCGACCGACTCGCGCTCGCCGAACCCGAGCGCGTCGTCGTACGTCTCGACCACGGCGTCGCGGAACGCGCGGACGACGTTCTCGGCGGCCTCGGCGCGGGAGTCGTCGCTGTCGGCGAGCTCCTCCAAGGCGGCGTCGAGGGTGGTCTCCGTGAGCGTGCGGGTGGCGTGGTCGCGGGCGGCGTCCTCGACGTTGTGCGCCTCGTCGAAGACGGTGATTATCTCCGACGGGTCGCGGTCGATCCACCGGAAGAACTGCTCGCGGATGTTCGGATCGAGCAGGTGGTGGTAGTTGCAGACGACCAGGTCCACTCCCTCCATTCCCTCCTTGAGCAGCTCGTAGCCGCAGAGCTCGCGCTCGTCCGCGTACGCGTACACGTCCTCTGGGGTGCGGACGTCGTCGAACAGCCACCCGAAGAACTCGTCGGTGTCCTCGACGAGGTTGTTCCGGTAGTGCGCGCAGACGTTCGCGGCCTCGTACTCGTCGATCGCCGTCTCCAGCTCGTCGAGCTCGTCCATGATCGCCTCGCGGGCCTCGGCCGCGCCGGCGTCGCCCTCGCGGCTCTCGGCGAGCAGCTCGCGCTGGCGGGTCTCCAGCTCGCGGACTTCGCTCTCCGTTTCGACCAGCTCGCGGGTGGTGTCGCGGAGGGTCTGACACTCCTGGTAGTCGACGTCGATGTGACACATCGACGACTTCCCCTTGAACACGACCGCGCGGATGGGCTCTTCGCCGGTGATCGCGCGGGCGTCCTCGACGAACTGCCGCATCTGCTGGTGGACGTTAGTCGTGATCACGACCGTGCGGTCGTGCTCGCGGGCGTGCTCTAAGGCGGGCACGAGCGCGGAGAGGGTCTTGCCCGTTCCGGGCGCCCCCTCGAACAGCACGTCCTGTCCCCGGTCCAGCGCGTTGGCGATCCTGTCCATCGCCTCGCGCTGGTTCGGATACGGCTCCTCGTACGGGAAGAACCGCAGATGCGGCGACTCTGACACGGGCCGAGGTTCGTCGCCATCGGCTAAAAGGGGTGGGGTGCCGCGGCGGAAGTGGTCGAGGGACGATCGGCGTCGCTGACGGGGTATCGGAGTATTAATTTACTAACGAAAACCTAACGAATATATAAGTTTGGGTCGAGTGTACGGCGAACGCATTTTACCAGCACGTATTACCGGTTCTTTCGCGAGGTAGGAGACGACATGGCGACTGAAACCGCGACAGCGACGAGCGAAGTATCGACCGAGGCCGGTAACTGGAAGGCGGGCGTGGCGAGCGGGCTCGTCGGCAGCGTCGTCTTCGGACTCGTGATGACGTACGTGATCCCCGCGCCGCTGTTGGAGGTCGTGATCCCGTCGATGTACGGGCTCGCGCCGCCGGCGGCGCCGTTCCTCGGCTGGGTGGTCCACATGTCCCACGGTGCGGTCATCGGCGTCGGCTTCGCCGCGCTCGTCGGGGTGCGGCCCTCGATCGGCGAGAGCACCGGAGCGTCGCTCGGCGCCGGCGCGGCGTACGGGCTCGCGGTCTGGGTCGCGCTCGCCGTGCTGGTGATGCCGGTCTGGCTCTCCGCGGTCGGTTCCCCGGCGAATCCCCCGCTTCCCAACGTCAGCGCGCTGAGCGCGATCGGTCACCTCGTGTACGGCGTCGCGCTCGGCGGCGCGTACGCCGGGCTGGTCGACTGAGGCCGGTCGTCGCTCCCGCGACGCGAGCCGACGGGCGCGACGCACCGTCATTTATACCGGCGCGCCGCGACCGCCCGTAGTAACGAATGTTCGACGAGATCCTCGAGAAGTTCGAGGGGTCACCGAGCCAGCAGGCGGTCATCCGGCTGTTCTTAGAGCGCGGTTTCTCCGTCAACGAGGAGGGCCGCGTCGTCTCGGGCGGAATCGAGATCCCGTACACCGGGATCGCGCGCGAGCTCGACGTCGACCGGCGGGTGGTCGACTCGACGACCGACGCCATCCTGGACGACCCCGAACTGAAGCGCATCTTCACCAACATCTCCTCGGTGCCGAGCCTGATGGACCTGGCGCCGGTCCTCGACCTCACGGTCCTCACCATCGAGGTCGCCGCCGCCGACGAGGCCGGGATCGTCGCCGAGGTGACCGGCATCCTCGCCGAGCACGACATCTCGATCCGGCAGGTGCTGAGCGAGGACCCCGAGTTCACCGACGACCCGAAGCTGTACGTGATCACCGACGCGGAGCTGCCCGGCGAGCTGCTCGTCGATATCCGCGAGCTCGGATACGTCCGCCGCGTGGGGTTCTGACCCGAAGAGCGGCGTGACGACCGCGTCGGACGCCGAGACCGGTTTACCCGTGAGCGACCAGTTTCGCCCGCGGATCGGTGGCCCGGTCTCGTCCGGAGCCTTACGAGCGAAGCCGACGCAGCACCGAGCGCGTCTCCGGCGGACGTTTCACTTTCACTCGGGTGTAAACCAGTCTTTATACGGGATGGCGAACAAGAGTCGTGTACATGCCAGAAGACGAACTCGAGGAC
Organism: Halorubrum sp. Hd13; assembly: GCF_002252755.1. GTDB lineage: Archaea > Halobacteriota > Halobacteria > Halobacteriales > Haloferacaceae > Halorubrum. Next base: position 25,184 of record NZ_NHOY01000061.1, on the reverse strand, counting down.
CTCCCCGGAGTCGGCCCAGCGACCGCGGACAAGCTCGTCGAGAACGGGTTCGAGAGCTACCAGTCGATCGCCGTCGCCAGCCCCGGCGAGATGTCGAACACCGCGGACATCGGCGAGTCGTCCGCCAGCGACATCATCAACGCCGCCCGCGACGCCGCCGACGTCGGCGGCTTCGAGACGGGCGCGACCGTGCTCGAACGCCGCGAGGAGATCGGGAAGCTCTCCTGGCAGATCGACGAGGTGGACGAACTGCTCGGGGGCGGCATCGAGACGCAGTCGATCACCGAGGTGTACGGCGAGTTCGGGTCCGGGAAGTCGCAGGTGACCCACCAGATGGCCGTCAACGTCCAGCTCCCGCCCGAGCACGGCGGCCTCAGCGGCGGCTGTATCTTCGTCGACTCCGAGGACACGTTCCGGCCGGAGCGGATCGACGACATGGTCCGCGGACTTGACGACGAGATCCTCGCCGACGAGATGGAGCGGCGCGAGATCGAGGGCACGCCGAGCGACGAGGAGGCGATGGAGGAGCTGATCGGGGCGTTCCTCGACCAGATCCACGTCGCCAAGGCGTTCAACTCCAACCACCAGATCCTGCTCGCGGAGAAGGCCAAGGAGCTCGCCGGGGAACACGAGGAGAGCGAGTGGCCCATCCGGATCGTCTGTGTGGACTCGCTGACCGCCCACTTCCGCGCCGAGTACGTCGGCCGAGGCGAACTCGCCGACCGCCAGCAGAAGCTCAACAAGCACCTCCACGACCTGATGCGGATCGGCGACCTGTTCAACACCGCCATCCTCGTCACCAACCAGGTCGCGTCGAATCCAGACTCTTACTTCGGTGACCCGACGCAGGCGATCGGCGGCAACATCCTCGGTCACGCCTCCACGTTCCGGATGTACCTCCGCAAGTCGAAGGGCGACAAGCGGATCGTCCGCCTCGTCGACGCGCCGAACCTCGCCGACGGCGAGGCCGTGATGCGCGTGCAGGGCGAGGGGCTGAAGCCGGAGTAGCGGAACCCGATCCCGGTCCGGCGCCGTCTGTACCCGATTCGAACGCGAACGTGCGGCCCTGCTCCCGGATCCGGAACTCGAATGCGGATCCGGTTGACAAACGTAAACTTCCGTTCGGAACGCCCGAACTGCTCGAAATCGGGGGTCTGACACCCCCACGACGGTAACGGCGGAGATCCCGCGTGGCAAAAATCGCCAGAAGCGGCCGCGCCCGGCGCCACGCACCCCGATATCGCCCGATCCGTCGCTTATTGCCAATTATTTTACAAAACGTCCGTCCGATTCGATCGCAAGGATTGCAATAGATCCGCCGAGAATATAACCTTATACACCATGTATTCGTCCTTATATCTGACATCCGCCGTATTATCAAAGCAGTTTTTTGTGAAACCCAACTCGAACGTTTATATATCCCTGTTACTCCATGCCAGAACGTGATTCAGCACATGAACACGGACGAAACGCGCAGTTCGAAGGACGTATGTTCAGTTGAGGTGGTCGAATCGTGATGACCAGCGTACTCGCGACGATCGATCCGAGCACGTTCGCGTCCGCGATGAACGGGACGTGGATCCTCATGGTGACGTTCCTGATTTTCTTCATGCACGCGGGCTTCGCCATGCTCGAGGCCGGGCAGGTTCGCTCGAAGAACGTCGCCAACCAGCTGACGAAGAACCTCCTGACGTGGAGCGTCGGAGTGGCGGTGTTCTTCCTGATCGGGACCGCGTTCACGAGCGTCATGAGCGGCTCCGGCGGCCCGGTCTCCGCCGCGGGGACGCTGTTCTCCGGGGGCGAGCTCGCCGTCGAGTCCGGCGCGGTCGGACCGTACGTCAACTGGCTCTACGGCGCGGTGTTCGCCATGACCGCCGCGACGATCGTGTCCGGCGCGGTCGCCGGTCGCGCGAAGCTCCGCGCGTACGTCACGTACACGTTCCTGCTGGCCGCGGTCATCTACCCAATGGTCATCGCGTTCACCTGGTCGGCGTCGGGCGACGGGCTCGTCGCGCAGCTGACCGGTGTCGCGTTCCACGACTTCGCCGGCGGCATGATCGTCCACGGCATGGGCGGTATCGCGGGTCTCACCGCCGCCGCCGTGCTCGGTCCGCGGATGGACCGCTACGCCAAGGACGGCTCGACGAACGTCATCCCCGGCCACTCGCTGACGTTCGCCGTGCTCGGGACGCTCATCCTCGCGTTCGGCTGGTACGGCTTCAACGTCGGGACGGCCTCCGTGGTCAGCGGCGGCGTGTTCAACACGCTGACCGTCAACCTCGTCGCGATGGGCACGACGATCGCGATGGCGGCCGGCGGAATCGGCGCCGCCCTCGTCGTGTGGCTCCGCACCGGGAAGGTCGACACGCTGTACGTCGCCAACGGCCTGCTGGCCGGGCTCGTCGGCATCACCGCCATCCCCGACACCACGGCGTGGTGGGGCGCGCTGGTCGTCGGTCTCCTGGCGGGCGGACAGCTCCCACTCGTCTTCGAGTTCGTCTCGGACACGCTCAAGATCGACGACGTCTGCGCGGTGTTTCCGGTCCACGGCAGCGCCGGCGTGCTCGGGACCCTGCTGTTCCCGTTCGTCGCCGCGCCCGGCGCCCTCAGCGCCGGCGTCGGCGCCCACTTCGTCGCCCAGCTGACCGGCGTCGTCATCATCGGCGGCTGGACGCTCACCGCGACCGCGGCCGTCTGGTACGCCCTCAAGCTGAGCGGCGAGGCCCGCGTCACGCCCGAACACGAACAGGAGGGGCTCGACATCTCCGAGCACGGCGTCGAGACCTACCCCGAGTTCGGCGGCGACCGCGTCGCGACCGACGGCGGCCCCGCCGTGGTCGACACCACGGACGACTCCCCGCGCGCCGACGGCGGCGAGGAGGCGGGCTCCCAGATCAAGATGGTCACCGCGGTCGTCCGCCCGGACAAGCTCGGGGCCATCAAGCAGTCGCTCGCGGAGGTCAACGCGCCCTCGCTCACCGTGACGAACGTCTCCGGCCGCGGCAGCCAGCCCGCCAAGAAGGGCCAGTGGCGCGGCGAGGAGTTCACGGTCGACCTCCACCAGAAGGTGAAGGTCGAGGTCGTCGTCGCCGACATCCCGGCCGACGAGGTCGCGGACGCGATCGCGGACGCCGCGAAGACCGGCGAGCCCGGCGACGGGAAGGTGTTCATCATGCCGGTCGAGGACGCGCTGCAGGTCCGCACCGGCGCGACCGGCCCGGAGGCGGTGTAGTCTGGTAGCGGCGCGACCGGCCCGGAAGCGGTTCGGAGCGGCGAACGAGCGGTTTCGACGCGCGCTTTTTCGACGACGCCACGGCGCCGAGCCGCGGCGCCCTTCGACGCGGGGTCCGACGGCGCGTCGCCGATCTCGGGGGCGGTCGGCAACTACTTTCATCCCGCCGTCCCAACCGATCGGTATGAACCACGAGCGCTCCCGCGGGCTGTACGACCGCGCGCTGTCGGTGATGCCCGGCGGGGTCAACTCCTCCGTTCGAGCGACGATGCCGCACCCGTTCTTCGTTGAGCGCGGGGACGGCGGGCACGTGATCGACGCCGACGGGAACCGGTACGTCGACTGGGTGATGGGGTACGGCCCGCTCCTGTACGGCCACGACCTGCCCGGCCCGGTCGAGGCGGCGATCCAGTCGCACGTCGCGGAGGGGCCGATGTACGGCGCGCCCACGGAGATCGAGGTCGAGCACGCCGAGTTCGTGGCGCGGCACGTCCCGAGCGTCGAGTCGATCCGGTTCGTCAACTCGGGGACGGAGGCGACCGTGTCGGCGGTGCGGCTCGCGCGGGGCCACACCGACCGCGACAAGATCGTCGTCATGCGGGGCGGCTACCACGGCGCGCAGGAGTCGACGCTCGTCGAGGGGGCGCCGGGAGACGCGCACCCGTCGACGGCCGGGATCCCCGAGGAGTTCGCGCAGCACACCCTCCCGATCCCGTTCAACGATCCGGAGGCCGCCAAGGAGGTGTTCGAGGAACACGGCGACGAGATCGCCGCCGTCCTCGTCGAGCCGATCCTCGCCAACACGGGGATCGTGGCGCCGATCGACGGCTACCACGAGACGCTCCGGGAGCTGTGCGACGGCCACGATTCGCTGCTGATCTTCGACGAGGTGATCACCGGGTTCCGCGTCGGCGGCCTCGGCTGCGCGCAGTCGAAGTTCGGCGTCACGCCGGACGTGACCACCTTCGGCAAGATCATCGGCGGCGGGTTCCCGGTGGGCGCGATCGGCGGGCGCGCCGACGTGATCGAGGGGTTCACGCCCGCGGGCGACGTGTTCCAGTCCGGCACCTTCTCCGGGCACCCGGTGACGATGGCCGCCGGGAAGGCGAACCTGGAGTACGCCGCCGAGAACGACGTGTACGAGCACGTCGACCGGCTCGGCCGGAAGCTCCGGGAGGGGATCGCCGAGATCTGCGCGGAGCGCGCGCCCGAGTACACCGTCGTCGGCACCGACTCGATGTTCAAGACGATCTTCACCCGAGAGGCGCCGGACGACCCGGACGCCTGCTGTGCGGGCGGCTGTCGGCAGGACCCCGACTGCGCCCGGTACGACAGCTGTCCGAAGACCGGCGCCGACGTCGCCAGCGCCGCGACCGACCGCTGGGAGCGCGTGTTCTGGCAGGAGATGAAAGAGCGCGGCGTGTTCCTCACCGCCAACCAGTTCGAGTGCCAGTTCACCTCCTACGCGCACACGGAGGAGGACGTCGAGCGGACGCTGGAGGCGTATCGGGAGGCCTTGTAGGCGCGGTCGGTCCGCTCGTCGACCGACGCGGCCGGACCTCTCCGCGGGCGGCAAGGCTTGCGATCGGGCCGCCGGTGCGGAACGTTTTTATCTCGGAACGAAACTAGGTACTGGTGATGACCGCGGAGGCTCGTCTCGACGCCGCCCTCTTCCGAGGCCGACGAGCCCCGCGACCGCGACGAGGCGTCCGACCGCCGCGACCGGCTTCCGGCGCGGCGCGACGACGGGCCCCCTCGGGCCAGTAATCTTCATCCCTCGTCGCGTTCGCGCCGTTTCGTCCCGTAGAGTGACAGCTGTGTCCGCCGATAGCGTCGCCGCTGCCTTTTTCTTACTACATCTAAAGCGGTGAATTTAAGAGTGTGAACCCAGTGTACTCCTGTAATGGCAACCGTTGCACTCGCGTTCAGTGGGGGACTCGACACCACAGTCTGCGTGCCGCTGTTGAAAGAGGAGTACGGCTACGACGAGGTCATCGGCGTCAACGTCGACGTCGGGCAGCCGACCGAGGAGTTCGACGAGGCCGAGGAGACCGCCGAGGCGCTGGGGCTCGACCTCCACGTCGTCGACGCGAAAGCGGAGTTCGCGGACCTGTGTTTCGACGCGGTGAAGACGAACGCGACGTACCAGGGCTACCCGCTCGGGACCGCCCTCGCGCGCCCCGTCATCGCCGAGGCGATCCTGGGCGTCGCCGAGGATCAGGGCTGTGACGCCATCGCGCACGGCTGCACGGGGAAGGGGAACGACCAGCTCCGGTTCGAGGCCGTCTGGCGCGGCTCGGATCTGGAGGTCATCGCGCCCGTCCGCGAGCTCGGGCTCACCCGCGAGTGGGAGATCGACTACGCGGCCGAGAAGGACCTGCCCGTCGAGGCCGGCGACGGCGGCGTCTGGTCCATCGACGAGAACATCTGGTCGCGCGCGGTCGAGGGCGGCAAGCTGGAGGACCCGGACTACGAGCCGCCGGAGGACATCTACGAGTGGACCGCCGAGCCGGAGGGCGAGACCACCATCGAGGTGACGTTCGAGGAGGGCGTCCCCGTCGCCGTCGACGGCGAGGCGATGGACCCGGTGCCGCTCATCCAGCACCTCAACGAGTACGCCGGCGGCTACGGCATCGGCCGCACCGACGTGATGGAGGACCGCATGCTCGGGCTGAAGGTGCGCGAGAACTACGAGCACCCGGCCGCGACCGTCCTGCTGACGGCCCACCAGGCGCTGGAGGACCTCGTGCTCACGAAGAACGAGCGCTCGTTCAAGAAGGGGATCGAGCAGGAGTGGTCCGAGAAGGCGTACCAGGGCCTCGTGTTCGCGCCCGTCGTCGACGCCCTGAACGCCTTCGTCGACGAGACGCAGGACGTGGTGACCGGCACGGCCACGGTGAAGGTGTCGGGCGGGAACTGCCGCGTCGTCGCCCGCGACTCCGAGTACGCCGTCTACTCCGAGGAGATGGCCTCGTTCAACACCGAGGACGTCGCCGGCATCGCGCAGGCCGACGCCACGGGCGTCGCGAAGTACCACGGGCTCCAGGAGCGCCTCGCAAACGACGTGAAGAAAGCGGTCTCGAAGCCCGAACTGGCGACGGACGGGAGCGGAACCGACGACGAGTCCGAATAGATGACCGACGACGATCCCGGCACCGCCGTCCGGCGCGACCGCTTCAGCGGCGGCCCCGCCCGCGAGTTCCTATCGAGCCTCACGGCCGACGCGGCCATCTTCGAGGCGGACCTCGCGGTCGACCGCGCGCACACGGTGATGCTCGCCGAGCGGGCGATCGTCGACGACGCGGTCGCCGGCGAGATCCTCGGCGCGCTCGACGACGTGGAGGCCGCCGGTCACGGCGACCTCCCGGACGGCGAGGACGTTCACGAGGCGATCGAGACGGCCGTCATCGACCGCGTCGGGCCGGACGGCGGGCGGATGCACACCGCCCGCTCGCGCAACGACGAGGTGGCGACCTGCATCCGGTACCGGCTCCGTGAGGACCTGCTCGCGGCCGCCGAGGCCACGGTCGCGCTCCGCGAGGCGCTCGTCGAGGTGGCGAGCGAGCACGCCGAGACCGTGATGCCCGGCTACACGCACCTCCAGCCGGCCCAGCCGACGACGGTCGCGCACTACCTGCTGTCGTACGAGGGCGGGGTCGCGCGCGACACCGAGCGCCTGCTCGACGCGTACGACCGGGTCAACCGGTCGCCGCTCGGCGCGGCCGCCTTCGCCGGGACGCCGTTCGATATCGACCGCGACCGCACCGCCGAGCTGCTCGGGTTCGACGGTCAGGTCCGGAACTCCACGGACGCGGCGTCGGCCCGCGACTTCCTCGCGGAGGGCGCGACCGCCTGCGCCACGCTCGCGACGACGCTGTCGGGGCTCGCGGAGGACCTCATCCTCTTCTCGAACAAGGGGTTCGTGGAGCTGTCGGACGCGTATTCGTCCACGTCGTCGATCATGCCGCAGAAGAAGAACCCCGACACGCTGGAGCTGACCCGCGGCGTCGCCGGCGACGCGATCGGGGAGGCGACGGGGACGCTGAGCCTGCTCAAGGGGCTCCCGCGCGCGTACAACCGCGATCTCCAGCGCGCCCACGCGGGCGTGTTCGAGATCGCCGACGACGTGCGGGAGGCGACCGAGGTCGCGGCGGGCGCGGTCGCGACGGCCGACTGGGACGCGGCGGCGCTCGCGGGCGCCGCGGGCGACGGCTTCTCGACGGCGACGGGGGTCGCCGACCTGCTCGCGATGAGCGGGCTGCCGTTCCGGACGGCCCACGAGATCGTCGCGACGGCCGCGGAGACGGTGGGTGACGACGACTCGCCAGACGCGGCGGCCGCAAAAGTTGACGAGGCCACTCGAAACGTGACCGGTGAGCCCCTCTCGGCGTACGTGAGCCGCGAGGAGTTGGAGTCGGCGCTCGACCCCGCGGCCAGCGTGGCGAGCCGCGATTCCGCCGGGGGACCGGCCCCCGAGGCGGTCGCCGAGGAACTCGCCGTCGTCGAGTCCGGGATCGAGGCGGACCGCGACGCGCTGGCGGCGGAGCGCGACGCGCTCGCCGCCGCGAGCGAGGCGCTGGGCGCGGAGGTCGATCGCTATGTCTGAGCCGCGACGACCGCTCGGCGTTCGTCGCCTCGGTCGGCGCCCCCCCGACCGACGTCGACGACCGTCCCCGTAAGGGGAACACATTTACTACCGAGATCTGACATCCGATCTCGATACGGCCCGATTTCGCCGAACTGCTTCCGTTAGCGGCCGATCCATTTTATGTAAACTATCCAATAAGTTCGAAGCCTTTATCACCGTTCGCAGTCGAGTGTCTGCCACGATGACGACCGACACCGACACGCTGCTGGCAGAGGACCCGATCACGGGCGAGGAGATCGAGCTTCCGGCCGACGTCGAGGTCGGCGAGATCATCGACAGCCCGGTCACCGGGACCGAGCTGGAGGTCATCTCGCTGGACCCCGTCGTGTTAGAGGAGGCCCCCGAACTCGAGGAGGACTGGGGCGAGTAGATGGCGACGATCGCCGCGACCGCGACTCCCGAGTGGTCGACATGCGCGTAGGGATCCTCTACTCCCGGATCCGGAAGGACGAGAAGCTCCTGCTCAACGAGCTCCGCGACCGGGACCACGACGTCGAGAAGATCGACGTACGCAAGGAGCGGTTCGGCCTGGAGTCGACGACCGCGAACGTCGACGGCCTCGATCTGGTCGTCGACCGCTGCCTGTCGACGAGCCGCTCGCTGTACGCGGCGCGGTTCCTCGACAGCTACGGCGTCCCGGTCGTGAACGGCCCGGAGACGGGCGACGTCTGCGCCGACAAGGCGAAGAACTCGCTCGCGCTCGCCGAGGCGGACGTCCCGACCCCGGCGACCGAGGTCGCGTTCACGAAGGAGGCCGCGCTGGAGGCGATCGAGTCGTTCGGCTACCCCTGCGTGCTCAAGCCCGTCGTCGGCTCGTGGGGCCGGCTGATGGCGAAGATCGACACCCGAGACGCGGCCGAGGCGATCTTAGAGCACAAGGAGACGCTCGGCCACTACGAGCACAAGGTGTTCTACGTGCAGGAGTTCGTCGACAAGCCCGGCCGCGACATCCGCGTGCTGGCGGTCGACGGCGAGCCGATAGCCGCGATGACTCGGTCGTCTGACCACTGGCTCACGAACGCCGCGAAGGGCGGCGAGACGGCGTCGTTCGACCTCGACGACCGCGCGCTGGAGCTGGTCGAGCGCGCGAGCGAGGCGGTCGGCGGCGGGATGCTCGGTGTCGACCTGATGGAGGTCGGCGGGACCGACTCCGGCGAGTACACCGTCCACGAGGTGAACCACACCGTCGAGTTCAAGGCGCTCGACGCGGCCACCGACGTCGACGTCCCCGCGGAAGTCGTCGACTGGCTGGAGGCGAAGGCCGCCGCGGCCGCCGACGGCGACGCCGCGGACGACGACGCCACGGAGGCGACCGCATGACGGCGGAGTCCGGAGCGACCGCCGCGGACGACGCGACGCCCGACGAGACGTACACCGCGAGCGTCGTCGGCGGCACCGGGTTCACCGGCGGCGAGCTGCTGCGGCTCCTCACCGGCCACCCCGCGTTCGACGTGGTGCAGGCCACGTCGCGGTCGGCGGACAACATGACCGTCGGCCGGTCGCATCCGAACCTGCGCGGGCTCGACCTGCGTTTCTCCGACCCGGACGACTTGGAGTCCGTCGACGTGCTCTTCTCGGCGACGCCGCACGGCGTCTCGATGGGGCGGATCGACGAGTACTTCGAGGTCGCCGACACCGTCGTCGACCTCTCGGCCGACTTCCGGCTGCCCGAGGCCGACGCCTACGACGAGTGGTACGACGGCCACGAGTCGCCGGAGTACCTGGAGCGCGCGGAGTACGCGCTCCCCGAGATCAACCGCGAGAACCTCCCCGGCGCCGACCTGATCGCCGGCGGGGGCTGCAACGCGACGGCGACGATCCTCGGGCTGAAGCCGCTCGTGGACGCCGGCGCGCTCGGCCCGGACGCGGGCGAGGTCGTCGTCGACGTGAAGGTCGGCTCCTCGGAGGGCGGCGCCGGCGGCGGCGCGGCCTCCTCGCACCCGGAGCGCTCCGGCGTGGTCCGCCCGTACGCCCCGACCGGACACCGCCACGAGGCGGAGATCGAGGCGTACCTCGGACTCGACGTCTCCTTCACCGTCCACGCGGTCGACATGGTGCGCGGCGCGAGCGCGACCTGCCACGTCTTCCCCGACGAGCCGGTCTCGAAGGGGGACCTGTGGACGGCGTACCGCGGCGCGTACGCCGACGAGCCGTTCATGCGGATCGTCTCCGGCGGGGGCGGCGTCTACCGTTACCCAGAGCCGAAGTCGGTCGCGGGCACGAACCACGGCGAAGTCGGCTTCGAGCTCGACCCCGGCAACCGGCGCGTCGTCGTCTTCTCGGCGATCGACAACATGACCAAGGGGTCGGCGGGCCAGGCGGTCCACGCGGCGAACGTCGCGCTCGGACTGCCGGAGACCGCCGGTCTCGAGTTCGGGGGACTCCACCCGGTGGGATCGCCATGAGGGGCGGGCGCGACGCGACGGTCGCGGTCGCCGACGGCGGGGGCGACCCCGCCGACGAGCCCCCCGTCGTCGTCAAGATCGGCGGCGCGAAGGCGGTCGACCCGGCCGGCGCGGTCGGCGACGTCGCCCGCCTCGCCGCCGACGGGCGGCGGATCGTCGTCGTCCACGGCGGCTCCACGGTCGTCGACGAGACGATCGAGCGGCTCGGCATGGAGCCGGAGTACGTCGAGTCCGCCTCCGGCGTCACGGGCCGGTTCACCGACGCGGACGCGATGGAGGCGTTCACGATGGCGATGGCCGGGAAGCTCAACGCGGAGCTGACCGCCCGGTTCCGCGAGGCCGGTGTCGACGCGGTCGGCCTCTCGGGCGTCGACGGCGGGCTCCTCTCTGGGCCTCGCAAGTCGGCGGTCCGCGTGGTCGAGGACGGCAAGAAGAAGATCCGCCGCGGCGAGCACTCCGGGCGGATCGAGTCGGTGAACGCCGGTCTCCTCTCGGGACTGCTCGGCGACGGCTACACTCCCGTCGTCTCGCCCCCGATGGAGGGGAGAGAGAGCGACGGCGGCGTCACGCCGGTCAACGCCGACGCCGACCGGGCGGCCGCCGCGGTCGCCGGCGCGCTCGGCGCCGACCTCGTCCTGCTGACGGACGTGGCGGGCGTGTACGCGGACCCCGACGATCCCGACACGCTGATCGAGTCGGCGTCGACGCCCGACGAGCTGGCGGCGGTCGAGGACGCCGCCGAGGGGTTCATGGGCAAGAAGGTGATGGCCGCGACGGAGGCGCTCTCCGGCGGCGCCGGGCGCGTCGTCGTCGCCGACGCCAACGTCAACGACCCGATCGTCGCCGCGCTCGGCGGCGAGGGGACGGCGATCGAGCGGTCGGCGGTCGCAGATCAGGCCGAGAGCGGAGGTGAGACCGCGTGAGCGGCTTCGTCTTCTCGGAGAAGCCGATCGAGATCGCCTCGGGCGACGAGGTGTACGTCACGGACACCAACGGCACCGAGTACCTCGACTTCGGGGCGAGCTACGCCTGCACGCCGGTCGGTCACTGCCACCCCGAGGTCGTCGACGCCGCGACGAGCCAGCTGGAAGAGCTCATGTACGTGCAGGCGTCGTACCCGCACGCGGCGCGGACGGCGCTGTACGAGCGGCTCGCCGAGACTGGGCCGGTCGACGTCGACAACGTCTGGCTCTGTAACTCCGGCACGGAGGCCAACGAGGCCGCGCTGAAGTTCGCCCGGCACGCGACGGGCCGCGAGAAGATCGTCGCGACGACCCAGGGGTTCCACGGTCGGACGATGGGCGCGCTCGCGACCACCTGGAAACAGAAGTATAAGAACGGGTTCGAGCCGCTCGCGGGCGGCGTCGAGTTCGTCGAGTACGGCGACGCCGAGGCGATGCGCGAGGCCGTCGACGACGAGACCGCCGCGGTGATCCTGGAACCCCTCCAGGGCGAAGGCGGGATCAACCCCGCCGACACCGAGTACCTGCAGGCGGTCCGCGTCGCGACGGCGACGTCGGGCGCGGCGATGATCCTCGACGAGATCCAGACCGGGCTCGGCCGCACGGGGTCGCTATGGGCGGCCGATAAGCACGACGTCGTCCCGGACGTCCTCACGACCGCGAAGGGGCTCGGCAGCGGGCTCCCGATCGGTGCGACGCTGTGCCGCGACTGGATCGCCGAGGACGCCGGGAACCACGGCTCGACGTTCTCGGGCGGGCCCGTGGTGTCGGCGGCGGCAGGCGCCACGCTCGACGTCATCGAGCGCGAGGGGCTCCCGGACCACGCCGCCGAGGTCGGCGCGTACCTCCGCGGGCAGGTCGAGGAGCGCCTCGGCGACGAGGTCCGCGACGTGCGCGGCGACGGCCTGATGATCGGCATCGAGGTGAAGCGCGGCTCGAACCGCCTGCTTCGCGACCTCGCGATCGACCACCAGATCCTCGCGCTGCCGGCGGGCCGGACCGTGTTGCGCCTGCTCCCGCCGCTGACGATCGAGCGCGAGCACGCCGACGCGGTCGTCGACGCCCTCGCGGAGGTGATCGGGTGATGGCGACCGGGAAGGGACGCGAGAGCGGCGCGGAGTCGGACGCCGAGGACGCGGCGGCCGAGTCGTCCGCGGCCGGGACCGACGTCGTCGCCGGCGGGGGCTACCCCGCCGCCTGCGACACGCCGGCCCGGAAGCTGCTGTACGACATGGTGTCGATCCCCTCGCCCTCGGGCGAAGAGGAGCGGGCCGCGGAGCGGCTCGTCGACTTCTTCGAGGCGAACGGTCGGGACGCGTGGGTCGACGACGGCGGGAACGTCCGGGCGCCCGCCGACGACGCCGTCCTCCTGACCTCGCACGTCGACACGGTCCCGGGCGACATCCCGGTCGAGGTGCGGGCGGCGCCCCCCGAAGGCGAACTGCCCGAACCGTCCGACGTCCGCGTCGGCAAGCCCGGCGAGCCCGTGCTGTGGGGTCGCGGGGCGGTCGACGCGACGGGACCGCTGGTCTCGATGGCGGTCGCGGCGGTGAAGACGGGCGTCTCGTTCGTGGGCGTCGTCCGCGAGGAGGTCGACTCCGGCGGCGCGAGACACCTCATCGACGACCGCGACGCGCCGGAGGCGGTGATCAACGGCGAGCCCTCCGGCTGGGCCGGGATCACACTCGGCTACCGCGGCCTGCTCGAGGGGACGTACGTGAACACGAGCGAGTCGGGCCACTCCTCGCGGCCGGAGCCGAACGCGATCCAGCACGCGATCGACTGGTGGCACGGCGTCGAGGAGGCGTTCACCCCCGAGGACCCGGAGACCGCGGTGTTCGATCAGGTGACGACCAAGCCCATCTCGATCGACGGCGGGCTGAGCGACGACGGGCTCGCGGTGGAGACGACGATGGACGTCCAACTGCGGGTGCCGCCCTCCCGACCGGTCGACGAGATCCACGAGCTCGCGGAGGCGGAGCTGTCGACCGGGTCGGTCCACTGGGGCGACCCGATGCCGCCCGTGATGGAGAGCCCGCGGACCGGCCTGGCGCGGGCGTTCCGCGTCGCGATCCGGGGCGCCGGCGGCGGCGTGCGCCTGCTCCGGAAGACCGGGACGAGCGACATGAACCTCTTCGCGGCGGCGTGGGACTGCCCGATGGTCACCTACGGCCCCGGGAACTCGGACCTGGACCACGCGCCGGACGAGCGGCTCCCGCTCTCCGAGCTGGACCGCGCCGTGACCGTCCTGACCGACGTCTGTCGGAAGCGACTGTAACCCGACGCCTCGCGAGCACCGACACGCGACCGTTTTCGAACGACACCACGGACCACACGCACCACACACCACACGATGCCACTCGCCACCGACGACTTCCTCGACATCGACGACGTGACGCCCGCCGAACTGGACGCCCTGCTCGACCGCGCCGCCGCGATGAAGGCGGGCGAGACCGACCCCCGACTGGGCGACGCGACGCTCGGGATGATCTTCGAGAAGCCCTCGACGCGCACGCGGGTCTCCTTCGAGACGGGGATGACCCGGCTCGGCGGCCACGCGATGTTCCTCGGGCCGGACGACATCCAGCTCGGCCACGGTGAGCCGCTGAAGGACACCGCGCGCGTGCTCGGCCGGTACGTCGACGGCGTGATGGCCCGGCTGTTCGACCACGAGGACGTCGAGACGCTCGCCGAGTACGCCGACTGCCCCGTGATCAACGGGCTCACTGACGAGGCGCACCCCTGCCAGACGCTCGCCGACCTGCTCACCATCCGCGAGACGGTCGGAGAGGACGCCACCGTCGCGTGGGTCGGCGACGGCAACAACGTCGGGCAGTCGTTCGTCGTCGGCGCCGCGATGGCCGGCGTCGACGTCTCCGTCGCCACCCCAGCCGACTACGGGATGGACCCCGACGTCTTCGACCGCGCCGCCGAGTTCGGGGCGGACGTGGAGCCGACCACGGACCCCGAGGCCGCGATCGACGGCGCCGACGTCGTCTACACCGACGTGTGGATCTCGATGGGGCAGGAGGACCTGCGCGAGGAGAAGCTCGCCGCCTTCGACGGGTTCCAGCTGAACGCGGACCTGCTGGCGGGCACCGACGCGAAGGTGATGCACTGCCTGCCCGCGCACCGCGGCGAGGAGGTCACCGACGACGTGCTGGAGTCAGACCGCGCCCTCGTCTGGGACCAGGCGGAGAACCGGATGCACGCGCAGAACGCGCTGCTCGTCGAACTGCTCGGCGGGGAGTGAGGAGGAGCGGAAGTCGGTCGTTGCACAGGACTATTGATAAGTGATGTGCGGTGGCGCGTGCCTGCGAGCGCCCCACGGCCGCGAGCAGCACGCACGAGGGAGGCGGCGAACGTAGTGAGCCGCGGGGTAGGGGAGGCGTGAGGTACGGGGCGGTGCAGTCGGGTGAGACTCAAGCAGACAGCGGCGAGGACGAGGCGCAACGAATGAGATTGCTGGCGGTCAAACCAAGAGATCAGCCACTGGTTTCTCGCCATTGCGCTGGTCGAACCCGGTTGCCAGAGCCGGTCTGTGCAGCCGAAAATTCGTTAAGCGATTTACCAAACGCTCCTCTATCACCGAATCGGGTGAAAGCCGGGTATCCACCGGTTAGCACGTTTCTAACAGCGGGCGTTCTCTGAACGCTCCGATTAGCTTAAGACGGATAGGTGCACAATTGAGGTTCTTATCACATGAATTATCTGATGAAGTGTCAAATAATTATATAATGTGCGACAGTGTCGTTTGTTAACATGGTAGAACAGCTATCAGGGCGAGTGGCAGCTTCGCACGAATGGGGCGAACTCGAGCTACCGTCGGCAGCACCCGACCGGGTCGTGCTCGCGTCGATCGACACGTACGCCGGCCACAACACCGCCGACGTCCGCATGCGGAACGCCGAGTCCGAGACGATGGAGCTGTTCGTCGAGGAGGAGCGGTCGGCGGACGACGAGATCAGACACAACGTCGAAGAGATCGGCTTCTTCGCGACCGAGGCCGGCCCGATTACTGACCAATCGGGGACGACCATCGGCGAGGCCGGAGTCGTCACGACCGACCAGACCGACGAGGGCGAGTGGCACACCGTTAGCCTAGAACGGGAATTCACGAGCCCGGTCGCGTTCGCGCAGGTGATGAGCTACAACGGCTCGGACCCGTGTCACGTCCGGCTCCGATCGGTCAGCGGCGGCTACGGTTCCGAGTTCGAGTTCCAGATTGAGGAGTGGAATTACCTCGACGGCCAGCACACCACCGAGCGGATTGGGTACGTCGTGCTGGAGTGGGGGACCCACCAGCTCGACGGCGGCGTCCCGCTCGTGGTCGGGACGAGGTCCGAGACGGATGCCTGGTCGGACGCCCTCTTCGGCGAGGACCTCGGAACAGACCCGGTACTCATTACGCGGTGTCAGACCCGGAACGGAGCTCATGAGGTCGTCACGCGGAATCGCCGCGTCTCCGGGTCCGGTGCGGCGGTCCGGCTGCAGGAGGAGGAGGCACGCGGCGGCGCCCACGTGAGCGAGACGGTCGGCTACCTCGCGATGCCGCAGCTCCGCTCGGCGATGCCCGCCGAGCACGTCGCTACCACGCACGAGAGAGCGGGTGTCCGTTTCTCCGGGTCCAGACCGTCCGACCCCGTCGTGCTCGCGTCGATCGACACGTACAACGGGACCGACACCGCCGACGTTCGGCTGCGAAACGTCCACCGCGGCGGGATGGAGCTGTTCATCGAGGAGGAGGCCTCGAAGGACGACGAGATGAACCACAACGAGGAGGCGATCGGCTACCTCAGGACCGGGACCGGACCGCTGTACGACGACGCCGGCGCCCGGATCGGCGAAGCGGGCGTGCTCAGAACCGACCAGCCGGGGCGCGGAGAGTGGCATGCGGTCGATCTCGAGGGGAGCTACGCGAACCCGGTCGCGTTCGTGCAGGTGATGAGCCACAACGGTTCGAACCCGTGTCACGGCCGCATCCGAAACGTCTCCGCGGACCGGTTCGAGTTCCAGATCGAGGAGTGGGATTACCTCGACGGCCGACACGACGAAGAGGAGATCGGGTACGTCGTGCTCGAGGAAGGCGTCCACGACCTCGCCGGCGGTGAGACCGTCGAGGTCGGGACGACACGGGGCGACGACGGCTGGACGAACGTCGGCTTCAGCGGCCCGGTCGGACACAGCCCGGTCTTGGTGTCGCGATCGCAGACGTATAACGGGACGAACGAGATCGTCACGCGACACCGGAACGTGTCGGCGAGCGGCGCGGAGATCCGCGTGCAAGAAGAACAGGGTCGTGACGATGAACACAAAACCGAGACGATAGGATACGTCGCCGCACCGCGGAGCACGCCCCCCGTCACGACGGGGCTCGTGGAGGCGACCGAGGAATGGGTCGACAGCAGCCTAGCCGGCGTGCCGTCGACCGACCCGGTTGCGCTCGCATCGGTCGAGACGTTCAACGGCGGCAATCCTGTGGGGGTTCGGATGCGCAACGTCGGCTCCAGCGGGTTCGAGCTGTTCCTCGAGGAGGAGCAGTCCGCTGACGACGACATGGCTCACACGATCGAGGACGTCGCGATCTTCGCGACAGCCAGTGGGCGGATCCACGACGACGCCGACACGCTCATCGGCGAGGCCGGCGTACTCGCGACAGACCAACCCGATCGTGAGACGTGGCACACCGTGTCTCTCGATGGCAGTTACGCGAACCCGGTCGCGTTCGCGCAACTCATGACGTACAACGGGGAGAACCCGTCTCACACCCGCATACGGAACGTCGACTCGGGCTCGTTCGACGTCAAGATCGAGGAGTGGAACTACCTCGACGGCAGCCACGATCGAGAGGAGATCGGGTACGTCGTACTCGAGGAAGGCGTCCACGAGCTCGAGGGCGAGCTCCCGATCGAGGCCGGCACCACGGTCGCGGACCACGAGTTCGACGACGACGAGGACAACAACGACTACTCGTACGCCGAGACGTTCGAGTGCAACCCGGTCCTCGTCAGTCACTGCCAGACGTACAACGGATGGCACGAAATCGTCACGCGAAATCGCAATGTGAACAGGCGCGGCGCCGATGTCCGGGTTCAAGAGGAGGAGAACCGCGACGGCGCCCACAACGACGAGACGATCGGCTACTTAGTCGCGCCACAGCTCGTGCTCGGCAATCGCCGCCCGATCGACGAGTTCCGGCCGAGCTGTCACGGCTTCGAATTCGGCAACTCGTTCAACGAGATGCCGAACATCCCGGATCTGCCGGCGAACATCGACAACCAGATCGAGAACATCGACCGAGAGTACGGGCTGTGCGGCGGAATGGCGCTGGCCGCCAAGGACTTCTTCATGCACGACCGGGCGATTCCGGAGGGAGTAAGGACGCCCCAGTCCGGTCGGCTGTTCAACTACCTCTGGGAGCGCCAGCTCGATACGTTCGACCACGCCAGCGGATGGAACGACCTCGCGAAGTTCCTCAAGTTCTACCTCCCGTCGACGTTCACACGCGCCAAGTCCGTCTCGGAGTTCCGCCGGGTGAAGGACGCGCTCGACACCGGCCGGCCCGTCGTGGTCGGACTCGTGTACGTCCGCGCGGGTGACGGCCAACTCTGGGACAACCACCAGGTGCTCGCGTACGACTACACGGAGTCGGGCGGCAAGACGTATATCAATATCTACGACCCGAATCACCCCGGCGCTAACGACGTCGTCATCCGCGTCGACGTCGAGGACCAGAACTGGTACGACCCGGCGCCCGGCGGTGCCAAGATCAGCGCCGAACAGCGGCGCGGTAACACCAAACAGCACAACGTCATCGGGATGATCTACATGGACAAGCCGGCACAGAACCCGCCACAGAGCCTGTGAGATCGAGCCGCACGGGGCGGCGGCAAACCGACTGAACCGGATCTCAAGGGGCATCGGGCCCCACCGGTCACGGCTCCGTAAGCGACGGGAGCTCACCGACGTATCCCAGCCTCTCCCCCTTCGTCGATCGCGAATCAGCCATCGGAGAGCACGTCGACCGTGTCGTTTGTCGCCTCCAAGGCGATACCGACGAGGAGCGACCGCGTCCAGAGATAGGCGACGTCCGGGACTTATCTTCGGACTTATTTGCCTGATCGAACTTGCGAGTGATTCCGTCTGACACGCGCGCACCGTGTTCGCGTTCGACCGACACTAGGGATTCAGTACCGAAACCGATCCACCGTATGGGGGTACTAACGAGGCCAGAAATTCGAACCGCGATCTAGTTCCCGGTCCAGCGCAGTATCGCGAGCGTCCCCTCGTACAGGGCGATCATCGTGAGCGTCACGATGATCGGCGCCATCCCGGTCGGGTCGGGGCTGAACAGGAACGCGATCCCGAGGAACGCCCCCCAGAACAGCAGCCGCTTGGCCTCCAGCCACTGCCGGGTGACGAGGTTCATCATGATCGCGAGCATGATGAACAGCGGGATCTGGAAGACGATCGCCATGAACGCGAGCATGATGACGATGAGGTTGAACGTCTCCGCGAGCCCGAACGCGATCGTCGCGGCGTCGGAGGTGTAGGTGGTGAAATACGAGAAGATGGCCGGCAACACGAGGAAGTGCGCGAACGCGATGCCGATCCCGCCGAGAATGAGGCTCGTCGGGACCGCCGCGAGGTAGTAGCGCCGCTCGTTCTCGTAGAGGCCGGGCTTCATGAACCGGTAGGTCTGGTAGACGAACGCCGGGAGCCCGACGACGACGCCCGCGAGCCCGGCGACCTTCAGCCGCGTGAGCGGGAGTTCGAGGGGGCCGTACAGCCGCGGGCGGTTCTCCAGCGGCGCGGGGATGTGGTAGCTCCAGAAGTAGTTGATGAGCTCCGTCGACTCCGTCACCACGACGAGCGTCGCGAGCCCGCCGAAGAGGAAGACGACGGCGAGCCGCCGCATCATCTCCTCGATGTGGGCCGCCAGCGGCATCTCCTCGTCCGACTCCGGCGCCTCTAACCCCTCGAAGGAGTCGTCGGCGCCGTCGCCCACGATCGTCGCGTCCTCGACCGCACCGGCCGCGGCCGCGTCCTCGGCCGTCGCCGGCGTCCCGCCGTCGCCGAGGCTCTCCGCGGTCGCGGCGTCGTCGTCGGGGACGAAGGACGGATCGTCGGGGTCCTCGCTCTCGTCTCGCTCGCCCGTCTCACCGGTGGCGTCGTCAGCGCCGTCGGTCCCGCTCCCGTCTTCGTCGTCGGTCGCATCGGCGTCCTCGGCCGCGTCGCCGGCCTCGTCCGTGTCCGAGGCCCCGTCGACTTCGGGCGTGACTTCCGGGGACACCTCGGGCTCGACGGAGTCCGTCCCGACGGAGTCCGGCTCGTCTCCGCCCGCGTCGGTGCCGCCGCCGTCGCTGGTGGCGTCGTCGGCGACCGAGCCGTCCTCGGGGGCCGATGGCTCGTCGCGCGACCGGTCCGAGTCGTCCATTCACTTCACCTACGCGACCGGGCGACTATAGGCCTTTTCGGATGGAGCCGAGCGCGACCCCGCGGCTCGCGGCGCGCGGGGCGGGTCGAAAAGGTTGATAACGGGGACGGACATCCCCTTTCGTATGGCGAGTGCCCTCGACGAGGATACCCAGCAGTCGCTCGCGGAGGGACGCGAGTCGGCGAAGGCGTTCCTGCGGTCGATCCAGAAGGACCTTCAGAAGGTGTTCGTCGTCTTCCTGCTGGGTTTCCTCGCGACGTTCTGGGCGCTCCGCACGTACATCTGGGAGTTCCTGTACACCGTCACCAAGTCGAACATGTCGCCCGCGGTCGCCGCCGAGGCCGACGTCATCGCGACCACCCCGTTCGAGGTGATCCTCCTCCAGGCGAAGATCGGACTGATCGTCGGCGCTATCGTCGCGATCCCGCCGCTGATCTACGTCTCCCGCGACGAGCTCCGCGCCCGCGGCGCGTGGCCGCAGTCGCCGATCCCGCGCTGGAAGCTCGCGGGGATCGGCCTCCTCGGCGTCGGACTGTTCAGCGTCGGCGTCGGCTACGGGGTGTACGCGTTCTTCCCGATCATGTTCTCCTTCCTGGCCGGCTTCGGGCTGGAGGCGGGGATCCAGCCGACGTACTCCATCGTCATGTGGACGGAGTTCATCGTCTTCCTCTCGCTGTCGTTCGGCCTCGCCGGTCAGATGCCGCTCCTGATCACCGGGCTCTCGTACTCGGGGATCGTCCAGTACGAGACGTTCCGCGACAAGTGGCGCTACGCGGTCGTCGCCATCTTCGTCTTCGGCGCGGTGTTCTCGCCGCCGGACCCGTTCACGCAGCTGATGTGGGCGTTCCCGCTGATCGCCCTCTACGGCTTCAGCCTCTACCTCGCGAAGCTCGTCGTGACGGCCCAGCGGAGCTCCGACCGCATCGACGTGCTCGGCGCGGCCCGGAACCACTGGAACGTCGTCGGCGGCGCGGCCGTCCTCGGCGGCGGGCTCGTGTACGCCTTCTACGAGTACGGCGGTCGGACCGCGGTCAACGACCTCCTCCGGCTGGTCAACAGCGACTGGCGGTTCCTCGAACCGGGCGCCGGCCTCGGCGTCGACACCGCGACCGCCGCGGGGATCTACGCCGCCGTCTGGGCGCTGGTGTTCGTCGCCGTCGCGACGCTGTGGGCCGTCTACGCCGACCTCGACACGACGAGAGCGGGGTACCAGTACGGCGATCCGGCCGCGATCGACGTGGGCGAACTCGACGCCGCGGGCGTCCGGGCCGCGCCCGCCGCCGCCTTCGCGGAGATGGACGAAGAGGAGTCGCTCGCGCTCGCGCAGGCCGCCATCGACGACGACGACCCGACGAAGGCGCAGGCGATCCTCGACCGCTTCGACGAGGTGAACGGGGACGGCGACGGCGGAGACGAGAGCGCCGACGGCGACGAGAGCGGCGACGCCGACGCGACCGGGTCGGGCGGGACCGGCGGCGCGGGCGGCGGCGACCAAGGCGGGCTGATGGGGACGATGCAGGACCGGACCTCGCGCGCGAGTTCGACGTTCCTCTCCGAGCTCACCGACGGCGAGGAGGAGGAGGCCGAAGACGACATCGGGGGGTACTACACCGACCTCAAGTTCATCTTCGACTCGCTGCGCTCGCGGTCGTTCCGGCTCGTCGCCGTCTTCGGTTCGGTGATGGCGGCGGCGTTCACGTGGCTGTACCTCGGCGGGCTCGAGACGGTGCGCAACGACCTCGAACGGCGCGTCCCGGCCGAGGTCGAGGGCGGGATCAACATCATCACGCTCCACCCCGTCGAGGCGCTGATCTTCATGGTGAAGTTCTCGATACTGCTGGGGATCGTCGCGGTGTTCCCGGTCGCGCTCTACTACGCGTGGCCGGCCCTGCGCGACCGCGGCTTCGTCGCCGGACGGATCTGGAAGGTGTACCTCTGGGCGGGCGCCCTGCTCGGCGGGCTCCTCGGCGGCTTCGCGCTCGGGTACGCCTACATCGCGCCGGGGCTCATCGGCTGGCTCGTGACCGACGCGCGGCTCGCGGACATGGTGATAACCTACCAGGTGAGCGACTTCCTCTGGCTCGTCGTCTACACGACGATCGGGATCGGCTTCCTCGCCGACATCCCCATCGCCATGATCCTGCTGAACAACGCCGGCGTCCCCTACCGCGTCTTCCGGAGCCGCTGGCGCGAGGTCACCGTCGGGATCATGCTGTTCGCGGCGGTGTTCACCCCCGCGGACGTGATCACGATGTTCCTCGCCACCCTGCCGCTGATGGCGGCGTACGGGCTCGGCGTCGGCCTCCTGTTCCTCGTCACGTTCGGGGGGCGACGGAACCTCTCGCCGCCCTCGCGGGTCATCGAGCCCTGACCGGCGCTGGCGTCGGGGGTAGCTGAGCGCGGGCGTCGGGTAGCTGGGCGCGGGCGTCAAGGGTAGCTGAGCGCGGCCGTCGAGGCCGACCGAGCGCGGGTACCGCGGCCCGCGAGACCGAGCGAGGCGCCGCCGCGACCGACGAGTATTCCCGCGCGCGCACGCTATGAGCGGACGAAATGAGTAAGGACTACATCGAGGTCCGCGGCGCCGAGGAACACAACCTCAAGGACCTCGACGTCCGGATCCCGCGCGAGGAGTTCACCGTCGTCACCGGGCTCTCCGGGTCGGGGAAGTCGTCGCTCGCGTTCGACACGGTGTACGCCGAGGGACAGCGCCGGTACATCGAGTCGCTGTCGGCGTACGCCCGTAACTTCCTCGGGCAGATGGACAAGCCGCAGGTGGAGGCCGTCGAGGGGCTCTCGCCCGCGATCTCCATCGACCAGAAGAACGCCGCGAACAACCCCCGCTCGACCGTGGGGACCGTCACCGAGCTGCACGACTACCTCCGACTGCTGTACGCCCGGATCGGGACCCAGTACGACCCCGTCACCGGCGAGGAGGTCGGCGAGCAGTCCGCGCAGGATATGGTGAGCCAGATCCTCGAACTGCCCGAGGGGACCCGCGCGAAGATCGCCGCGCCGGTCGTCCGCGACCAGAAGGGCGCCTTCGAGGAGCTGTTCGAGGAGCTGGTCTCTGACGGGTACGCCCGCGTCGAGGTCGACGGCGAGCCCGTCGACCTGACGCTCGACGACCCCGAGCTCGACCAGAACTACGACCACACCATCGACGTGATCGTCGACCGCGTGACCGTCTCGCCAGACGCTCGCTCGCGGATCACCGACTCCGTGGAGACCGCCTTGGAGGAGGCCGGCGGCGCGCTCAAGCTGATCGTCCCGGAGCCGCCGGCGGACGTCCCCTTCGCCTCCAACACGCGCTCGACCGGGTCGCTCGCCGAGGACGCCGACGGCGACGACCGACTGGTCGTCGAGTTCTCCGAGGAGCTCGGCAACCCCAACTCCGACTTCCAGTTCTCCGAGATCGAGACGCGCTCGTTCTCCTTTAACAGCCCGTACGGTGCCTGTCCCGAGTGCGAGGGGATCGGCTCCACGAAGGAGGTCGACGAGGACCTCGTGGTCGAGGACCCCTCGAAACCCCTCAAACACGTCTTCGAGCCGTGGAGCTACGACCGCACCTACTACTCCCGGCAGCTCGACAACGTCGCCGACCACTTCGGCGTCTCGCTGGAGACGCCCTTCGAGGCGCTCGACGAGGGGATCCGGCGGCAGTTCCTCTACGGCACCGACGGCCTCGTCCACTTCGAGTGGAGAACGAAGAACGGCACC
Organism: Halorubrum sp. Hd13; assembly: GCF_002252755.1. Lineage (GTDB taxonomy): Archaea > Halobacteriota > Halobacteria > Halobacteriales > Haloferacaceae > Halorubrum. Next base: position 1,783 of record NZ_NHOY01000061.1, on the reverse strand, counting down.
CGCGAGAAGACCGAGCGGTTCGAGGGCGTCATCCCGAACTTAGAGCGACGCCACGTCGAGACCGACTCCGAGCGCGCCCGCGACCACATCGAGGAGTTCATGGCCGTGACGACGTGCCCGGAGTGCGAGGGCACCCGTCTGAAAGAGCAGTCGCGCCACGTGCTCGTCGACGGCACGCCGATCACCGAAGTGAACCAGATGTCGATCGCCGACGCCCGGGCGCACTTCGAGGGGATGGAAGACCGGCTCGGCGAGCGCGACACGACGATCGCCGAGGAGATCTTAAAAGAGATCCGCGCGCGGCTCGGCTTCATGGAGGAAGTCGGCTTGGAGTACCTCACGCTCGACCGCGAGGCGTCGACGCTCTCCGGCGGCGAGAGCCAGCGCATCCGGCTCGCGACGCAGGTCGGCTCCGGGCTCGTCGGGGTGCTGTACGTCCTCGACGAGCCGTCGATCGGGCTCCACCAGCGCGACAACGACCGTCTGCTCGACACGCTCACCGGGCTCCGCGACCTCGGGAACACCCTCGTCGTCGTCGAGCACGACGAGGAGACGATGCGCCGCGCGGACGAGATCATCGACATGGGGCCCGGCCCCGGTAAGCGCGGCGGCGAGGTGGTCGCGCAGGGCGACTTCGACGACATCGTCGCGGCCGACGAGTCGGTCACCGCCGACTACCTCGCGGGCCGAGAAGAGATCCCGGTGCCCGAGGAGCGCCGCGAGCCGGACGGCGAACTGACCGTGCGGGGCGCCCGCCAGCACAACCTCACGGACCTCGACGTATCGATCCCGCTGGGCACGCTGACGACCGTCACGGGCGTCTCCGGCTCCGGGAAGTCGACGCTGGTCCACGACGTCCTTTATAAGGGGCTCGCCCGCGAGATGAACGACAACACTTCGGTCGACCCCGGCGAGCACGACGCGATCGAGGGGATCGAGAACGTCGAGACGGTGCGGCTCATCGACCAGTCGCCCATCGGGCGGACGCCGCGCTCGAACCCCGCGACGTACACCGACGTGTTCGACTACGTCCGCGAGCTGTTCGCGGAGACGAAGCTCTCCAAGCGCCGCGGCTACGAGAAGGGTCGCTTCTCGTTCAACGTGAAGGGCGGGCGCTGCGAGGAGTGCGGCGGCCAGGGGACCGTGAAGATCGAGATGAACTTCCTCTCGGACGTGTACGTCCCCTGCGAGCAGTGCGGGGGGGCGCGCTACAACGACGAGACGCTCGACGTCACGTATAAGGGCGCGACCATCTCCGACGTGCTCGACATGAGCGTCGAGGAGGCGTACGACTTCTTCGAGAGCCACCAGGGGCTCCAGCGCCGCCTGAAACTGCTGAAAGACGTCGGGCTCGGCTACATGGAGCTCGGTCAGCCCTCCACCACGCTCTCGGGCGGGGAGGCCCAACGCGTGAAGCTCGCCGAGGAGCTCGGCAAGAAGGCGACGGGGGACACCCTCTACCTCCTCGACGAGCCGACGACGGGGCTCCACAAGGAAGACGAGCGCAAGCTGATCGACGTGCTCCACCGCCTCGTCGACGGCGGCAACACCGTGGTCGTCATCGAGCACGAGCTCGACTTGGTGAAGAACGCCGACCGCATCGTCGACCTCGGGCCCGAGGGCGGCGAGGGCGGCGGCGAACTCGTCGCCAGCGGGACTCCGGAGGCCGTGGCCCGCGAGGACGACTCTCACACGGGGCGGTACCTCCGGGATCTGCTCCCCGACGTCGACATCGCCGGGCCGCGCGACGACCGTCGGAAGCCCGCGGCCGCGGACGACGACT
>NZ_NHOY01000043.1 GCF_002252755.1 Halorubrum sp. Hd13 | reverse complement strand
TTCTTAACTTAACATCACCGGCCGGAGGCGGTTAAACAATCAAATAGGTGGGATATGTGCCGGTGTCCGTGACGCCACTTCAGACGGCTACCGTCGGGGACGCCCGGAATCTCGGGCACGTTCCTCCTCGGGGGAAAGCCCCGGCGACCGCCCGATCAGTCGTCGCCTGACGCCTGCTCGGTCGGATCGCTGACGGCGCCCGGGACGGCCTCGGCCGGCTCCGGGGGCTCGTCGCGCACGTCGGCGCCCTTGCCCTCGGCGATGACGTTGGCGTACGCGTCGGGGAAGACGCGGACGAAGTCGTTCAGCGTCGCCGCCCAGTCGTCGAGCAGCTCGGCCGCGCGGTCGCTGCCGGTGTACGCGCGGTGGTTCTCCACGAGCCGGCGCAGCATGCGCTCGTCCGAGTCGTCGAGCGTCGCCGAGACGGAGACCATCCCGCGGTTCACGCGCTCGTCGAACCGGTCGTCGGGGTCGTGCACGTAGGCGACGCCGCCGGACATCCCGGCCGCGAAATTCCGGCCCGTGTCGCCGAGCACGGCGACGACGCCGCCGGTCATGTACTCGCAGCCGTGGTCGCCGACGCCCTCGACGACCGCCCGTACGCCGGAGTTGCGGACGCCGAACCGCTCGCCGGCGACGCCGTTGACGTACACCTCGCCGTCCGTGGCGCCGTAGAGGCCGACGTTGCCGGCGACGACGTTCTCGGCCGGGTCGTAGCCGGCCTCCTCGGGGGTGTTGACCACGATCCGACCGCCCGAGAGCCCCTTTCCGAGGTAGTCGTTGGCGGCGCCGGTCAGCTCGAGGGTGACGCCGGACGCGAGGAACGCGCCGAAGCTCTGGCCGGCGTAGCCGTCGAACCGGCAGCTGATGGTGTCGTCCGGGAGCCCGTCGCCGCCGTGTTCGCTGACGACGCGGTTCGAGAGCGTCGCGCCGACCGCGCGGTCGACGTTCTCCACGTCGCGGGTGAGCGCGACGGGCGCGCCGTCCTCGATGGCCGGGGCCGCCTCGTCGATGAGGTCCCAGTCGAGCAGCGCCTCGATGTCGGCGTCGTCCTGCTCGCGCGTCTTGGTCCGGGCGTCGCCCGCGGGCTCGGCGATCACCGACGACAGGTCGAGGTGCTTCGCCTTCTCGTGGTCCGTCTCGCGCTGCGAGAGCAGCTCGGGGCGCCCGATGAACTCCTCGACCTCGGTGTAGCCGAGCTCCGCCATGAGCTCGCGGAGCTCCTGGGCGATGAACGTCATGTAGTTGATGACGTGGTCCGGCTGGCCGGGGAAGCGCTGGCGGAGGTCCTCCCGCTGGGTCGCGACGCCGACCGGACAGGTGTTCTCGTGGCACTGCCGGGCCATCACGCAGCCGGACGTGACGAGCGACGCCGTGCCGAACACGTACTCCTCTGCGCCCAGCGCGGCCGCGACCGCGACGTCGCGGCCGGTCTTGAGCCCGCCGTCCGCGGTGACGCGGATGCGGTCGCGCAGGCCCGTCGCGCGGAGCATCTGGTTCGTCTCGGCGAGCCCGAGCTCCCACGGGAGCCCCGCGTTCTTGATGGAGGTCTTCGGGGACGCGCCCGTCCCGCCGGAGTGCCCGGAGACGTGGACGACGTCCGCGTTCGCCTTCGCGACGCCCGCCGCGATGGTGCCGATGCCGGCCTCAGACACCAGCTTCACGTTGACGTCGGCGTCGGGGCTCGCGGCCTTCAAGTCGAAGATGAGCTGCTTGAGGTCCTCGATCGAGTAGATGTCGTGTTGCGGCGGCGGCGAGATGAGCCCGACGCCCGGCGTCGAACACCGGACGTGCGCGATCATCTCGTTGACCTTCTCGCCGGGGAGGTGGCCGCCCTCGCCGGGCTTGGACCCCTGCGCCATCTTGATCTGCAGCTCGTCCGCGCTCGCGAGGTAGTCGGCGGTGACGCCGAACCGGCCGGAGGCGACCTGCTTGACCGAACACGCCTTCTCGGTGCCGAACCGCTCCGGCGGCTCGCCGCCCTCGCCGGTGTTCGACTTCGCACCGATCCGGTTCATCGCGATCGCGTTGTTCTCGTGGGCCTCCGGCGAGATGCTCCCGAGGCTCATCGCGGCCGTCGAGAAGCGCTCGACGACCGACTCGACCGGCTCGACCTCGTCGACCGGCACCGGGTCGCGGTCCGACTCGAACTCGAGGAGTCCGCGAAGCGTCTGCAGCGCTTCGGACTGGTCGTTCACCAGCTCCGCGAACTCCTGATACTGCTCGTAGTCGCCGCCCCGGACCGCCTGCTGGAGCGTCCCGACCGTCTGCGGGTTCCAGCCGTGTTTGATCCCCGACGAGCGGTGCTCGTACTCGCCGGTGGTCTCCAGTTCGGGGTCGGCGCCGAACGCCATCGCGTGGCGCGTCCGGAGGTCGTCTTCGATCTCCCCGATCCCGATCCCCTCGGTGCGGATCTCGGTCCCCTCGAAGTACTCGCCGACGAACTCGGAGCTGAGTCCGACCGCCTCGAAGATCTGGGCGCCCTGGTACGACTCCATCGTCGAGATGCCCATCTTCGCCATCGTCTTGAGCAGCCCGTCCTCCAGAGCGCCCCGGTACGCCGCGAGCGCCTCCGCCTCGTCGGCCCCGTCGGGCCCCGCGACGACGTCGGAGATGGAGTCGTACGCGAGGTACGGGTCGACCGCGTCGGCGCCGTAGCCGACGAGCGTCGCGACGTGGTGTACCTCGTGCGGCTCGCCCGACTCGACGACGATGCCGGCGCGGTTCCGCAGCCCGTTCCGAACGAGGTGGTGGTGGGCCGCGCCGGTTGCCAACAGGCTCGGGACGGCGAGCCGGTCGGGGCCGACCGCGCGGTCCGAGAGGACGACCACGTCGGTGCCGTCTCTGATCGCGGCCGCGACCTCGTTGCGGATCTCCGTCACGGCGTCGACGAGCGACGCCTCCCGATCGTACGTGATATCGACCGTCGCCGAGGAGAACGCCGGGCCCTCGCCGTCGACGGGCTCGCCGTCCAACGCCTTCAGCGCGGCCGTGTCGGCGTCGGTGAGTATCGGCGACTCCGAGACGATCTGCTCGGCGTGCTCGGGGGTCTCGTCGAGCAGGTTCCGCTGGTTCCCGATCCGGGTCTCCAGCGAGGTGACGAGCTCCTCGCGGATGTAGTCGATCGGCGGGTTCGACACCTGCGCGAACAGCTGCTTGAAATAGGTGAACAGGGGGCGGTCGACGTCGGCGAGCACCGACAGCGGCGTGTCGTCGCCCATCGACCCGACCGGATCCTTCCCGTCTTTCGCCATCGGCTCGACGAGGTGGTTCAGCGAGTCGGTGGTGTAGCCGAACGCGGCCTGGTGGGACCGGACGGTCATCTCGTCGTCGCTCTCGGCGTCGACTCCGCGTCCCTCGTCGCTCTCGACGTTGTCTCCGCTACCGACCTCGGCCGTGACCTCGTCGAGGCCGATCTGACGCTCGTCGACCCACTCGCCGTACTTCTCGTCGGTGAGCTCGTCGAACACCTCGTCGTCCGGGACGATCCGCCCCTCCTCGGGGTCGGCGACGAAGATTTCGCCGGGCTGGAGCCGCCCGCGGCGCCGGACGTCGGCGGGGTCGGTCGGCAGCGCGCCGACCTCGCTCCCGACGACGAGCCGGTTGTCGTCGGTCACCTCGTACCGGCACGGGCGGAGCCCGTTGCGGTCGAGGACGCCGGCCACGCGGTCGCCGTCGAAGCCGATGACGAGGGCGGGGCCGTCCCACGGCTCGACGAGCGAGGCGTGGTAGTCGTAGAAGTCGGTGCGGGCCGCGTCCATCAGGTCGTCGTCGCGGAACGCCTCCGGGATCAGCATCCGGAGGGTGTGCGGGAGGTCCCGGCCGGCCTGCAGGAGGAGTTCGACCGCGTTGTCGACGCTCGCGGTGTCGGACTGGTTCGGGTCGTCGATCACCGGCTTGATCGTGTCGAGCTCGGCGCCGAACGCCGGGTGGTCGAGGTCGTTCTCGCGGGCGCGCATCCAGTTGACGTTCCCGCGGATCGTGTTGAACTCGCCGTTGTGGACGATGTTACGGTACGGGTGCGCGAGGTGCCACGCCCCGAGCGTGTTCGTCGAGAACCGCGCGTGGACCAAGGCGACGTGGCTGGCGAAGCGCTCGTCGGTCAGGTCCGGGTAGTAGCCGGCGAGCTGCGAGCCCTTCAGCAGGCCCTTGTAGACGACGCGCTGGCGGTCGAGCGAGCAGACGTAGAACCGGCCGGCGCCGTCGACGTCGGCGACCGCGTTCTCGATCTCGCGTCGGGCGGCGTAGAGCGCGCGGTCGAAACCGAGGAGCTCCGGGTCGACGTCGTCGGGGCGGGTCTCCTCGCTGGTGAACCGCTCGGCGAGGCCGGCCCCCTCGACGGGCGCGGCGAACAGCTGGGCGATCTCCGGCTCGGAGTCGAGCGCGGTCGCGCCGAGGTCCGCGTTGTCCGTCGGCACGGAGCGCCACGCGAGCACTTCCAGCCCGTAGACGGAGAACACCTCGGCGATGACGTCGTGGATCTCGGCCTGGACGCTCCCCTCGGTCGGCATGAAGACGGAGCCGACCGCGTACTCGTCGGGCAGGTCGGCGTCGACGACGTCGCGGAAGAAGCCGTCCGGGCGCGCGACCATGATGCCGGCCCCGTCGCCGGTGTTCTCCTCTGCGCCCGTGGTCCCGCGGTGCTCGAGGTTCTCCAGCAACCGGACCGCGTCGGTCACGGTCTCGTGGTTCGGGTCTCCGTCCAGGTCGACGATCCCGCCGATCCCGCAGTTCGACCGTTCGTCTGATACGTCCGCAAGCCCCCCACCGTGGCCCGAGGGTTCCGACTCCCCCCGGGTGTCACTACGTGGCTCGGTCATGCACACCACTCACAGATTATCACTTAAAGGTATAACCCTGATACGGGTAGGATCCATCGTACACACATTAGGGAATATAAGGTAATTATTCATCAGGGGTGAATAACACTCGATACGATCACGGTTCGATCACTTATATCCGAACTGAGGGGAGAAACTCCGTTCGAGTCGACGCTGACCGCGCCGAGACCGAGTTAGTTTCCGGAGATCGATCCGCTATCGTCAATCGGCGACGGTGCGGCATCGCCGGCCGTGACCGGATCGGTCGTCGACTCAAAACGCGCGGTCACTCGCGAAGCGGTGTGAACGTCCCGTTGATGTCCCACTCGTGGATGCAGTAGACCTCGCCCGGTTCGTCGGCGATCTGCCAGCCGGTGGCCTCATCGTCCCACCGCTCCCGGCGACCGCACAGCTCGCACTCGCGTTCCTGCGGCGGGGTGATGGTCACGCTCATACCCGACGGGAGGAGGCGATCCAGCAAAAGGATACCGCTGCGAGGGCGTCGCGGCGTCGCCTCACGGCTCCCGACCCCGTCGGCGCGCGGCGAGCCGCCCGGCGAGCAGGAACGCGACCACGGTGACGAGCGGACCGAACCCGGGGACGTCGTCGGCGGTCGTCCGGATCGGCGCGTCGTCGTAGGTCGGGGTCTGGGGTTCCGCGTCCGCCGCGTCCGATTTCGCCGTCGAATCTGAGCCCCCGCGCGATCGCGAGTCGCCCGCATTCGTCCCCGCGGCCTCGTCGGTACCGGATACCCCGTCGGTACCGGCGGCCTCGTCGCTCCCCGCGTCCGCACCGGTCGTGCCGGCGCCACCGCGGTCCGCGCCCGTTTCGGAGCGCGCGATTTCACCTCCCGACGGGGCGGCGCCCGTATCGACGGGCACCGACGTACGCGAGACGGACGCGGGCGATCCGGTATGATTCTCGCGCGCGATCGGCCGGACGTCGGCGAGCGGACGGACGCCGAACTGGCCCCCGCTCACTCGGAGATCGGGCCGCGGCCCGGTACCGGTCGCGTCCCCCGGCGCCTCCGCCTTGCCGCCGCTCGGTTGGGAGCCCGTCTCGGGTGGCGACCCGGTCGGCCCGCCGCCGGTAGTTCCGCCTCCGCCTGTCGATGGGCCCCCGCCGGACGTCCCGCCGCCGGTCGGTTCGCCGACCGGTCCTCCGCCCTCCGGCCCGCCCGCGCTACCACCGCCCGCGCTACCACCGCCTCCGAGCGAGTCGCCACCCTCTGAGTCGCCGTCCGCCTCGTCCGGCGGCGGTACCTCGAACGTCAGCGTCGTCGACGCGCTGTGATCGCTCGCCGAGTCCGACGCGGCTTCGCGCAGTCGTTCGTCGGTCACCCGGAACTCCGCGGTGAAGTCCTCCCCGCCCGCGGGCGTCTCGTCGGTCGCGAGGGCGTCGTCGCCCTCTGCGATGAGGTAGAGTCCCTCGTCGTCGATGTGAACGGAGGAGTTCTTCGGAGCCGCTCCCACCGCGCCGGTTCGGTCGTCACCCGTCGCCGCCGAGAGCGTCGACGCGTTCGACCGCACGCCGAACGCGAGTCCGTCGAGCCGGGCTAGGTCGGCGCCCGACTCCGTGGTCGCGTTCCGCGCGGCCGGCAACCCGGTCAGTCCCGTGGCGTTGACGGCGTACACCACGGTGTCGTCCGCGGTGACGGTCGACGTCGGCGAGAGCGTTCCGTCCTCGATCGCTCGGCGCACCGCGCCGGCCGTCCCGAGAGCGTCCCGATCGAGGGTGGTCGTCGCGTAGGCGTTCAGCCCGCTCGTCGACCGATTCCCGACTGTGACAGTCGCCTCGTCGCTCGTCTCGGCGAGCCCCTGTGCGGAACGGACCTCGATCCGGTACTCTCCCGGCGGGAGCGTCCCGTTCGACACTGATGTGTCGACCGATTCGACGGTCGCCCCCGGTCCCGCGGTGACGAGGCTGTCCGTCAGTGATTCGTTACCGAGCGCGTACGTGTTGAGACCGACCGAAGTGCGTCCGGACGACGGTGTGGAGAGATTAGCAGTTGCGAGTGTGTTGTTCGTATATGCGTCAGAAATTTCTAAACTGACTTTGGGGGTATGATGATACAACATATAATCGGATTGTACTCCGATTCTTGCTTCTTTCTTGATATCAGAAAATTCTACTTTTTGATCACTACCTCCAATTAACTTGAACTGGTTTTTCTTCTCAAATCCGCTGCCGGCGAGCGAATACTCACCTGTCTGCAAGCCAGTTGTATTAAAAATCACATCCTCTGTGTCATCCAGATAGGTTCCTAATCCAACTATTTTTGAAGTGTTATTTGTTACTCTCTTATGTAACTTAATAGAACTTGTTGAGGATGAGTTATTGTTGAAAAGAATAACTTCTCCAGAATACAACTGCCTGCCAGTGTAATTCGTGTCATTGAACTCACGATCAAGCTTGCTACCATTGTTTACTTGTGAGGGTAAACTGGAAATGCGTATATTCGCACTGTCTGACACATCTCCCTGTACAAATTGACCTTTTATATCGGAATTTGGTAATCGTTTCGTTGAGGTCAAATTAACAGGTTTGTCTAATTCTTGTCCCTTCGCAAGCCGGACAGTTGCTACGTATTGATTACTGTGCCAAATTCTACTTTTATTTCCATCAGCGTCTCTAACGGGGATTTTGACCCCACTGTTCATACCAACAAGAACATCTGAGTACCCAACATATTCGTCATAGATAATTTTATTATTAGCGGTGATCGGATGGATAGAAATAATATATGGAGTGTTCATCCCGATCGTGTCTCGTACTTCAGATGTTGCTACAGAGATGTTGGCTACTCGTCCTTCACTATATTCTTGATTTTTAAACTCAACAGTACCTAAGTACACGTGCGCGCTTTCTTTATCAATTGCAGACTCTTTCGCCTGATCAGATAGCTTTGTATTGATCATGTCCTGATCAATGCTAATTCTCTCACTCGGTATGAGGTACACCTCAATCTCCCCACCAAGATTTGATGTATTGAGTGAAATCTTGTCTTTACTGTTTATCTCTCTCACTGTGAGGGAGTTATAACCAACAATGTCGCTATCTTCTCCGTCAGTAATAACAACAGTTGAATTTACTTCTGAATCAATTTTACTGGTTGTCACTCCAGATTCGGTTCTGCTGTTTCTAACAAAATTCGTAGAAACTGTTGCCTGATCTTGAACGATGATAGAGCCATTAATAGAATCAAAATCTCCTGAATTTGATATATTGGGCGACCGACTCCCATTCGTTTCCGCAGCCGCCAGAGTCACCCCAACTGCGACAGCCGAAAGTCCGATAACGCAGATGACTAGGAGTGCCGTCAATCGGCGTTGGATTGAGTTTCTTGGATCCATCGTAACGACCCACAATCGACAGAGCCGCGGCTAGGAGAGCGCCCGAGTCGTGGGAATCGACGAGCTCGCAACCCTGCCGTCGGCTGGTCTTCGTGGAACACGCTCACTCGGTTGATTGTTTATTAAAGGATTAACGGACGTAGAAGCTTCTAATCGCGGAAACAACGACGATATAATCGCTTCGACTCCGGCGATCCGAGCGGCCGCTCTGCGTCGCTAGAGCGCTCGAAAAGACGGGACTGGCGCGCTGGCGGTCGGGCTAGTGTTCGACCTGTTCCATCAGCGAGAGGACGGCGTCCCGGGCGTCGACCGCGGTCGGGTGGACGCCGACGAGCGCGACCACGTCCCCGTCGTGTTGGACGGTCGCGACGTAGAGGAACGCCGGGACGTCCTCGGTACTCCCGCTCTGGTTGTTCCCGGCCTCGACCTCCGCGTTTATCGTGGTTTCGAGGACCGACACCTCGGTCTCCTGTCCGAGGACGGTCCGCGTCTCGGAGCCGCGGTTCTCGATGTCCTCGGCCTCCACGTCGGTGCCCTCGCCGCCGATTCCGCGCTGGTCGGCCTGTTCTAACAGCCGGCGGATCAGCTCCGCGTCGTCCGCGCTGACGAGAGGGTTGACCGACTGGCCACCGACCGCCGCGTCCGGCGTACTCGCCACGAACAGCGCCGACCCGTTCTCTTGGTTCTCGTACCCGGCGACCCAGGTCGTCGCCGACACCTGGGCGTTCACGCCGGCCACGTCGAACTCCTGCTCGATGGTGAACGACTCCGGCTCCTCGCCTTCGTATCCCGCATCCGAGGCCGCTTCCGACGGGACCCGAGCCGGGTCCGCGTCGTACTCGTAGCTCCCGTCCTCGCCCCCGGCGCAGCCGGCGACGGCGACGGACGTCGATGCGGCAATCGCCGCGAGCAGTCCACGTCTGTGCATGAGCAGTGTTAGGCCCGCTGTAACGCTTAAGCGTATCGGCGTGAGGTTTCCTGTCTGATAATCGACGGCGCAGGTTTGGTGTCAGGCCAACGAACGAAGAACCCGCGTTTGGTGTCAGCCCCGCGAACGAAGGCACAAAGTTCACGGTGTGGCGTGCGCGAGGTGAGCCAAATGGAACGCCGAGGACAGACAGGGCTGGTGGAAGCGCTCCTCCTTGACGTGGTTCGACTCCACGAGACGTGGATGGAGGTCGTCTTCCCGAGACAGCTCGATCCGAGCGCGGTGCTGGGGAAGTGGAAACCGGAGACCGCCGTCCAGACGGTCGGCTATTACGTCTGGGCGATACTCGGCGGACCGCTCGTCGCGGTCGCGTACCCGCTCCTGCTCGTCGGATTCGCCACGCGGTTCTACGCCGCGAAACTCGACTCGGCGGTGGCCCGCTTCGGCGTGCTCGGCGCCGTCCTCGTCGCGACGCTGGTCTGGGGGTCGCTCACACTCCTCGCGCACTTTCAACTACCGACCGAGGTGATGCTCGGGATCGGCGGCGCCAGCGTCGTCGCGGTCGTCTCCGCGGGCGCGGCCGCCGGGTTCTCGAAGGTCGGCGGACGGTTCGTCAGCGTCCTCCTCGCGTACCCGTTCGCGATGACGGCCATCTTCCTCCCGCCGGTGGTCGCCGGGCTCCTCACGCCCTCTATCTCGAACTTGGTGCTCGATCCGAGCTACGACCTCGCGGTCTGGATCCTCGACACGTTCCTCGCCGTCGGCGGGATCAACGAGACGCTCCGCGGCGCCTTCGACTTGGAGACGTTCGGCGAGCAGTGGGGCGTCGCCGGCCTGGGCTACGTCCTGATGTGGCTGGGCATCTCCGTCCCGCTCGGGTGGTTCCTCGGCGTGCTCGTCTCGCTCGCGAACCTGATCCGGCCGCGGTCCGACGCCTGAATCCCGCACTGGTCGACACCCGTCGCGGTCGAAGCGCCCACTTGTCCGCTCGAAGGCGCCTCAGGCGTGCTTTTCGTTGCTCCCGCCGCCCGAGATCGGCTCCGGAATCGGACCGGCGTCGACACCGGCGCCGCCGGTCCCCCGCGAGGTGGGCACGCGTGGCGACCGTGCGGTGCCGCTACCAGTCCACGCCAGAGTAAAATGGGTGACCGTTCAATCGCAGGCGTGTCACTCGAACGCTCTCAGGCACCCGATTTCACGCTCGAATCCACGGCCGGCGAGAAAGTAACTCTTTCTGATACTTTGGAGGACGGTCCGAGTGTCGTGCTGATCAACCGCGGGCACTGGTGTAGTTTCTGTGCGGAACAGCTCCAGACCTTCAGCGAGGTCTCCTACGACCTCTGGTTCAACGACGGCGTGGACATCCTCCCTGTCGTGACCGATTCGATCGGGCCGCTCACAGAGATGCGCGACCGGTACGATCTCGACGTTCAGTTGCTTAGCGACCCCGGCGGCGAGGTCGCGTCGCAGTACAGCGGGACCGAAGAGACCGGCAGGGGGACCACGGGAATCGCCGCGACGTACGTGATCGACGGCGACGGTAACGTCCGGTACGAACAGGTCGCCGACCACCCGGGCGATCGGACTTACGGTAACTTCGTGCGCTACTTCATCCGTGGGGACTTCGCCGATCCGTTCGACGGGTAACTGCTACATCGGTCCTTTCGAGCGGTGGACGATGCGATCACGCTCTCGCTTCGGAACCGGAAGCGCTTGTTCACGCGGATCAGGTCTCGTCGTCGGCGTCGGGGTCGAACCGTTCGGCGGCGGTCCCGAACGAGAGTTCCTCCTGTTGACGACCGTTGCGGCTCTCTCGCTCCGCGATCGCCTCGGGATCCGGACTCGCGTCGTCGTCGATCCGCGCGAACGACTTGTGGACCTTCGTGTGGCACCAGCGACACAACGCGACCGTTATCTCGTGGGGGCCGGCCTCGCCCTCCTCGTCGCCGTCGGCGTTCCCGTTACCCGCCTCGCCGCCGCCCGCGCTCCCGTACGAGAGGTGGTGTTCCTCAACCAGCGGTCGCTCGTCGTCGTGGGCGATACGCACCTCTTCGAGCCCGCAGCGGTGACACTCGCGACCGTCGGTCGTCGAGCGGTAGTGGGGACATCGGCGCCAGGCGCCGTCGGGACCGACGTGGCAGGCGTAGCCGTCTGCGCGGCGGGCCGCGGCGAACGCCGGGTCGTCGCCGGCGCGCGTCAGCGCGAACCGACAGCGACCGTCGTCGGTCAGGTGGTCGCAGACGCCGGCGACCGCGTACGGGTCGTCGACGCCGACCGGGGTCCCGTCCGGCGTCCGTTCCATCTCAGATCAGGCTCGCGCCGTCGAGGTCGGTCCGTCCGTAGTCGACGTCGAGCAGCCGCAGGAGGGTCGGCGCGACGTCGAGGAGGTCCGCGTCCTCGATGTTCGAGTCCGGGTGGTCGATGAACAGGGCGGCGTCCTCGAACGTGTGCATCCCCGTCCGCGGGCCGTCCGGGTCGAACACCTCGTCGTGGGAGCGGAAGCCGGACTTGAGGTCGAACCCCTCGTTCGGGATGACGACGAGGTCCGGGGCGATTTCGTCGTGGTCGCCGCGGAAGACGGTCTCGCGCTCGACGACGCGCTTCGCGACCGGCTTCCCGTCGGGACCCTCCCACGCCTTGAGAGCATCCTGTAGCTCGGCGCGCACGGACTCGTACTCCGACTCGGGCACGACTCCTTCCGGTTCGCGCCCCTCCAAGTTGAGGTAGAACCGACCGGGAACGAGCGAGTAGGCGCGGGTGTCCTCGTCGATGTCGGTCAACGCGCCGTGGTCGGCGTCGCCGTACGAGAGCCAGCCCTCTCGCTCCAGCCACTCGTTGCAGTAGACGTCGTAGCGGAGCCGCGCGAACCCGTGGGTCGAGCCCACGACGAGGCGGACGTCGTCGGGGATCGCCTTCCGGATCGCGCCGATGTGCTCGTCGAGCGCGGCGTAGAACTCCAGGAGCTCCTCGCGGTACGCCCCGTCCTCCGCGTAATCGCCCCACAGGAAGTGGTTGATCCGGTCCGGCGCCGTGAACACGCCGACGAACAGGTCCCAGTCGTCGCGCTCGACGTACCGGGAGAAGGCGGCGGCGCGGGCGTCGAGCGTCTCCCGCGCGTGCTCGACGAACTCCGATTTGTCCGCCTTGTGCCCCAGCTTCGCGTTCACCGACAGCCGGTAGTCGCTCTCGGTGAGGTACTCCCGGAGCTCGTCGGGGTGGGCGGCCTTGTCCACGTCGGGCGAGAGGTAGCCCGACACCATCCGCTGAACCGTCCGCTGGGGCGGGAACGTGACGGGGACGTTCATCACCGTCGTGTCGAGTCCGGCGTCGGTGGCGCGGTCCCACACGCGGGTCGACTGGACGTCCCGGCCCATCGGCACGTAGGTGTCGTAGGACCCGATCTCTCGGTCCTGAAACCCGAACACGCCGGTTTCGCCGGGGTTCTGGCCGCTGGTCAGGACGGGCCAGCACGCGCTCGACTCCGGCGGCACGGCGCTGTCGATCGCTCCGCCGTCGCCGTCGTCGGCGATCGCCGACAGCGTCGGGAACGTGTCCGGGTTGTCGGCGACGAGACCGTACGGGAGACCGTCGATCCCGATGAACGCCACGCGCGGGGTGTCGTTCCCGCGTAACCGGTCGAAGAGGCCCATAGGGGTACATCCGGCGTGGAGGGCAAAAGGGTTGACATCGCCCCCAGTCGGCTCGGGACCCTTTTGAGGCCGCCCCACGAGGGTGACGCATGGAGACGCGACGCGCGCTGCTCGTCGACGCGTTCACGGACGAACCGCTTGCCGGGAACGTCGCCGGCGTCCTCCCGGACGCCGCGGGACTGAGCGACGATCGGATGGGGCGAGTCGCCGCCGAGCTCGGCGCCTCCGAGACCGCGTTCCGCTTCGAGGCGGGCGACGGCGCCGACGAGCGGCTCCGCTACTTCACCCCCTCCACGGAGGTCGATCTCTGCGGCCACGCCACGATCGCGAGCTACGCCGCGCTGTACGCCGCGGGGGAGATCGACGCCGGCGAGCGAACGCTCCGGACGAACGTCGGCGACCTCTCTATCCGCGTCGACGACGACGGCACCGTCTGGATGCGGCAGAACCCGCCGACTGTCGAGGCGGTGGACGAGACGGAACTCGACGCCGACCGGCTCGGCGACGCGCTCGGGATCGACCCCGCGGCCCTCCGGGACGTGGGGGCCGACCTCCCCGTCGCCGTCGCCTCGACCGGGCTCCCGTGGCTCGTCGTCCCCGTCAACTTCCTCGAACGCCTCGGGGAGGCGGAGCCCGACGCGGCCGCCGTCGAGGACATCTCGAACGCCCACGACGCCGCCGGGATCTACGCGTTCACGTTCGACGCGATCGACGCGGCGTCGACCCTCCACGGCCGGGCGTTCGCGCCCGCCGTCGGCGTCGCCGAGGACCCCGTGACGGGCACGGCCAGCGGCGCGGTCGGGGCGTACCTCCGGTCCGTCGACGCGTTCGACGGCGACTTCCCCGATGAGCTCCGGTTCGAGCAGGGGCACTTCGTCGACCGCCCCGGGCACGTCAGGGTGCGAGTCGAGGGCGACGAGGTCCGGGTCGGCGGCCGCGCGGTCGTCTCGACCGAGGGGGAGCTGACGCTGCCGGCGGAACGCGAGGACGATATCATCGAGGCGTGAGCCGCGAGGGGGCGCCGTTCCGGGAAACGGGTCCGGGAATCCGTTTCGGGGGCGTCGGACGGAGCGATCGGCCCGGCGACGCCGGGCCGACCGGGAGCCGAACCCTTAGGTTCGCGCGAACCGTACCGCGGGCATGGAGTTCGACCTGCCCCGCGCGGCCGGTATCGTCGTGTTGATCGTCGCCCTCGGCACCGCCGGCGTCGCCGTCGGGACGCCGATGGGGTTCCAGACGACGCTGATGATGGTTCTCCCGTCGATGCTCGTCTTCGGCGCCATCGCGTTCGTCGTCGGAATGAAACACGGCGAGTTCCGCGCGACGCGGGCCTGAGCCGGCGGACCGATCCGAGTCCGGGCCCGGCCGCCCCGAACCACGGCGCTTTTTAAAACGCGACCGACTACCGAGAGCCGTGTTGCTCGGGTCGCCGCTCACGGAACTGCTGCTCCTCGTCGGGGGCGCCGCCCTCCTGTACGCTGGCGCCGAACTCCTCGTCAAGGGCGCCAGCGACCTGGCGCTCGCCGTCGGCCTGAAGGCGTCGACGGTCGGGGTCACCGTCATCGCGTTCGCGACGACCGCCCCCGAGCTGTTCGTCTCCCTCCTCGGCGCCGTCACCGTGTCGACGGACGTGGGGCTCGGGACGATCCTCGGGTCGAACATCGCGAACATCGGGCTCGTGTTGGGGGTCTCCGCGCTGATCCGGCCCCTCAACGTCTCCGAGACGGTGTTCGAGCGCCACGTTCCCTTCATGCTGCTCGCCGCGCTGCTGCTCGTGGGGCTCGGCTGGAACGGGCGCATCGGCCGACCGGGCGGACTCCTCCTGCTCGGGACGCTCGTGGCGTTCACCGTCGTGGTCATGCGCCGGATCCGGCAGACCCAGTCCGGCATCTCCACCGCGGAGCGCGCGGAGATGCCGGACGCCAGCCTCCGCGACGTCACCGCCGTGGTCGGCGGGATCGCCGCGCTGGTGCTCGGGTCGCGGTGGCTGATCGACGGCGGGGAGTCGCTGCTCTCCGCGGCCGGCTTCTCCGACATCTTCATCGGGCTCACGGTGCTCGCGCTGGGTACCTCGCTCCCCGAGCTGGCGGCGAGCGTCGTCGCCGCCGTGCGCGGCGAGGCGGAGTTCAGCGTCGGCAACATCGTCGGATCGAACATCTACAACATCCTCGCAGTCATCGGGATCATCGCGGTCATTCGGCCGATCGGCGTGAGCCCCGGCGTCCGCGGCTTCGAGTTCCCCGCGCTGCTCGCGTTCACCGTCGGGCTCGTCGGGATCATGTATCGCGGCGATCGGATCACCCGGGTCGACGGCGCGGTCCTCGTCGCCGGCTACGGCGTGTTCGCGTACCTGCTGTTCCCGTGACCGTCCACGGACTCGCCCCGGCGATCGCCCGGAATCGCCTCGACGCCGGTTGAAGATACCCCCGACACTCTCGGAAATCGCCTCATCACCGTCGGGAATCCCCCCGATGACCGTCTGGAACCGACGCCTATTCGGTCGCTCGTCACGGAGCCGCGCCCGTGATAGCGATCGTCGTCAGCCGGGCCGACAGCGCGTCCGAACACATCGGCGAGCGCCTGCTCGCGGTCGGCGACTGGGAGGAGCGCGAGGACGAGACTCGCCCCGACGCCGCGGGCGGCGGGACCTACTACCGGACCGACGGGTTCGAGCTCCGGGAGTTCGACGACCTCCACATCGAGCTGGACGACCCGGCCGCCGCGTTCGGGAGCGACGCCGACGACGCCGATGACACAGGCGATGTCGATGATGCCGATGACAAAGGCGAGGCGGGCGACACAGGCGACGCCAATCCCGACTTCCTCGTCTTCGTCTCTAGGCACTCCGGGAAGACGGGGGAGCTGCTGACCGCCCACGTCACCGGCAACTTCGGGCCGGCGCCGTACGGCGGCGAGCCGGAGACGCTCGCGAACGCCGCCCCCGGTGCGGAGAAGCGCGTCGTCGAGGCGCTGGCGGCGCACGCCCCCGAGGGGTACGACGTCGGCATCGAGTGCACCCACCACGGGCCGACGAGCGCCTCCGTCCCCTCGCTGTTCGTCGAACTCGGCTCCGACGAGCCCCAGTGGGAGGACCGGGAGGCGGCAGAGGCGGTCGCACGGGCGGTGCTCGACCTCCGCGGGACCGGGCCGGACCTCACGGGCGACGATGACGCCCGCGCGAGCGACGGTGCGGCTGACGTGATCGACGGTACGGCTGATGCGACCGACGGTGCGGCCGACGCGGCCGACCCGGCCGACGCTCCGCCCCGCCACGTCGTCGGCTTCGGCGGCGGCCACTATGCGCCCCGGTTCACCCGGATCGTCCGCGAGACCGAGTGGGCCGTGGGCCACGTCGGCGCCGACTGGGCGCTCGGCGAGATGGGCGCGCCCGAGGCGAACCGCGAGACGATCGAGCAGGCGTTCGAGCGTAGCCGCGCGGACCGCGCCGTGATCGAGGGCGACAGGCCCGAGGTCGCGGCCGTCGTGGAGGGGCTCGGACACCGCGTCGTGAGCGAGACGTGGGTCCGGGAGGTGGGGGACCGCCCGCTCCCGCTGGTCGAGCGGTTGGAGACCGACCTCGCGACCGTCGACGAGGGACTCCGGTTCGGGGACGTCTCCCCCGCGGCGTCGGACGCCGACGCGGTCTCGGTCCGCGAGCTCCCCGCGGAGCTCCTGTCGCGGGCGCAGGGGATCGACCCGGAGGCGACCCGAGAGGCCGTGGCGGCGAACGCCGTCGCCTTCGACACGGAGCAGGCCGGCACTCGCGCGGCGGGGGCGGCCGCCTTCGCCGACCGCGCGGACACCCCCGCCTACGCCGACCTCGTCGCCGACCTCGCGGCGGTGCTCGGGGAGGGGTACGACGCCGTCGAGGTGGCGGACGACGCGGTCGTCGCCCGCGAGACCGCCTTCGACCCCGAACTGGCGCGGGACCGCGGCGTCCCGGAGGGACCGGCGTTCGGTCGGCTCGCCGACGGCGAGTCGGTCGCGGTCGACGGCGAGACGGTGACCCCGGACGAGGTGTCGCGGTCGCGGACGGAGCGGTTCCCGATCGACGTCGCGGACGTAGCAGAGTTCGCGGACGCAGAGGAGTGAAGCCGACGGCTCCCGCGCGCTCGCGCCGGTCTCTCGCCGTCTGACTCGCGTCAGACGATCGGGCAAAAATAAATACGTCCGGGTCGCAACCACACCACATAATGGATTCTATCGTGGAGGACGCCATCGACGAAGCCGAGGAATCTCCGGCGGACGACGCCGGAGAGACCGGCGCCGGCGCGAACGATGCCACCGCCGGTGCTCCGCCGCAGTCCGGAACGATGACCGACGACGAGCTGCAGGACGTCTTACAGGACCTCCAGACGAACATCACGGTCGTCGGCTGCGGTGGGGCCGGGGGCAACACGGTCAACCGAATGACCGAGGAGGGGATCCACGGGGCGAAGCTGGTCGCGGCCAACACCGACGTCCAGCACCTCGTCAACATCGAGGCGGACACGAAGATCCTGATGGGCCAGCAGAAGACCCAGGGGCGCGGCGCCGGCTCCCTTCCGCAGGTCGGCGAGGAGGCCGCTATCGAGTCGCAAGAGGAGATCCAGGACGCGATCGACGGCTCCGACATGGTGTTCGTCACCGCCGGGCTCGGCGGGGGCACCGGCACGGGCTCCGCCCCCGTCGTCGCGAAGGCCGCCCGCGAGTCGGGCGCGCTCACCATCGCCATCGTCACGACCCCGTTCACCGCCGAGGGCGAAGTCCGCCGGACGAACGCCGAGGCGGGCCTCGAACGCCTCCGCGACGTGAGTGACACGGTCATCGTCGTCCCCAACGACCGCCTGCTCGACGCGGTCGGGAAGCTCCCGGTCCGACAGGCGTTCAAGGTGTCCGACGAGGTCCTCATGCGCTCGGTGAAGGGGATCACGGAGCTCATCACGATGCCCGGCCTGGTCAACCTCGACTTCGCCGACGTCCGCACGGTCATGGAGAAGGGCGGCGTCGCGATGATCGGCCTCGGCGAGTCCGACTCCGACTCGAAGGCGCAGGACTCCGTGAAGTCCGCGCTCCGGTCGCCGCTGCTCGACGTCGACATCTCCGGCGCGAACTCCGCGCTGGTCAACGTCACGGGCGGCACCGACATGTCCATCGAGGAGGCCGAGGGCGTCGTCGAGGAGATCTACGACCGGATCGACCCCGACGCGCGGATCATCTGGGGCACCTCCGTCGACGACGAGCTGGAGGGCGAGATGCGCACCATGATCGTCGTGACCGGCGTCGAGTCGCCGCAGATCTACGGTCGGAACGGCGAGCCGCCGGAGGGAGCGGCGGCGGAGATGGAAGACATCGACTACGTGGAGTGACGCGCCGCCGCGTCCAGTCCCGATAGCGTTCCTTCTCGCGGTTTCCCGCGATCCCGGCGGATCGCCCCGCATCAAAAGGTAAAAACCGTCTCGACTCAAACCCCGTCGTAACATGGACGTTCCGTACGACCTCAACAGCTACGTTCGCGTGCTGAAACTCGCGAGCACGCCGAGCACCGACGAGTTCCTCCAGGTGTCGAAGATCGCCGGCGCCGGCATCCTCCTCGTCGGCTTCATCGGCTTCCTGATGTTCGCGATCATGAGCCTCCTGCCGGGGGTCGGCGTCTGATGCCGATCTTCTCGGTCAAGACCACAGCGAGTCAGGAGCGCACCGTCGCGGACATGCTCGCGGAGAAGGAGATGCCGGAGATCCAGGCGGTCATCGCTCCCGACCAGCTCACGAGCTACGTGATGGTCGAGGCGACGGACGGCAGCGTGTTCGCCCGGATCCTCGACGAGATCCCGCACGCCCGCGGCGTCATCCAGGGCGGCGACGGACCGGCAGAGAGCCCCTTCTCCGAGGTGGAGCACTTCCTCTCGCCGACCCCCGACGTCGAGGGGATCGCCGAGGGCGACATCGTCGAGCTGATCGCCGGGCCGTTTAAAGGCGAGAAGGCCCGCGTCCAGCGCATCGACGAGGGGAAAGACCAGGTGACCGTCGAGCTGTACGAGGCGACGGTCCCGATCCCGGTCACCGTCCGCGGCGACCAGATCCGGGTGCTCGACTCCGACGAGCGCTGACCGGCCGGGTCGCGCTCGCTTTACCCAGCTCTCCTCTCACTCTTCGCCGCTCTCCTCCCCCTTTTCGGTCCCCGAGTTCCCGACGGTCCGTCGGCAACGACAAGGGCTTTATTCGACGACGACCGACCGTTCGGTCATGTTCGGTCCCGGCGTGCCGGCGATCCTGAGCCTGGTCCCCGACACGTTCGCGTTCGCGTGGCTCGTCGCGATCCTCTTCGCCGCGTCGTGGCTGCTCGACAGCCGCGGGCTGGCCGCCGGTCGGTCGCTCGCGGCGGGCACCTGGGCGCTGTTCGGGCTCTTCTGGCTGACGACGGTGCCGTACTTCGCGTTCGAGCACCAGAGCTACGTCGAGTCGATCCTGGCGCTCGTCGGCGTCCCGGCGTGCATCTACGCCGGCTACCTGCTGTACAACGGCCGCGCCTCGCTGTTCACGCTCACGCGGGCCATCTCGCTCATGCTGTTCATCTACCTCCCGTTCGAGACCATCCCGGCGTTCTCGCTCGCCGGCGTCGCGTTCCCCGAGCCGCGTCGGGTCCTCATCGAGGCCGTCGCCACCCAGACCGGGTTCCTCATCGACCTCCTCGGCTACGCGCCGGAGCGCGTGACGAGCTACGAGGGGTACGACGCGGCGTACGCGTGGACGCTCCCCGACGGTCACACGGTCACTATCCACGTCGTCCTGGCGTGTACGGGGCTCGGCAGCATGGCCATCTTCGGCGGTCTCGTCGCCGCCGTGCGGGCGCCGCTCTCGCGCAAGCTCCGGGCGCTCGCGGTGTCGATCCCGCTCATCTACGTGCTCAACATCCTCCGGACGACGTTCATCTCCGTCGTGGCGGGCAACCAGTACATGCAGTGGCAGACCGACCTCGTGCTCGCGATGTTCGGCGCGACCGACCCGTACCGGGTCTCCTTCCTCATCTCCGACCGGATCATGAGCCAGCTCCTCGCCGTCGTCGCGCTGATCGGGATCACGTTCCTCGCGGTGCGGGAGCTCCCGGAGCTGGCCGTCATTCTCGAGGACGTCCTCTACCTGATCACGGGGGAGGAACACGACCTGACGGAGTCGCTGGACCTCCCGCGCGAGCCGACGAACCGGTGACGCCGGCGGACGGCGCGGCCGTCATGCCAAAGTATAGGGTCGGTTGTGCGATACACCGGGTCATGCACGCGACGACTCGGTCGGACCCACGACGTCACCGTCGGCGGGGTGGTCGGCCGTGATAGATACGGTCGACCCCCTCGTCTACCTCCGGAGCAACGTCGCGAAGCTCGTCTTGGCGACCGCGCTCGGGATGTTCCTCGGGCTCGAACGGGAGTGGTCTCAGAAGTCGGCGGGGATCCGGACGTTCGCGCTGATCGGCCTCGCGTCGGCGGTGTTCTCGCTGCTCGACGACGACGGACTACTGATCGTCGGCGGCGTGCTGATCGTCGCCAGCGCGGTCCTCCTGGCGGTCCGGAGCTTCGTCGAGGAGGACGTCGACGGGCTCTCGCTCACAACCTCGGTGTCGATGCTCGTCACCTACGGGGTGGGGGCGCTCGTCGCCGAGGAGTTCTTCATCGAGGCGGTGACGGTGGCGGTGCTCTCGTCGCTGCTGCTCGTGTTGAAGCGGGAGCTCCACCAGTTCGCGTGGGGGCTCTCCCGCGAGGAGGTCCGCAGCGCGGTGGAGTTCACCATCCTCGCGTTCGTCGTCTTCCCCCTGCTCCCGGCCGAGACGATCGACCCGTGGGGGGCGGTTCAGCCGCGACTCATCTGGTCGCTCGTCGTCGCGGTCAGCGCCATCGGCTTCGTCAACTACGTGCTCGTGAAGCGGTACCAGGGGCGCGGCTACGCGGTGACCGGCTTCTTCGGCGGGCTCGTGAACTCGACGGCGGTGGTCGCGGAGATGGCGAAGCGCGCGAAGGGGCGGGCGGACCTGCTCGACCTCGCGGTCGGGTCGATCCTGCTGGCGAACGCCGCGATGGCGCTCCGGAACGCCGCGGTCGTCGCCGCCTTCGTCCCGGAGGCCGCTTTGGTGGTCGGTGCGCCGCTCGGCGCGGTCACCGTCGCCGGCGTCCTGATCGCCGTGTGGCGCAGCGACTGGCGGACGACGATGGAGGCGGAGCTCACCTCCCCCTTCAGCCTGCGGAACGCCCTGACGTTCGGCGCGCTGTTCCTCGCGGTGCTGCTCGCCTCCGCCGGCGCGGAACGGGCCTTCGGCGCGGCCGGATTCGTCGCCACCTCGTTCCTCGCCGGGCTCGTCTCCTCCGGGACCGCGACGACGACCGCCGTCTCGCTGCTCGGGACCGGACAGATAACGGTCGACACCGCGGTCACGGGGGTCGTCGCCGGCACGGCCGCGAGCATCCTCGTCAAGACCGCGTTCGCGGCGAGCATCGCCCGGGATCTGGTCCGCCCGGTGCTGATCTGGAACCTCGTGCTGATCGCGGTCGGCGTCGCGGTCGGTGTTCCCCTGCTCCTGTTTTAACTCGGCGCGCGGCGGTTTCCGAGCGTCCCTCGACTCACGAGAGCTGCGCCGCCACGTCGGTCGACGAGACCATGCCGACGTAGTCGTCGTCGACGACGGGGAGGTGTTTGACCCCGTACATCGTCATCATCGCCGCGACCTCCTCCATCATGAGGTCCGGCGTCACCGTTTCCACGTTCTCGGTCATCACGTCGCGAACGACGGATTCGTCTAGGTCGCGGCCGGCCGCGACGGCGCCGACGATGTCGCTCTGCGTGATGATACAGCCGCCCCCCGTCGTCACGACGAGCGCGCTGATGTCGTCGTCCGCCATCCGGCGCGCGGCCTCACGGAGCGGCTCGGTCCCCCCGATCGTCTCTAGCGGCGTCGACATGACCTCACTGACGCGGGTCCGGTCGTTCAGATCCATACCGTGTCGTGTGCTACCAGATCTGATTACTCTTCCGGTGCGATCTCCGCTCCCCCGTTCGACGGTCTCCGGGACGGGCGTCGGCGCGTCCGGGAAACGCGAGCGCGTTCGAACGAGCATATATACGCGTTCGCGCCCATATTGATCATATGTCGGGTATTCTCAGTTCGTTGAGGGACTTCGGGACGCGGTCGCTGCTTATCCACGCCATCATGTCGGTGACGCTCCCGGTGGGGTTCCTGATCGGTCTCACCGTGGACTCGCAGCTCGGGCTGGTGTCGTTCGTCGCGCTGTTGAACTTCACCGCGGGAATGTGGATCTGCCAGTCGATCCACTCGCTCGGCTCGGAGGCGAACGAGGACGGATACGACGGCGTCATCAACGAGATCAGAGCTTATGTCAAGTGACGACGGGATCGACGCCGCGCGGTTCGGGCGTCTCCTGTTGCTCATCGGGTTCGTCACGGCGGTCTCGCTGCTGACGTCCGCACAGGTCCTCCCGGGCGATCTGTTCTCCGTCGCCGTCGTCGCCATCGGGAGCGTCGCGCTCGTCACCGCGATAATCGGCTTCCTGATCGCGGCGGGGGCGACGTACGACGACCAGGTGAAGGCGTCGGGTCGCTAGCCGGCCGGCCGAGCGGCCGAGCCGCTCACTGGACCGAGCCACCGAGTCGCTCACTGACCGAGCGACGCCTCGCCTCGGGGCTCACCGTCGTTCCGAAAGGTACGCCGTGAGGTCGGTCGTCGAGAGCATCCCGACCAACCGGTCGTCCCCGTCGACCACCGGTAAGTGCGTGTACCCCCGGCTCGTCGGGTCGGCGAGCTCCTCGACGGAGTCGTCGGGCGAGACGGTGACGACGTCCGTCGTCATGAACGTCTCAACGGAGGTCTCGTCCTCCGGGTCGTTCCGACGGACGAGCGAGACGAAGTCAGTCGCGGTGATCAGCCCCGCGAGGCGCCCGTCGTCGACGACGAGCACGGAGCTCACTCCCGTCTCCAACATGCGCTTCGCCGCGTCCGCGGCGGCCGCTCCTCGGGGGATCGTGACGAGTTCGGTCGACATGAGCCGCTCGGCGGGCACGTCTGTCATGATCTTTGATAACGCGGGACAGGAATATCAAACGACCGGTCGACGGACGGCGACCCCCGCTCACTCCTCGACGAGCTCCGACGGGGCGCCGGCGAGCCCGGCCAGCGCGTCGGCCTCGACGTGGTGGAGGTCGCCGGGGATCACGAGGAGATGGAGCGGGTCGCCGAACTCCCGCTCGGAAAGCGCGCTCAGCCGGTCGGCGGCGACCACCGGTTCGGGCGAGCCCGCGCGAGCGACGACGACGGCCAGTTCGTCGCGCCAGCCGTCTGCGAGCAGCCCGGCGGCGACGTCGGCGGTCATGTACTCCTCGTGGTCCGGGTCGGGGCCGGTCGGCCCGGTGCCCACCTTGATGTCGAGGTAGACGACGGTGTGGAGGCCGCGCTCGCGGTTCGCCTCGATCGTCTCGACCACGCTCCCGGGGACGTCGTCGCCGCCGTGAGCGTACGGGAACGGGAGCGTCGTCGCCTTCCCGAACCGGTAGTTCTGGAGCCCGGTGAGACTCGACGCGGCCGACTGAGCGGTCACCCCGTGGATCACGCGCGTCTCGATCCCCCGCTCCTCGGCTCGCAGCCGGAGGTCCGTGTGCGTCGTCGAGATCATCGTGTCGCCGGCGGTACAGAAGGCGACGTCGCCCTCGGCGGCGGCCGAGAGGATCGCCTCCGGGTCGCGCTCGACCCCCTCCCGCGGCCGGACCTCGATCTCGACGTCGTGGTACGCCTCCAACTCATCGACGTCGGCGCCGACCAGCCGGCTGGTGTAGAACTCGGCGAAGACGCGGTCGGCGGCGCGCAGCGCCTCGCGCCCCTCGACGGTGACCGACCGTTCGTCGTAGAGTCCGAGCCCGATGAACGTGAGCATGTCCGCCGTCAGGCGGGCGGCGAGTAAAAGGGCGCGGAACCGAAGTCTCGCGAGTCCGCCTCCCCCCGACCTAAAGGTCTTTCATGATTGTTGCTTGTGATTCCATAGCAAGCCCTAAGAGGTAACCACCACAACCACAGAGCACGAGGCCCTCACGGGCTACCATACCACTATGACTGACGACGAACTCATCTGGCGGATATCGGGGGGATCCGGCGACGGGATCGCTTCGACGAGCCAGAACTTCGCAAAGGCCTTGATGCGATCGGGGCTCAACGTGTTCACGCATCGCCACTATCCGTCCCGTATCCGCGGCGGCCACACGTACACCGAGGTCCGCGCGTCGGCGGACCCGGTGCGGTCCCGCGGCGACGGCTATAACTTCCTGCTGGCGCTCGGCGACTCGTTCGCCCGGAACCCGCAGGAGGAGGCCGTCTACGGGAACGAAGAGATCAAACCGCTCTCGGAGAACCTGGACGAACTCCGCGAGGGCGGCGTCATCGTCTACGACGAGGGGCTGTTAGACGCCTCCGAGATCCCGAACTTCGACGAGCGGGCCGAGGAGAACAACTGGCACGTATACCCCCTCGACCTCCGCGGGCTCGCCCGCGACATGGGTCGCGAGGTCATGCGCAACACCGCCGGCGTCGGCGCCACCTGCGCGCTGACCGGCATGGACCTCGACCACGTCCAGGACCTCATGCGCGACGCGATGCCGGAGAAGATCCTCGACCCGAACCTGGAGATCCTCCAGACCGCCTACGACCAGGTGCGAGAGGAGTACGACGTCGACGCACCCGACGTCAGCGTCCCGACCGGCGAACACGACGAGACGCAGCTGCTCATGTCCGGGTCGGACGCCATCTCCTACGGCGCCATCGACGAGGGCTGTCGGTTCATCGCCGGCTACCCGATGACGCCGTGGACCGAAGTGTTCACCATCATGAGCAACAACCTGCCGAAGCTCGGCGGGATCTCCGAGCAGGTCGAAGACGAGATCGCGGCGGCCGCGCTCGCGGTCGGCGCCTCGCACGCCGGCGTGAAGGCCATGTCCGGCTCCTCCGGCGGCGGGTTCGCGCTGATGTCCGAGCCCCTCGGGCTCGCTGAGATGACGGAGACGCCCGTCGTCCTCGTCGAGGCCATGCGCGCCGGGCCCTCGACCGGGATGCCGACGAAGCCCGAGCAGTCCGACCTCGAACACGTCCTGTACACCTCGCAGGGCGACTCCCAGCGCGTCGTCCTCGCGCCGGGGACGGTCGAGGAGGCGTACGAGCAGTCGCGGATCGCCTTCCGGCTGGCCTACGAGTACCAGATCCCGTCGATCCTGCTGTACGACCAGAAGCTCGGCGGCGAGATGACGAACGTCCCCAAGAGCCACTTCGACCGCGAGCCGAACCCGACGCTCGGGAAGACCCTGAGCGAGGACGCGCTGGCGGAGGAGCCGCACTCGGCCGACGGGAAGTTCCACCGGTTCCAGCACGACGTCGAGGACGGCGTCTCCCCGCGGTCGATCCCCGGCCAGAAGGGCGGTCGCTTCCTCGCGACCGGCAACGAACACGACCCGACCGGGCACATCGCCGAGTCGCCGGACAACCGCGTCGCGCAGATCGACCGCCGGACCCAGAAGCTGGAGGCGATCCGCGCCGACCTCGACACGGTCGACACGGGCTCGTACGCCGGCCCCGACGACGCCCAGTACGGCATCCTCACCTTCGGGAGCCAGCAGGGCACCGTCGAGGAGGCCGTCGGTCGCCTCAACGACGCCGGAATATCGGTGAAATCGTACGGCGTCTCCGACATGCTCCCGTTCCCGACCGACCAGGTCGAGGAGTTCGTCCAGAGCGTCGACGAGGTGCTCGTCGTCGAGATGACCGCCTCGGGACAGTTCCGCGGGCTCATCCAGAAGCACCTCGGCCGCTACGGCGAGCGGCTGTCGAGCCTGCTGAAGTACAACGGGAACCCGTTCGAGCCGGCGGAGATCGTCGACGGGTTCGAGGCAGCGATCGTCGAGGGCGACGGCGACGCGTCCAGCCATCAGACCACCTTCGTCCCAGCCGCAGGTGACTAACCAATGAGCACGTTTTCAGCGATCGGAGAGGAGCGAGAGATCGACCGCGACGAGTACACCCCCGGCGTGGAGCCGCAGCCGACCTGGTGTCCGGGCTGCGGTGACTTCAGCGTCCTGAAGGCGCTCAAGCAGGCGCTTCCGGAGGTCGGGCGCACGCCCGAGGAGACCCTGCTGTGCACCGGGATCGGCTGTTCGGGCAAGCTGAACAGCTACCTCGACACGTACGGGTTCCACACGATCCACGGGCGTTCCCTGCCCGTGGCCCGCGCCGCGAAGCTCGCGAACCCCGACCTCGAAGTCATCGCCGCCGGCGGCGACGGCGACGGCTACGGGATCGGCGGGAACCACTTCATCCACACGGCCCGGGAGAACCACGACATGACGTACATCGTCTTCAACAACGAGATCTTCGGGCTCACGAAGGGCCAGACCTCGCCCACCAGCCCGAAGGGCCACAAGTCGAAGACGCAGCCGTCCGGCAGCGCCAAGGAGCCGCTCAAGCCGCTTTCGATGTCGCTGAACGCCGGCGCCTCCTACGTCGCCCGCACGGCCGCGGTCAACCCCAACCAGGCGAAGGAGATCATCATCGAGGCGATCGAGCACGACGGCTTCGCGCACGTCGACTTCCTCACCCAGTGTCCGACCTGGAACAAGGACGCGCGCCAGTACGTCCCGTACATCGACGTCAACGAGTCCGACGACTACGAGTTCGACCCGACGGACCGCGTCGAGGCCGCGGAGATGATGCGCGAGACCGAGGAGTCGCTGTACGAGGGGAAGGTCCTCACCGGCCGCTACTACGTCGACGAGGACCGCCCGTCCTACGGCGCGGAGAAGCAGGCGATCGGCGAGATTCCCGAGGAGCCGCTGGCGGAGCGCTACTGGGACGACGAGTACGAGTGGGAGCGCTCGCACGACCAGTTCCTCGACAAGCACGCCTAAATCGGCCGTAGACAGGTTCCTACGGCCGATTTGGCCGTAGTTCGTCGTCCGTTCGTCTCGTTTTTCGGTTCGCAAGGTATTTTTTCCGTGGTGACAAAGAGTCGGGTATGAGTACGGTATCGACCGAAGAACGGATCCTGTCGGTGTTAGAGGAGGACGCACAGGCCTCCTGCGCGGAGATCGCCGACCGAGCCGACGTCTCGAAGCCGACGGTGCGGAAGTACATCGACCGCCTCGAAGAGAAAGGCGTGATCGTCGGCTACTCGGCGGAGATCGACCCGAAGAAGCTCTCGTCGCAGTCGATCGCCATGGTCGGGATGGACGTCGACTCCGGCAAGTACGTCGGCGCGACCCGCGAGCTGAAAGAGCTCGACGAGGTGCAGGCGCTGTACACCTCCTCCGGTGACCACATGCTGATGGCCGAGGTCCGCGCCCGCGACGGCGACGAGCTCGGCGACGTCATCTCCGAGAAGCTGTTGGCGATCGACGGCGTCACCGCCGCGCACCCCTCCTTCCTGCAGGAACGGCTGAAGTAGCTCCGGACCGGGCGGCCGTCGCGGCACCGCGGCCGACGCTACCGATACGCGAGCGCGACGAGAAGGAGCGTTACGACGCTCCCGCCCAGCGCCGCGACGACGATCGACGCCTCGCTGGCTCCGAGGAGTACCCCGACGAGCGGGAGACAGAGCAGGAGGCCGGCCCATATCGCCGCGCCGCCGAGCCGCCGGGCTCGCTCGCGGCTCACGTCCGGCGTCGTCAGGAGGTCGCGCCGGTCGCGGTAGCGGACGAGCCACCCGAGCGCGACCGTTCCGACGGCGGCGACGCCGAGCGCGCCGACCGCGACGGTCCGATCGGGAACGCCCAGCGCGATCGCCGCGGCGAGGGCGACGAGGAACGCCCCGGTGCCCCCGAGCACGGCGGCGTTGGCCCGCGCGCCCGCATTGTCGGCGTCGTCCACCCCGTACAGGCGACGGAACCGGCTCGCGGGCCGGAGGCTGGCGAGGGCGACGAGCGCGAACGCGACACCGAGCGCGGCGAGGGTAATCAGACCGGGGTCGACGGAGGGCATTCAGTGACGACTCGAAACGGGTGCGGAGACCACTTAGTTCCGCGCCGCCGGCGTCACGCCAGCTCGCCCGCGTCGGCGACGACGACCGACTCGTCGCCGGCGGGGCCGCGGCGAGTGCCTCGGGGACTGAACCCGTGGGCGGCGAAGAACTCCTGTGCGCCCGGGCTGTCGGCGGGGACGCTCGCCCGAAGCGTGTCGACGTCGTGGCGACCCAGCGAGGACGCGACCCGCGAAAGGAGCTCGGCGGCGACGCCCTCTCCGGCGTGGCTCGGGTGGACCCACAGCGCGAGCAGCTCGGCTTCGGGCCCCTGCGCGTCGGGGTGCGCGATGGCGACGCCGACGGGGCCGTCGTCGTTCTCCATCAGGAACGACCACTCCGCCTCGGCGGCGGCCTCGCGGACGCCGGCGGCGGACACGTCCAAGAGCGGGGATCCGATGTCGTCGAAGACGGTCGCCTCGCGCGCTCGCGAGACCGCCGTTCGCAGCGCCTCCGCGTCGTCGGGCCGGGCCGCCCGGACATGCATAGATAACCATAAGTAAAGAACTCACCTATAGGTTTCGGGATGTGAATTGATACCACGCCAACGGTGGGACGAACGAAAAGCGCGATCAGTTCCGCGGCCGGTCCGTCTGCCGCGCGACTGACGGGCTCGAAACCGGCAGTTCCCCTACGCGACCGGCTCGATTCCGATCGTCACGACGACGTCCTCGACGTCCCACTCCTCGACGAGCCCGTCGGTCTCGGCGGCGTCGCTCGGCTCGTCGAGCCACTCGTCGGCGCGCACCTCGCCGGCGATCAGGTCGGCGTGCTCGTCGACGAAGCCGGCGATCCGGTCGTCGTCGACGGCGACGCCGACCCGGATCCGGGCCTCGACGTCGAGGTCGAGCTCCTTGCGCATCTCCTGAATCCGACGGATCACGTCGCGGGCGTACCCCTCCGACTCGATCTCGGGGGTGAGCGAGGTGTCGACGTAGACGGTGCCGCCGTCGAAGTCGACGCCGGAGACGTTCTCCGGGGGTTCGGCGACGTACTCGACCATCGCGTCGTCGAGGTCGACGGGCTCGCCGTCGACGGCCACCGCGCCGCCCTCGACCGCCGCGCGCGTCGCGCCCTGCACCGCGTCCATCACCTTCTGGGCGTCGGCGCCGAAGGCGGGACCGATCTCGGCCATCTGCGGCTCGGCGGTCTCGACGAGCTCGTCGAACGCGTCGGTGACGGTCACCTCGCGGGCGTTGACGCGCTCGCCGATCAGGTCGGACAGACGCTCGACGGCGGCGGTCACCTCGTCGTCGCCGCTCTCGACGACGACGCGCGGCACGGGCCAGCGGAGCTTCCGGCCCGCCTGCTGGCGGGCGTTCGCGGCGGCCTCCTCGACGTCGCGGAGGACGGCCACGTCGCGCTCCAGCTCGGGGTCGCGGAGCCCGTCGTCGGGCTCGGGGTAGTCGAGCTGGTGGACCGTGGTCGCCGAGCCGTCGAGCGTCTGGTACATCCGCTCGGTCAGGTACGGCGCGATCGGCGCGAGCAGCCGGATCACCTCGTCGAGGACGGTCGCGAGCGTCGCGTAGGCGCCCCGCTTCGAGGCGGAGTCCGCCTCCTCCCACATCCGGTCGCGGACGGCCTTCACGTAGAAGCGCGAGACGTCTTGGGTGACGAACTCGATCACCGCGTTGACCGCGTCGCTGACGCGGTAGTCGGCCCACGCCTCGGTCACCTCGGTCTCGACCGACTGGAGCCGAGAGAGCACCCACTCGTCGACGAGCTCCAGCTCGCCGTCGGCGAGGTCGGCCTCGGCGGGGTCGTAGCCGTCGAGCTCCATGTACTCCAGCGGGAAGCGGAACACGTTCCAGAGGATGTTGAGCTTCCCCTGCAGCTCGCCGAGCCCGTCCCACTCGAACGCGAGGTCGACCCCCTGCTGGTCGTGGGAGAGCAGGTAGGTGCGGAGCGGGTCGCGACCGGCGCGCTCGATCGCCTCTTCCGGGGTGACGATGTTGCCGACCGACTTCGACATCTTGCGCCCGTCCTCGTCGTTGGCGAAGCCGTGCATCAGCACCTCCTCGTAGGGGATCTCGCCGACCGCGGCGGTGCCCATGCCGAGCTGCGACCAGAACCAGCCGCGGGTCTGGTCGTGCGCCTCGACGATGAGGTCGGCGGGCCACAGCTCGTCGTGGGCCTCCTCCTCGGACGGGTAGCCGAGCGTGCCCCAGCTGGCGACCGACGAGTCGAGCCACACGTCGAACACGTCCTCGACGCGGCGGTACGTGACGCCGTCCTCGACGATGGTCAGGTCGTCGACAGCGGGGCGGTGGAGGTCGATCGCCCCGGGGTCGACGTCCTCCTCGACGCGCTCGGCGAGCTCCTCGCGGGTGCCGACCACGATCATGTCCTCGTCGAGGTTCCCCGCCTCGGCGTCGTCGGGCACCCAGATGGGGATCGGGACCCCCCAGTAGCGCTGGCGGGAGACGTTCCAGTCGGGGGCGTCCTCGATGAAGTCGCGGAACCGGTTGTCCCGCGCCCACTGCGGATGCCACTCGGACTCCTCCATGTTGTCGAGGAGGTCCTCCTTCACGTCCGTGATCGAGATGAACCACTGGTCGGTGACCAGCTGGATGATCCCGGTGTCACAGCGCCAGCAGTGGCCGTAGCTGTGGTCGACGGTGCCGTGCGCGAGCATGTGGCCGTCGGCGACGAGGTCCTCGACGATGTCGTCGTTGGCGTCGCGCACGAACTGGCCCGCGTACTCGCCGGCCGCCTCGGTGAACTCGCCGTTGGGGCCGACCGGACAGTAGATATCGAGTCCCAGCTCCGTGCCGCGGTGGAAGTCCTCCTCACCGTGGCCCGGCGCGGAGTGGACGAGCCCGGTGCGGTCGGCCTCCACGTAGTCGGCGGCGTACACCCGCCCGGCGCCCTCGGAGTCGGGGTACTCGGCGACGTGGTCGGCGAGCGGGTGATCGTACGCCCAGCCGACGAGATCCTCGCCCGTCAGCTCGGCCTCGACCTCGTACTCCTCGTAGCGCCCCTCTCCGAGCACGTCCTCGACGCACTCTTCGGCGACGTAGAGCAGCTCCTCCTCGCCGTCCTTCTCGGCGCGGACGGCGTTGTACGCGAGCTCCTCGTCGACGGCGACGAAGGTGTTCGCGGGGATCGTCCACGGCGTCGTCGTCCAGATGACGAGGCTCCCCTCGCGGTCGGCGAGCGGGAACTTCACGTAGACGGAGGGGTCCTCGACGTCCTCGTACTCAACCTCGTTGTTGGCGAGCCCGGTCTCGCACCGCGGGCACTGCGAGATGGAGCGTTTCCCCTGCTCGACGAGCCCGTTGTCGGCGACCTCGGAGAACGCCCACCACGCGGCCTCCATGTACTCCGGCGAGATGGTCTCGTACGGGTCCTCCCAGTCCATCCAGACGCCGATGGACTTGAAGTCCTCGTCCATCGCCGCGCGGTTCTCTAAGGCGAACTCCTTGCACTTCTCGATGAACGCCTCCATCCCGTACTCCTCGATGTCCCGCTTGTTCTCGAAGCCGAGTTCCTCCTCGACTTTCACCTCGATCGGGAGCCCGTGCATGTCGTAGCCCGGTCGGTCGGTGACGCGGTGGCCGGTCATCCGCTTGTGGCGGATGATCGCGTCCTTCAGCGTCTTGTTCCACGCCGTGCCGAGGTGCATCTGCCCGGAGGTGTACGGCGGCCCGTCCACGAAGAAGAAGGGCGGGTCGTCGGCGTGCGCCTCCTTCGCCGCCTCGTAGGCGTCCACGTCGTCCCAGTAGTCGTCGACCGCCGACTCGACGTCCGCGGGCGCGTACTGGTCGTCGATCTGCTCCATATCCGTTGGTCTTCGCGCGCGTATTTGAATACGGCGGAGTCGGGGTCGCGGGCGGTCCGTCCGCGACGTCACTCCCGGCTCGACCGGCGCGAGGCACCGCGACCTCGCTCGTCGGTCAGAAGCGGGGAGTCCCCTCGAAATCGGGCACACGTCCGCGGTCAGAAACCGGTAAGCGGCCCATACCAATATATGAAGGCAATGTTTAGTATGTCTCACATGAACGTCGCACGCTTGGTCCTCGTCGGAGCCGCGGTACTGCTCGTCGCGGTCGTCGCCACCGGCGGCGCGGTCGGTCAGGATCAGGTGACGCTCACCGTCTCGGTCGCCGACCAGGACGGCGACGCAGTCAGCGGGGTGACCGTCGAGGCCGAGTGGGAGACCGACTCGGGAGAGACGGGGACCGCGACGGGCACGACGGCGAGCAACGGGAACGTGCTCCTCGACGTCCCCGAGGGATCGAGCGTGGAGCTGGACGTGGACGACGACACCTACGTCAGAAACAGGCCGCTCGAGGTCGAGAACGCGAGCGCGGCGGAGATCGACCTCGGCGTCACCCGGAGCGGGACCGCGACGGTGACGGTCCTCGACGACCAGAATCGATCGCAGGCCGACGCGAGGGTGACCGTCCGCGAGGACGGGCGGTCCGTCGACCGCGGCGAGACCGGATCGGACGGGACCTACGAGACGGCTCGCCTCGAGCGGGGCACGTACAACGTCACGGTCGTGAAGCCGGGGTACTACGAGACGGAGCGCGAGGTCACGGTGTCGCTGAACACGGAGACGACGATCGCGATCGAGCGGGGGACCGTGACGCTCGACGTCCGCGCCCTCGACGACCACTTCGACCCGCCCGAGCCGATCGAGAGCGGGTCGGTCCGGGTGACGTCGTCGGTGTTCGAAGGGGAGGTGACCGTGACCGAGGGAACGGCCTCGCTCAACGTGCCCGTGAACGCGGCGTACACGGTCGAGGTCGTCACGGACGGGTACGACCCCTCGCCCGAGCGAGTCCGGGTGCGAGAGTCCCCGAGGAGCGTGAACGCCACGGCCCAGCGGACCCCCGCGCTGTCCGTCACCCCGGCGAACGACCGCGTGCTCGTCGGCGAGACGACGCGCGTGACCGTGCTGAACGCGTACGACGAGCCGGTGGCCGGCGCCACGGTCGAGGTCGACGGCGAGGACGTCGGCGAGACCGACGCCCGCGGGGAGATCGAGGTGCCGATCTCGTCCGCCGGAGACCGGACGATCGTCGCGAGCGACGGGGGCGTCGAGTCCGACCCGGCGACGGTCGAGGGCGTCGAGACCGCGGACGAGGCCGATCCGAGCGCGAACGGTTCGAACGATACCGGAGACGACGGCTCCGGCGACACCGACGACGGCGCTCCCGGCTTCGGCGTCGTCGCCGCGGTCCTCGCGCTCCTCGCCGCGGCCGTCGCCGCGGGTCGGTATCGCGGTCGCTGAGCGGGGAGAGACACGCCGAACCCTCCGGCCGCGGTCAGGCCGGCCGAAATCGGGCCCTCCGCCCGGTCACCACGCCGAGCGCAACACGCCCTCGATCGCCTCCGGCGTCGCGTCGAGTTCCTCGGGCGCCCGGTCCATACACCAGTCGTCGGCGACGTACTCGGCGATCGCGGGGAGATCGCCCTCCGCCGTCGCCGGCAGATCGCGGAGGCGCTCGGGCACCGGTAGCGCGCCGCGGATCGCGGCGACGGCGTCGACGACGTCCTCCGCGATCGCGTCGTCGTCGCGCCCGTCGACGTCGACGCCGAGCCCGGCGGCGAGCGCTCGGCGGCTCGCGTCGACCTCGTCGAAGAGGTACGCGAGGACGTGGGGGGCGACGGCCGCGTGGACGTCGCCCTGCTGGACGTCGTAGCGGCGCGCGAACCCGTGGCCGAACGCGTGTATCACCGAGATCCGGCGGTCGAGCTGGACGAGCAGCGCGCCGACCACGGCCCGGTCCGCGGCGGCCTCGGTCTCCGGCCGATCGCCGGCGACCCGCGGGAGCGAGTCGGAGAGGAGCCGTAGCCCGTGGACCGCGGCCGCGTCGCTCACGGGCGTCGCGTCCCGCGCGTACGGCGTCTCGATCCCCTTGTCGAAGCCGTTCATCGCCGACCCCGCGAGCGCCGACGACGGCGTCGTCTCGAACAGCGCCGGGTCGGCGAGGTCGACGACCGGCATCGGTCCGTCGCCGCTGACGGTCAGCGGCTGGCCCGTGGGCGACTCGTCGGCCGGGAGCACCTCCAGCGAGCCGCCCGTCGAGAGGTCCGCGCCGGCGAACGTCGTCGGGATCACCACGACCGGGAGCGAGGGGTCGGACCCGGGCGCGAGCGACCCGAGCGCGTCGGGGCCTTCCGCCGCGTCGTCGCGGAGCTCGGCGAGGTCGCGGTCGTCGACGTCGAGTAGCGCCGCCTGCCGGGCGATATCGAGGCTGCTGCCGCCGCCGACCGCGACGAGGGTATCCGCGCCCACCTCGGCCCGCTTGTCGAGGAGGTCGTACGCCGTCTCGACGCGCTTGTCGGGGGTCGTCCCGTCGAAGACGCCGGCGAGTCGGTCGTCGAGCCCCCCGCGGATCCGGTCCATCAGGTCGTCGTTGGCGCCGACGTTGGCGCCGCAGACGACGAGCGCGTCCCCCAGCCCACGGTCGGCGAGGACCGCGCTCAGCTCGCTCGCGCGGCCGCGACCGTACAGGATCTCACAGCCGCGGTAGTCGTGCTCGAAGGAGTCCGCGATCGGTAGCATCGCGAGTCGGTACGGCAGGCGGCCGCTTGTAGCTGTGGGCCCGGGCGACGCGCCGGCGGGGTCGGCGACGGACCGACGGCGCCCCTCGCGGTCTCCCAAAGAGCCAACCCGCTGCGGGTCGGAGTCTCAGGCCGGTCGCCCGACCGACACACCATGCGCCGGTTCCCACCGCTCCCGGACCTCGACGACGCGGACCCGCCCGACGGCCTCCTCGAGGGCCACCTCTGGCTCCTCGAACTGATCGACGGAACGGGGCTCCGGTTCCGCATGGACGAGTCCGGACTCCTCCGGTTCGGCGGTCCGGAGGCGGTGTACGACGACCTCGACGCGGTCCCGCCCGCGGTCCGACCCGCGGTCCGGCACGCCCGCGATCGGTTCGACCGCGAGGCGCTCCGGCGGGCCGTCGCCGACCCCGCCGGCGTGACGTTCTTCGGGGTCGCCACCCACCGCTGCGGGACCGACTACGACTGGGACCGGATCCCGCCGTTCCTCGGCACCGACGTGTGGACGGGCGCGGACGGAGAGCGCGAGGGGAACGGAGAGAGTGGGGGTGACAGAGAGCGCGAGGGGAACGGAGAGAGTCAGGAGGACGGGGCGTTCCGGCCGCCGGACGCCGCCGCGGCGATCTTCGAGGGGGTCGGGCTCGCCCCGGTAAACGCGGTGGCGCGCGAGGTGAACGCGCGCGACTTCGACCCCGAGGGATACGCGGTCCCGGCGTCGGCGTGGCGCGACGGCCCGGCGGCCGGCGTCGTCGTCCGGAACAAGCGCGGCGGACGCGTGAAGATCTCGAGGGGGCCGAGCGACGACGGCGACGGCGCGGGAGACGGCCGCGCGAGAGACGACCGGGCCACGGACCCTCCCGACCCCGACGAACTCGCCGCGGTCCACGCCGGACGGGAGCGGTTCGACCGGGTCGTCGCGGCCCTCGAACGGCGCGGAGAGCCGGCGACGGTCGACCGGCTCGCGGACCTGACCGTCGAGGCGGTCGCCCGGGAGACGCCCCTCCGGTTCGGGGACGGCGAGAGCGGTCCGGCCGGAGTCGACGTCGCCCGGTTCCGCGCGTCCGTCGTCGAGCGCGCGAGCGCGTTCCTCGACGAGCGCTGACGGATAGCAAGCGGAAGCCTCGCCCTTCAGGGCGGGGTCCAAGCGACAGCACAATGCCACAACCGACGTGCTACGATTCGTCTGGATGTTCCACCGCTTCCAATCCTGCTTCGATAATTTCTCGGTAGGCTTCTTCAAGACTCACGTCTTGATCTTCAGCGTAGTCTTTCACGCGGCCGTTCAGGGTGTGTGAAATGTTGATATTCGGTCGCATTGTTTGTGTCCAAAAGACATATAGACGTAGGACTACAAATGTCTGTTGTCGTGAGGCGAACCAACACGTTCGCGGTACGCCCGCTCTCCGACGACGACGAGCGGCTACTGTTGGATCTGTTGGACGCCTCTGCGAGCCTGTGGAACGAGCTCAATTACGAGCGTCGCCAGCAATTCTTCGACGGCGAATCAGTGTGGGACACTGCTGACTACCGCAAGCAGTATGTCGATGTGACCGGCTCTGGAACCGCACAGCAAGTGATCCGGAAAAACAAGTCTGCGTGGAACTCGTTTTTTGCCGCCCTAGACGACTGGCACAACGGCGACCGTGATGAACGTCCCTCGCCCCCCGGATACTGGGGCAACGAAGATGATGGACGAGAACTACGCACGTTCATCCGGAACGACTTGTATACACTGGAAACCGGCGATCGGTCACGCATCGAGATCCCAGTCGGGTCCGCTCTGAAGGACGAATACGACCACACTGGTCGCCTCCGTCTTGAAGTCGCTGGCGACCCGAAGTGGGACGGCGAACAAGGTCGTTTGGAGATACAGTACGACGAGATAGACGACACGTTCAGAGCCTTTCAGCCTGTTACCCTGCCTGATTCACAACAGGATTCACCACTGGCTTCGGAAGAAGCCGCACTGGACGTGGGCGCAAACAATCTCATCGCCTGTACAACGACGACCGGCCAGCAGTACCTCTACGAGGGCCGCGACCTGTTTGATCGCTTCCGCGAGACGACCGACGAAATTGCCCGATTACAGTCGAAGCTCCGTGAGGGGCGATACAGTAGCAACCGAATTCGGCAGCTGTATCAGAAACGGACACGGCGGCGCGACCACGCACAGGAGGCACTAGCCCGGGACCTGATGGAACAGCTCTACGCCGACGGTGTCAAGACAGTGTACGTCGGCGACCTCACGGATGTTCTCTCGGCGCACTGGTGTGCTGAAGTGAACGCAAAGACTCACCAGTTCTGGGCCTTTCGGGCGTTCATCGATCGCTTATCGTACACAGCCGAGGAATACGGCATCAGTATTGAGGTGCAGTCAGAAGCCAATACAACCCGAACGTGCCCGGTGTGTGGCGAACAAGAGGGTACCGATCGCGACGGCGACGTGTTCCGATGTCCGTGCGGCCACGAAGCACACGCCGATCTGTGTGCGTCCCGGACATTCCTCGAACAGCAGGCTTGCGAACTCGAAGTTGGGTCGATGGCTCGGCCCGTGCGCCTCAAGTGGGACGACCACAACTGGTCAGAGACACCACACTCTCCCGAGAGGGAAAGTCCCAACGAGGAGCGCACAAACCAGAGTACCGGCAACGGGAAAGTTGCCTCCGTGGGTACGGCATAGCCAACATCCCACCGGAGGAATCCTCGCCCTTCAGGGCGGGGAGGAAGTCAAACGCGTCCCGGCGGGGCTGGCGGGGCGGAGTGACCCGTGCGCACGCACCGGACCGCCTTGACTCTCGTCCGCGCCCGTCGCCTCCTGCACGCCCGCGTGCGCGTGCGCCGGGTTTATAAGCCGGCACTGACTAAATCAGGCAAGTTCTATGTCAGAGCAGAGTGAATACGGAGCCGGCCAGATACAGGTCCTCGAAGGCCTCCAGGCCGTCCGTAAACGTCCGGCGATGTATATCGGATCCACGGACGGTCGAGGATTGCACCATCTCGTCTACGAGGTCGTCGACAACTCTATCGACGAGGCCCTCGCGGGCTACTGCGACGAGATCACCGTCACGATCCACGGGGACGGCTCCGTCAGCGTCAGCGACGACGGGCGGGGCATCCCCGTCGACACCCACGAGAAGTACGACCGGCCGGCGCTCGAAGTGATCATGACCGTCCTCCACGCCGGCGGGAAGTTCGACTCCAAGTCCTACCAGGTCTCCGGCGGCCTCCACGGGGTCGGCGTCAGCGTCGTCAACGCCCTCTCGGAGCGGCTGGAAGTCGAGGTAAAACGCGACGGCGGCGTCTACCGCCACGAGTTCGCCCGCGGCGAGCCCGTCGAGGGCGCGTTCGAGCGCGTCCGCGACATGGACGAGGGCGAGGACACGGGGACGTACATCCGCTTCTGGCCCGACGGCGACATCTTCGAGACGGGCGACTTCGAGTTCTCGACGCTCGCCAGCCGCCTGCGCGAGCTGGCGTTCCTCAACTCCGGCGTCGCCATCACGCTCGCGGACGAGCGCGACGCGGACGGCGACGCCGCCGACGCGGGCGACGAGCAGACGTTCCTCTACGACGGCGGCATCCGCGAGTTCGTCGGCTACCTCAACGAGGCGCGGACGCCGATCCACGACGAGGTTATCTACTTCGCGGACGAGGACCAGGACATCCACGTCGAGGTCGCGATGCAGGCGACCGAGGAGCTGCAGGGTTCCGTCCACGCGTTCGCGAACAACATCAACACCCGCGAGGGGGGCACCCACCTCACCGGGTTCAAGACGGCCCTCACCCGGACCGTCAACGACTACGCCAACGAGCACGGGCTCGTCAACGACCTCGACGCGAACCTCAAGGGCGAGGACGTCCGCGAGGGGCTCACCGCGGTCATCTCCGTGAAACACCCCGACCCGCAGTTCGAGGGGCAGACGAAGACGAAGCTCGGCAACAGCGAGGTCCGCGGCATCGTCGAGTCCGCGACCCACGAGAAGCTCGGCACGTTCTTCGAGGAGAACCCCGACACCGCCCGGAAGGTCGTCCACAAGGCCGCGGAGGCCGCGCGGGCGCGCAAGGCGGCGAAGAAGGCCGAGGAGCTCACCCGCCGGAAGTCGGCGCTGGAGTCGACCGCGCTGCCCGGGAAGCTCGCCGACTGCCAGACCCGCGACCCCACCGAGGCCGAGCTGTTCGTGGTCGAGGGCGACTCCGCGGGCGGCTGCTTTACCGGTGACACGGAAGTCGCACTCGCATCCGGTCGGTCGATCACATTCGAGACGCTGGTCGATGAACACGAAGACGGGGAGACGCACTACTGTTACACGGTTGGACCTGACGGTAAGATAGAGATCCAGCAAGTGACGAATCCTCGGGTTACGAAACGAGACGCAAATCTCGTTCGAGTCACCCTTGATAACGGCGAGACGATACGGTGTACGCCTGACCACCAGTTCATGCTCAGAGATGGGAGCTACCGTGAGGCTCAGCATCTCGAAGACGGACAGTCGCTTATGCCGTTGTACCGAAAGACATCGGATACCGACGAGGAGAATATCACGATTGACGGCTACGAGATGGTGAAACAGCCGATAATGCGGGATTTCTGGGAATTCACCCATCTCCTCGCAGATCGGTACAATCTGGAACGCGGTCGGTACGCCGAAGCTGACGGAGAACACAAACACCACGTCGACTTCGACAAACGAAACAACCGCCCGGACAACATCGAGCGGCTCCCGGAAGACGAGCACATGCAGTTACACCGCGAACACGCGGAACGAACGCTGCACACGGAAGAGGTGTTCGAGAAACTTCGGGAGCTCAAACGGACCGAGGAGTTCCGTGAGAAGATGAGCGATCGCATGCAGCGAGAGGGGACAGTAGAGGTCCTCCGGGAGCAGGCGAAAAAGCAGTGGGAAGACGAAGAGTACCGTGAGAAAATGCGGGACGCGTGGCGGGAGTACTACGAGACGCATCCCGAGTACAGGGAGCGGGTTCGTGAGCGTCTCACCGAGGAGGCTCGGCAGTACTGGGCAGACGAATCTCACCGAGAAGAACAGTCCGAGCGAGTCGAAGAGTATTATGAAAATAACCCGGAGGCAGTGGAAACGCGTCGAAAAGACGCGAACGAACAGTGGGATGACGAGGAGCTACGCGACTGGCGGAGCAAGAAGACGGAGGAACAGTGGGACGAAGAGTTCAGAGAACAGCGCATGGAGGCGTACAACCAGACGTACTTCGAGCACACGATCCCGTTCATGAAAACGGTTCTCGAAGACGAGGGCGACCTAGAGAACTACGACGAACGTAGGCAGGTAGAGGGAGGACCGAACACCCTCACGAAATCGACGACGATAGAGAAGTTCTTCGAGGATGAAACCGCGTTGATCGAGGCCGTACAGACACACAACCACTCGGTTGCGTCTGTGGAACCGCTCGAAGAGACCGAAGACGTGTACGATCTCGAAGTCCCCGGTACCCACAACTTTGCTCTCGAATCTGGGGTCTTTGTTCATAATAGCGCCAAACAGGGCCGGAACCGCGAGAACCAGGCGATCCTCCCGCTCAAGGGGAAGATCCTCAACGTCGAGAAACACCGGCTCGACCGCATTCTTGAGAACGACGAGATCCGCGCGCTGATCACCGCGATCGGCGCGGGGATCGGCGAGGAGTTCGACATCGAGGACGCGCGGTACAACAAGATCATCCTGATGACTGACGCCGACGTCGACGGCGCACACATCCGGACCCTGCTCCTTACGCTCCTCTACCGCCACATGAAGCCCCTGCTGGAGGCGGGCTACGTGTACGCCGCCCAGCCGCCCCTCTACCGCGTCCGCTACCGCGGCGAGACGTACGACGCGATGACGGAGGCGGAGCGCGACCGGATCGTCGAGGAGAAGTGCGACGGCGACCCGGATCAGGTCCAGCGGTTCAAGGGCCTCGGCGAGATGAACCCCGACCAGCTGTGGGACACGACGATGGACCCGGAAAATCGCATCCTCAAACAGATCAACATCGACGACGCGGCCGCGGCGGACCGCATGTTCAACGTGCTGATGGGCGACGCGGTCGAGCCGCGGAAGCAGTTCATCAAGGAACACGCGACAGAGGCCGAGTGGGTGGACATATGAGCTCCGACGTACCC
Source organism: Halorubrum sp. Hd13 (assembly GCF_002252755.1). GTDB lineage: Archaea > Halobacteriota > Halobacteria > Halobacteriales > Haloferacaceae > Halorubrum. The sequence goes on along the minus strand of NZ_NHOY01000043.1, from coordinate 18,598 downwards.
GACGCGAACCCCGACGACGTCCGCGCCGCACAGGTGACGAACGCCCGCATCGAGGACGAGATGGAGCAGTCGTACATCGACTACGCGATGTCGGTCATCGCCGGCCGCGCGCTCCCCGACGTCCGCGACGGGCTCAAACCCGTCCACCGGCGCATCCTCTTCGCGATGCACGAGGCGGGCGTCACGAGCAACTCCTCGCACCGGAAGTCCTCCTCCATCGTCGGCGAGACGATGGGTGACTACCACCCGCACGGCGACAGCGCCATCTACGACACGCTCGCGCGGATGGCCCAGGACTTCTCGATGCGGTACCCCCTCGTCGACGGGCAGGGGAACTTCGGCTCCGTCGACGGCGACCCGCCGGCGGCGATGCGGTACACGGAGGCCCGGATGGCCCCCATCGCCGAGGAGCTGCTGGCCGACATCGAGCGCGACACGGTCGACTTCACCGCCAACTACGACGACCGGCTCGAAGAGCCGGAGGTGCTGCCGTCGGCGGTGCCGCACCTCCTCGTCAACGGCTCCTCGGGGATCGCGGTGGGGATGTCGACGAACATCCCGCCGCACAACCTCGGCGAGGTCGTCGACGCGACGGTCGAACTGATCGAGAACCCGGAGTCGGCCGTCGAGGACCTGATGGAACACGTCAAGGGACCGGACTTCCCGACCGGCGCGAACATCGTCGGGCGGAACGCGGTTCATAAGGCGTACAAGACGGGTCGCGGTCGCGTTCGCGTCCGCGCCGAGTTCGAGGTCATGGAGGAGGAGGGCCGGATCGTCATCTCGGAGCTCCCATTCCAGCAGAACAAGTCCCGGCTCGTCGAGCGCATCGCCGAGGACGTCAACGAGGGCGCGATCGAGGGGATCCGCGACCTCCGCGACGAGTCCGACCGCGACGGGATGCGCATCGTCGTCGAGCTCAAGCGCGACGCGATGGCGGAGGTCGTCAAGAACCAGCTGTTAGAGAGCCACCTCGAACGCACCTTCGGCGTCATCAACCTCGCGCTGGTCGACGGCTCGCCGCAGGTGCTGGACCTGAAGGAGACGCTCGAACACTACGTCGAGCACCGCCGCGAGGTGGTGCGCCGCCGCTCAGAGCACGAGCTCGCGGAGCGAGAGGACCGCGCGCACATCCTCGAAGGCCGACTGAAGGCGCTCGAACAGGTCGACGACGTGGTCGAGACGATCCAGAACTCCGACGACCGCGACGCCGCGAAGGCCGCGCTGGAGGCGGAGTACGAGTTCAGCGAAGCCCAGGCGGCGCACATCGTCCGCATGCAGCTCGGCTCGCTCACCTCGATGGAGACGCAGGAGATCGAGTCGGAGTACGAGGATGTCACCGCCCGCATCGAGCGGCTGGAGACGATCCTCGCCGACCCCGACGAGCTCGACGCCGTGATCGTCGACGAGCTGAACGACATGAAGGCGGAGTACGGCGACGAGCGCCGCACGAGCTTCATCGAGGACGTCGGCGACGTCACCCACGAGGACCTCATTCCGGAGGAGGAGTGCGTCGTCGTGATGAGCGAGGACGACTACATCAAGCGCATGTCGCTCGACACCTTCCGGGCGCAGAACCGCGGGGGTAAGGGGATCATCGGCACCGGCCTGAAGGAGGGCGACAGGGTCTCCTCCGTGTTCGCCGCGAACTCCCACGACTACCTGCTCGTCTTCACCAACCGCGGACAGATCTACGAGCTGAAGACGTACGAAATCCCGGAGATGTCCCGGACCGCCCGGGGGAAGTCCGCGGTCAACCTCCTCGACCTCGACGGCGGCGAGGAGATCGAGGCGGTGGTGAACACCGACGACCTCGACGACGACGAGTTCCTCACGATGGTCACCCGCGACGGGTACATCAAGCGGACCGCCGTCGACGAGTTCGGGAACATCAGGTCGACGGGGATCCGCGCGATCCGGCTGGAGGACGGCGACGAGCTCGTCGACGTCGAGGTGACCGACGGCGACACGGACATCGTCATCGGGAGCCGGAACGGGATGGCGATCCGCTTCGACGAGTCGGAGGCCCGGGCGATGGGCCGGACCGCCCGCGGCGTGATCGGGATCGACCTCCGCGAGGGCGACGCGGTCGCCGGCGTGGCCGCCATCGACGACGCGTACCACAACTGGGTGCTCACCGTCACGGAGAACGGCTACGGGAAGCGCTCCGACCTCGACGAGTACCGCCTCCAGTCCCGCAACGGGAAGGGGCTGATCGACATCAAGACCGGCGACCGCAACGGCGAGGTCGTCGCCATCGAGGCGGTCACCTACGGCGACCACCTGGTCGCGATGAGCGGCGACGGCCAGATCATGCGGACCCGCGTCGAGGAGATATCCACCGTGAGCCGAAACACGAAGGGCGTTATCGTGATGAACCTGGACCCGGACGACGAGGTCGCCTCCGTGGACATCGTTCCCAAGTCGGTGTACGCCGACGCGGAGGCCGCCGCGGACGAGGCCGATCCCGTCGCCGACGTCCCGGTCGAGACCGAGTAGGTCCCCGATCTTCCCGGCCGCGTCGACCGGGGTCGACCGCTTCTCCCTCTGTCAGAGCCCGCAGGGCCTCCCGACGCTCGCGTGTCCGGGGTTCAACTCTCGCGGCGCCGATCGCGTTCTCATGCGCCGACGCGAACTCCTCGCGGCGACGACCGCGACAGCGACCACGGCGGCGGTCGCGGGCGAGTGCGTGGAACCGCGGTGGCGCGAATTTCAGGAAAATTACTTACCGTTACCGCGAAAACGGCCGGACGAGATGGACGAGTACGAGGGGATAGACGAGGTCGTGCACGAGCCGAGCGAGGCGTTCGCGGAGTCGACGAACGTCGCCGCGTTCATGCGCGAGTACGACATCGACGACTACGAGGCGCTCATCGAACGCACCACCTCGGAGCTCCCGGGCGCACCGGCGTCCGGCGTCGACTGGTTCTGGGACGAGGTCGTCGACTACCTCGACATCGACTTCTACACGGAGTACGACGCGGTTCGTGACAGCGCGGAGCGGAGCTCCGCGGGCAACCGGACGCAGTCCGGTGACGACAGCGACGGCCCCCAGTTCACCGACTGGTACCCCGGCGGCGAGATCAACGTCGCGCACAACGTCGTCGACAGACACGCCGCGGTCGACTCGCCGAACCGGAACCGGGTCGCGCTGATCTGGGAGGGCGAGCCCGGCGACGTCCGGGAGGTCACCTTCCACGAGCTGGCCCGCCAGACCGACCGCGTCGCCAACTACCTGGAGTCGGTCGGCGTCGAGACCGGGGACACCGTGGCCCTGTACATGCCGATGGTGCCCGAGGTCGTCTCGATCCTCTACGGCTGCCTGAAAGTCGGCGCGATCGCGGTGCCGATCTTCTCCGGGTTCGGGACCGAGGCGACGGCGACCCGGATCGCCGACGCGGAGCCGTCGGTCCTGTTCACCGGCGACGGCTTCTACCGCCGCGGGAGCGAGGTCCGGCTGAAGGGGACCGCCGACGAGGCGATCGCGGACGCGGGCCACGTCGAACACACCGTGGTGTACGACCGATTGGGCGCGACGCCGGCGGCCGAGTCGGCGGGGGGCGACGGCGGTGGCGTCGAGCCGGTCCCGTGGGACGCCGACCGCGACGTCACCTGGGGGGAGGCGGTCGCGTCGCGATCGACCGACTACGAGACGAAGCGGCTCCCGAGCGACCAGGAGTCCATGCTGCTGTACTCCTCGGGGACGACGGGCGAGCCGAAGGGGATCGTTCACACCCACGCGGGCGTCCTCACCCAGTGCGCCAAGGAGATCCACTTCGGCTTCGACCAGAAGCCGGCGGACCGGTTCTTCTGGGTCTCCGACATCGGCTGGATGATGGGGCCGTGGACGCTGATCGGGAACCACGCGTTCGGCGGGACCGTGGTGATGTACGAGGGCGCGCCCGACCATCCCGAGCCGGACCGCTTCTGGGAGCTGATCGACCGGCACTCGATCACGCAGTTCGGCATCTCGCCGACCGCGATCCGCGCGCTCCGCAAGCACGGGGACGAGTGGGTCGAGGGCCACGACCTCTCATCGCTCCGAATCTTAGGCTCCACCGGCGAGCCGTGGGACCCGGAGTCGTGGCGGTGGTTCTACGACGCGGTCGGCGGCGGCGACTGCCCGATAATCAACATCTCCGGCGGCACCGAGATCTGCGGCTGCTTCCTGATGCCGATGCCGAACCAGCCGCTGAAGCCCTGCACGCTCGGGGGACCGGGGCTCGGGATGGACATCGACATCGTCGACGAGACCGGCGAGTCGGTCCGGGACGAGGGGGAGCGCGGCTACCTCGTCGCCCGCGACTCCTGCCCGTCGATGACGAAGTCGCTGTGGTCCGGCGACGAGCGCTACCTGAACGAGTACTGGTCGACGTGGGACGACCTCTGGGACCACGGCGACTTCGCGCAGAAGGACGACGACGGGTTCTGGTTCCTCCACGGCCGCGCCGACGACGCCCTGAACGTCGCCGGGCGGAAGGTCGGCCCGGCCGAGATCGAGGGCGTGCTCATCGACCACGACGCCGTCAATCAAGCGGCCGCGGTGGGCGTCCCGGACGATACGACCGGCACCGCGGTGGTCGCCTACGTCGTCCTCGAACCCGACGTCGAACCGGGCGACGGGCTCCGCGAGGAGCTTCGCGAGCTGGTCGGCGAGGAACACGGGAAACCGTTCCGGCCGCGCGAACTGCTCTTCGTCGACGCCTTCCCGAAGACGCAGTCCGGGAAGATCATCCGGCGCGCGATCGAGTCGGTTTATAACGACGAGGACCCCGGCGACCTCTCCTCGATGGAGAACCCGGAGGCGCTGGCGGACCTCCGCGACGCGGTCTGAGGTAACCTACGCCGCCTCGGCGACCGCCTCGTCGAGCGCGTCGTAGTCCGGCTCCTGTCCCGCGTGCTCCGCGAGCCAGCGGTAGGTCACGACGCCGTCGCCGTCGATCACGAAGACGGCCCGCTGCGCGACCGCGTCGACGCCGTAGCGGTCGAACGACTCGACCACGTCGTACGCCTCGATCGCGCGGTGGTCGGGGTCGCCCACGAGCGCGAACGGGAGGTCGTACTGCGTCCGATAGGCCGCGAGCGCGTGCGGGAGGTCGGTGCTCACGCCGAGCAGGGTGCAGTCGTCGCGGTCGAAGCCGTCCCGGAGCGCTTCCATCTCGTCGGTGCAGGTGTTCGAGAAGGCGGCCGGGAAGAAGGCGAGCACCACGGGCTCGTCGCCGAGGCGGTCGCCAAGCCGGAACGATTCGATGTCGCCGTCAACGAGCGGGGCGGTGAAGTCGGGGGCGTCGTCGCCGACTGTCGTCATACCTCCCGGTTGCGCCGCGCGGGTATCACGGTTTCGGCGTTCGTCGACCGACTTCCCGCGAAGGCGGGATTATGGGCGCGTTGCCCGGCCAGCGACGACTCGGCGTCGGCTCACCGAGGCAAAAAGACTATAGTCGCAAGAGGGTTACTCCGGGACAGAGATGGCAATTCCGACTCCACTGATCGGCGGCATCCCGGCGGGCCCGGAGCTCCTCATCATCCTGCTCGTGCTGGTCCTTCTGTTCGGGGCGAACAAGATTCCGAAGCTCGCTCGGTCGACCGGCCAAGCGATGGGCGAGTTCAAGAAGGGACGCGAGGAGGTCGAGGACGAACTGAAACAGATGCAGGGAGACGACGAGGAGTCGACCGTTAGCGCGGACTCGACGGTCGACGAGGACGAGGACCTCGAGGACCTCGAAACCGAGAAAGAGACGAGCGCGTAGACCTGCTCGGCGACGCCGACCGATCCCCGCTGCGACGTTTTCTCCGCCGCGTTGGGCGCGTGGCCTAGCGGACAGGGCGAGAGGTTCCTAACCTCTCGATCGCGGGTTCGAATCCCGCCGTGCCCGTATCTCACTGCGTCCGATACGGGCACGGCTGACCCTCGCTCGCTCACTTCGTTTCGCTCGCGAGGATCCCGTCGCGCCCGTTCCTTCGCTTCGCTTGACCGTGTCTGAGTACACATGATCCCGTCCGCCAACGTCGCGGCGAAGCACGCCGGAAAGACGGACCTCGATCTCCACGAGAAACGCACCACATTCTACTCGATAGCACTCTATACCGCTCCACCTACACCGGCGCAATGTGGCGATTATCGGGCCGTTTTGCCGATCAAAACGCATCGTCCGCATTTGTTAACCCCCTGATTTCGGGTGCGGAGGCGGATTCTATCGAACGATTCGTCTCCGCGCGTCGTATCTCGCGGTCCCTGTTCTGACCGATTCGGAACCGATCAAAATCGACTGCCGAACGCGAAGGACGTAATCAGACCGGCGTCGCGGCGGTGCCGGACTCGGCCATCCGCCAGACGGTGAGCGCTCCCGTCACGCCGAGGCCGACCGCGAGCGCGAACAGGACGGCGTCGGTGCCCGCGGTGGCGATCAGTTTGCCGGCCACGACGGGCGCGACGAACGACGCCGCCCACCCGGCCACGCTCGCGATCGAAACGGCCGTTCCGGCGGCGCTCGGGGCAACGAACTCCTGAATTGACTGGTACATGAGCCCGATCTGCAGTTGGAGGAACACCCCTGCGAGGACGAGCGTCGCGACGAGTACCGCGATAGTCGTGCTGTAGTACATGAGGACCGAGAGCACGGTGGCGCCGACGAACGAGGCGGCGAAGACGGGCCGCCGTCGCCGGGCGAACACCGTGTCCGACAGCCATCCGCCCGTCGGCCGAGCGAGGATCCCGACCGCGGGAAACAGCGCGACGAACGCGCCGCTCTCCGCCAGCGACACACCGAACTGACGGGTGATGTACGTCGGCATCCACGAATTAAACACCATATACAGCGAGTAGCCGAGGCCCGTGACGGCGACGATCATCCACACGTTCCGGTTTCTCAGCACCCGCTTGAAGCCGACCAGTGTTATCGGGTCCGGGGCCGTGGCCGCCCGGAACCCGCCGACCCGCCCGACCGCGACGGAGAGCGCGAGCGACATCGCGAAGACCGCGCCGCCGAAGACGGGGAACACCCCCGGCCAGGCGACGACCTCGGCGAGGCGCGGCGCACCGAGTTGTCCGAGCGCGTACCCGGCGGGATATCCCGAGATGATCACCGACGTCGCCGTCGCCCGCCTGTCGGGTGGGAACGTCCTCGACCCGACGTTGATACTGACGACCCAGAGAACGAACATTCCGACGCCTGCGAACAGTCGCGACGCGATCAGCAGCGAGACGGTCCCCTCGCTCGCGGCGAACCAGTCGCCGACGCTGCCGACGAGGAGGACGGCCGCCGCCGCGGGGATAACCGCACGGGTCTCGACGCGATCGAGATAGATCCCAACGGGAATACCGATCACCGTCGCGGCCACCTGTGGCATCGAGACGAGTGCGGCGGCCGTGGTCTCGGTGATATCGAGATCGGTCATCATCAGCGTGAGGATACTGGCCGGGGTGATCAGGTACGCACCGACGAACAGGAGCAGCAACCACGCGGCCGCGATAGTTACGACCCGCCACGCCGAGTCTCCGACGAGGTCACCGCCTCCGGTCAGCTTGGTATGCAAGACGGTCCCGATTGACAGTGTTTGGAAATAATCCTATTGGTGGTGATACAAGGCGTCGAGCGGTGGTGTCGCTGAGCCGCCGGTGTCCGTCTGCGGCGCAGACCGTTCGCGTCGTATCCCGCAGACGCCGGATCGGCCGGGGAGGCCGACCGCTTCGACACTACCGGTTATCGACGGACCCCCCGCGAATTCGCGAAAGCCGACGACGAGGGACACTTACCCAGTCTCGTCCAGCCGCGGGAACGACCGCCACGCGAGCCACACAGAGAAGACGGCGATCGCGAGCGTCGCGCCCGCCAGCAGCGGCCCGGGCTCGTACAGGAGGGGCGGGTGGTAGCCGACCCCGTAGTCGAGCGCGACGTTCCCGACGGCCAGCGCGAGCGCGAGTCCGAGCGCCCCGCGGCTCGTCCGCCCGAACGCCGGGAACAGCAGCGCGAGCCCGACGAAACAGAGGTGCGTGCCGAGCACGCCCCAGTAGTAGATCCACGCGTCGGGGGCCGCGACGTACTGCGAGAAGGCGAGGTTCAGTGAGACCAGCGGCCAGAGGCCGAACGTGACCAGCCAGACGAACGCGAGCGTGTGGAGGTACGCCAGCGGCCGCGACGCGGGAGCGTCGGCGGCCACGCTCCCGCCGGAAAGCACCGTCGGCACGAGCGTCAGCAGGACCGCCCCGCCGAGCGCGACCGCGACCGCCGAGTCCGCGTACAGCGGCCACAGCGGAACCGGCACGTCGCCGGCCGTCGGGGCGTAGTAGCCGGCGCCGACCGCGAGCATGAACGCGACGAACGCGAGCACGACGCCGAGGCTCCGGGGGGTGCCGAGCAGCTCCTCGGCGACCGCCTCGCGGACGCGCCGCCGGACGGGCGCCCGTCGGAGCCGCCCGAGGGACCGCAGCCCGTCGGGGGCGTCGGAGCGTGTCACACCGTCCGCTTCGACCCCGACGACCTAAAGGCCCGCTCTCCGTTCGGCCGCGGCCGGGTCCGGGCCGAGCGCGGCGGCCGACGAACCGCCCCGGGTTGAATAGTAAACAACAGGGATTTTGCTCGTCCGACGAGTAGCCCGCGGTATCGACGCGCCGCGTCGCGTTCCGGTACGCGGCCGGTGCCGTCGCGTTTCACATGAGTTCCACATCCCGCGGCGTTCTCGACGCCGCCGATATCGTTGTGGTCGGCGAGACGGCGTGGTCGAACGCCTACGTCGACGCCCTCCGAGATCGGTCCGACGCGAGCGTCCGGGTCGTCCCGACGGCGGCGGCGGCGCTGGACGCCCTCGGAGCGTCGGCGGTCGACTGCGTGGTGACCGACTACGAGCTCCCGGGGACCACGGGCGTCGAACTCGCTCGCCGGATACGCGACCGGACGGCCTCGCTGCCGGTCGTCCTGGGAACGACCGCGGGGAGCGAGGCGATCGCCAGCGAGGCGATCGGCGCCGGCGTGACCGACTACCTCGCGATCGACGACCCGCTGCCGGACGCGGTCGACGACGCGATTCGGCGGACGGAGCGGGCCGTCCGGGAGGCCCGCCGGTCGGTGACGCGACGCGAGCGCGCGCGGCAGTTCGACGCCTCCTTCCGAGACGCCAGGTCGGCGACGTGGGTGCTCGACCCGGACGGGCGGCTCACGCGCGTCAACCAGGCCGCCCTGGATATGGTCGACGCCGACGCGGACGCCGTCGTCGGCGACCCGTTCTGGACCCTCCCGTGGTGGTCCGAGGGCGACCGTCCGCGCGAGGACATCCGCCGGCTCGTCGACGCCGCGCGGGGCGGGGAGTTCGCCCACGCCGTCGTCGTCCGGGACGCGACCGACGACCGGGTGCTGGAGCTCTCCGTCCGGCCGGTCACCGACGAGCGCGGGGACCTCTCTTCGATCGTCGTGGACAGCGCGGACATCACCGACCGGGTCGCCCTCGAGCGGGAGCTCCGGCGGTCGGAGAAGCTCCACCGCGTCACGCTCAACAACATGACCGACACCGTCCTGATAACCGACGAGGACGGGGAGTACACCTACGTCTGCCCGAACGTTCACTTCATCTTCGGGTACACCGCCGAGGAGATCCGCGAGCTGGGAACCATCGAGGACCTGCTCGGGGAGGACCTCTTCGACCGAGAGGCGCTCGCCGAGGAGGGCGTCCTGAAGAACATCGAGACCACGGCCACGGACAAGGCCGGCCACGAGCACACGCTGTTGGTGAACGTCCGCGAGGCGTCCATCGAGGACGGCACGCTGCTGTACAGCTGCCGGGACGTCACGAAGCGCAAGCAGCGCGAGCGGGCGCTCGCCACCCTCCAAGAGACCGCTCGGGACTTCCTCTACGCCGAGACCCACCGCGAGATCGCCCGTCACGTCGTCGACGACACCCCGGACGTGCTCGGTCTCGACGCCGGCGCCGTCTACCTCTTCGACGCCGACGACACCCGACTCCGGCCAGCCGCCCGCTCGCAGGCGATGCGGAACGTCTACGGCCCGCTGCCGGCCGTGCACGCGGACGGTCGCGACCTCACGAGTCACAGCTTCGTCGAGAACGAGGCGCTGTTCTTCGACGACGTGCACGACTCGGACCGCCTCACGGACCGCGCCACGGGCCTCCGGAGCGCGGCGTACATCCCCCTCGGGAACCACGGCGTGTTCGTCGCCGGCTCGACCGACGTCGGCGCCTTCGACGACGTCAGGCGGGAGCTGGCCGACCTCCTCGCGGCGACCGCCGAGGCGGCGCTCGACCGGGTCGACCGGGAGTCCCAGCTCCGCGAGCAGGACCGCGAGCTCCAGCGCCGAAACGACCGGCTCTCGGCGCTCGACCGGATCAACGAGACGATCCGCGAGATCGACCACGGGATCGTGCAGGCCGAGACCCGCGAGGAGATCGACCACACCGTCTGCGAACGGCTCACCGCGGACGGGCGCTTCCGGCTCGCGTGGATCGGCGCCCGCGACGACGCCGGCGACGCGGTGACGCCGCGGGCGTGGGCGGGGACCGATCGGGGCTACCTCGACGCGCGGACGTTCCCTGTCGCTCCCGAGAGCGTCGAACCGGCGGGCCGGACGGCGGCGACCGGGGAGGTGACCCACGTCTCGAACGTCGCGGCCGACATCCGCGCGGCGCCGTGGCGTTCGGACGCGATCTCCCGCGATCTGCTCTCGGTGTTGAGCGTCCCGCTGGTGTACAACGACCTCTCGTACGGCGTGTTGACCGTGTACGCGGAGGCGCCGGACGCGTTCGACGAGACCGTACAGGCCGTGCTCGCGGAGCTCGGAGAGACGATCGCCGCCGCGATCAGCGCCGGCGAGCGCACGCGCGCGCTGCTCACGACCTCGATGACCCGCGTCGAGTACGCGGTCCGCGACCCGTCGTTCGTGCTCTCGCAACTGGCCGAGACCGCCGGCTGCACGGTCTCTTACGAGGGCGGCGTTCGACAGACCGTGAGCGGCAACGACGTGTTCCTCACCGTCGAGGACGCGCCGCTCGACGCGGTCGTCGACGCGACCGAGGAGCTCGTGGCCGTCGAGGCCGTTCGGCGGATCCGGGGCGGCGACGCCGGAGGGGTGGTGCGACTCCGACTGGCCGAACCCTTCCTCGCCGCGGATCTGGCGGAACACGGCGCCGTCCTCCGGAGCGCGACGGCGACGGCCGAAGGGGCGGAGTTGGTCATCGACGTTCCCGGCGGGGGCGAACACAGACACGTCACGCGGCTCGTCCGCGACCGGTTCGCCGACGTCGACCTCTCGTCGAAGCAGTCGCGCGAACAGGCGTCCGAACACGGGTTCTACGCGTCGGTGCTCGACAGGCTGACCGACAGACAGCTCGAGGTCTTAGAGACCGCGTACTACAGCGGGTTCTTCGAGTCGCCGCGGAAGGCGACCGGCGAGGTCGTCGCGAACTCGCTCGACATCTCTCCGCAGGCGTTCTACCAGCACATCCGAACGGCCCAGCGGAAGCTGTTCGCGGCGCTGATCGACGACCACGCGCCGGTGGCCGCCGGCCACGTCGACCGCTGATCCCGGTCCCCTGCTCTGCCACAGTAAGGTTTAATTATAAACTACCCCGTTCGAGGCGTGGTTGGATGAGCAACTACTGAATATATCCTTATATCCCCAATATGCCCTTGTAGAGTCCCGCGCAGACGCGCCGGAACTCACGACCACCAATGAGGGACGTCGACCAGAAATCGGCCGAGGAATCGCCCTACGAGTGTTTCGACTGCGGACACGTCGTGCTCGCCGAGAACAATCCCGGTCAGTGTCCCGACTGCGGGGGCGAGATACGGAACCGACACACCCCGCTCGAGTGACGATGGGTCCGACATCGACGACGGCCGGCGACGAGCCGCGAGCGGAGACCCGATCGGAACCGAACGACCCTGAACCGAACGACTCTGAACCGAACGAGCCGGAATCGGCGCTGGAGACGGCGCGCCGACAGCTTCAGCACGCCGCCGATCACCTGGATATCGATCCGAACGTGGTCGAACGGCTCAAACACCCTAAGCGGGTCCACGAGGTCACCGTCCCGATCGAACGCGAGGACGGGGACGTGGCGGTGTACACCGGGTATCGCGCGCAACACGACAGCGTCCGCGGCCCGTATAAGGGCGGGCTCCGGTATCACCCCGACGTGACGCGCGAGGAGTGCGTCGGCCTCGGCATGTGGATGACGTGGAAGTGCGCCGTGATGGACATCCCGTTCGGCGGTGCGAAAGGCGGTATCGCGGTGAATCCGAAGGACCTGACCGACGAGGAGACGGAACGGCTGACGCGCCGGTTCACGGACGAGATCCGGGCCGTCATCGGTCCCACGACGGATATCCCCGCGCCCGACATGGGCACGGACCCGCAGACGATGGCGTGGCTGATGGACGCCTACTCCATGCAGGAGGGCGAAACGATCCCCGGCGTGGTGACGGGGAAGCCGCCCGTCGTCGGCGGGAGCGAGGGCCGCGACGAGGCGCCGGGCCGGAGCGTCGCTATCGTCGCCCGCGAGGCCGTCGATTACTACGGGAAGGCGATCGGTGAGACGTCGGTCGCGGTGCAGGGGTTCGGGAGCGTCGGGGCGAACGCCGCCACGCTGCTCGACGACTGGGGGGCGAACGTCGTCGCCGTGAGCGACGTCACCGGCGGCGTCTACGACCCGGACGGCCTCGACACGCGCGCGATCCCCTCCCACCGCGAGGAGCCGGAAGCGGTGATGACCCACGAGGCGCCGGGGACGGTGACGAACGACGCCCTGCTGGAGCTCGACGTCGACGTGGTGATCCCGGCGGCGATCGGGAACGTGCTGACGGCCGACAACGCCGACGACGTCGCCGCGGACATCGTTATCGAGGGGGCCAACGGTCCGACGACGAGCGCGGCGAGCGAGGTCTTCGCCGAGCGCGACGTGCCGGTGATCCCGGACATTCTGGCCAACGCCGGCGGGGTGACGGTGAGCTACTTCGAGTGGCTTCAGGACATCAACCGCCGCGCGTGGTCGCTCGACCGCGTCAACGACGAGCTGGAGACCGAGATGCTCGACGCCTGGGGAGACGTCCGGGACGAGTTCGAAGCGCGGGACGTGACGTGGCGCGACGCCGCCTACATCGTCGCCCTGTCGCGGATCGCCGAGGCGCACGAGGCGCGCGGGCTCTGGCCCTGAGGGGTCGCTCCCGCCGCGGGTCGAGCCCGCGCCGTCGGAAGTGACCGGCGGCGCCGTCGGAGGGAGGGTCGGCCGCGCGCCATCGCCGTCAGTCGATCGGCTCGTCCGCCGCTTCGGTCACCCCCTCCGGGGATTATCAGTCGCGGGTTTTTGCGAGACACCTTTTTCAACGGTTGCGGCGTTCCCGTACGCATGGCAACCGAGGACGCCGAGCGTTCGCCCCTCTCGCCCGACGAGACGGCGGACTCCGCGGCGTCCGATCCCCCGGTCGCGGTGGGACGGTACTCGTGGCGCTCGTTCCTCCGCGACCGCGGCCGTGACGACGCCGCGGACGAGCTGTACGCCGACATCGGCGAGGGGCCGGTCGTCCCGTCGACCGCCGTCGACGCCCACTTCGAGGACGGCGTCGACCGAGTCATCCGCGCCGCCGGCGTCGACGAGCCGTACACGACCGACGGCGACACCGCCGTCCCGGGACACGGAACCCCCGAGGCGGGCGCCCTCGTGATCGGCCCCGACCGAGTCGTCCTCAGCGGCGCGGCCGTCGTCCCCGCCGGGACCTCGACCGCGGCGAACCCTCCCGACCCGAGAGCGGAGTCGGTCGGAACGACGGAGGGGGGCGACGGAGACGGCGAGGCGGGCGATGGCGAGGAAGACGACGCCGATGCCGACAGAGAGGGTGACGGCGAGCGGGACGACGGAGCCGACGGCGACGGCGATGCCGACAGCGAGGGCGATGCTGACAGCGACGGGGACGACGGCGATGCCGACAGCGGGGATGATTCTGACAGCGACGGGGACGACGGCGATGCCGACAGCGGGGATGATCCTGACAGCGACGGCGAGGAGGACGACACCGACGGCGAAGAGGCCGTCGTTCCGACCGAACCCGACTCTGCCGCTGGGGACGGATCGGAAGGACCGGACGAGCGAGAGGGGCCGACCGAGCCGGACGAACGCTCCGGAATCGCGGTCGACGGCGCGGGCGTTCCCGGGGTCGTGGTCGCTGCGGGCAACGACGTGGAATCGGTCCCTCGGCGCGTCCCGACCGCTGAGGAGTGGGCTCGCGTCGGCGTGGACCCGGGCGAGTTCCTCGGCTTCGACCCGTCGGAGACGGCGTACCGAGTCCGGGCGGCCGCGGCCGTCGGCGACGTCCTCTGGGACCTGTGCTCGGCGCGGTACGACCTCTATTCGGTGCCGGTCTTAAAGGGGTACTACACGTGGGACGACTACCGCGACGAGTTCTTCCTCGACGAGGACGGGAACCCGCCGACCGGCGAGGACGACGAGCCGCTGGCGTTCACCCACGAGGACAAGACCGAAGCGCTCGGGTTCGACCCCGACCGGACGGAGGAGCTCCTCGGCGCGGGCGGGAGCGCCGCCGCCGAGCTCGCCGACCTGGTCGACGAGCGCACGGTGAACGTGAACCCCGACGTCGACGAGGACGAGTTCTTCTCGACGGCGGACGGCGACACCACCCTCGCGAACCGGTACGACCTCGAGAAGGCGGTCCCGATGCCGAAGAAGGTCCACTTCCGAGAGATCGAGCGGTACTGGGTGAACAAGCCGTACGCGTTCGTCATCGTGTTCCGCTCGACGAAGGAGAACGAGGTGAAGTACTACGCGGTCCAGCCGTACCGGACCGACATCGAGGCCGACCTCGTCGAGTTCCTGACGGGGAAGCTCCGCACCTCGATCAAGTACGCCGACGAGGCGATCGCGGGCGGGGACGAGGCGTTCCGAAAGGACGTTATCGTCGACGAGACGCTCACCCTGCTCGACCGGTACGACCTCTACAAGCGCGAGGACGGCGACCGCGGGGTGATCGACGACCTCGTCGACGACGTGGTCGACCGGTTCGGCTTCGACGTCACCGAAGGGATCGCCGCTCGGATCACGGAGTCGCTCGGCTACGTGCCCCCGACGAAATCGGGGGCTGAGTCGGCGCCGGCGACGATCCTCGCCCGGCCCGAGCCCGCGGTGTTGGCCGAGGACCCGGAGACGCTGTCGGAGCACCAGGTCGAGAAGCTGCTGTACTACCTCAAGCGGGACTTCATCGGCTACGAGCGGATCGACCCGATCAAGTACGACATCAACGTGGAGGACATCTCCTGTGACGGGTACAACTCCCCCGTCTTCGTCTACCACTCCGACTACGAGCAGATCATCACCAACGTCTACCACGAGACCGACGAGCTCGACGACTTCGTCGTGAAGCTCGCGCAGCGCTCCGGGAAGGGGATCTCGAAGCGGCGCCCGCAGGTGGACGCCACCCTCCCCGACGGCTCCCGCGCCCAGCTCACGCTCGGCCGGGAGGTGTCGGACCACGGGACCAACTACACCATCCGACAGTTCAACGAGGTCCCCTTCACCCCGATCGACCTGATCAACTGGAAGACGTTCTCGCTCGACGAGATGGCGTTCCTCTGGCTCTCGATCGAGAACCACAAGAGCCTGATCTTCGCGGGCGGCACCGCCTCGGGGAAGACGACGAGCCTGAACGCGGTCTCGCTGTTCATCCCCTCGAACGCGAAGATCGTCTCCATCGAGGACACCCGCGAGGTCGAACTGCCGCAGCGCAACTGGATCGCCTCGGTCACCCGCCCCTCCTTCTCCGACGACGACAAGGGCGACATCGACGAGTTCGACTTACTGGAGGCCGCGCTCCGGCAGCGCCCCGACTACATCGTGATGGGCGAGATCCGCGGTGAGGAGGGCCGGACCGCCTTCCAGGTGATGTCGACCGGCCACACCACGTACACCACCTTCCACGCCGACACGGTCGGCGAGGTGCTCAAGCGGTTCACCACGGAGCCGATCAACGTCTCGAAGACGATGTTCACCGCCCTCGACCTGGTCTCCGTTCAGACGTCGACCCGGGTGCAGGGAAAGAAGGTGCGCCGAAACAAGTCGCTGACCGAGATCAACCACTACGACGCCGAGAACGACGAGATCAACGTTCAGGACGTGTTCCAGTGGCAGGCGGAGACGGACGAGTTCCTCCAGATGGGCGACTCGAACACCCTCGAAGACATCATGTTCGACCGCGGGTGGAGCCGCGAGACGCTGAACGAGGAGCTCCGGAAACGCCGGGTCGTGTTAGCGTACCTCATCGACCGCGGGCTCAACAGCTACGCGCAGGTGGCGGCGACGTTCCAGGCGTTCATCAACGACCCCGAGACGGTGCTCGCGCTGATGGCGAACGAGGGGCTGGAGCGCTCGCTGGAGGACCTCCGGGAGATGGAGTCCGTGCTCATCAACGTCGACCGCGACAAGGAGGAGATGATCCCCCGCCCCGAGCCGGACGAGGCGGGCCGCGCGGAGGTAGAGCGGATCCTCGCCGACGCCGGGGACCTGTTCGCCGAGTACCGGGGACGGATGCCCGACTCCGTCGCCGACGCGCTGCTCGACATCGCGCCCGCCGCCGACGTCGAGGCGACGCCCGACGACGACCACGGGACGCTCGCGGAGGCGGCCCGCGAGGCGGCGGCGCTCCACCCGGAAGCGGCCGGCCCCGAACTCCCCCAGATCGCCGCGGAAGCCGAGAGCGCACCGATCGACGGAACGCCGCCGGAGGCGGTGACGGCCGACGGCGGTGCCGGCGTCGAGTCGAGCGATCGGTCCCCGTCGTCGGAGGAACCGGCGAACGGGACGGAGGCGGCGGATGGATCGGGGTCGGGCACCGGGGTCCGTGACTCGAATGGCGCCGATTCGGGCGGTGGAAGCGGCGCTATCGACTTCGACGAGCCGTTCGAGGAGGGGATCGACGTGTTGGACCCGGCCGCGGAAGACGGCGAGGCAGGGCCCGATGACGACGCGGAGAGCGACGGCGAGGAGGGGGAGGCGGAGAGCGACGGCGAATCGGAAGAGACGGAGAGCGACGGCGAGGCGGGGGAGGCGGAGACCGACGACGGGGAGAGCGCTGACGACATCGACGACTGGGGGTTCGGCACGGTCGAGTCCCCGGAGGAGCGGTAGCGCCGTGACCCCGACGAGGTGGCTCGCGTGAGCCTCGACGCGGGGGTCGGCGACGGCTCCGCCGACGCCGACGTCCTCGCGGAGCTGTTCTACCCCGTCTTCGAGCTGCTGTTCGACCCCGACGGCGACTTCGTCGGCGACGTCGAGCGCAAGCTCGCGGAGGCGCGGATGCCGGACCAGGTCGAGATGTACGTCTCCCGAGCGCTCGGCGCCGGGCTGCTCGCCGGTGGGCTGCTCTGGGCGCTCGGCACGCTGATCGGGTACGGCGTGTTCTCGCTCGGGCTGATCGACCCGAACACGCTTTCGCTCGGGATGCCCGCGCCCACGCCGGCGATCCAGGAGCTGTTGCGGTCGCTGGTCGTGCCGACCGCGGTGCTGATAAGCGGGCTCGTCTTCGGGTCGATCGGCTTCGCGCTCGGGTTCGGCGCCCTCGTCGCGGTCCCCTACTCGCGCGCGTCGTCGCGGAAGCGCGAGATCAACCTCCTGCTCGCTGACTCCGTCTCGTTCATGTACGCGCTCTCCGTCGGCGGGCTCAATCAGCTCGAGATCCTGCGCGCGATGGCGACGGCGGAGGACACCTACGGCGAGGTCTCCCGCGAGTTCCAGAGCATCGTCAACGAGACGGAGTACTTCGGCACCGACTACCGGAACGCGATCCGCCAGCAGTCGATGGAGACCCCCTCCGACGAGCTCTCGCAGTTCCTCGCCGACATGCTCTCGATCGTCAACTCCGGCGGCGACATGGAGAGCTTCCTGAAGGATAAAAAGGAGAAACACCTCCGCACGTCGAAACAGGAGCGCGAGATGACCCTGGAGACGCTGGAGCTGTTCGGCGAGATGTACATGACGCTCTCGCTTTTCCCCCTCCTCCTGATCATCATCCTCGTCATCATGGGGATGATGGGGGAGGCGGACGACCGGCTGCTGTACGCGACGGTGTACGTCCTGATCCCGCTGACCGGGATCGGCTTCCTCGTGCTCGTCTCGACCGTCAAGCAGGACGAGCCCGGCGACGGCTACCTCCGCCCCGACGGCGGCAGCGAGCGGCTCCGACAGACGAGCCAGGAAGGGCTGCTCCACTTCGGACTCATCGAAGGGTTCGTCGGTCGATTCGGCGTCTTCGACCGGATCCGCGACCGGGAGGGGACGTACAAGACGAAGCGGATCGTCTCGGCGCCGCACCTCTTCCTGCGCGACAACCCGCTGTACACGCTGGCGCTGACCGTACCGGCCGCGGTCGCCATCGTCGCCATCGCGGCGCTCACGGGCAACGCGCCGACGACCTTCGACGGATGGGTCGCCCGCCCCGTCTGGTCGGCGTTCGTCTGGGTCTACGTCCCGGCGTACCTCGTGCTGGGCCCGCTCGCATTGTTCCACGAGTGGAGCCAGCGATCGAAGCGGGCGATCACGGGGAAGCTCTCGGAGAGCCTCCGGAAGCTCTCGTCGGCGAACGACACCG
>NZ_NHOY01000017.1 GCF_002252755.1 Halorubrum sp. Hd13 | reverse complement strand
ATGCTTAAGTTAACACGACCTCACCTATCATCCATCCCGACTTCACCCTCCGCACCGTAGTACTGCGATGGGCTCCGGTATTGGGCTTCTTCCCGGTCGTCACCGGCATCGTACTCGTCGGCACAACCTATTCAGTTAATAAGCAGTAATAGAGTTCTACGTCGGTTTGATAGATTCGGTTGCTTCCTGTTCCTGAGTACTTACAGCCTCCTCGAATTCACGCATGAACTCATCAACCGTGTTTCCCATGATGACGACGGGATTGCCCTCTGCGAGAAGATCAGTCAGCACCTTCTCGGCGTCGTTTCCGTTGTCGTGTCGGGTGACCGGTAGCTCGGTATTCTCAGCGAACGCGCGGGTGTTGGCCCCACCAACGTGGGCGCTATCGATGTGGCCTTGCTCGTAGAGAAGGTCAACATACTCTGCGAAGGAGGCGGTTCGCCCCCGTCGATCTC
Organism: Halorubrum sp. Hd13; assembly: GCF_002252755.1. GTDB lineage: Archaea > Halobacteriota > Halobacteria > Halobacteriales > Haloferacaceae > Halorubrum. Next base: position 62,734 of record NZ_NHOY01000017.1, on the reverse strand, counting down.
GTCGGAGATAGACGAACGGCAGTATTTTTTCATCGGGAACGAGTGCCTGGCGCACCATCTCCGTGCTCTCGACATCGTTCACCTGTGCTGCGTTGAATATACGACCGTTCGGGAGTCGCGTCCATTCCGGCTGGATTGCGTCTAAAAACGCTTCGAGTTCGCCCTCGGGGAGCGGCGATTCGTCGAGAAATGACAGCACTGCGTCAATTGCGTGAGCGGTTTCTGCCCCAATCATTCCCTCATGTCGGTCGGGAATCTCGACCTGTTCGATAGTACCGCCCCGTCGTTCGATCTCCTCTTGCATATAGTCGTGAAGAACAGGATTTTGTTCCCCACTGACGACGTGCGTCCCGGCGGAAATCGACCGTGCGAACGACCGGGCAATTTTGGTTCGCGTTTTGCCGAGCGTGTCGTTGTGATCCTGGCGGACATTTGTGAGGACGACGATGTCCGGATTTATCAGTTGCTGATTGATCAGTCGCGTCGTGTATTCGGTGATGCCCTGGTTTTCGAAGATGCCGATATCCTCGGCGGCATAGGCATCGAGCTCCGGAGCGAACTCTCCGATCACGCTGATGTTCTCGTACAGCGTGGTCCGAGGGCCGCCTCGTTCGATCGGGTGAACCTCGCCGTTATGGATGAGCGTCGGGTGGTTCCCGGTAATCTTCGTTAACGTATCGTAGCCCCGGCGATTGAACACGTCGTCGAGGCGACGGGTCGTCGATGTCTTGCCACGGCTCCCCGCCACGGCGATGCGAGTGTCCAGACGTCGGAGTGCCTTTCGGTGACGGAACCCTCGTTTTAGCTCCCTCACAATCCCGGTCAGACTCGGCTTGCCGACCTCGATAGATCGAAGGGCCCCCCGCCACTCGTATTCGGCACCGACCATGAACATCGGGAGCGCACCGGCGGCCCGCGTGAGAAACCGATCCAAGGCATTTCTGGCCTCGCTCTCGGTGGGAAACCGATCTGCGCTGTTTGCGAGAGTGCGCTCTGGCGTCTGTAATTGCCACACCCAATTGTTCCGGTCCTGCGGAATCTCGCCAGACGGCGTCGGGTCTTCTCTGACAATCGTTTGCGGGTCGCTGATATCCTCGCTTTCGAACGCCTCTTTGTCACCGGTGAGCGAGGCAACTGCTCCTCGAACTTGGTCTACAGCTTGCCGGGCCTCCTGTGACGTATCGTAGTGGTGGCCCCCGGTCGCTACCACGCGTTCCTGAACCCGAAGTCGCCACGACCAGCCGAACCCCCGTCCGTATATCTCGTATGCCGTCGTACTCATGAGTCATCCCCCGAAAGAACGGACACAGACTGTACCTCGGTCTCGTCAGGTTGGTCAACCGCATACCAGCGTCCAATCCCCAATCCGACCAATACCACGAACACGCCTGTCAGTATCACCGGCAGCGTAAGTTCTTGTGGGATACCCTTAGGTTCCGGTGTGGCGAACCGACGCGCGATGAGCAAGGCTGGAACGAACACGACGGCCTGGAGGGGGAGTACCAACCGCCGATCAAATGACCCTGTCACGTGAGCATTATACGCCGTGATGCCAGCAAGGAAGGCAACGAAAAACGCAGATAGCCCCCGATTTATCGGGAGCGAGAGCGTGAGTGGAACTGCCACGAGTAGCCCAAACGCGGTAGTGGTTCCAAGCAGCACTCTTCCATACCGCAGTGTTGCGTAGTTCAGTGCCTGAACTAAACCAAATACGAGGACGAATAGAATCAGGTACATAATGATGAGCCAGTAATTCATGAGGGCGTAGACTGCCAACAAAATTGCCGTGATGATACCGACCCGGACGCCGAAGCGGGATCTGATGCGCTCGGATGCGACTAGACCGAGTATAAAGAGACCAGCCACGACTTCCCTCGAAATGAGAACCGCTCCTGTTGTGATATCAACGACTGCATTATTATACACCGCAACGTCGGCGGTTTCAGCGAACAACACCGGGGGCGTTACAGACCCGAATCGGGCAGCTATCCCTGGGGACACCAGTATCCAACCGATGACGATCAGTGCTGTAAATAACCCGATGGTCGCCAGTAAATCGTTCCGCCGAAACTCCGGCTTAATGCTGTGGAAATTGTAAGCCGCCAACCCGGGGAGAATACTGCCAATCAACACGATTAGGTCTGCATCAAACCCAACCTGAATCAGCCCTAGAATCGTCACCAACGGGACTGACGTGCCGATGACAAATGCGGCGAGAAGTTCATCTCGACCGTAAATGAGGGTTCGTCGTCGAAGATACCAGAGACCGATGTACGCTGCGATAGTACTGAGGACGAACACCGGCAACATCAGGACATTTTTGAGTGTGTACACTCCGAGGACCGGCACGGTGATCGTTCCGCCGAGTCGGTAGCCGGTAAACTGTGTGGTCAGTGCTACGCCGAGCAGCCCAAGAACAGCCAGCAGCGTAGCAACCCACATTAAAAAAGTAAACGTGACTAATACCTAAAGGTCTACGCATGTCAATTGCCTCGGGGTCAAGCCCCGAGGTATCCACCTTGACAGCCGATGAACAACGACTACTCAACACTCAGACTGCGTCGAGGACTACCTCGATTCGCCCCACAAGTTCAGCTTCCGAGAAGGGCTTTGCCACAAAATCGTCAGCACCGGCGTCGAGTGCTTGCACGATATCTTCTTCCCGGTTTCGGGATGTCAATATGACGACTGGCAGATCGACGAGTGCGTCGTGATCCCGGATATGTTCGAGAACTGAAAGCCCATCGAGTTCGGGCATCATCACGTCTAACACCACGAGATCTGGTGGATCGTTGGTCCGTGATTCGAGATGCTCCCAACACTCATCACCATCTGTAAACGCCACTACGTCCCACCCGTTGTCAGTCAAGTTGAGTTCGATGACTTCCCGGGTCGTCTCATCATCCTCAGCAATGACTATTTCGGCGGTCATATGGGTCTCCTACCCACACTTTATTACGGCGACGCTTGGTTCCACGGGTCATTCGCTCCGTTCACCAGTTCGGATTTCGATGCGTGCTCCCCGATCTGTGGCGGGGACTGTGAGGTCCCACCCGTGTGCTTCCACGACATCGATAACGCTCATGAGTCCGACTCCGAATCCCGACATCTCGTCCGTGTCTCCGAGTGCTTCGATCTCTGTCCGTTGCTTGTCGGAAAACCCTGGCCCGTCATCGGCGACGTAGAACCCCCCCTCGTCAGCGAGGGGGCCAACTTCTACGGTAACATCGTCGCCGCCGTGTTCGATGCTGTTGCGGAAGAGATTGCCGAACAGTTGCAGCAGTCGTGTCTCATCGGCCTGTATCTCACCAAGCGGGTCGTCTGCGAACAAGGTCGCTTTCGGGGCGTCGGTGTATGACCACGCCTCCTCCACGATTGGTTGTAATTGGTGGGTGCGTATGTTGACTGCCTGGCGATCACCGCGTGCGATCATCAACAACTCGTCGATGAGTTCCTCCATCCGCTCTAAGGACTGTTCGACGCGGTCGAAATGCTGTGACTCGTTCGTCTTGCGGGCGATTTCGAGAAAGCCGACCGCTCCCGTCATTGGGTTTCGAAGGTCGTGTGCCACGACATCGGCAAACTCTTCGAGGCGGTCGTTCTGTCGCTGGAGTGCTTCACCACGCTCGGCTAGCTGTTCTTCGCGCTTGACTGCGGTGATGGCCTCCGTGACCAGCGCCTCCAGCAGTCGGAGGCTTTCGACGTCGATCTCGTCGAACGCACGTGGCTCGGTCGCAGCACAGGTGATGATCCCATGATTCCCGCAGGGGATATACACCTCTGACTGCAATGGCGTCTCCGGATTGAAAGTTCCGGATCGTTCGGTCAGGTCCTCGTAGTTCCGGATGTCGCCACTGTCAAAACTCTCCCACAGAAGTGCGTCGCCTCGTTCGAACGTCGGAGCCTCCCCGACGACCCGTACTGCTTCGTCTGTTTCAGCCACAGGGCGTAAGACGTCGGCGGTGGCGTCGTACTCCCAAAAAGCACTCACCGGGAGATCGAAACTGTCCACAATCATCTCGATCGTTATCTTTGCGACGTCCGTCGTTGTTTCAGCCGTTAGCAGCCGCTGCGCTGTCCCGTGCAGACCTTCCAAGCGTTCTTCGAACCGCTGCCGTTCGAGTTCGTACCCGGCCCACTGTCCAAGAAGCTTGATCACCTCCCGTTCGCTGGCGTTGAATTCCCGTTCACGGTCGTGTGGGGCCGCAAAGCAGAACGTTCCATAGAGGTTCTCTCCGACCATGACCTTCGTTCCGATATAACAGCCTAAGTCGAACAGTTCGTACGCCGGGTCGTCGTCGCCCAACTCCGCTCGTGCGTCCTGCATACCGACCAGGTCGTCGCTTTGGATAGTTTTCCGACAGTACGACTGCTCCAGCGGTGCGGTTTCGTCCGGCTGGAGTAGTGTATGCTCGCCAACAGCGTGTACAATCTCTTGTGTGTCTTCCTCTATTCTCGACAGGAACCCAAACGGCAGATCCAGGTACTCACACCCAATGGAGAGGATGCGCTCGGCTTTTTGATCGAACGTGAAAGCGTCGTCTGCACCAACCTGATACAGTTTGGCCAGCACCTCCTGTTTCTGTTCTGCCGCCCGGGCCCTCCGCTCGCGCTCTGTCACATCCCGGACCACGCCGATGATATCGTCAGTGCCGTCGTCCCGGATATGTTTCGAGACGCGAACGTCTACCATCTGTTCGGTTTCCTGATCAATTTCGAAGGTCAGAATTTCATCCTGGATTTCTCCGTCGGCAATGGAGTTGATGATTGTAACGAATCGATCAAACTCGGCTGATTCAACCAGTCCTGATTCAACCAGCGTGTCGAACGTGTTGCCAACCAGTTCGTTCCGCTCACGTCCAGTCAATGAGCAAAGCGAGTCGTTGACGTAGGTGATAGTGCCGTCCAGATTGACGACGAAAACGCCGTCTCGAACAGCTTCGATGATGGATCTATAGCGGCTGGTACTCTCTCCGTTATCCCCCAAAGCATCGTTATGGGGGCCTGTGTCCATAAATGAACTTTACACTAATTCATCATAGATGTTTTCATTGACGGATCATAACGTCGTGAAGAGGGATACCCACCAGTGGAGACCTAGCATCACAGAGTTGGCTACGAGTTGCGAGAGATCATCTGTAACAATGTTCAGGATTATGAGGGGACGCGAAGAACTCCGACTAAGTTACGCGTTATAGACAAGTCGAAATGAATCCCGGAATTACGAATCTGAATTTGAGAATCGAGTCTCAATTACCCAGGACTGACTAGAGTTCATTCCAAACGCTGTCTGGAAGTTCTTACTCTTTCTAGCTGGGACCGCGACGGCGGCAGTCGGCTGGTCAATGATCAACAATTCAACGCAGGCGGGCGGTGCGCTGATCGTTGTCGGGGTGCTAATGGCAATCGGTTCGTTAGTTTCGCTATACCGCCAATGAGACCGTGCGCGAATCGAGGAACAGACTGTGCCGCTAATATTCGAGTCCGGATTCAACTGCTGTGTTGAAATTCTCAATCAGTGAAATGTTCTTTGAGGCGTGCTGAATACGTAGCGCGAGTCGAGCAGCGCGTTCTCTCCCAGTTCCTCCGGTGAGATCTCGTGGCACGGGAGAAGACCTTCCGCCGGAATCAACGCCTGTGGAGACTGCGCTCCCTGTGGATACGTCTGTATCTGCAGAGCGCGTCGTGGAAACAGGAAGCCCTACCCTCAAGGAACGAACGCCGTCAGCCGTGAGCGAGTAGGGGAGGGTAGTTCACAACCTCAGCGCATGCTGGACACTCAGCAAAAACACCGATATCCCCGTCTGCTCGTTCGTATTCAATACGTTTCCATGCCTGTGAGATCTCACGATTACAGGTAGGACAATGACCAAGCGAGGACGGATTATTGATCATAACGGAGAGGAGGAGAGCATGTGCCTCTGATTCCTCCAGCAGAAACTGAGATTTAAATGATATTAAATATGGCGTATGAATGTGACGTCTGCGACAGTCCGACGATTACAACGCACCGTGATACGTTCACAAAAAGTGGAACGAACGAGGCCCGTGGCCGTCCTGCCACGCAAACGCGTAGAGACGGCGGCTTTCGACACGCCGGAGCCTGCGGCCGTCACTGCTTTCGCCCGTTGTGAGTGTCCACGTCGCGCCATCACCTCTGACCGAGTCGTCCTCAATTCGAAGTTCGAATGCCGGCTGCTCGAAGGCGTGGAGGCCGTCGTCGGTCGCAAGGACAACAACATCAGTTTCACCCACCGTTGCCGCCACGACGCCGCCGGCCGCCTCGACGACGGGCAGCGGGAAGCCTAAAGCGCCGCCGTCGGCCGGCGTCACGCCGAGGACGATCGTTTTCGGATCGAGGTCGTCCCGGTTCCACTCGCGCTCCGGGCCCTCGCCCCGCATCCCGCGGAGGCCGAACGCCTCGCGCTCTTCGTACGCCTCGTATCCGGAGGGGTCGTAGCCGCTCGCCGCGGCCGACCCCTCGGACTCCGGTTGGAGCACGGTCCCGTCCGGATACGCCTCGCGGAAGGCCGCGTAGGTGGTCATCGGCCCGGGTCGAACGCGGAGCAGCTCGCCGGCGAGTTCGCCCGCGATACACTCACCGGTAGACTGCTTCCACTCCGAGTCGGTCTCGCGGTCGTACAACACGAGGTCGTCGTCGGCCAACTTCCCCGAGACGCCGAAGGTGAGCCCCCGGCCGCCGACGGTTACCTCGTACACGACCGCGCTGCCGCAGATCGGACACCACGTGATCGCGATCGGGTCCTCGCCGCCGTCGGCAGTCGGGACTACGTCGTTGACGACCTCGTGGTAGTTGAGGATCCGGATCGGGTAGGCGCGCGCTGGGGATGCCTCGTCGCCGGGCTCTACAATCAGTACCTCGTCATCGGGGTCGCCGAAGTAGTCGTCACCGAAGGTCGGGTCGTCGATGCTCGGGATCGCGTCCTTCGGGAGGACTGAAATCACGTTCATCGCCGACTCGCTCGAGTCGTTCACTGGTCCTCCGGAGCGGTGAGGTGTTCTCGCCCCCAGTCACGCATGGCGATGATCACGGGTTCGAGCGACCGCCCGCGGTCGGTCAGCGAGTACTCCACGCGGAACGGCTTCTCGCTGATGACGGTCCGGTCGATGAACCCGTGTTCTTCGAGGTCTTCGAGGACATCCGACTGGACCTTCCCTGAGATCCCGTCGACCTCCTCTTTGAGTGCATTGAATCCCAGCGGCCCGTTCTCCAAGAGTCGGTGAATAACGACCGGATGCCACTTCTTACCGATCAGCGTCGCAGTCGTCGTGATCGGACACCAGTCGCTGCCCGCACACCACACCTCTAACGGCTCGATATCGGTACTCATACCGGATCCACGATCGCCACGAAAATAAAGGTACGTTTAGTAAGTAGGTGAGAAAATGATACCTGTCACGCCGACCGGTAATCCGGTTACCCGTCCGTTCGCGCGAACTTTTCAATTACCCATTCATACTAGGTTACTGTAGGTAACTATGAGCGAACTCGAAATGGACGCCGACAGCACGGCCGTCCTGATCACCGACCCGCAGATCGACTTCCTGAAGCCCGAGAGCGTGGTGTGGGACAAGGTCGGCGAGACCGTCGAGGAGAACGCCGTCGTCGACAAGCTCCGCCGACTTCGTTCCCGAGCTCGAACCGGACGACAACACGTTCGTCCTCACGCCGCACGAACAGCTCTCCGGGTTCTGGAGCAACGACGCGCAGATCCAGCTCCGTCAGCGCGGTATCGACACGATCGTGCTCGTGGGGATGAGTGCGAATCTCTGCGTAGAGTCGCACCTGCGGGACGTCGTCGAGAACGGCTTCGAGGTGCCGACCGTGACCGACGCCACGGCGGCCGCCGGCGAACAGGCGCTTCAGGCGGCGCTCACGAACGACGGGTTTATCGCCCACGAGACCGCCGAGACCGACGACGCCGTCGAGCGGTTGGCGGCGGCAGAGTAGGACCGGCGTCGTAGGGGAACCCGGCTACGCGGCGTCTTTCCACGTATGAATCGTCTGTGGTCGACAGACGGCTGATCGATGCGACTCCTCACGAGGTAGCGCGGTCGAGCCACACAACCGGTACACTTCTTTACAAACGGAAAATAATCGAACGTATGGACCGACCGTCTCCGAGCGACAGTCTCGCGTTTAAATCCGAGGGCGTCGCGATAGCGGTCGTCGCGTTCGCGCTGACGCGGGGGACGGTCGCCGACCTGTTGGTGACGGAGAGGAGATTCGCGACGGAGGTGAGCGCGGTACTGGTGTTAGCGGTCGGATTCGGCGTCGTCCTGTACGGGATCAACCTCGCGGTCAGCGCCCGGGACCGGACGTACACCCGGACCGTCCTCGGCTGGTTCCTCGGCGGCGCCGCGGCGGTCGGACTCGTGCTCGGACCGTTGCTGATCGCGGCGTCACCGGGGGACGCCACTGCGACAGCTGCCGCCGTCGGGATCGTCGGCGGCGGCGCGGGATTGCTCGTCGGGATCCGCGGCGCGGAGGCGGACCGACGGCAGGCCACCGTAGACCGGCAAATCGAACAGGCGCGGCTCCTCAATCGGATCCTCAGACACGAGGTTCGGAACTCCGTCACGATCCTCCGGGGCCACTCGGAGATTCTGTTCGAGGAGCGCGAAGAGACCGCCGACTGGAGCAAGACGGCGATCACCGACGCGATCACGCGGATCGAACGGGCAGTAGACGAGACGCGGTTCCTCACTGTCGGCACAGTCGACGGCGGCAGCGCGCTGGGGCCGGTCCGGCTCGACGAGGCGATCCGGAGACACGCTGAGCGCACGGGTCGCGACGAGTCGGCGGTGTCGGTCCCGTCGGTGACGATCAGAGCGGACCGATACGTTGACCGCCTGCTCGACGAACTCGCGGCGCTCCCCGACTGGGCGGACTCGGGCGCCGATCCCTTCGCGATCGACGTCGGGGACCGGTACGTCGAGTTGTCCGTCACGGCCCCCAGAGCGTGGCTCAGCGCTCGGGAACGGGAAGTGCTCGTCGAGGGAATCCCCGAACAGGAGCGGAACGACGTGGACTACGGCGTCCCGGTCGTCCGGCTCCTCGTCGCGAGATACGGCGGGGATATCGGCGTCGACGACACCGGCGAGGCGGCTACCCTCCGGGTGCGGCTCCCGCGAACCGGCCGAACCGGCACGGCGGGCGACACGCCGGGACTCGCGAGCGGGACGCTGTGGCGGACGCTCGGCATCGGGCTGGCGGCCGGTGTCGCGATGGGCGCGTTCTTTCAGGCGACGACCGGAACACTGCCGGTGATCGGCGCGCTGTACGGAGCGTCCGTCTCGTCGGTGGGGTGGGTCGCGCACCTGTTCCACAGCGCCGTGTTCGCGACCGTGTTCACCGTTGTCCGCTCCGAGATACCCGGCAGGCTGCTCGGTGAGTCCGTCGGGGCCAGCGTCGCCGCGGGGGCCGCGTACGGGCTCTTCCTGTGGTTCGTCTTGGCGGGAGTGGTCATGAGCCTCTGGTTGAACGCCGTGGGAGTCGCGACGCCGCTCCCGAATCTCGGCCAGGCCTCGTTCGTCGGTCACCTCCTCTGGGGCGGACTCGTCGGTGCGCTCTCGACGACGCTTCCGCCGCTTCCAGACCGGCAGACGATCCGGGACCGAGTGTTGGCAGCCATCGGTCGATGACGGGCTGATCACCATGCGACGGTCGAGCGCTTTCTCGGTTCGGTCGAACCGCCCGTGCGCTCTCGACGCACGATCTGAACGCTGTTAACATCCGTTGACTCCGACTTATTATATGGTACAGATTGACAGACAAACCCTGCTCGGCGCCCTCGGGGTCGGGATATCGTCGGTCTCGGGGTGTCTCGGATCCTCCGACGTCGGCGCCGAATCTGGGTCGATTGACGACGGCTCTGACGGATCGAGCGGTTCGGCTGCCGAGGGGCCGCCGACGGTCGAGCGGTCGCTCCCGGCGGCGGCGAAGTCGAATCCCGCGACGCCATTGGCGGCGCCTGCGACCGCGACGACGACGGCGATCGTCGCCGTCAGTTCGATCGAGAGCGCGAGCGTCATACCGCTGCGAAGCGGCGAATGGTCGTAGACGGCTGCTACGTGTGCGGGGCGGAAGCACTGTCTGGCGGGCGGCTCGAGCCCATCGACTTGATCGGACAACCTGACCCGGACCACAGCGTGTGCGATCACACCACACTATCGGCCGGGGCTCATGCCGTCCCGACGCCGACTGACACGTATGCTCCGAACCGGACAGACGGCGCCGACGTTCGAACTTCCGGGTGCGGGCGGCGGACGGATCGACACCCATAGCCTGGCCGAATACACCGACAACGGGTGGGCGGTCGTATTGGTGTTTTATCCGTTCGACTTCCATCCGGTCTGTACGACACAGATGTGTACGCTGCGGGACAGTGAGGCGCTGTCGCTGCTGGAGAACACCGTCGTCCTCGGTATCTCGACCGACAGCGTCTACAGCCACCGCGCGTTCGCGGAGAAACACCGGATCGATTTCCCACTGATCTCGAACAGCGACGGCCGTGTCGCCGAGGCGTACGGCGTGCGCGCCGACGAGATAGACGACCACCGCGGGGTCGCGCGCTCGGCGGTCTGCGTGGTCGATCCCGACCGCACCGTCCAGTACGCGTGGCGAAGTGGGGAGACGGACGACGAGCCGGACCTCACGGCCGTCGAACACGCCGCGCAGTGTCACGGCGACGAGTGCGAACTGCCGGACGGGAAGTCGTACCTGTGAGCACTACCGACGACGACGATTACCGGCCGGTAACCCAGTTACCGATCCGTTCGCGCGCTTTTATTGGGTAGTCTCGTATCTAGGTTACTAGAGGTAACCTGCGTCGGTTCGCCGGCGCGTGTCACACATCATGGTAAGCGTATTCACCGGACTGATCGCTGGACTGATCGCGACCGTCGTCATGACGATGTTCATGATGACGATGGGAGACAGCTCGCCGCCGCCGACCGCCGCCCTCTGGGCGAAGTACGTCGGCGACGAGGGGCCCGAGTCGTACATGAAACAGGGCATGCTGCTCCACATGCTGTACGGGGTCGGCGCGGGGGCCGCCTTCGCGGTCGGCGCGACCGCCCTCGTGCTGGATGTCGGCGCGGGAGTCCTCGTCGGGAGCGTACTCTGGGGGCTCGCTTTCGGACTCGTCCTGATGGTCGGCGGGATGATGTTCTGGATGCGGATCGTCCTCGCGATGGAACCCGACCCGAAGACGATGGCTTCGTTCGGCTTCTTCCACGTCGTCTACGGGGTCGTGTTGGGAGCGGGACTCGCGCTGCTCCCGGTGTAAGGCGTGCGCACGAACACGAACGCGGACGGTCGTCGCCCGGGATGTCTGCGCGACGACCACCCGGTGCGCAGGTGTACCGCGGCGGCCGGCTCGGCGGTCGGTCGCGGGATAGAAGCGGCCGTTCGACGCGCCGCGTTCTGGACGGCGATCGCGTTCCCGGCGGTCTACGTCTTCGGAGCGGTCGATCCCGTCGCGGCGGCACTGCCGGTCGGCTGGCTCCCGCTCGCGATCGCGACGCACCTGCTGTTGCTGTGGGTCGGCCACGGCGCGCACCACTCAGCGTGATCGATGGCGGACGCACTCGCACTGATGGCCGGGATCGACCCGCTGCCGCTGCTCTCAGTAGTGTCGGTCGATCGAGTCCTCGATCACTGGTGGGTGTTCCCCGCGTCGGTGCTGTTCTCGATGGTCGCCATCGCGGCCGGCGTCTCGGGCGCGCTCTTTTTCAGCCCGTTCTTCCTGTTGGCCGTCGGGCTCGGTCCCGCGCAGGCGGTCGGCGCGGGCCTGATGACTGAAGTGTTCGGGATGGGGAACGGTCTCCGGTCGTACGTCAAGCAGGGCGTCGTCGACTACGCGACCGCGAAGTGGCTGTTGGTCGGCGCGCTGCCGGCGATCGTGATCGGCTCGTTCGCGGCACATTACGTCCCCGACACGCTGTTGCGCGGCGGGTTCGGCGTCGGGCTGTTCGTGCTCGGCGGGTTCCTGTTGTACTCCGACTCCCCGGAAGAGACCGAACCCGGCGAGCGCGAGGGCGAGTTCCTCGAAAAGAAGAACGCGGAGTGCGGTACCACCGTCGTCACCGCCAGCGGCGGCGAGCGGTTCGTCTACCCGACCTGCTGGCGCCCGCCGGGCGTCGCGCTCGCGGCGCTCGGCGGAGCGATCACGGGATTGATCAGTGCCGGCCTCCCCGAGATCGTGACGACCCAGCTCGTGGCGCGGTGTCGGATGCCGCCGCGGGTCGCCGTCGCCACGTCGGTGTTCGTGCTCGCGATCGCCGCGGTCGCCGGGGCCGCCGTCCACGCGCTGGCCGCGACGCCCGTCTGGTACGTGGTGGTCTGGTCGATCCCAGGGGTGCTTGTCGGCGGGACGATAGGTGCCCGCGCCGGAAAGTACGTCCCGAGCGGGCTCATGGAGCGCGGGCTCGGGATCGTCTTCGGGGTCGTCGGCGGGGTCGTCCTCGTGACCACATTCGGGGTCTGAGACCGTGGCCGGGTCGGCCTCCCGGAATCCCTCTCCGGCGCAATACACGGCCGCTGGAGGCCCCGGATCGCGGGTGACACGTCATCGCGTGACGAGTCGGCGTTCAGGACACACACTCCCGGGTGGGCCTCGCGGACGACCACCGTTTTTTAATCCCCGTTTCGAACGGCTACGCATGGACACGGCTACGTTCGTCGATCCGGACGGTCGCCCCGTGACGGCGGTCACAGCCGCAGAGATGCGGGCGGTCGACCGCGTTGCAGTCGAAGAGGTCGGTCTCGATCTACCCCGGATGATGGAACACGCCGGTCGAGGGCTCGCTGAGGCCGTTCTTGAGGTCCGATCGAGCAACCGGAGCGAACTCCCCGTCACGGTGCTCGCCGGCAACGGCGGGAACGGCGGCGGCGGGCTGGCGTGTGCTCGGCATCTTGCGAATCGGAACCTCTCCGTCCGAGTCGTTCTCGACCGAGCCCGGGCCGAAGTCGACGGCGTCACCGCGGAACAGCTCTCGATACTGGAAGCGATGGACGTGCCGGTCGAATGGGCCGACGGCGACTCCGGCCCCGACATCGACGCGGCGCTCGAGGGTGTCGTCATCGACGCGCTGATCGGCTACGGACTGACGGGCCAGCCCCGCGGCGCCACGGCAGAACTGATCGAGGCCGTTGGCAGCGCGTCGGAAGCGACCGTGTCGCTCGACGTCCCCTCCGGCACGAACGCGACGACGGGAGAGCGGCCGGGCGTCGCGGTCGAACCGGATCTCACGGCCACGCTCGCTCTGCCGAAGACGGGGGTCGCGGCGGTCGACGGCGACCTCCTGCTCGTCGATCTCTCGATTCCCTCGACCGCGTACGATCGCCTCGGGATCGGGTACACGAATCCGTTCGGAGAGGCGTTTTCCGTGCCGCTATCGAGGACGTGACGCCCGACACGCGGTACGATCCTATTCGTTCGCCATCTCGTACGCCAGGCGGTGCGGCATCAGCGCCAGCGTCCGGACGATCGCCGCGAGGGCGACGAAGATCCCGACGAGGACGTGCGCGACGCCGCCCAGCTTCAGCCAGAGCAGCACGGACGGGAAGGAGTGGATCGCCGCGAGCTGCGAGTTGAGCGCGGTTTCTCCCGCTCTGTCGGCGCCGCCACCGGCGAGGCTCCACCCCGTGTGGGTCGCGAAGTACTCCTCCAACAGCGGGTGGAACGCAGTGATCTCGAGGAAGAGCGCGAACCCGACAAGGAGGTAACCCACGACGGCGAACGCCGCGCCGATCTTGAGCATGCGCTTGATCCCGGCCATCGTCGATTCCATCTCCGCGGTCGTGAGCGGCTGCAACGCGGCCGCCTCGGTCTCGGCTGCCATGTCACTCCCGAAGCGACACCGGACATAAGCGTTGTCTGAGGGGCGCGTGACCGGGTTACGCCCATGTGATGTGGTCACAGGTCAGTCGGTCCCCGCCCATCGAGATCGGCCCTCGACAGGGGCGGTTACTTCCGGCTCACCGGAGGGTTATACGCCGCGAGACGGTGCGTACGGTCGTCAATGGCCCCAGTGATCGCCGACGCGAACCGCGGGACGTGCGACGACGAGAGAACGGACGCGGTGGGGGTGCGACGGACCCGATGAGCGCCGAGAGCGCACGCGACCCCAAACGGGTCGCGACGTGGAGCGACCTCGCGGATCGAGAGCCCTCACACGCCCGAGCCGCCGGCGTCGACCTCGTGGTCGTCCGGTACGACGACGAGGTGTCGGTGTTGTACGGCCGGTGCCTCCACCGCGGTGTACTCCTCGGCGACGGCCGCGTGGAGGGCGAAGACCTCATCTGTGGCGTCCACGGCTGGGACTACCGGTACGACACCGGGGTCAGCGAGTACGACAACTCCGAGCGGTTGGAGAAGTTCCCGGCGTGGATTGAGGCCGACGCCGACGACGAAGAGGCGGTGTTCGTCGACGCGGCGGCGGTCGCCGAGTGGGCGGAGGACCACCCGGAGCCGTACGACCTGCCGGACGGCACAGAGGAGGCGGACGACGTCGACGCCGCAGTGAACCCCGATTTCTACGGGGAGCCGAAGGCGGAGACGGAACCGTACACGCACTACATCCAGAAGCTCGCCCGGGAGGGGCCGGAGGGGATCGGCGAGCACGGGAGCGTCTCTGCGATGGGAGTCCCGCGGACAGAACTGCCGAGCTGGAACGACCTCCAGATCCTCACCGCCCAGCTCGACCGCACCCCTCTCGACGACGAGGCCCCGGTCGACTCGGAGTTGGTGATCGGTCCGAACGCGGAGAACCCGCTCGAACTGGAGATTCCAGTGTTCGTCAGCGACATGAGCTTCGGCGCGCTGAGCGAGGAGGCGAAGGTCGCCGTCTCGAAGGGCGCGGACGCCGCCGGGACGGGGATCTGCTCGGGAGAGGGCGGCATGCTCCCCGAGGAGCAGGCGGTCAACTCGCGGTACTTCTACGAGTACGCCACGGGGAAGTTCGGCTGGGACATCGAGAAGGTCGCGGACGTGCAGGCGTTCCATTTCAAGGCCGGACAGGGCGCGAAGACCGGTACCGGCGGCCACCTCCCGGGCGAGAAGGTCCAAGGGAAGATCGCGGAGGTCCGAGGTCTCGAACCGGGCACCGACGCGGTCAGCCCCGCGCGGTTCGACGATTTGGAGACGCCCGACGACTTCGCGGCGATGGCCGACCGCGTCCGCGAGGTCGGCGACGGGATCCCGGTCGGATTCAAACTCTCCGCGCAACACGTCGAGGACGACATCGACTTCGCGCTGGAAGCGGGGGCCGACTACCTAATCTTAGACGGGCGCGGCGGCGGAACGGGCGCCGCTCCGGACGTGTTCAAGAACAACATCTCGGTGCCGACGGTCGCGGCGATCCCGCGGGCGCGCCGCCACCCTCGACGCGCGCGACGCGGACGACGTGACGCTGATCGCGACGGGTGGGCTCCGCACTGAGTCGGACTTCATCAAGGCGCTGGCGCTCGGCGCCGACGGCGTCGCTGTCGCGAACGCCGCGATGCAGGCGATCGGCTGTCTCGGCATGCGCGCGTGCGATTCGAACAACTGCCCGGTCGGGATCGCGAGCCAGAAGGAGAGCCTCCGGAGCCGACTCGTGATCGACTCGGCCGCGGAAGGGCTCGCGAACTACTTCGCCGCGACGGTCAAACTGATGAAAGTGATGGCCCGTGCCTGCGGCCACGACGCGCTGACCGAGTTCGAGCGCCGCGACCTGACGACGTGGAAGCGCGACGTCGCCGACCTCACCGGCGTCGAGTACGGGGGGGTGGGCGCGGAGGGACGTCGGCGGTGAGCGGTCGGCCCGGCCGAGGGAGTCGGCTCGGTGAAGAGTGTCGACTCAGTCGAGCGAGTCGGGTCGATAAAACGCCTCGGGGCCGTGGTCGTCTAGCCAAGTGAACGCGTAAAGCCGTCGCGCGGGTAGTCGTTCGAGCCGACGACCGTCCGCCGCGGCGCCCGTGGTCGGTTCCCACGTCGTCCCATCTCCGACGACGCCGTCGTCGGTCAACTCGAACTCGTGGCCGGGGTCCGCGTACGCGTGGATACCATCGTCCGTCGTGAAGGCGACGACGTCCCGGTCGCCGATCGTCGCTCGCACGACACCGCCGGCCGCGCGCACTCGGGAGAACGGGAAGCCGACCGCGTCCCCGTCGAATTCGACGCCCACCACGACCGCCTTCGGATCGATGTCCGCCGGGCCGTCCCACTCCCTGCGATCGGCCAAGCCACGGTGCGCGGCGAGACCGAACCCCTCGCCCGAGGCGTACTCCTCGTACGGCGACTCGGCGTAGTCGATCGGGGCGGGCTCGTCGTCGTCGCTCGCGGCTTCGCTCTCTCCGCCCGGCGGATCGAGGACGACGCCGTCCGGGTACGACTCGCGGAATTCCCGGACGGAAAGCATGGCCGCCAGCCGGACGGAGAGCGATTCGCCCTCGAACTCACCGGCGATACACTCGCCGGTGGACTGCTTCCACTCGCTTCCAGTCTCTCGATCGTACATCACGAGATCGTCGTCCGCGAGCTTCCCGGACACCCCGAACTCGAGGGTCCGCCCCGCGTGAGTCCGATCGTACACGATCCCGCTCCCGCAGAGGGGACACCACGTCACGGCGATCGGAACGCTGCCGGACGCCCTGTCGAGGGCGTCGTTGACAATCTCGTGGAACTGGAGGTACCGCACCGGATACGCTCGCGGCGGATCTGCGTCGGTCACGGCGATGACCGCGTCGTCGGCGTCTCCGTCGTACGAGTCGCCGAACCGAGGCTCGTCGACGCTCGGAATCGCGTCCCGCGGAAGGACTCGTCGGAAGTTCACGTCGGTGACTGGCGTTCGCCTCCTATAATTCGGTCGTCCGCGGATTGGGTCCGCCACCGCACAGCGCCGCGCTGTTTATTCGATTGGCCCGGGACAGACGGGTATGAAACGCGTCCGCGTCGACAACGTGGAGAACTCGCTCCAGCCGGCCGCGGTGATGCGACCGCTCACCGAGGCGCTGGGGCTCACCGACCTCGCGGTCAACTACTACGAGCTCGAACCTGGCGACAGCTTCGCGTTCGCGTACCACAGCCACGAGGTACAAGAAGAGGCGTTCTACGTTATCTCGGGCACGGCCACGTTCGAAACGGACGACGGACCGGTCGAGGTGGGAAAAAACGAGATCGTGCGATTCGATCGCGAGGAGTTCCAGCGGGGGTGGAACCGCGGCGACGAACCAGTCCGCGCGCTCGCACTCGGCGCCCCGCTAGAGTACGGCGAGATGCCGCGGCTCCGATACTGTCCCGACTGCGACGCCGAGGCGGACACCGAGTTCGACCGCGTGACGGAGGCGGGCGAGGACGACAAAGCGTCGAGCCGCGAGGCCGTGATCGCCCGCTGCGTCGAGTGCGGCGCCGAGACGGGCCGCTGGTACCGTGGGTCGATGGACGGGGAGGTGCCGTGAGCCGATGACGCCGCCGAGGCTCCCGGAGCCAGTCGAGCGATTCCTCGCCGATAACCGGGTAGACCTCGTTTCGACCGCGGAGACCCTCCTGAGCCACGACACGGCCAACCCGCCCGGCCACACCGCGGCGTCGGTCTCGTGGATCGCGTCGCGGCTGGAGGCGGCCGGCGTCGACCTTGAGCGGATCGCAGTCGACCCGGAGAAGCCCAACCTCGTCGCGACGCTGCCCGGCACCTCCGACCGGACGCTGTGTTTCGTCGACCACGTCGACACGGTCCCGTTCGACGGGACCGAGTGGTCACGCGACCCGCTCGGCGAGCGCGAGGGCGACCGGCTCTACGGCCGCGGCGCGACGGACATGAAGGGGGCCGTCGCCGCGATGCTCCAGGTCGCGCTCGCGTACGCGGAGTCCGACGCAGCACCGCCGGTTGACCTACAGTTCGCGTTCGTGAGCGACGAGGAGACCGGCGGCGACGCCGGCCTCCCGAGCGTCAGAGAGGCGATCGAGTTCGTGCCCGACGCCTGCGTCATTGGCGAGACCACCTCACGGAACGGACGCTGCGCGGTGTCGATCGCGGACCGCGGCGCCATCTGGCTGACGTTAGAGGCGACCGGCGGGGCCGCACACGGCTCGCGGCCGATGCTCGGTATCAACGCTATCGACCGACTGACGGCCGCGATCGACCGGCTCAAACGAGAGTTCGGGACGCGAGAGCTGGCCGTCGCCCCAGAGATGGCGCCGATCGTCGAGGAGTCGGTCGGCTTCCACGAGGGGGAAATCGATGCCGAGACCGTCCGCGACCTCTTCCGGTATCCGACGATTAACCTCGGCGTGATCGAGGGCGGCAGCGCGGTCAACGCCGTTCCGGCATCGGCGCGGGCGGAGGTCGACGTGCGGCTGACCGCGACCGTCGAGACCCGTGACGCGCTCGGGTCGATCCGGCGCTGTCTCGGCGGGATCGAGGGGATATCGATCGCGGACGTCTCGTGGAGCCGCGGGAGCTACGAGCCGATCGACTCGCCGCTGGTCGAAGCGAGTACAGCCGCGGCGGAGTCGGTCGTCGAGGGGCGGATCTACCGCCGGAGCGCGACCGGCGGCGGTGACGCGAAGGATCTGCGCCACGACGGGATTCCGACCGTGGAGTTCGGTTTCGGGACCGACACCGCCCACGCGGTCGACGAGTACACAACGGTCGACGCGCTCGCTCAGAACGCCGAGGCGTACGCGCGGCTCATCGGTGAGTACGCGGTTCGGGTCGACGGCGGAGGCTCCGGAACCGGAGGCGGGAGCTCCGACCGCGACGAGCAGTAAGTGCGGTCAGTCCCCGCCGTACGTGTGGAAGTCGACCGCCTGTTCGAGCAGTTCGTCCGGGATGCCGGGGACCTCCTCATCGCGGACGGGACCCGCCTCCCGCAGCGCCTCGGGCGTTCGCGGGAACTCTCTGAGTGCGAAGTGGATCGAGATGCCGGCCTTCGCGCCGTCGGCGAGCGCGATCGGGAGCTGGTTGTGACCCGGCGTCACGTCGCCGACAGCGTACACGCCGTCGACCGACGTCTCACCGTGGTCGCCGACGTCGACAGTCCCGTCGTCGTTGAGATCGCAGCCGAGTTCGCGGGCGAGCCCGTTGTTGTACTCGGAGCCGTACATCGCGAACCCGCCCTTGTACTCGCGAGTCGTCCCGTCCTCGAACTCCAGCGCCTTCAGCCAGCCATCCTCGCCGTTCTGGACGCCGGAGATGTCCGCGTGCACCACGTCGATCGGGTGGTTCTCGAGCATGTCGGCGGTGTCGTCGCTCCACTCGGGTTCGTGGCCCCGCGTCAGGATGTCGACGTCGTCCGTGAAGTTGAGCATGATACCGGCCACGTGCGCGGTGCTCTCGGCGTGTCCCATCACGTACACCGGCTTGTCGACGAACATGTGCGCGTCGCAGTGGAGACAGTAGTGGAGCCCGCGGCCGGTTCGCGGCAGCGGCGGATCGGGGCGCACGTCGTTGAAACCCGTCGCGAGGACGACGGCGTCGGCCTCGTACACGGCGCTGTTCCCTTCCAGCGCGATGCGGTCGTCGTCGCCCGCGCGATTACACGAGGCGATCACGTCGCGGTGGAGGGCGCAGCCGTACTCCTCCAGCTGTTCTTTCCCGACCCCGAGCAGCTCGTTCCCGCTCGTCTCCTCTCGCGTGCCGATCAGGTTGTGGACCTCCTGCATCATCGCCGCGCGGCCGCCGCCGCGGTCGACCAAGGCGGTCCGGTGGCCTAATCGAGTGCTGTACAGCGCCGCGGTCTGCCCGGCGGGCCCCCCGCCGACGACGACCACGTCGTACGACTCCGTCGGTAACGTATCAGACATGATCGTGCCGTCGGCCGGCGCAAACAAAAACGTGTGTTGTTATCGAATTGCACAACCGTCAGAGCACCCCGGCGCCCCCAGCGGTTCTCGCTCGACTCAGTCTCGATACGCGCAGTGGAACCCGGCGGCGTGCCGGTAGAACGCCGGGAGGACCGTCCCGCGCAGGTCGGCGTCGGGTTCGTCAGCGAACTCAACGCCGACCCAAACGCGTGCGTCGTCGACGGCGGCCGCGACGTGCGGCGGGAGCTCGTACGCGTCGGCCGCGGTGAGATACGATCGCGTGAACGCGTCCGCGAGGCGGTCGAGGAAGCGCTCGGTCGGCTCGAAGCTGTCCCAGCCGTCGGCGACCAGCCGGTAGTAGGTGCGCCGGATCAGTTCCGACCCGTCGTCGATGCCGTGGTCATCGAACGACGCCGTCGTCGTACAGTCGTCGGTTCCGTCGTCTCTGTTCGTGTGGTCTGTGCTCTCGTCCATACCGCTGAAGACGTACGGTTACCTTAAGTAACTATAAGAGTTGTGTGGATACATCGCACAGACGGGACGATTCCAGTCTCGGAGCGCGTTACTCGCCGTCCACAGAGCGGTGACCCAGTCGAAATCTTGAGACCGATGCGAAAGGCGTGCTCCACATGAAGGTGACGTCGGCAAGCCATCGCAGTGGTTCTATTGAATACCTATTTTCCGGACACATTACCGTCTGAAACAGCTGTTGGTTAACGAGTGGGGAGATATGCCTCTGTTGAAATCCTCTTCTTCAAACATATTATTGCCTGAAACAGCCGGTCAATGAGAACTGCGTATTGATCGTCGTTCAGTGGTGCAAGTTCCGTGATGGTTCTGTAATCGTCACACTTTCGTTCAGTGCTGTTCTAATCCAATTCCGTAACTTGCGTATGCACCGGCGGAGATTCTGTATTGCAGCAGGTGGGGGACTCCTCGGAACGTCAGGATGCCTAGAGGCCGGTTTCGAGCAGGGACTTCATTTAGGTGGTGTTGTATTAGCCAACCAGCGAGCAGGCGACATTGTGGTTCAACTTCGGATACAACAGGGAGACACAACGGTCGTCGATAGTGAATATTCACTAGAACCATCTGATAGCTCTGAATCTGGTATCACTATAGACGACGCGTGGAGCGCTCGTGTAAATCAATACACCGTCACAGTAGGTCTTGACGATGGGATGACAGATTCATTTGTTTACGCAGACGATCAGAGTCACGGGGACTGCACGGTGGCATATATCGGAATACGGCCTTCTACTTTTCACTTCTCTGCTCACGAAACTCCTGACGAGACATTCTGCTCTACGACCAGTGATTGAGAGATGAATCCTCTGTACTGACCGCGACTGGGTCAGAATATATCACTTGCTGAGGATTTCAACAGAGCCGGATATATTGAACTAGTCTTGAGTGACTGTGTCAGTTGGTCGCTCCGTCGCAGGTGCGGGCGGCTCGTGTGTCCCAAAGTCTGGGTGCGTCTCTTCCATCCAGACGTACACGATGGCGCCGGAGATGAACATGAGAAGTGCAGTCATGTAGAATGCGGCTTCGGCGCTGACGAGCTCCATCGAAAGTCCGATCAGGATTGCACCGACTGCGTAGCCGGAGTCACGCCACATTCGATAGACACCCATACCCGCTGACCGCCACGTCGGGTGAGCGGCGTCGCTCGGCACAGTCATCAGGTTCGGATACAGTAATGCCATACCCAAACCGGAGACAGCGGCCAAGACGGCCCACGCGAAATACCCCTCGACGAGCACCATTCCGAGGACGCCGGCCCCTGCGAGGAACATCCCCCAGATCACGGGCGGTCGGCGGCCGATACGGTCAGCGAGCCCACCGGTCGCAATCTGGAGGAAGTACATCGCGCTGTGGACGCCGACGACGACACCGACAGCCGCAATACCGAGGCCTTGGCTCACCAGATACAGCGGGACGGCGATCCAGAACAGCGTGTCCACGAAGTTCTCGATATGGCCGGCCTGAGCCGCAGCGAACAGCGTTCTGTCGCCGTAGGTCGCTCGCTTTACCACCTCGTTGAACGGCAAGTTCGCGTCGCGGTGGTCGTCGTCACCTTCGGCCTGGGCGTACTGGACGGTCTCTTTGATCAGGAAGATCGAGATGAGGAACGCCAGCACGACGACTATTGCGAGGAAGTAGAACGGTTCGGGCCGAAGGCTCCACTGCCCGGCGATGACGCCAGTGAGCCACGCACCGACAGCGACGCCGGTGTATCCGAACGATTCATCGATGCCGACTGCGAGACCGCGCTGGTCGGATCCTGCGAGATCGATCTTCGCGTTGATCGCCATACTCCACGTCAACGCTTGGTTGATACCCAGCAGGATGTTGCCGACCGTGATCCACCCCCAACTCGGAGCGAAGATGAGGATGACCGGTAGGGGGAGTGCCGTCGCCCATCCGGCGACGAGAACTGGCTTCCGGCCGTACTCCTCGCCCCATTTGCCGGCGTAGAGATTGAGGATCGACTTCACAATCCCGAACGAGACGACGAACGAACCGATAACGAGGAACGACGTGACGCCGAGGACATCCTCTCCCAGAACGGGGACGACGGTCCGTTCGGACCCGATGGTCAATCCGGTGGCGAACACGAGCAGGACGTGTAGCGAGAACTGCCCGAGGTGCTCGCGGATTCCCTGTTTGATTTCAGTACCCGTACTCATGTTTATTCGGCAGCGCAGTTGTTGGGACCCAGCTCCAGTTCAGCTAACTCGTCGGTAGGAACCGACTCTCGACCGACGTTCGTTCGCTTGACACGCTCGAAATTCGGGGGATGGTCCGGGATATCCGACGCGAGTTCTTCGACGAACTCGTCGCGGTCGCGGCCGAGGTCCGTGTTCCGTTCTTTGACCTCAGCGAGGGTCGCAGTCACCGGCGGTTCAGGCGAGCCGGGATCGTGTGCAGGCAGCACAACCGCATCGTCTGGCCTGTTCAGCAGCCGCTGAAGGCTCTCGTAAAGCGTCGCAGCGTTCTGTTCGACGTCGGCGTCTTCGATACCGGCTTCGACGCCGAGTTCGACACGCCCGACGCTCTCGTGGAAGAGCGTATCGCCCGTGATCAACACCGCACCGTCGATATCGAACGAGACGCTCCCTTCGCTGTGTCCCGGTGTGTGAATGACCGCGATATCGAGACTGCCGGCCGTGACAGTTTGTCCATCTTCAACCGGCGTCGCATCGATGGCAAGCGCATCCTTCGGGTGGAGATAGTACGGGACGCCGTGACGATCTGCGAGTTCCGCGGCACCCGAGACGTGGTCCGCGTGTGCGTGGGTGTCGAAGACACCGATGAGGTCGGCGTCGTACTCGTCCAGAATCACGTCGTATTCGTCGAGATAGTGTGACGGGTCGAACACTACGGCTTCGCCGTTAGAGATGAGGACGTGTGAGAGGCAGCCTTTCCCCGGGCGTGCAACCTGAATGAGCGTGCCATCGAGATCGACCGGAACCGTCGCCTGCCGGTGTACGCGGCTCCAACCGTTCAGTCCGTCCGTGAGCGTCACCGCGTCGTAGTCCAGTTCTCGGAGCACTTGCGTCGCGGTCTCCGAGACGACACCTGCGGGACAGACGGTAACAATCTCCTCTTCACGGGGGAGGTCCGATAGGTGTTCTTTGGCTTGTTCAGGGTTGTCGGTTAATTCGTCGTAGACATCGACGTTGACACTACCCGGAATATGCCACTCCTCGAAGTCTTCTCGATGGCGAATATCGAGGACGAGTGGCTTGCCGTCGCCATGTCGCAACTGCTCGCTGAGTTTTTCCGGCGAGATATCTTGCATCGGTGTTTGTAGATAGGATTATATTCGCATATGAGTACTGCCGGACATGACCGGTACTGTTAATCCTAACCCGTTCAAAATACGTAGTATGAGCTTGTACGAGGCCTCGATTCGCGTTAAACACGAGTGTCCGTACCGGGAGATCTCGGAACGACATCCGGACTTGACCATCCGTGAGTGGCCGCTGAGCGACTGCCAAGTGCTGGAGATCACATCAGAGACGACCCCGACCGATGGGCTGCGTGACGATATCGACCACCTCGGAACCGTTCTACACGAATCGAAAGATGACGACGGGTATCACGTTGTCACACAGTCGTGTCTCTGTTCACTCGAACGGTCCATCATCGACCGCTTCGAGAAACACAACTGTCTGTATCAGTCGCCGACGATCTACCGCCAAGGCTGGGAACACTACACCGTAGTAGCATTCGACGGTGAAGACGTCCGGGAGTTACTCGGTGATCTGAGATCCGACAGAGAGATCGAACTGCTCTCGAAGACCTCGATTTCGGAGACGCAGATCCCCCACAGCATGCTGGCTCCGGCGAGTGAACTGTTCGAGGACCTCACTGACCGACAGCTTGCGGCACTCCAGTTAGCACTGGAAAGTGGGTACTACGAGCAACCGCGGGGGACCTCGCTTCGAGATCTGGCCGATCAGACGGCCGTCGCTCGTTCGACGTACGAAGAACACCTCCGGAAAGCGGAGAACAAACTCCTCACGAACGCGGGACAGTTCCTACGACTGGTTACCGCGACATCCACCGACGACCCGCTACAAGTAGAGAAGACCCGACGAACCGAACGAACCGCCGACTAATCTGTCATCAGTTCGCCAGGCAATAAGTTATTTATTCAATAGCAATCGCCCAATGAGATGAGCGACGTCCGGAGTTTCGTTCGATTCTGTGAGACCGAGTTTGGGACTGCGGTCATGGATCGAGAGGCCGCCTATATCAGACAGCACGTCACCGAAGATGACCGGATTCTGAACGTTGGATGCGGCATCGGGTCACTCGAAGAGCGCTTTTTACAGTACGAAATAATCGGTTTAGATCGCTCGGAGGATATGGTTCAAGCAGCCCGGGACCGAGTTGCTGCACCGATTGTTCTCGGTGATGCGACCGCACTTCCCATTGCAACGGCGTCGGTCGGTACTGTCGTCTTCGTTTCAACGCTCGAATTCATTCCCGATGTCGATTCAGCGCTTGCCGAGGCGACCCGCGTCCTCGCTTCCGAGGGAGCCCTAGTTGCACTGGTGTTGAACACGCGCTCCGAGTACGTGCAATCGAACCTGCAGCGAGAGGGGTCCTATTTACCGCGGATGATCCACCGAGGTTCTGAGACGCTGACCCAAACGATATTGGAACACGTCGATGGCGAGCAGGGGTTCTTTTTGTGTATCTCCGACGAGGAAGTCTTCGAGAGCTCTGATCCGACGACTGCCGCCATCTCGGCGATAGTCGGGACCCCAACCGGCTGACCACAATATCCTTGTCTGGCCCCGCGAACACGAAAGACATGACCGACTCGCCCGGTTCAGGTTCTTCTCCGCTTTTCGACGCGAAAGAATTCGACGAACCGTCCGTTTTCACACCAGAAGCGCTGCTGGAGAACGCCCGACGGCAGAAAGACCTCCCGGAATGCTCCGTGCCCGATATCTGTCTCCTCGATCCGGACGGTGATATCGTGCGCCACCTGAAGGCCACCGGAGAAGCGGACAAAGTCGAAACGTGGCCCGGCTACCACACTGATCTCTATCGGTTCGAACGGAACGGTAAGGTGTTCGGTATCGTGGGATGCGCTGTTGGGGCATCGTTCGCCGTTCTCGTTGCGGAGCAACTGTTCGCCGCTGGCTGTCGATTTCTCGTTAGCGTAACCTCTTCGGGGCAGATTGTGCTGAAGGATGATCCACCGTACTTCGTTCTCATTGAGCGTGCGCTCCGCGACGAAGGAACGAGCCACCACTACCGTTCGACCAGCCGTTATGCGACTCTCGGTGACGAGCTCAGCGCTCCGGTCGAAGAAGCGTGCAAAACTGTGTCACGTCCTGTGTACACGGGAACGACGTGGACGACGGATGCGCCGTTTCGGGAAACGGAGACTGCGATTGAACGTGCTAGATCAGAAGGAGTTCTTGCCGTCGAAATGGAGGCAGCGGCGCTGTACACGTTCGCCGAGGTTCGAGAGTTGCCAGTCGTTTGCGTCGCTCATGTAACCAATCAGATGGGACAGACCGAGGACGATTTCGAGAAGGGGGAAGCAGCTGGAAGTCAAGATGCGTTAGAGGTGATTGATGCAGCCGCTGCCGCCTGGCAGTCTCTCAATTGAGTAGAAATTCATCAGACGGAGAGGCGGTTACTGACACGAAGTTAGTGGAGCAGCACTGTACGTTGATACGTGTGTTCCCTGTACTGAGCGACTGTTGGTGAAAAACAATCGGCTGCTGAGTATTTCAACAGAGCGGTCGCAGTTCTTCGCCTCCCAGTCGAGAGAACCCCAGCAAGAACGCGAGACCCTGTCGGGAATTGCTAACTTTCCTGTACGAGGAGGAAGTAGCCAAAACGATGCGGGTTCGTGGCCGGCCGTTCTCGTTCTGGCTCCTGTTACGGAGAATCAAGGAGAAAGCCTCGCGCTTCAGCGCGCGGATGAATCCGACAATTCTCTACAGTAACCAGGAACTTCTGGTCGGGTGGTTCAAGTGAGTGATTCTCGTACTACTCGGTAGCCGAGGCGGTCTACCCGCCCATCTAATCGGACAATATCGGGATGGCCCGAACCCACACAGAAAGCACCCTTTCTGTTGTGGATTTCAGGGTGCAGTAAGAAGTACCTCTGAATCCCAAGTCGGGATAGGAGTAACGGCTGATTGACACAGCCAGTAGCCGTCACCGAGACAGCTACAAACCGTAAACACCCCAACCCAGCGGTACGGTGCCGTGGGAATCTTCGCCCTTCAGGGCGGAGAGGATGTCAAGGGCTGAGAATACATCGGGTCCGAACTGATATGCGAAGACGCGTCGACGCCCGCCGCGATCCGATGTCCGCCAGACCGTCTCAGCGCTCCCCGTCCTCACTCCAGCGCCGCCCGAATCGTGTCGGCTCCCGTGACGCCGACGAACCGCTCGATCTCCTCGCCGTCGCGGTAGACCGCGACCGTGGGGATCGACCGGACGCCCGCCTCCGCGGCGAGTCCGTTGTGTTCGTCGGTGTCGACGCCGAGGATCGGCGCGTCGATCATGCCGGACAGCTCCTCGAGGATGGGCGTCTGCTGTTTACACGGACCGCACCAGTCCGCGAAGTAGTCGACGACGACTTGATCGTTCTCTGCGACCGCCTCATGGAACGACTCCGCGCTCTCCACGTCGACAATACCGTCTGTCTTCGCACCGCCGCCGGAAGCCGCGTCAGATGACATATCGGATCGGAGGGCCTACGCCTTCATATCGCTTCCCGAACCACGAGGTAAACGGGTTACCATCGGCTCACCGGCGAAGAGTCGAACATGATCATGCCGAATGGTAACGCAAGTACATTATCGCCTCGGTCTTATCAACGCACCAATCGTTCACCGACCATGCCAGTCGAGTCGAACGCGCCGTCGGTACCGAGTGACAAGGACGCGATTCTCAGCGCGCCGCGCGACGACGGTGCGAACGTCCTCTTGACCGCGAACAGATACGACGATCCTCAGCGCGACCGTCACGGCGCAATTATCGAGGAGACGTCGGCGTTTCGGTCAGACATCGAGTTATTCTACGATCTCCACACACTCGCGTGGAACGCCGACGAGGAACACACGCTGGACGCCCGCGACGACGCCGTTGAGAGCGACGTCTCGTACGCGTCGAGCGAGGTCCCGGAGATAACCCTCGAGAACCGCTTCGACGAGGACGGATCGACCGGGACCCTCACGCAGCGCGTCGTCGCGAGCGTGGACACCTGCGGCCTGCTGATCGAGACAAACGCAGAGTTCGAGACGGTCGCGGAGCGGACCTTCTACACCGTCGCCGACCTCGGAATCCACGGCCACGACCACGAGGACCCCAACGCGGTTCAGGAGGCGTTCGTCACTGAGCGCGACGGCGCGGAGCTAGTGGTCGCGACCGACGGCGACCGGTGGGTGGCGATAGCACAGGACCGCGACGGGGACCGCGAGTTCGACGGGCGCCGGATCGGCCACACCGGCGTCGCGGAGGGCCCGGACCGGAGCGCGTGGGCGGATATCTACGAGAGGAACCACGGATTCATCGACGACACCGACCGGGCCGAGGGGAACCTCGACGTGGGCGTCGGGCTGTACGTCGGCGAGACCGACGCTGCGTCGTGGCTCACTGGGGTGGGATTCGGGTACGGCGAGGAGGCGGCGGTCGAGCACGCCCTCCGGCTCCTCGACCGCGGTTACGAGTCGGAGCGGGAGTCGTTCGCGGCGGCGTGGGAAGACTGGCACGAGACGGTCTCGGACGGGCCGACAGACGACCCCGATGTCAACGACCTGTACGAGCGATCGCTGACGGCGATGAAGTGCGCGCAGGACGGCTGCTGTGGCGTCATCGCCGGCGCGTTCAAGCCGAGCGATATGACGTACAAGTTCATCTGGCCCCGCGATCAGGTTATCATCACGCAGGCGCTGGTCGCGGCCGGGGCCGAACGCGAGGCGCGACTCGCGCTCCGGTGGTTCGACGAGAACCAGATCACCGGCGACGTCGTCGACGACCGCGGCATCGACCGGCACGGGACGTGGTGGCAGAACTACTTCGTCACCGGCGAGGCCCACTGGCGGGCGCTCCAACTCGACCAAATCGGTGGGCCGATATACGCCCACTGGCTCGTCTGGCGGGAAACGGGCGACGACGACCTCCTCGACGAGCACTACGACATGTCCCGGCGCGCCGCCGAGTTCCTCCTCTCGTACGACAACGGCTACGGCTTCCCGGAGAAACACCAGGACCCGTGGGAGGAGATCTGGGGCCACAGCACCGAGGGCACCGCCGCGGCGATCGCCGGACTGCGCTCGATGGGGGAGCTCGCCGACGCGCACGGGGACGAGGCGTTCGCCGAGGAGTGCCGCGAGCGGGCGGCGGTGTGGGCGGATAACTTCGAGAAGTACTGTTTCAAGTCCACGCCGTACGGCGACGCCCTCGTCACGGCGGACAGCCCGGAGACACCGGCCGATCCGCCGGCCGACGCCCGGCCGGACGCGGCGTCGTTCATGGCCGTCTGGCCGTGGAACGTCGCCGACGCCGAGAGCGACGCCGTCACAGCGACCCTCGACGCCGCCGCCGACGAGGCGTGGGTCGCCGGCGACTCGCCCTGTCTCGGGCGGTACCCCGGCGACCGCTACACGCCCACGGGGACCGTCGAAGACGGCGGCTGGCCGCTCTGCGAGGCGTACGCCGACGTCGCCAGGCGGCTCGGCGGGAGCGGCTCGGACGCTGTCGCGGACCACGTGTTCGAGGACGTCCACGAGTGGACAACGACGGCCGGGCTCCTCCCGGAGCGCGTCGACGGAGGCGGTCGGGTCCGCTGGAACTCGAACCTCCAGTGGAGCCAGGCGACGTACCTGCTGCTCGTCGAACACCACGTCCGCGACGAGGCGTTCGGGCTCGCGCCAGACGGCGGGACCGACTGACCGGCGTGCGGGAAGGCTCTCCGACGACGCCCGCCGCGACGAAGAAGTCGTGTCGATCGGCGAACCACCTGGAAACTGCGCGACCGGCGGGAGTAGACAAGGGTTAACACGACCGGTCCGAACCGTACCGAACGATGTCAGACTCCAGTCCGATTCCGACGGAGAGTGAGGGCCGGTGAAGGTCGCGGTGTACGGGGCGGGCGGCGTCGGCGCGTACTTCGGCGGTCGTCTCGCTCGGGCCGGCGCCGACGTCCACCTCATCGCGCGAGGCGACCATCTCGACGCGCTCCGCCGCAACGGCCTTCGCGTCGAAAGCGTCGACGGGGACTTCTCGGCGAATCTGCCCGCGACCGACGACCCGGCCGACGTCGGCCGCTGCGACGTCGTGCTGTTCACGGTCAAATCATTCGACACCGAGGCGGCGGCCCGTGAGCTTGGGCCACTTCTCGGTGACGACACCGCCGTCGTCTCGCTGCAGAACGGCCTCGACAACGAGGAGACGCTCGCCGCCGAGATCGGCCGGGAGCACGTCATGGGCGGTGTCGCCTACATCTTCTCGACGATCGCGGAGCCGGGCGTCGTCGAACACACCGGCGGTCCGACTAGCTTCACCTTCGGCGAACTGGACGGCGCGCACAGCGACCGGGCCGAGCGGTTCTTGGAGCGGTGCGACCGCGCCGACGGAATGGAGGCCGAGCTGTCCGACGCCATACGGATCGATCTCTGGGAGAAGGCCGCGTTCATCTGCGCCCAGGCCGGGATGACCGCGGCGGTGCGCCTCCCGCTCGGCGAGATACGGAGCCACAAGGAATCCCGGGAGATGTACCGACGGATCGTTCAGGAGGCGTGTCGGGTCGGCCGGGCCGCCGGGATCGAGCTCCCGGAAGGGACCGTCGACCGGTGGATGGAGTTCCCCGAGGGCCTCGGCGCGGACTCGTACTCGTCGCTCCACTACGACATGACGCACGACAAGCCGATGGAGCTCGAAGCCCTCCACGGCGCGGTCGTCCGGCGGGGTCGAGAGCACGGCGTCGCCGTCCCGATGAACGAGGCCGTCTACGCGGTTCTGCAACCGTGGGCGCAGCGAAACCGGTCGAGAAAATCCGACGACTCCTGACTGCTGTGAAAACTGCGCTACTCTGACACAACCGCGTTGAGCGCGGCCGACCGCCAGCGGTCGACCGCCCGCGCGACGACGTCGTCGCTCGATCCGACGGCGGAGTACTGGTAGACGTGCCCGCCCGCGTCGAGTAGGCGACGGTTCCGCGTCACCAGTCCCGCCTCTCGGAGCCGGTTCAGCGACCGGTTCACGTTGCTACGGTCGCGGTCGAGGTCGTCTGCGAGCTCCCGGGTGGTGGATCCCGGCGACTCGGCGACCGCGTCGTACGTCCGGACGTCGTGGCCGCCGAGCCCGAACACGGTGCGGAGCACCTCCTCGCGGGAGGGCTCCTCCACTGCGAGCCCGTCGTCCCGGTCCGACCGGCCACCGGTCCCGCGCGTCGCGAGAGCGTCTGCGGTCGCGCTGCCGCCGCGGTCGGAGCGACTACTCATCGGCGACCTCCTCCCCGCCGGGGCGACCCGGGAGACGCGGGCCGGCCGGCTCCCGCGGACGGTCGACTACATCGCCGGCGAGATGCTCGCGACCCCACCTGAGCATCGGATCGAGGACCGACTCTAGTTCCCGCCCGCGGCGGGTCAGGGTGTACCGGACCCGGACCGGCTTTTCGCTGACGACCTCTCGGTCGACGAGCCCCTCTGATTCGAGCGTCGAGAGGCTGTCCGAGAGCATCTTGTTCGACACGTCGTCGATCGCCGCCCCGAGCTCGCTGAACGTGTGCGGCTCCCCGTTCAGCAGTTGGGTGAGGATGACCGGATGCCACTTGTGACCCAAGACGTCGGCGACCTCGATGAGGAGGCGCTGCGTGCGCTCGTGTGAGCCGTCGAGACGGGATATCGGGATCGGTTCGGTGCTCATGGTTCTGGGGTCACTCCCCAGTAGTATGGTCACCCACGCTACGTGTCTCGGTGGAGGGGTACCGAGACACATAGGGTCCCGGGTCACTCCGTCACTCTCGCTCGTCGTCGACGAACGACGAGACGAGGGTGTGCTCCGCCGCGCGCAGGTGCTGGTGCAGCGTCGCCGAGGCGATACCGAGGCTCTCGGCAACCTCTTCGGCCGTGTGCCTACGGGGCCAGTCGTAGTATCCCTCCTCGTAGGCCGTCTCCAGTACCGACCGCTGCCTGTCGGTGAGGCCCGCCGCGCCGTCTATCGGGACCGGGAGGTCCGCCCTGCGGGTCGGGGTCTGGCGCTTGGCGACCAGTTCGACGCCGTCCCAGTGCTCCGAGAGCGTGTCGAGTACGCGCGTAACGTCCTCGTCGCTCGGGACCTCGGCCATCAGTCTCGTGTCGCCGTCGCTCGCGTGTAACGACACCAGACTGAACCCGGCCTCGGCAAGCAGCCCCGGTGGGGCGCCCGCCACCGTGATCTCGACGACGCACGTCGCGCCGCGACGCTCGACGAGGCGACACTCTCGGACCGCGGGGTAGTCGTCGAGAAACGCGCGGATCTCGGCGAAGTCGCCGTGGGTGATCCGCGTCTCGTAGGCGTGGGCGTCGCCCGCGTCGGTGACGCTACCGAGGTGATCACACCGGCAGTCGAACGCCGCTGAGAGATCCCCGAGCGGGCTTTCGAAGGAGAACTCCAGTTCGACGGAGTCGCTCTCGATCAGCGTGTTCCGGCGCCGGTCGGCGATGATCGCGAACCCGAGCGTCTCACCGAGCAGTTCGAGGCCGCTCTGCGTCGCCTCGGCGAACCCGCTCTCTTCGGCCCCGGCCACGGCGAGCACGCCGAAGCGTTGGCGGCCGCAGGCGACGGGGACCGCCGCGGCGATGGACTCGTCGTCCGCGACCGACTCGGCTTCGTCACGGCTCTCGGACTCGAAGCGTCGGCGCTCGACGACCGCGGTGTCAGCGTCGTGTGCCTTCCGGACCAGTCGGCGCGCGAACGGCGACGTGAGGAACGACTCCTCGTCGGTCTCGCTGAACGAGCCCGTCGCGACCGCACTGGAGTCGATCGTCACGGCGTCGGCGTCGTCTCTCGTCTCCACGGTCGCGATCCACGCCGCCTCGTACAGCGACGAGCCGGCGAGTTCGTCACAGACCGACTGCCTGACAGCCGCACCGCTGGTCGCTCGCAGGACCGAGCGAATGACCTCGGTGACGAGGGTGTTGAATCGGTCAGCCGCCGCCAACTCCTCGCGGCGGCGCTCCAGTTCGCTCCGCCGGGTCCGGAGTCGTTCCTCGCGCTCCGCACGGGTGAACGCCGAGCGAACGACGCCGGCGAACAGCTCGATCAGCCGAACGTCGACCGCCCCCATCGGTGCCTCGCGGTCGAAGGCGCTGAGGACGCCGAACTCGCCGAGCGGCACGTGGACTTCGGCCCGACACGGGTCGTCCGTGTACGCCTCGTCGGTCGGCGACTCGTTCCGGACGGTCTCCCCGCTCCGGTACGCCGCGCCGGCGTTCGACGACTTGAGGTCGTACGCGAGCGCCGACTCGACGAGCTCCGCGGCCGCGTCCGACGTGACCGTCCGAACCAACTCGTTGGCGTCGGCGTCGTACAGTCTGACGCAGGCGATTTCGTGGCCGAGGATATCGACGACGGTCCGGATCGCGATCCGGCTCACGTCGTCGCGGTCGGTCGCGGCGAGGAGGTCGCGGCTCGCCTCGGTCAACCCCGTGAGCCGGCGTTCTCGCCGACGCTCCTCACTCACGTCGCGAGCGACGCAGACGAACTCGCCGTCCTCCAGTCCCGTCACCGACGCTCGGACGGGCACGTCGTCGCCGTCTTCCCGCGGGACGGTTAACTCCCCCCGCCACTCGCCCGACTCGGCGACCGAGGGTCGGCAGTCGAGTTCGAATCGGTCCGGATTCGCGTACAGTGCGCCCCACGTCGCACCGGCGATAGCCTCCGGGTCGTCGTACCCGAACAGCGAGGCGTACGCCTCGTTCGCGTGGACGACCGCACCCTCGCCGTCGAGCACGGCGATCCCGTCGTCGGCCGCGGCCATCGCCGCCGATCGACGGCGCAGCTCCCGCTCGCGCTTCGTACGCGCCGATGCGTCCCGCACGATCGCGAGTATCCGGTCGTCTCCATCGAACCGGACGGTCGTCGCGGTGACGTCGACGGGGACGACTTCGCCGTCCCGCGTGTGACACGACAGCTCCGCGGTGAACCCGCTTCCGCTGTCACGGACGCGTTCGACGAACTCCTCGAACACCTCGTAGTCGTGCGGATGGATGTCCGGCGGTCCGAGTGCGAGGAGACGCTCCCGATCGTATCCGAGCAGTTCGCAGGCCCGGTCGTTACAGCGGAGGATGCGGTTCGCCTCGGCGTCGATGACGAGGACCGCGTCTGGGGTGTGCTCGAACAGGCGCTCGAAGACGGTGGCTTCGTCGCCCGACGCGGTCCCGGATTCGGAGGTCCCCGTCATGGCGTCGGAGCGCGGCGGGACACGAGGCGTGAGTGGATCATTCGAGCGTTCTCTCGTCCGGTTCGTTCGGTGCGCTCGGTTAAGAAACCAGCCACGCGAGAGGGTCGCGGCTCCGACGAGACGGGGAACGTGCCTCTCGTCCGCGACGGCGTCGGTCCGGACTCACGACATCGTGAGCAGTTCGTATCCGTCGTCGACGAGGGCCGCGACGTCCGGTCCGTGTTCTTCTCCGGCCGTTCCGAGAAGAGGAATGCCCTCCGTTCGACAGCCCGACGTCGCATTGAACGCGGCCGCGCAGAACGCGCAGGCGGCGATCTCGACATCGCCGGCCACTGCCCGGTCGAGGTTGTCGCGAAGCGGGTGGTCGGCTCGCGTCGCCAGTTCGCCGGGCCATCGGGTCGCCCGGCCGTCGAGGTACACCCGCACGTCGTGGCCGTCGTCGGCGAGCCGGAGCGCGTACTCCACCCCGTTAAGCGCGCTCCCGGTCCTGTCGGGACCGGCGCTGAGCAACACCGCGTACTTTCCCATACGGGCCCGCAGGTGCGTTCAATATAAACCCTATCGGGGGACTCAGTTACCTCGTTACGACCCAGTTACCGGCGAGGAGAGGGCCGGAGACCGAGACATACCGCGCCAACCAGCGCGGCGTCAGTCGTCGGCCGCCGACGGCGCGTCACTGCGTTGCCCCTCGGCCGACGGTATGTCGCCCCGGTCACGGGTCCGGAACGTCGCGAGCGACTCGCGGAGGCGGGTCGTCCGATCCGCTAGGCCCTCCACCTTCTCGGAGACGCGGTCCGAGGAGACGGACCACTTCCGAGAGTTCGAGGCGGCGCTGCCAGACCTGCTCGCCGGCGAGCCGGAGGTCACACGGTTCGAGGTCGACTCGGCGACCGAGATGGAACTGTGAGGCGAGCGTAGCCGGTTACTCGTCGCCGGACGAATTTATCGACCCGTCGCCTCATCCGTTCGATCGTTCAGCTCGTTCGCCTGACTGATCGCGTCGATCACGTATCGAGCGATGTCGTCGAGGTTGTCCGCGTACGCCTGCGTCGTCTCGGTCACTTGGTCGACGTTCTCCGACGTCCGAACCGCGCTGTCGGCGATCCCGTCGAGGTCGTCAACCGCGTCCGTGATCGACGCCGCCGCGGTGTCGGTACGCGTGTCGACCGTTTCGATCTGATCTATCGTCTCGTCTGCGGTCGATCGCACCTCCTCAACGGTCGCCTCGATCTCCGTCGCGCGCTCCTGTGCCTGTTCGGCCAAGTCCTTGACCTCGTCCGCCACGACAGCGAAGCCGGAGCCCGCCTCACCCACGCGAGCGGCCTCGATCGAGGCGTTCAACGCGAGCATGTTCGTCTGGTCGGCGATCTCGTTCAACATCCCGACGATGTCGTCGATCTCGGTGACCGTCTCGCGGAGGGTCTCCAACTTCTCTTCGGCCGCGGCGGCCGCGACCTTCGCTTCGTCGACATCGGCGTTCGCCTCCCGAGCCGATCCACGTGCCGTCTCCGCCAACGAAGCCGTGTCAGAACTGGACGCGTTCGCCTCCGCGGCGCCGCGAGACAGCGACTCGATCGCGTCGCTCGACTCGCTCAACTCCGTCCCGATCTCCGAGAGGAGCTTCGCGTGCTCGGCCGTGAGCGTCGAGAGCGGGGTCTTCCCGTCTCGATCCGCCGCCTTGTCCGATCCTCCGCTTCCGTTGTGATCGCGTGATTGTCGACTCATGAGTGTGCGTCCGCCGAGGCGGTTGGCGTACACTTCCGCGGGGGCTATTTAATCGTGGTCCGCACATTATCAGGAGTGACGTAAAACAGGCTTTCCGCCGCGGGGAGTGGTATGCCGTCGTGCGGCCCGATCGACCGAATCAGACACTGGAATTTCAGACGAGGACAGCCGATACATGGGTAACGAACCGACGGGGGGTAGAGACGTCGAAGCGAGCGAAAACGGTGGCGGCCGGTCGTCGGTCGAGGAGCGGTACCGAAAGGTATTCGAGCACAACAACGACGCCGTCATGATCGTCGACTTCGGGACCGAGTCGTTCGTCGACGTCAACCCGAGGGCGTGCGAGCTGCTGCGATACTCCCGCGAAGAGCTCCTGTCGATGGACCCCGAAGCCATCCACCCAGACGACATCGCTCGGGTTCGCGAGGAGTTTATTTCGCAGGTCAAAACGGAAGGAACCGGCTTCACCGACGACCTGACGTGCCTGACGAAGGACGGAGACGAGGTCCCGACGGAGATATCCGGAGCGGCGCTGGAGCCGGCAGACGGGGGCGATGCCGCGGCGGACGCCGAACCGAAGCAGATGGTCGCGATGCTCCGGGACGTGTCTGATCGCGTCCGGAACCGCCGGCAATTAGAAGAGAAGGTCGAGCGGCTCGACCGGTTCGCCGGTATCGTCTCACACGACCTCCGAAATCCCCTCTCAGTGATTCAGGGGCACGCGGAGCTCGCCAGACAGACCGGCGGTTCGGAGCATTTCGACGCGATCGAGAACGCCGCCGATCGCATGGAAGAGATGCTGTCGGAACTCCTCCAGCTCACCCGGGAAGGCGACTTGATTCACGAGCGGACCGAAGTCGACCTGGCGGCGGTCGCGCAGACCGTCTGGGTCGACTGCGACATGGCGCCGGCGACGCTCGAGATCGAGTCCTCGACGACCCTTCGAGCGGACCGAGACCGATTCCACGAGCTTTTCGTAAACCTCTTCGAGAACGCCAGCGACCACGGCGGGTCGTCGGTGGCTGTTCGGGTCGGAACGCTCGACGGGTCGGACCGGAGTGGCTTCTACGTCGAAGACGACGGGGCGGGTGTCCCGGCGGACGAGAGGAACGACGTCTTCGAGTGGGGTCATACGACGACGGGAGACGGAACGGGGTTCGGGCTGGCGATCGTCGCCGAAATCGCGGAGGCCCACGGCTGGGAAATCGGAGTCGGAGCGTCAGCGAGCGGCGGAGCCCGGTTCGAAGTCAGCGGAATTGACCTCTGACGCGGGCTCGGACACCTCGACGCGGACGGACGCACCGCTGCCGCAAATGTCGTGAACTCACGGCGAACGTGTCCCTTCCGTGACTGTCCGCGACATATATGTCTCGTTAATGGGTATCTCTCGGTTACTCGAGAGAGCGGTCACGGGCGTCTGTGTATTCGAACTGGACCGGCGAGAGAGTTTTTTCAATACTAATTGATAGTTGAGACCGGTGCTCTCAATGCATATAGATCGTAGGCCGGGACAGAGCGACGGGGAGTCTTTTAGGCGAGTTTGACAGCTGTGCCGTAGGCGATCACTTCCGACGCGCCCTGGGTGACCTCCGACGTTTCCATGCGGACGTTCACGACGGCGTCCGCTCCCATCTCAAGTGCGTCCGCTTCCATCCGCTCGATGGCCTGATCTCGGGCATCGGCAAGCAACGTCGAGTAGGCCTTGAGTTCGCCGCCAGCGAGATTCCGAATCCCCTGGGTGATATCGCGTCCCACATTCCGTGCTCGGACAGTGTTGCCCCGGGCGATACCGAGCACCTCCACAATCTCGTGGCCAGGGACCGTCTCGGTCGTGACGGTGGCGACAAGTGACTGCTCTACATCTGTCAAAACGGCTTCTGAGGACATATCTACCGCTAAGAGGGGGGCAGAGATGATAAACCAGTAGTGACCCATGCGTTCACCTAGCGCGGCTACGGCCTCGATAGAGGCGGGCAGGTCGCTATGCGAACCAGTGGCCACGCAACTATATCGCGTCACCCGACGTGTCACTAGTATGAATACACGACCTCGCTCTGGTCGCGAACCCGCTGCCACTGATAGCATGGAGTTTTCCGAGCAATCTGCTGGCTCGGTCGACGGCGGTATTCGACCTGCCAGGGTGTCTCGGTTCGGGGACCTCTACGACGACGCCATCAGCGTACTCCTCGATGTCCCCGTTACCGACCGGCGGATCGAGACCAGAACAGGCCGAACGCACGTCCTGACTGCTGGGGATGCAACTGCACCGCCGGTAGTGGTGTTCCAGGGCGGCAACGTCACGAATCCGGTGACCCTCGCGTGGGTTCAGGAACTTTCCAGCGAGTACTACCTCATCGCGCCGGATACGCCCGGACAGCCCGGCTGGAGCGACCCGCACGAACCCGACGAGTACGGTCCGTGGGTCGCCGACGTGCTCGATGACCTCGGAATCGATCGGGCAGCGATGATTGGGGTCTCTCACGGTGGGGGAGTTCTCTTGGAGGCGGCAGTTCACGCCCCTGACCGAATCGCTGCAGCCGTACTGGTCGCTCCCGCAGGGTTCGGTACTCCCCTCTCGTCGGCTCTCGCTCGAATCGTCGTTCTGTCGCTGGCGTATCGAGTCGTCCCACGACGAGGGCTATTGAGCCGTGCCCTGGCCCCGATGTTCAGCGATCCGATAGAAACTGTCGACGACGTCGTCATCGAGACTGTCGGGCAAGCACTCCGGACGGGCGATCTTCAGGCTTCATTCCCCGGTCCGGACGACCTGGCAGACCTGGCCGCGTTCGACACGCCGACCCTGGTCATCTTGAGCGAACGGGACCCGTTCTTCCCGGCGAGTCGAATTCGTCCGCGTGTCGAGCAGACGTTACCAGCACTCGTCGAGTGTATCACCCTGGCTGGCGAACGGCACTTCCTCTCGCTCCCAGGCCAAGAACGTGTAACCGACCATATTCGGGGATTTCTGGATGAACGGTTTGGCCCTGACGAGGAGTGACCTTCCCGCTCGAGATACCCATCTTGTCGTTGTCGGACGGCATGGATGGTGAAGACCGAGTATATAAAACACGGATGAGTACTGTGCGAGAACACTTCTGCTGTTCAGACGTCTCTATTCATATGACAACCTTCGTCGAGCGTCGCCCGCTGAGCTTCGCGGTCGGAACCCTCGGGTTCATCGTCGCCTTATTCATCGCCACGCGATACATACTGGGCGCCGTATTCCCGAGCCTCACGCTCGATGGCATCTCCTTGATCACGAACTGGATCTTGGTCGCATTCGTCATCGGGCTCGTCGCGTGGCTCGGCTGGTGGGGCAAGATCCGCTTGGCCGCACCGGTCAATCGCCGTGCGCTGGTGTATCTCGTGCCGCTATTCGGGTTCGTGGCCCTCCCGTTCGCGTTCGGAATCGCCATTCCCGACGTTTCGCTCACTGAGGGCGCGACATTATCCGGATGGGTCGCGTTGCTCGTCATCGTCGTCGGGAGCGCACTGGGTGCTGGTCTCAGCGAAGAACTCCTCTACCGAGGAGTGTTACTCCGCGCCCTCGAATCGAATGGGCGATTGTTCGCCGCCCTCGTGACTGCAGCACTGTTCGCGCTATCCCACGTCTCGCAGGTGATATTCGGTGCATCGGTCGGTGACTGGCTGATCGGGGTCGTCCTGATGATTCCGATGGCGATCGGCCTGGCAGCTGTTGCGTTCCGACTGGGGAGCCTCTGGCCGCTCGTCGTCTGGCACGTCGCGGCCGACATCACGCTTCCGCTGGTCCCCGCCACAATCGGTGCTGAGGAAACGACGACGTTCATACTCGCGTATCTCGGCCTGTCAGTCGTGGTCGGTCTGATGGGGATGTGGCTCCTCTGGCAGGACCGGCGTGCCGCCCAAGCTGGTGGTGAAGCTGAGATCAGTCCTGATGCTGTCGAACGGCCATCTGGATAGAACTGGGGTACAAAGTTATACCACAAAACATCATTGCACGAACTGTTAGCACGTCCGAGGATCGCCGATAGCAGTCACTATTGAGTCAGACGCTCGGATCAGTTATCCGCCCCCAAACATACCGAAATCCCCTCTATCTCCTGCTGACGTTCCCCTTAGGAAGACTGTATTTTGTCGTCCTAACAACTGGATTGACACTCGGCATCGGACTCGTGGTTACGCTACTCGGAATTCCGCTCTTGATCGCTGTCGTAATTGGGAGTCGCCGGCTGGCTTCGTTTGAACGCCGCCTTGCAAACAACCTCCTTGGGCTTGGTATTCAAGCACCCGACGATATGGAGACCGGGGTGGACGAGGGTATCTGGTCGCGAGCGAGGACTCGCCTGACGGCGCGTTCAACTTGGGTGGGGCTTTGCTATCTGCTTTTGAAGTTCCCGGTCGGCATCGCGTCCTTTACTCTCGTAGTGACGACACTGACCGTCTCAATCGGGTTGCTCACGGCACCACTCACCTATTCCCTCGTTGAAGACGGCATCCAACTCGGCGTCTGAACGATTGATACATTACCGGAAGCGATCGTAGCGGTTCCTATCGGTATTATTGCCCTCGGGATTACCGCCTACATCCTAAACCAGGCCGCACGATTATCGGGCCGAATTGCTACAGTGTTTCTCGAAACACAGTGAGCCCTCGCGGATGATCGCCGACGAGAGTGGGGAAACATCGTGGCACCGTACTAAGCCTCGGTTTCGCCACTACAGACACTCTTCCGAACAGCTATTGAGTTCAGTTGGGAACTATTATTCTAGAAGCATCTTCGGAGAGTTCCGCGTGCCACCAAGCGTCCTTACACTCTCCGAGATGTCACGGCCGAACCAGAGACGTACGGTACAGGGGTGGTACCGTCCCGTCGTATCCATCGAGTTTCCATATACTGGTACCGTCGCAGAAAGGTTTCAACCCCTAGTGCTGTCTACTCGCTGGCGTTGTCTTCGGGTTGGTGTCGCGATAACTACGACTCTCATGAAGGCTGCGTGAACTCCCGATAGCCGGAAAGGGGAACCAAGAATAGTCGGAACGGGAGTAGTAGTATTTTCGGGCGAAGACGGGGCCGCCGATATCTGCTAGCCTAAACCCGATCCCCCCTCTATTCGGCGTCACCGAACGTGTTAGCGAACGATGGGTGGGTGCCCAGGTAGGCACCGAGGATGCTCAGGCCGACCATGTACGCCACAGAGATTATCAGCGAGAATGCCAGGGTAGCGACGATGATCGCCGTCAGCCCCGTGGCGCTCTCCAGGAGACTCCAGATGACGACTGCGAACACGGTGATGACCGGGATGGTGGCGAATAGGCCAGCCAAGCCACCAGTTCGAACGGCACTGCTATCCGATCCGCGGTTGAGGTAGCCAGAGACCCCGCCACCGATGACGGGGGAGAACGGCACGAACGACGCGACGATCGTGACCATCGCCCCGAGGATGGCGTTTTCGGTCGTGCTCGGCGATACAATCCCGGTTGCGTCGAAGCGTCGACGCGCGCGGGTCTGGAACCCGAAGAACGCGATACCAGCCACGACCAGCATCACGCCGGTTAGTGTCAAGCTGACTCCGTTTCCCCAAATGAAGGCGTAGACCGCGTCGATCAGTTCGGGGTCACTCATCTCAGTCGATGTAATCCGTCCGGAAGCTACCCAGGACGTGACCCGCCCAACGTCCGCGAACCCGGCGAGGAGGTATCCGGCAGCTCCGAAAACCGCTCTGCGAGTACGAGAAACAACGAGATAGCCACATCGAACGTTCTGCTCAGCGGCTGCGTCTGCTCGTCACGATCCTGTACAACTGTCTCTTCATCAATTGTTGCTCAGGACATACCAATAGATACGATCTGTATGGACACATGGCTCCCGCCGTATCCATCCGTGCATTATATATTGAGACACAGTAGGACAGTCGGTATTCTCGATGTCGTCCTGAGATTATGGTGCGATTCAGGGACTCCTCGAATTGAACTGTGGAACACATCACCCGCCAGAGAAACTTCAGGAACGCCATGTATAGGACGGAATATGAGGGTGTCATAGAACGGTTAGCATGGTGTGGATAGTAGCGGAGAAGACGGCTACCATGGGTTCACAGGCCCTGGCAAAAACTCTGCTATCAGCTACCGTTCACTCAGCTACTACCGAAGGTATGTGGAGAGTTCTATGGCACCCTCTGCGGAGTTAGAACTGTTTCATACCCTGATGGTCGTGCTTCCCGGAGCATCCCCGCGCTCGTAGTTTGTGATTACGACGACCAGCCGGAGACATAGCGCGAGGAAGACTTGCGCTCGCGCGTGGACGCGGCCTCTGGCGCGCAGCGTCCCGAGGCCGCAGTCCTTGCAGGCTCCGAGTGTTCGTTCGGCCTGTGACCGGCGGTTGTACGTCTCGTCTAAAATTGATTGCTTGAGATGGACACTCTCACTGTGAGTCTCGATGCGGTCTTCGACCCTGTACTCGATGTCGAGCGGGTCATCGGTATTGCGCGGGTTGTACGGGACGACCGGCACCACCCCTGTACTCAGCAAATGATCGTGCCAGTCGAGGATATCGTAGGCGCTGTCGCCGAGCATCCACATCGGCTGCTTGACGACGAGCGCGTCACGGGTAACACGCATCGCCGTCTCTTGGGACGCCTGCTTGCTCTGGGTGAACTCCGCCGCAATCGGAATCTTTGCGCCGGTCGAGACTACCGTGCAGCCGTAGCCGTAGTAGTACTCCTCGGCAGTCGGGTCGTAGTTCTTCGAGGCGTCGGAATCGGTAGGCATAGCCCGGATATCGGTCGAATCGATGCAAAACGTAGAGTCGAGCAAGCCCCGTCGAGCGGCCTGCTTGACGAGGCGCTCGAAAACTTCCTTGACGATGTGTTCGAGGTCGGTGAGAAAGCGGTCGACTGCGTCTCGTGAGGGTGGCCGATTAAAGCCACATCCGAGCCAGACGGGGTCGTTGTTGAGTTCGCGTGTAACCGGGCGGATGCCGTAGATGTCCTTGTAGTAGCAGTGCAGAAAGCCTCAAAACAGCTCCGGCGGGTGGTGTTCACGTGTTCGCCCCTCGGGAGTGGGGGCGAACACATCGAATTCGGTCAGGAACTCGAATTGAAGATGCTCGAACAGTGCGAGAGTCTCCGTCTCTACAATATCGAAAAACGCCTCAATGTAGGAGTCCTCTCGTAGAATAGTCAAACTCATTTACCTCAGCACTCACTTCGGTCGCCGGTTTCGATATTTATCTTATATATGATTGATGTGAGAACGAATGACATGATTACTGGACTTTGGCTTTGGAAGCTCGGTTGAGCAGGTGGACGGCAAACCCACCGAGAACGACGTTGAAACCGATGAGAACGGCGACAGAAGGAATTACTGTATTCCAGAGACCCGAGAAGGCCGTTACGTAAAAAACCGTCATCACATTCTGGCCGAGCATGAACGCTCGAACACCGTCAACACCGTAGGTGATAGGATTGACCACTGCAACTGACTGAATCCATCCTGGAAGAACCTCAAGCGGGACAAACGCACTGGAGATGAACAACAGCGGAAACGTCAGAAGATTGGCGATCATGGTCGTCGCCTCTTGATCATGCGTTACGAGCGCGACGATATTCGAGAACGCCATGAACGCGCCACCGAATATCACTGCAATCGCTATGACGCCAATGAAACCCAGTAGCCCTGTCCGGAGATAGCTCCCGACCGACGCGCCTGACTGGAGATACAGCATCACGTAGCCAAGCAAGAGGATGATTGTGGTCTGGACGACAATTCGGACCACCTCCGACAGGACTTTGCCGAGGAACATGGCACCCCGGTCCATCGGTGAGGCGAGGAGTTTCTCGAACATTCCCGTGTCCATGTCGTCGACTAATCCGATACCGGAGACCGCAGCCGCAGCGAGCGCGGACTGAATCACGATGGCTGGGGTGAGGTACGTGATGTAGTTGATGTCACTACCGACCGTCTGAGCCAGTGCGCCGCTGACAATAGCGCCGAGGACTTCAGCCATCAACACGAAGAAGATGACCGGCTGGATCAGCGATGAGAACGTCACGAAGGGGTTCCGGGATGTCTTGACGAGCCACCGTTTGACACTGATCTGCATGTCTGCCACAGAGCTGTTCCCCGGAGCTTTCTGTGCGGTATCGCTACCAGAGACATCACCCTCATCGGTGATATTGCTCATTCGGCCACCTCCTGTTCAGGGACAGTAACTCTCTGTTCGTTCGCCCCGTCTTGGTTGGAAGCCTCCAGACTCTCACCAGTGAGCGTAAGGAACACGTCATCAAGCGTGGGCGACCGGACATCGAATCCAGTGACTACGACGTCAGCCTTGTGCAGCGCGACGAAGAGGTCACCTACAGCTTCCCGAGCGTCTTCGGCTGTGATGGTGAATCCATCGTCCGTTGTTTCAATAGTCGCCGCTTCGAGGGCGTCCGATTCACGCACTACTTCTATTGCGCGTTCTGTCTCTTGTCTGGACGAGTCTTCTAGTGCTAGGTCAAGAATGTCGCCACCAACAGCCGACTTGAGAGCGTCCGGGGTGTCAGTTGCGATAATTTTCCCGTCCTGAATCACGGACAGGCGGTCGCAGAGACGGTCCACTTCTTCGAGATACTGTGTCGTGAGAAACACGGTCGTTCCGTGTTCGTTGAGCTGCTCGAAGTAGTTCCAAAGGCGCATTCTGGCTTCAGGGTCGAGCCCGGTCGTCGGTTCATCAAGGAACACCAGCGGCGGTCGATGCACGAGGACGGTGGCAGCGTCCAGTCGCTTTTTCATCCCGCCGGAGTAGTTCTCTGCCCGCTTGTCAGCAACGTCCGTGAGACCGACCAAATCGAGAAGTTTCTCGATACGTTCATCTTGCTCGGAGGCTGGGACCCCATACACCTTGCAAGCAAATTGAATGTTCTCACGCGCGGTGAGTTCCTCGTCGACGCTGGTCTCTTGAGCCATGTAGCCGATGGATTCAGACACCGCCTGTGGCTCCGTTTCGACGTCATATCCGTTGATGGTCACCGAACCGTGATTCGGATGGAGCAGTGTCACGAGGGTCTTGATAGTCGTCGTCTTTCCGGCACCATTCGGACCCAGAAAGCCGAAGAATTCGCCCTTCTCAACAGTGAGATCGACACCGCGAACGGCCTCCGTCCCATCCGCATATGTGACATGTATATCGGCCGCATCAATGGCAAGTTGCTCTTCGTTTGGCTGGCGTACACGATCGACCTGCATTCGGGGAGGTTGCGACTCCATAGGGGTATGCCATACTTCGGAGGAGTCCCCGCTAAGCCTGTCTCTCACTTGTGCGGCAGTTTATATGCGGCGCAGGAGAAACCGAAATCTCACTCGGGGAGCGGCGGCCACGTCGACGCAACAGTTGTTTCGATGAGGTGGGTTTGTGCCCGACGGAGACGCTCGGAGAGCGACGAGGCGGTGATCCCAATCTCGCCAGCGATTTCATCGAGCGTTGCCATTCGCGGAATGTCGAAGTACCCCATCTCGTAGGCGATTCGCAGTGCCTCACGCTG
Organism: Halorubrum sp. Hd13; assembly: GCF_002252755.1. Lineage (GTDB taxonomy): Archaea > Halobacteriota > Halobacteria > Halobacteriales > Haloferacaceae > Halorubrum. The sequence goes on along the minus strand of NZ_NHOY01000017.1, from coordinate 17,753 downwards.
CTGGTCAGTAAGTCCATCGCCCGCTTCTGCGGCCTCGCCATCGTACGTGAGTCGCCGCAAGGCGAATTCACCGTTACGCTGCCAGAACGTGCGAAACTCGTCCAACACCGCCTTATCGTTGAACCATCCACTTTGTATCCACCCGGTCGGCGTGACGCGGATTCGGTCAATAATAGAGTCGGTAGTGGCGAGTGCACGGAGCTCTGAGGGATCCTTGATATGATCGCCGAGTTGGGCTTCCATTCCCAGAGCCGGCAAAACCTGATATCGACACGTTTCGCCTGCCTGCCCGATCAGAGTATACTCCGCAACGAACGATGATGACTCGAATGCTTGCTCTATCGACGCGGGCGTTTCATGCGTCGCGTGCACGATGAACGGTGGAGGATTCCCGTGATTGGGCTGGAGTTCGACATCCAGCGTTGCTTCTGGAACATCCCCTGCGACCCCCACCAGCGGGAGACGCTCACAGGTGATCTCGTATTCAGCGATGAGACCCATATCTCTCAATACCCACCATCACGGATATACAACTTGGAACGATTGCCCGCTCATCGCCGCTTAGTCGGCAATTGTCGACACTGTGCGAAAAGTTCTATGACACCCTCCGGAATATTGCAAATAGACTCGGCTAGGTAACGAGCACGTGATTATCCTAACTGTACACCACTTACGAATGGGTACGACGAAAGGATGTTGACGTTCGACCGAATATAAGATAGCCAGTATAAATGGCTAATACCATCTTTCAAACGGCATCCTCACGCGGAGATTCACGTCTTGACCTCATAGCCTGATGATATACACGCCCGAATTCGACTCCGAAGAGAGTGGATCCGTGACCGACGGGCAGGGTTTCGATGGTTCGTAGACGAGCAAGCGGTAGCAGGGTGCATTCCTCGACGATAGCGTGGTGTGGTACCGGTGCGGTCGTGGGAGTGTTCTGCTGGACCGCCTCGTCGTTGCTGGAACCCGTCGTCTTCGGTACCAGACCATACGATGCGACCGTATTCGACGTCTTCAGGCTACTGGGTTGGACGCTGATGATAGGCGGGGTGATCGGAGTGCCAGCTACTCTCGGCGACCAGTACGGGCGAATTGGCCGAATCGGCCTCGGAGTGGTAGCTTCCGGGATGGTTCTGGTCGCAGGACTACACGTTCGGGCTGTCACCGCGTCGGTGTCGGCTGGCTTCCGGGTAGTGCCCGCAGCCGGAGAGAATACGCTGTTTCTCATTGCTGCATATGGGGGATATAGTCTCGTGGTCGTCGGAGCAGGCTTGCTCGGAATCGGCCTGTGGAAGGATCCTGATCGCCCGACGATTACGGCTGTGCTTCTCGTATTCGCAGCCGTGCTTCCAATGGGGATGCTCCTCCCCTACGACGTTCTGCCGGCGGCGCTGCGAATGCTGTTACTGCAGTCCAATAATCTTCTCGTGCCGTTTGGAGTCGCTTGGGCGGCTCTCGGTGGCCTCGTTCACCGTCGCGCACGCCGACAGGACTAAGTTGATAATCGTGTGCCGACTCTTCAGCTCTGCTGACACTATACTGCCTCCCGAACAGTTATTCAATCCCATTTAGAATTGTTACTCTATGAGCATATTTGGAGAGTTCCGCGTGCCTCCAAGAGCCCTCGCTCTCTCCGAAACGTTCGATGCCGAGCCGACGACGGTGGTCGAGATCGACCGGCTTGTCGCCTCGGATATGGAGTCTCTGACCCCGTATTTCGTCGTCTCGGGGGTATCGAACGCGGCCTTCGAAACCGCCGCCCGTGCGGACGACTCGATCGACACCCTCCACCGGATGCAAGACGCCGAGAATCTCACTACGTACCGCGCGACGTGGGGTGACCACGTCGAATCCCTCGCCCAAGAGTATACGAGCGATGGAACATCAATCCTCAAAGCCAGGGGAGACGCTAATGGATGGGGTCTCCGAATCCGATTCGACAGCCAGGCACGTATCGGCGAGTTCACCCGTTTCCTCCGTGACCGGGGATTCTCGTTCGACTTGGTGCGCCTCCACGAGATGACCTACGCCAAGACCGGTAGCAGATTCGGGCTCACCCCGAAACAACAAGACGCACTGGTGACGGCCTGGCAGATGGGATACTTCGATCTTCCGCGTGAAGCGTCGATGGCGGCCGTGGCCGAGGAACTGGGTATCACGCCGCAGTCGCTCTCCGACCGCTTGCGCCGGGCCCATCACACGCTCATCGGCGACACGCTACGTGCGGCTATGCCCATCGATCGAGATGGCACCTCAAAAACTGAGTGAGGCTTCAGGTCTGAAGATTCGAGTCGTAGCCCGCTCAGCAACAGACACGAGCCACCGGTGACGGCTTCAACAATTACGCGGTCGGCCTTGTTGAAATCTACTGTCGGTGACAGTATTGGCATGCAAGATACAGAGGATGTAGTCAGCAGAGCGGGAATGACGACAACCGTCACGCGACTTCGTTCACACACTTCACTACGAGTATTTATTCTCGGCCAGCGTAATCGTGGCATGTACCCGAAATTCATACTTCGGTTAGAAGGGGCTGGGATCGCCGCTGTGGCGACGGCAGCATATTTCACGATTGGTGGCCCGCTGTGGCTGTTCGTGATCCTTGCGCTCGCCCCCGACATCTCGATGGTGGCGTACCTCGCTGGCCCTCGGGTCGGCAGTGCCGTCTATAACGCGTTCCACACGTACCTCACGCCAGTCGCACTCGGGGCGGCTGGGATGTGGTTCGGCATGGCGACCGTCATATGGGTCGCACTCATCTGGGCCGCTCACATCGGAGTTGACCGTGCGGTTGGCTACGGACTAAAGTATCCGACCGGATTCAAACACACGCACCTCTCCGGTGCGACCGACCCCGGCACTCCGGCGGGGAACCCCGCCGAAGCTGTCTCCGACGCCGCCGGGACGAGAAACGACTGAAACGAAGCCGCAAACAACGTTTCCGAGGCTCGAACTGTCCGTACAGCGGCTCCTCAACGAACCGTTTCGGGGCTGCCGGTACCGGGGTAACCGATTCTGTGACTGATATCGCCAAATTCGGATTTCTAAATTTGAAATAGGGGCCATTCGATACGTCCTCAACACCCCGTCTCCTCACATCATCCGCAGGGAGACGTCGCCCACATCGCTGAAGACGTGGACGCGGGAGCCGCCGGCGTTGAGCCGGCCGGAAACCCGCCGGCGCCCAGACTGGATTCCGGTGAGCGGAAGGTCGGAGTCGACGCCGGCGTTGGACTCGGCTACCACGTCGAGGTCCAGCGTCTCGTCGATGCCGACGACGACGTCGCCCATCTGGGTACCGATCTCGATATCCGTTCGGAGGCCCGCGAGATCGACCTTGATCTGGCCGAGTTCGGTTTGGACGCGGTCTAACCCCGTCACGTCGTCGGCGAGGATCGTCCCGAGCTCCGACTCGAGAGTGAGGTAGCCGTCGACGCGAGCGGCCGTCACGTCCCCCAGATTCGTTCGGGCGATCGTATCGCCGCGAGTATCGAACAGGGAGACGTTCCCGAGCCGAGAGGCGACCGAGGAGACGATCGGTCCGGCAGTGCCCTGTGGCACGGTAATCGATACATCCGTCCCCGGCGAGGAGCGGGTGAACCACGTCACGTCGTCGTCGAGACTCGTTCCGACGGTGAGGACGCCGCTCTCGACCCCGATCCGAACGGTAACTGCTCTCTCTACGGGCTTCTCTATGTATCCGTCGACCGGGAGGGCGGCTATTTCGGGAGACAGCAAGGCAGTTGTGACCATGACCACCTGCGCGTCGCACCCGTTCTCATCAAGCCGGTTTGGGACTTCGTCAACGGAAAGGCTCGACATTCGGCGGTTGAGAGGCATACCGTCTTTCTCGTGGTCCGCCATGCCCTCCAGCGCTGCCCCGCCAGCATAGGCGACTTGAACGTCGCCCTTGCCTGCGAGCCACACCCCGTAGGGATCAACCAGGCTTTGCTCGTCCTCAGCGATGCGGACGCGCGTCTGTTCCGCGGCGGCGGGCATCGTGTCTGCTCCGGCACACGCACGCGCTGACGGCTTTCTGCTGACTCGCTACACACAGCGTGTTAGCTGTCGGATGTCGAACGGTACTGACGTGACGTATTTTCTCTTTATCGGTCACGCTCGATAATCACACGGACGGAAGAACTGTACAGGAGCGTCACCCGACAGCCCTGAAACTGAAACTCTACCGACGGAGCCCATCCGTGATTGTCTACTGCCTTCGTCTTGAACAATCCATTCAATCTCTCGGCGTCGACGAATTGATACAGGGGCGGTGTCTCCGAGAGTTCTGGCCATTGTGAAATAGCTTCATCAATTGTAAACATGATGGCGTCACTGACCTTTACCGGCCGGTCGAACCCTCGTACTAGTTTCGTGTCCGTCGTCCATCCCGACGTGCTTTGTGTGCCTGCTTCCTGCGGGCTTTCTGCGTTTGGTACTCTGTCCGAGTCCCGATGACTGCTCATAGTTGAAAACACATCCCGAATGGTATATCACCTCTACCTCACCCCATCGGTGTAACAGTGAGAGTACCGATTTATATCGGTTACGGGACGTGCGTACACATGATAAAGAGACGAGCGCATACCCTTGTCGTTAGCCGGGGGTCAAGCGGACGATAGCCTACACACCCACCGACGACGCCACGTCTGGATTTCCCACGGTTCATCTGGAGTATTAACATGACGACGGAGCATCATGTACAGCACGGATGAAGACCACACGGCACGCGAGCTACGACCTCAACTAGCACATAGTGCGGTTGCCGAAGTACCGTCAATCGGTACTCGTCAACGTGGTCGCTGACCGTGTGCGGACCATCCTCGACGAAATAGACGACGTGTTCCACCGCGTCACCCGCGAAGTCGTGGAGTACGCCGAATTCGTCGAGAATCCCGTTCTCGTTCTGGAAGACCTGACGTACATCCGGGAGCCGATGGACTACGGCGAGTTCATGAACCGGCGTCTCCACGGATGGGGGTTCGCAAAACTCCACGCGCAGATACGGTACAAGGCCGTCGAGAAGGGTATCCCCGTCGAGACGGTGAATCCGCGTAACGCGTCCAAGGGGTGCCACGCCTGCGGTGAAGTGGGATACCGCCCGCGTCAGGCGACGTTTAACTGTCCGAACGACGCTTGCTGGATGAGCGAGTACCAAGCGGACGTGAACGGCGCGATTAACATCGCGGACCGCTACCTCAACGGAGAGAGCCATTCGAGAGAACACACGGATGGCGATGACTCGGCTGAGGATTGGGGGCGTTTGGCCGCCCCACAAGACACCTAAGCCGATGCTACCACAGACGAAACGCCTAGGACGTATGCGTCTTGAAACCGTAGGGCTACGACAGGCCTGAAAACCCGTGGTGGGATTCCCGCGTCTTCAGGCGCGGGAGGAGGTCAAAGGATTGGAAGATCGGAACCGACGTCTACGAGAACAGTTCTTCGAGTAGCTTGCGCTCTGCCGTTCGAAGGTGCTGGCTGAGGGTCGACTGCGCGATTCCGATCTCCGCAGCAACGGTGTCTGCGTCGGCGCTCCGCGGCCAATCGAAGTAGCCTGCGTGGAATGCCATCTGAAGTGCCTCGCGCTGTCGGTCGGTCAGTCGGTCGTCTATGGTCGTGGCGACAGTCCCGTTCGACTGCCAATCGATGGATTTGGAACTTTTTGCGACCAACTCGATACCGTCTAGCGCGCCGGTGACGGTGTCTACGTACTCCCGAACGTCAGTCTCGTATGGTAACTGTACCGTCACAGCCAGGTGTCCTGAATCGGGACGTATCTTCACCTGCCTGAGTGCGGCACCCTGTCTGATCAGTTGCTGGGTCGGCGACTCCGGACCCAGCGTCAGGACGCAAGTCACACTAGTCGCGTCGGTGCGGAGCACCGATGCGCCGGGCGTGTCCCTCAGCTGGGTTTCGATCCGATCACTGTCGCGGCCGGCACTGACCTCGACCGCGGCGAACACCGCATAGGTTCCGTCGTCCTGACGCGAGACGTCAGTTACTGAAACCGGCGCATCGACGGCCGTCACAAACCGCGACAATCCCGAATCCGAGTCGACCCGGAAGGTGAGATCTATCCCGCCACCGGACAGAAGTGCGTCTCGCTGTCGGATCGCACCGATAGCGTGACCGATGGTCACGCCGAGTTCAGCCAGGGCTTCGACCTCTTCTTCTGCCATCCCTCTGGGACGATCAAGGTGTACTTCTATCGCGCCGAGTCGCGTCGACTCGTGGACGACCGGTACCGAGACGACTGAGTTTGTTCCGCGTTCCAAACCCCGGTCGCGCCACCACACGCCTGATTCGACGGCTACGAGATCCCTCACAGACACTGACGACCGCGTCTCGTAGGCCTGTCTCGCGGGGACTGCCGGTGTCGCCTCGACAGCCCCTGTCCGGTCCGTCTTCGACGTCGCCTGTGGCACGTCCGAGAGATACGTGTCAAGACTCCCCGCCCGAGCCCTGCAGACAGTTCCGTCGGTCGAGGGGTCGACGTCTGCAACCCAGGCACCGGTAATTGTCTCCATCTGGAGGAGGTGGCGACACACCGCCGTCTCGACCTCCCCGCGAGTGTCCGCACTCACCACTGCCGGGCCGACAGAGCGGATCAGCCGATTGATCCTGTTTAGCCGCGACAGCCGCTGGTTCTGGCGTTCCAGCTCCCGGTCACGCTCACGGAGATTCCGAGTCTGTGCGAGCTGTTTTAAGGCCTGTCGCGTGTTCGCGGCCCACGTCTCTGCGAGTGTCCGCTTCGTCGATGAGAGAGAGCGCCCGTCCGTCGTGGCCACGAGAAACACGCCCTGTTCGCCGAGCGGACAGAGGATCCAGTCGTCGAACGCATCGTCGAGCCACCCGCCGGACCCGTTACCTCCTCGATACGTCTCGGCATCCGTCCGGTCCACCCGATCGGTGAATGCCGACCAGATCGGGTCGGTTCCCCCCGAGACCGTCGGCAACGTCGGGTCCGTCTCGGGGATAGCTGCTTCGCTGGCCGCCGGAACGAGATCGCCAGTGGCTTCGTCTCTGGTAAACACCGCGGCGTACGGGAAATCGAGAGCGCCTGTCGCAGTCGCGACCGCGTGGGTGGTGACATCCTCGTCTGTCTCGGCAGTCATCAGCTCCCGGGTCGCGCGGTGGAGGGTCTGGAGGTACTGTTCGCGCCTGTACCTGGTGGTGATGTCGTGATAGTGTTCGATCCGCCCGCCCGCGTATAATCCGGTCTCGATCGGTGCACTCCAGTATTCGAGCCACCGCTCTGTCCTCGCCTCGTCTTCGGGTACGTGAACGGTGGCGTCGAGCTGGTCTCCGCGGCTCGACAGTCCGGCCCGTATCAGCGATGCGAGCGACTCTGCGCCGGCTTCGATATCCTGGAAGTGGTCGGTCGCGGCACTCGCGTACTCGCGCCCACGGAGGTCACTCCGGTCAACCCCGAGCAACGTCTCCGTCGCCGCGTTGGCCCACACGACAGAGCCGTCGGCGTCGACGACGACCGTCGCTTCCTGTGAACTGTCGAGTACGTCCTCGGTGAGCGATTCGTACCGACGCTCACTCGTTCGTTCGGCGGCCGTTCGCTGGAGGCGCTCGACGGCGACGCGAAAGTCGTCGTCCGGGAGTTCAGTCAGCAGTGACTCGACGTCCCTCTGCACCGCCACGAGGCGGTCGGTAAGCGAGCGATACTCCTCGCTGGTCTCGAGTTCGGCCGGGCTTTTCACCGCTTCGAGCGTGTCCTGTCGCTCGATCAGCGAGAACAACTCCTGGAGCTTCTCGTCGTACTCGGCGCGGGCCAGCATCCGGTCGACCGTCTCGTGCAGCGCTGTGGCATCGACCGGTTTCTCGAGGTAGGCGTCGAATCCCATCTGGACGACGTCGAGGTCGGGGGTGACAGCCGAAACCATCGCGACCCGATGGTTGACATCGGCATCCCGGATCGACTCGAGAACTTCGCCCCCCGCGAGCCCGGGCATCATCCGATCTAGCAACACCACGTCCACGGTCTCGTCCAGCTGTTCGAGGGCTTCGGTCCCATCGTAGGCAGTCTCGACGTCGTATCACCCCTCGAGCCACTCGGTATACAGGTCGGCCACGCTCCGGTCGTCCTCGACGACGAGGACGACTGCCCGGTTCGACTGCCCAGGTGTCATCTCGGCGTCTCGACAGACAGTCCGCTACCCACTGTTCGGCTGGCCGGCACCCGCAAACACACCTCCGTTCCGTCATCTGTCGTCTCGACCGACGCGTCACCGCCGGCCCCAGTCACGATCATCCGAACCATCCACAGACCGAGCCCCTGCCCGTGATTGAGCGGCGTCTCTTCGCCAGTCTCGATGCGCGTCAGAAACCATAGGGGAGGTCAAAGTAGTCCCTGCTGGCTTCCANNGGAATCGCGGATTGCGCCCGATCGCTTCCTCGCGAGTGTAGCCAGTCATCCGCTCGAACCCGTCGTTGACGTAGACCAGCGGATTATCCGCCTTCGTGGGATCGGTGATCTGGATCCCGACGTTGGCTTCGTCCATCGCCCGTTCTTTGAGTTCGAGTTCGCGCTCGCGGGCCTTCCGTGCTGAGATGTCCCTGATCACACAGATAATCACGACCACTTTTGAAGTACCCCGCCGCCGTCGGTGAAGCAGGAATGCTGCAATCGCCTCAGGACGGCGCTTCCCCCAAGGGTAGAGCCACCAAGACCGGGCCCCGAGTTTGCTCTGGCTACCCTTAGCTGAGGTCGAGGCGATGGCGAAGAATAGAATTCAGTATAGGACTAATGACCTCAACCTATATTAAGACAAAGCCCGAACGGTGTTGTATGACCGAAGACGAATCGAACTCCGAGGGCCTGATTGAACGCCAGACCACGGGTGAGGACCGCGTGAGGATGACCGCCCGGCAGCTGTCGGAGCCGCGGACAGTCAACTGGATCGCTTCCGAAGCGAGCTGGTCACACGAGCCGACCAAACGCGTCCTCAAACGGCTCGTCGACGATGGCATCCTCCACCGTGACGATAGCGGTACTCACACGACGTACTACCCCGATTACCGGCGTCAGACGATGCAGGAGGCGATGCGCCTCCGGGACAGTGGACACACTGTCGAGGAGCTCACGGACCGTCTCGCCGACATGAAGGCGCAGATCCGCGACTTGGAGGACGAATTCGGCGTCGAGTCGCCGAACCAGCTTCGCGGCACGCTCGCTGAGGAGTCCCTCGATGCCGACGAAGAGGACCGTCGCCGTGAGATCGCCCGCGAGTGGGAGCATCTTCAACGGCGTATCCAGATCGTCGGCTTCGCCATCCGCGAATGGGACTTCCTCGCGCCGACGACAGAGCCCGCTGAGGCCAGCAGCTAACGAATGTCGGTTCCACATCCAGGTGGTGATCCGAACGCGAACCTCTACGCCCAGCTGAAGCGAGACGTCCTCGACCGTGTTCCACAGGTCACGGCCGTCGAGTACGTTCCTGACGATATCGAGGCAAAGCAGCTGCGGGCGATCTTCGATCCGGCCCGCCTGGATCCCCCGACAGGCCCCGATTCGCCGGAACTGACCGTCAAGTGGTATCGACAGGACCCACACGATTGGTTCCGCATCTATTACACCGACCCGAACACGAGCTTTCACGCCGGCTGGCACCAGGACGAAGACCATCCCGATCTGGGACGGACGCACTTCCAGTACTCAGTCGCCGATACGGAGGACCGCTGGGGGATCACATTCGAACACGAGACTCCCTCTCTGATTCTCTGGGAAATGGTCGAAGAGCTCCTTGAGAACATTCGTCCGACCTACCAGTACGCTAACGAGGAACCATGACACCCCGAGAACGCGCTGATCAGTCACTCACGAGTTCCTTCGAGCGCTACCTCCAAGACAAGGGGAAAGGCCGCGGCGGCGACGGTGGGAACTATCGACGCAACGCAGCCCGCGAGCTCGAGCGGTTCGCCGAGTGGGCCGCCGGCGACCGCGGCGCCGACGACTGGACCGGGATCGTCCCCGACGACGTCGACCGCGAGCCGACCTTCGACGATCTCGACGAACGCGTCTTCCGGGAGTACGCCCGACATCTCGGCGGAGATCGGGGACTCAAGCAGAACACGGTACAAACCTATTACCGCTATATCTCTGCGTGGTGTCAGAAGATGAGACTGATCGTCTCAATGCATACGGGCCTGACACTGATTTCTTTACACAGGGTCTCTCGATCAGTCGAGCCCGTGGATTAATTTGAGCGCGTCGTCGATCTCGGCTATTGTCGAGTCGTCGAGACTGCCAGCCACCGAATGGATTCGGTTCTCGACAGACACGACTCGAATTTGGTCAACCCGCACGAAGGGGTCTTTCTCAAACAGTGAGTCCGACGCTTCCACAAGTAACGCCAATCAACCCGTCAAGAAGTGAGAACGATGATACCCAACCGAGGACTTGTTCTGTCCGACATACGACGGTCGGTAGCGGCCGAAGATTACAATATACACTGAGTATTGAACGAAACAAATAACCGACGCAGCGAATGTTGACCAGCGAGAGACGCGGCCCGAGAGCCTGACGTTCTGTTAGCTGGATATAGGCGCTAAGCCCCCACCCTACTCCGCTCCCTTCGGTCGCTCCTTGAGGAAGGGAACTCCGCGCTACCGCTTCAGTTGAACGGATCATCTCCGTAGACGACGTCGCCGCGTTCGAAAATCGGTCTCTCTTCGTCGGTCACTGTTCGTCCTCGACGCTCGGATGCGGTTCCTCGGGTGCGTGTTCGCGCCGAGACTCCTTGTCCTCAGTACCGAGTTGCTGGTTGAACAGGGCGGTCGCTCGTTCGTACCCGCTGTAGCCGTCGAGTCGCTCTGTGTCGTCGGTTATCGCCCAATACGTCGCTTTATGTTCGACGAGATCGCGGTCCTTCAGTCTCGAGAGCGCAGTGCTGACCGCGCCCTCATCGAGACCGATCTGAGAGGCGATTTCGCGGGCCTTAAACGCGCGATCATCGTTGGCGGCGAGAAATCCGAGGACCTGATCCGGGACGGAAAGTTCCTCGAGTTCGTCCTCGCTCGCCTTCTCGAAGGTATCTCGGTCGATGGACATCGTTGAGCAGAAATACGGTGTCAACCGTAATGAGTGTTAGGTGTGAAAGCCCCGAAAATTCTAAATGCCGGGATTCCCTGCTTGTAGAAAGACGGCTCGAGGAAGTTCCCATGTCCGCCCGTCGATGAGGTGTAGACATCAACCACAAAGAATTTGTTTTGAGGATTGTATTTTTGCCCGAACATGTATTGTTCCCGCCGCCGCGCCCTCCAACTGCTCGGCGCTTCCGCAGTTACGACCTCAACTGCCGGTTGTTTGAATTCAGGTAGTCTCGATGAGTACGCGCTTATTGCAGACGAACTGGACCTTTCGTCGGTCGGTCGGCCGTATCTAAAGCCCGACCTGACGGAGATCGAAGCTGTGACGCGAGTCGATTTTTCTGCCGAAATGAAAGCGCAGTACGTTTCGGAACTGTTTGATCAGGGCAGTGTTACTATCAAACAGTGGCCACTCGTAGGACGGGACGAGTGGGGAAGAGAGACGAAGCCGTACCCGACATTCTGCCAGCGAAACAATAGCTTCTATCACGTCCGGATTGCTGACGAACGGCGGCTTGAGCGTGAACGATGGCATTTTGCAGTCGAGCGGACCGATGAAACGCCACCTGACGACGCGACAATTGAAACTCGTCCGTTCGATCTGTCAACACAAGACGAACGAGTGCTTGACGCAGCACTTGACGCGGTCTATGCTGGAAACGATGGATTCCTCGGTGATCCTGAATTCGACGAGTTGCAAACCGTGGAGTTCCATCACGGCCTCGATCCCGACGCTAGTGATCTTATCCCGTCGGCTCCGTTTGATTTTGTCGAGGTTAATGAAGCGTACTTCCGGCCAGTTACGGAGCAACGAAGGGTTCAGGTTCCAAAGTGGACGTATACCGTCACCGAGATCACACAGTCACGCAGCGAATTCGACGAGTACGCGAGAACCGAAATCGTCGAACACGACCTGAGGTCCAGCGGTCTCTCCGAGTCCGCACGGAGTGTAATTGACGACGCGATCAGCGAAGACCCGCGACGGTACGAGGAGGGAGCACCGCCCTCAGACGGTCTCTCCGAAGTCTTAGAGGCACTCAATATCGCCAGCGATCTTGAACCAATAGATAGCTACGAGGATCGAGTTGATTTTCGAAACGTCGTCGCCGAGTACCAAGACACAATCTATCGGTTTGACCTGATCGTGACGCCGTGACGCAGCGCGCACCCAATTCGATTACGCGAGTTGCCGGCGTCTACCAATCGAAGCGATAACGAGTGCGATCACTGCGGCGGTCAAGTACCCGATCTGAATCGCAATAGATCCGGGGGCTTGCGTGGCACCGACGTAATCGAGCAGCCCGAGTCCGTTCATCGGCCCGAGATACCACGCTACCAGATATCCGATCTCGAACAGGCTTGGGCGACCCGACCAGACGCCCGCGGCGAGAGCGGCCGCCGGGAGGAACAGCACCGCTGTGACTGCACCGACCAGCCCGATTGAACTCCCGACGAGAGCGTACCGAACGAGCGCGGGGCTGATCACGGCCGTTCCGACACTGACACCGGCAAGATACGAGACTGCCAACAGTCGAAGCGGGTTACTGGTGGCAAAAATCAGCTCCTGAGTTCTGTGTATCTGTTCGCGTGCTCCTGATTGTGACCACACTGGGAGCGGCAACAGCAACGCGATCGGAACCACGGTTGGTCGGAGAGATCCGAGAGGGGCGACAGTCGTACCAACGAGAGCGGCGATACAACCGACATACCAGAGTCGTCGCCGGCCCCGAAGTGCCATTTTCAGCTCAGCTATGAATGCCCGCTGCAGACGAAATCCGCTAGCCGTGACAGACGCGAGCGAGGGACCGCTGTCAGAACTTGAACGAGACATCTCGGTCAACTGAGTAGACGGCAGCTCGGCTGTTGCTTCAGCGTCTGATGATCCATGATCAAACAGCCCAAACGACCACGCTTGCGTATCGTCGAACCGGTCAAAGCATAAGACACTCACGACGAGCAAGCCACCGATAATGACAAAGATTGGTAGACGCGAGACCAGAGCGGGGCCCACCGAAAGTCCGGCCCATCGGAACATCTCCATGCCGGTCGCAGTATCTGTGTACGCGAATGAACCGATTGGGCCCTCAAAACCCGGATACTGGCCAGCGATCGACGACGCCATACTCTGGCGCAACGCCACGAGGCCGGTCAGATCAACCGGGGACTCAGGTGGGATGCTACCGATAACGCCTGCAATCGCGAGCAAAAAGTAGAGGGCGGTCCCGCCAGTGCCTCGGAGAGGACCTAGCGTTTCGAAACAGACACCAGCGGCAGCCACGACTGCCATCGTCGGAAGTGTCAGTAAAATGAATGGGAGAGCCATATCGACCAGATTGAACGGGCCGGTTCCTTGGAGCAGAAATGACACAGCGGTCGCGCCGAACAGAAGCGTCGTGACCACAGCCAGGAGTGTGAAGTTACTCAGCCACTTTCCGACGAGGTAGCTACTGTTTGACAACGGTGCAGACGCTACGAATTCAGCGACATTCGTGGTACGATCATAGGCGATGCTGCCGTGAACGAGCGGATAGCCGAACAACAGCAACACCGTCGTCCCGATACCTGCGACCAACCCGCCGTACCACGCGGCTGTCGGGACACCGGTGTACGTATTGCCGACGACAAGCGTCGAATCGACGGTGACTAGCTTTGCAAAGTACGCCAACACGACCGGAATGACGACAAGCTTCGACGTGCGGGAGCGTTCTCGAAAATCTGCGAGTGCGACAGCGGCTGCATCACGAGACCAGCTCATGGCCGGGGGTGTCCTCCGACCGCATGCAGATAGGCATCTTCTAACGTTGGCGCAACGCTCTCGGCTTCGGGTGCTGGCGCTGTCTCACTGACCACGCGGACGCGAACGCCGTCTCTGCCGCGGGTGGCACTACTGATCGTGTAGTCGGCTCTGATGGCCTCGGTGCGCGACTGAGGAACGACCCACTCCCAGACCACACCATCGGCATCCGCAAGGAGGTCGGCCGGTTGGTCGTGAGCGAGGATTTCACCGCCATACAGCAGCGCGATGTCGCTGGCTGTCGCTTCGATATCAGAGACGACGTGGGTAGAAAGAATGACAATCCGCTCGTCCGCGAGATCGGCCAAGACGTTACGGAATCGCACGCGTTCTTCAGGGTCAAGTCCAACTGTTGGTTCGTCTACGACGAGCAGATCCGGATCGGCTAGGAGCGCCTGTGCAATTCCAACGCGCTGGCGCATACCGCCAGAGAACTCACCGAGGCGTTGCTCTCGGGCCCCAGAGAGGTTAACCAGTTCCAGCAAGTCGTCGATACGGGCTTCAGTGTTACCGACTCCGCGAATCGCAGCGAGATACGAGAGGAACTCACCGGCAGTCAAATTCGGATACACGCCGAACGACTGCGGGAGGTACCCGACAATGCTGCGAATTGCCTGTGGAACCTTTGTCGTATCCGTGTCGTTCCAGTATACTGCACCTTCTGTAGGCTCAATAACGGTCGTAATGAGCCGCATGAGTGTCGACTTTCCTGCACCGTTCGGTCCGAGTAGTCCGATAACTCCGGGTTCAAACGTGAGATCTATCCCGTGGACGGCCCAGGTATCTCCGTAGCGCTTCCCCAAGTTCTCGACAGAAAGCGTGTTCATTTGTATGCCAAAACCGTGAGTTCTGTCTCGGAATTTGTGCTTGTGGAATCACTACTGAAGCTTAGACATCCCGTTAAGCCAGTGGTCCCACCGATGAATCTACCCGCAAGCAACCGCCGATACTGGTGGACGGAATTAATCATACGAAGGCTTCGTCACAATCATGCAAAGTGGTTCTCGAAGCTCAAAGATGCGTTTGAGTGAATCCCCTGGTGGAGTAGCATTCTTTAGACTATGCACGTTCAATGATTTCACTCTTGATCAGTTTGCGAGTGAGTGTTTTCAGCACCGGCTTCTCGCCCCCCCACGGAGTTTTCAGCTCTCGGTGTCCACTGCGTAATACGGTGATCGATATCAAGAGAGCCATCCCGCCAACGGATGTAGCCTACAAGCAATAGCCCACCGACGGCTGCGAAAAGCATCCTGAGGATCCCCTCTTCGCCGATCCAGACTGTCGGCCCGCTAACATTGAGAACAAAAACTTCGGGAGTCTGCTGTGAGACTCCGAGACCGAATACGGCACTCATACTGAAATTATAGAACACGTGAAATCCCATCGGAAGAGCGAGGTCCCCTGTTAGAACATACACACAGCCGAAAATAAGCCCAGCCAGCAAGTAATAGCTGTAGCCACCGGGTCCAGTAACCTTGCCGCTGTGCATGAACGCGAAGATGCCAGTGCTGATGAGGAGGGCGATGCCGACGGCAACCCATCGTGGAACGTATCCATCGGCGCCTTCGGCGAGGTTTTTCAGCATCGCTCCTCGGAAAATGAACTCTTCCCACGATGCCAGGACGCCGGTATATGCGAGCACCAAAAGCATCGCTGACAGGAACGGGAGGGAATCGGACCCTTGAAAGAATCCGGTTACGGTTGCCCATCCGACAGCAATCGCGGTGAGCAACGTTCCGGCATTGATTACAATCCCGATGAACCCACCAACGGCGAACGACCGTAGCCATTCGCTGTCTAACGCTAGCCCGTACTCTGCTGCCGGTCGACGGTCAAACAGTCGTGCTCCGATTAGCACAGCTGCGACGAGGACCACGGCCATCAGGCTGAATTCGAGCACCTCTCGTAGTGGGTGTTCGAACCGACCTCGGACGACTGTCACAACAACTCCGAAGGCGAGAAACGTCATCACGAGTGGCAGCAGCGCACGTAGCGGTGCGCGGAGCCGTTTCGAATCGTGATTCCAAACTGGGCTGGTGAGAATTCGCCACCCCTGTTGCAGTCGATTCGGTACCGTTCGATCAAGTGTCGTTTGTAACGACATATTCACACCAAGGGGCACAGTAGACGTATCACCACAGGCACGGCTTCCAACTCAGAAGTCGTAGCAGGCTTTTTACTATTACCCGGATGTGGGATGTGTATGGATGAGGACGAGGATGTCGTCTTGGCGGTACTCGACGACGAGTACGCGCGAGCGATCCTCGCTCACCTCACAATTGAACCGATGTCAGCCGATGAACTCTGTGCAGCCTGTGACATGTCTGATGCGACGGCGTACCGCCGTCTCAACCGGTTACAAGAAGCAGAGCTGGTGGCTGAACAGCAGGAACTTGACCCCGACGGACATCACTACAAGCGGTATACAGCTACGGTTGAGACAGTCACGGTCACGTTCGCTGATGGGAGCTGCGAAGTAGCAGTGACGCGCTCGGCAACCGACCCTGCCGACCGCTTCACAGATCTATTCGAGGGGTTGTCCTGATATGCCCCTCTTACAGTTGGAGGCAGCCGGAACAGACCCGTTCATCGCACTCGGTGTACTCGTTCTTTCTGTGGTCTCTGTAGTGCTGTCACTGACTATTACCGTCGTTCTAATTCGTGGTTACCGTCAAGGACCGGCTCACCGCGGAATGCTCTGGCTCGCGGTGGGACTCATCTTCCTGATTACGGTGCCCGAGGTGCTCCGTGTCGGGTTGCCGACGGCGACCGATATTGGGACCGTCGGTCGGTCGATACTCGTCAGTGGCTGTGAGCTATTTGGATTAGGTACGATCCTGTGGATCGTGTACAGAGGTGAGATGCGGTGATCGTAGCGAGTGTGCTAGCAATGGAACCGTTCAGTGTGGTATCGATCACCCGTAGCGTGACTGCTCTCGTTGGATTGTTTGTCGCTACGCTGGCCTATCGGGGATACCAACGAAACAGTTCTCCAAAGATGCGGGCGTTAGCCATCGGTATCGGTCTGCTAACGGCAGGGGTGTACGTGGCTGTTATGCTGGCTGACCTGACTGGCGGGGCGAATGGGATTGTCTTGCTCGTACGGAGTCTCGTGACGGTTATCGGCCTGAGTGTCGTACTGTACGCGATTACCGTGGCATAGCGACTCTGTAGAATGCGATAATCCAGATGTTCACTCGTCCAGCTCTGCTGAGATCCTCAGAGGTGGCTCTGTTGAAATGTTTAAGTTCTTTATATGATCGCCGTGCGAGATACAGAGGTTGCATGCAGCAGTTGATCGTCATTTGTTTCACCTCGTCAGCGTCAAAATAACCGTCAGATGAATGTGCGAACTGAACACCCGAAGAGATTTTTCCGGGGGAAGGAACGATACGAGTATGAATGTAACTAAGCGACAGGTCGCTGTGGTCCCGTTCGTCCTTTTATCAGCTGTTGTCGGTGCTGTACATCGTGTTCAGATGAGCTGATTCCATGCGAAGCTGAACGAACTGAGCCAGTCGTTCGGCGTTTTCTGCTTCGGCGTTGCTGAAACGGTATGCGAAACAGATAGTTCGGCGTTTTATTTCTCTGAAGATACGTTCGACAGCGTTCCGATTTCCATGTTTCTCGTATCTGAAATCGAAGCCGTGGCGGTGACGCGCAGCTTGTAACGAGTGCGATCCATCGACGAGAAACACGGCGTCGGAGACGTCGTGTTTCTCGGAAAGTTCCGTGAGAAACGAATGAGCGAGAACCTTCGTTGTCGTCGGTTCAAGCTTTGTATGGAGTAATTCGTTTGTCTCGGGATCGACGGCAGCATACAGCCAATATTGCTCATCGTTGAGTCGGA
>NZ_NHOY01000055.1 GCF_002252755.1 Halorubrum sp. Hd13 | reverse complement strand
GTCTCGTGGGCTCGGGGTCCGGAGGCGACGGCCGTAGCCCGCCCGTGGGTCCGTAGACCCGTGGTCTCGAACGCCGACCGCGAGGGCATAGGAGAGAGCCGAACGCGCCCCTCGAAGCCCAACGTTGATACGTCCCGCGTCGGATTCACGTGCATGAACCTCCCTCGCGTGCCGAAACAGCGGTGGGCGAGGGCGACCCTCGGGCTCTCGCTGCTGTTCGCGGTCGGCGCCGTCGCCTACTTCGCTATCGCCGGGGCGCCGATTCAGGGCGTCGTCCTCGGCCTCCTCGTCTTCGGCGCCGGCTACTGGGAGTACAGGAAGAAACTCCAAGAGAAGCGAGTGGCGAGGGAGTACGAGGCCAAAGCCGAGGAGCAGCGCCGGGACGGCGGGAACTGATCGGCGGGACGCGCTCCGCGCCGGTCCGGGCCCCGTCCCCGGAAATCGCCGCCGGAGAGTCCGGGGTTTCATGTGAGTGAACGGAGATACCACGAGCATGAGCGACGGACGCGAGAGCGTGTCGGACGCGATGGACTGGCTACTCGACGAGTTCGAGGCGGACGACGCGGTGTCGTACGCGGAGGTCGGCGGCGTCTACCAGGAGAAGACCGACCTCGTCGTCACCGGCGACGGCCCCCGGAACGCGACGGAGTTCACCGAGACGGGCGTGTGGCTCCGCGTCTTCGCCGACGGCGCGGCCGACTACCGCTACACGAACGCGCTCGACGAGGAGAGCCTGCGCGACGCCGCCGACCGGGCGATCCGGAGCGGCGAGGTGCTCGCGCAGGAGGAGCCCGGGCGGTTCGACGCCTACACGGTTCACCGGGGGACCCACGGCGGCTGGGCGGACGAGGGGATACACGCCCGCCCGCTCGACGAGAAGGTCGCCGCGGTGGAGGACGGGCTCGCGGCGGCGGACGACCTCGCCCTCGACCGCCGGTGGGCGAACTACACGGACGCGCACGTCGAGGAGGCGGTCGGCACCACGACCGGGAGCGTCGTCCGCACGACGCTCGACCGGGCGAAAGTCGATTTCAGCCTCTCGCTCGCCGACGGGCCGAAGGTGAGCCGTCACGCCGGGTCGACGGCGGGGGCGGCCTTCCTCGACGAGATGGGTGACGCGTTCGCGACCGCTGCGGCCGACGCGCGCTCGCTGTCGGGCGCCGACCCGGTCGACGCGCCGTCCGGGGAGGCGACGGTCGCGTTGAGCCCTGAAGCGGCCGGCCAGCTGTTCCACTTCGTGTCGCACTACCTCGAGACCGACACCTGCTACATGGGGATGAGCCCCTACGCCGTCGGCGACCGGATCGGTCCCGACGACCTCGATATCGAGGACGGGATCCGCGCCGGCTCGTGGGCCGCCCGCGCCTACGACACCGAGGTGAAGCCGACCACGCCGACGCGGCTGGTCTCGGACGGGCGGATCGAGCGACGGCTCCACAACACCACCACCGCCGCCGAGGAGGACGCCTATCCGGCGGGCAACAGCGTCCCGAGCCTCGGGTTCGCCGAGCCGCCGCGGATCCACGCCCGCCACCTCGAAGTCGGCGCCGGCGACGCCGACCCCGGAGCGCTCCGCGAGGGCGCCGACGTGTACGTCGAGCGGTTCGGGGAGCCGTGGTTCCGCGACGAGTTCGAACGCGTCCAGCGGGAGGGGTTGTTCCCGCCGAGCGCCCTCTACGCGAGGGACATCGACCGGAAGAGCGAGGACCGGCCCGACTGCGGTTCCGCGGAGTTCCCGGTCGCCGAGGCGTACCGGCTCGACGGCGGAGCGCGGGCCGGCCGCGTCGACGGGCTCGCCGTGGACTACACGCCCGAGGTGTTGGAGACGATATCGCGGATCGGGACCGTCCGCGAAACCGTGACGGGCGTCTGCGAGAAACACAAGTCGCGGCTCCCGTTCGCGGTGACCGCGCCGGGCGTCCGACTGACGGCGCCGATCCGCGAGAAGCAGTAACGGGCCTAGTCGTCGGCCGGCGTCGACTCGGCGCCGTCACCGGCCGCCGCGGACGGCCTCCCCTCGAGCTCCTCGTAGGGGTCGTACCCCTCCGCGCTCTCGTAGAGGTGACAGGCGACCTCCTGTTCGAACGCCGTCTTCGCCTCGAGCGGCGGCACCACCTGGTCGCAGACGTCGCCGATGTAGTCGGGACACCGGTCTTTGAACCGACAGCCGGTCGGGACGTCGACGATGTCGCCGACCTCCCCTTGGAGCTCGACGCGCTCCCGTCCCACCGAGGGGTCGGGGACCGGGACCGCGTTGATGAGCGCCTGGGTGTACGGGTGCTGGGGGTTCTCGATGACCTGGTCGGTGGGGCCCTTCTCGACGATCTTTCCCATGTACATGATCGCCAGCCGGTCGCACATGTGCCGGAGCAGCGAGAGGTCGTGGCTGATGTAGACGACTGAGAGGCCGAACTCTTCGGTCATCCGGTCGAGAAGCGAGAGGACGCCCGCACGGAGGCTCACGTCGAGCATCGACACCGGCTCGTCGGCGACGATGAAGTCCGGGTCGAGCACGAGCGCCCGCGCGATGGCGACACGCTGACGCTGGCCGCCCGACAGCTCGTGCGGGTACTGGTTGAAGTACTGTTCGGGCGGGAGCAGCTCCGCGAACTCCAGGGCGCGCTGGACCCGCGCCGTCTCGTTGCGGATGTCGTGGATCCGCAGCGGCTCGGCGACGGTGTCGTACACCGTCATCCGCGGGTTCAGGCTCTCGAAGGGGTCTTGGAAGATCATCTGCGCGTTCTGCCTGAACCGCTTGATCTCGGCGTCGCTCGCCTCGGAGAGCCGCGTGTCGTCGTAGACGATGTCGCCGGCGGTCGGCTCGTGGAGCTTCACCATCGACATGCCGGTCGTGGTCTTGCCGCAGCCCGACTCGCCCGCCAGCCCGAGCGTCTCCCCCTGGCGGAGCTCGAAGCTCACCCCGTCGACCGCGTGGACGTAGTCGGGCCCGCCGCCGCCGAACGACTCCATCAGGCTCGCGATCCAGCCCTGATTGACCTTGAAGTGTTTCTTCAGGTCCTCGACTTCGAGGAGGACGTCGTTGCCGCTCATTCCTCGACACCACCGTCGGGGGCGGCGGTCGTCTGGTTCCACGTCCCGGGGTCATCCGCGTACGGCCGAAGCTCGGTGTCGATCTCGTCCGCGTAGTGACAGTACGACCGGAGCCCGTTCTCGTAGTGGGCCTCGGGCTCCTCCTCTCGGCACCGGTCCGTCGCCATCGGACAGCGCTCGGCGAACCGGCACCCCTGCGGCGGATCGATGAGTTCCGGCGGGTACCCCGAGATGGAGAGGAGGTCTTGGTTGCTCTGTCGGATGTTCGGGAACGCGCGCTTCAGCCCGATCGTGTACGGGTGATACGGTTGGTCGAATATCTCTTCGACCGGACCTTCCTCGGCGACCTTCCCGGCGTACATCACGATGACGCGGTCACAGGTCTCGGCGACGACGCTCACGTCGTGCGTGATGACTAGCATCGAGGAGTTGATCTCCTCTTGGATCGAGCCGATCCGCTTGAGGATCTGGTCTTGCATGATGACGTCGAGCGCCGTGGTGGGCTCGTCCGCCAGCATCAGCGACGGTTCGAGCGCGAGCGCCATCGCGATCATGGCGCGCTGGCGCATCCCCCCGGAGAACTGGTGGGGGTAGTCGTCGGCGCGCTCCGGGTCCAACCCGACGAGCTCGAACATCTCCGTGACGATCTCCTCGGATTCCACGCGGCCGGTTCCCGGCCGGTGGGTCTCGATCGCCTCGACGATCTGCTCGCGGATGGTGTACACCGGATCCAGCGAGTTCATCGCCGACTGGGCGATCATGGAGATCTCCTCCCACTTGAGGCGGCGGCGCTGGGGCTCGGGCATCTCCGTCAGGTCGTCGCCTTTGAAGTTGATGCTCCCGTTGTTGATGTAGCCGGCGTCGGGGAGGATACCGATGATCGCCTTCGCGAGCGTGGTCTTCCCGCAGCCCGACTCGCCGACGATGCCGAGGTTCTCCCCCTGTTCGAGTTCGAAGGAGACGCCGTCGACCGCCTGTGCCGGCCCGTCTTCGGTCTCGTAGTAGACTTCGAGGTCTTCGACTTCCAATTGGCTCATTGTAGTTTGGGGTTCGTGATCTCTTCGTAGCCGCGGCCGATGAGGAAACCGCTGATGACGAGCAGGCCGATGCAGATTCCCGGCGGCACGAACCACCACCACGCCCCGAACGAGAGCGCGGAGTAGGCGCGGGAGGCCTGCAGCATCGTTCCCCACGAGACCGTGTTGGGGTCGCCGAGACCGATGAAGGAGACGCCGGCCTCGGCGAGGATGGCCCACGCGATGCCGAACGACCCGTAGAGGAACGTCATCGGGAGCACGTTGGGCGCGAGGTGTCTGCTGATGATGTGCCAGTCGCTGGCGCCGGCGACCTCTGCGGCCTTCACGAACGGGCGCTCACGGAGCGACAGCGACTGCGAGCGGATGACGCGGGCGGTCGAGCGCCACTGGAGGACGATCAGCGCGAGGATGATGTTCCAGAGGTTCGGCCCCAACACCGCGACGAGGACGATGACCGTCGGGAGCAGCGGCATCCCGTAGAGGAAGTCGACGAGCCGCATCAGCGCGTCGTCGACCTTCCCGCCGTAGTAGCCCGCGACGAGCCCGACGAGGGTACCGATCCCCGCGGTGAACACCGCGGCGATGATGCCGACCATCAGCGCCGCGCGCGTGCCGTACACGAGCTGACTGAAGATGTCGTAGCCCGCGGCCGTCGTTCCGAGCAGGTACTCGGAGTCCGCGCCGAGCAGCGACGGCTCCACCCACTTGTCGATGAGGACCCCGGCGTCGCCCTGGTACTGCCGGACGAGGGGCTGGTGGGTCGCGATGTACGGCGCGAAGATGGCGATGACGACGAACCCCGCCACCGTGAGCATCGAGAGCTTGACCGACAGCTCGTCGGTCAGCATCCCCCAGTGTTCTCGGAGGGTCTCCCGCCAGAGGCGGAACGTCCGCTGCCACTTGTTGACCTCCGCGTCGGTACTGGCGTCGTCGAGGTCGGTGAATATCGACTGGCTCGATTGTTCTTTTTGGGCCATTGTGTTAGTCGTAAGTCACCCGCGGGTCGAGGTAGCCGTACGCGAGGTCCGCGAGGAAGTTCAGGAAGATGATGGTCGACGCGAGCACGATGAACGTCCCCTGCGCGACGGGGAAGTCGCGTCGGAGCACCGCGCGGACCATCTCCCGGCCGATACCGGGCCACGCGAACACCGTCTCGATGAGGACGCTCCCCCCGACGGCGTAGCCGAGGGCGATCGCCGCCGCGGTGATGATCGGCAGGAGGGCGTTGCGGGCGGCGTGTTTGAACATGATCGTCCGCTCTTTGAGTCCCTTCGCGCGACAGACGTCGATGAAGTCCTCGGAGAGCACCTCGAGCATGCTCGAGCGCATGATCAACAGCGGGTACCCCATGTAGTAGAAGGCGAGCACCGCCGCCGGGGCGATGAGGTGACGGACGAAGTCCATCGTGAACACCATATCGAGGAACCCAGTGCTCTGCCCGCCGGTGCCGAGACTGGTCATCCCGCTCATCGGGATGACGCCGAAGGTCGCGCCGAAGATCCACAGCACGATGAGGCCGACGTAGAACGTCGGCACGCTGCGGGCGGTCAGGGCGGTGATGACCGTGCTCCGCTCGAAGCGGGAGCCGCGGTACCACCCCGACAACACCCCGAGCGTGATGCCGATGGCGTACGCGATGACGAACGCCGTCAGCATGAGCACGAGCGTGTTCGGCAGGTACGTCGCGATGACGTCGGTGACCGGTTGGTTCGAGTGGAACGACTGGCCGAAGTTCAACACGACGAGGTTCTCGAGGAACCGGAAGTACTGGATGTACAACGGGTCGTTGAGTCCGTAGCTCTCGATGAGCTGTCTGCGGGCCTCCTGCGTCATCTGCGAGGAGATCACGTACGACGTCGGATCGCCGGGCATGAGCCTGAACAGCCCGAACAGGACCGTCCCGACGGCCCACAGCGTCACCACGAGCTGGAGCGTGCGCCTGACGACGAAACTAGCTTTTCCCATGTTACTTGCTCACTGGTATCACAGTTATTCGTTTAAACTTTGTGTCGATAAAGCCGTGGAACGGCCGTTCGCTCTACTCAGGCGCCTGAATGGCGCCGTCGTCGTTCCACGTGTAGCCGGCCTCCTCGAGCCGGCTCCGGGCGGCGTCGATGCTCTCCTCGTACTCGGTGACGTCCTCGGTGTGGAGCGGCCCGAACGCCGGCGAGACGATGTTGAACCCGCGCTCCGGGAAGCCGAACAGGATCTGGTCGACGATGGCCGTCCGCGGGATGGCCTCGACCAGCGCCTTCCGCATCTGGACGTCGCCGAGTCCCTCCTGGCGCTCGTTGGGGGTGAACATCCAGAACGTCGGAGCGGTTTGGAACTGGGTCCCGATGTTCTCGTTGTCCTGGTTCTGGTCGAGCTGGCGGTCGATCCGGCCGAACGGCTCGTAGTTGAGTTCGCCGTTGATGAGGTTCTCCCACACCGTCGACGCCTCGGGGATGACGCGCCAGAAGCGCTCTTCGAAGCTGACGGGCGCGAAGTGGTCGTCGAACTTGACCATCCCGAACTCGCTGCCCTGCTCCCAGTAGTCGAACATCATCGGACCGCTCCCGACGGGCTCCTCGATGTTCGCCTGACTGGGGTTGTCCCGGTCGGCCCACATGTGCTCGGGGATGATCGGGAGGAGGTTCGCGACCGCGAGGTTGAACGGCCCGAGCGCCTCGGCCATGTTGATCCGAACCGTCTCCTCGTCGACGACCTCCGCGCTGTCGATGTACTGCGACTGCGTGGAGTACAGCGGCACCTCGTTGTCGTTGATGTAGTTGTACGTGAACGCGACGTCCTCGGCCGTGAGGTCCTCGCCGTCGTGCCACGAGTGGTCGGTCCGGATCGTGTACTCCATCGTGGTCTCGTCGACGCGGTTCCAGTCGGTCGCGAGGCTGACTTCCGGGTCCGGCTCGGCGTTGTTGTTGAGCTGGACCAGGAAGTCGTACATCATGTTGAACTGGTAGACGTGCTTGCTCTCGTCGTTGTGCCCGAGCACGTTCATCGTCGAGAGCGTCTCCGGCCAGTACCCCTTCAGGGTGCTCGTGTCGCCCTCCATCTCCAGGTTGATCATCGTCCAGTACGAGTTGAACCCGTTCGCGAGGTCCGCCTGCCAGTTGCTCACCTGGTTGCTGTTGAAGATGGCCGCCTGGGGCATCTGGGTAATGGGCATCGTCGGCACGTCGTCCATCAGGATCTGCTGGATCTCGTGACACTGGTCGATCCGGGTGTCGGCGTCCGGCTCGCCCAGGTAGTTGCCCATCAGCTCGTCGAGGTCGGGGTTCTCGTACCCCGAGTAGTTGCCCTCGCCGGGGTCGGTGTTCCCCGAGTTGAACAGGTTGTTCAGCTCGGTCACCGGCTCCGAGACGAAGAACGTGTGCCACGTCGCGAAGCTGTAGTTGTACTCCTGGGAGACGCGACTGAACAGCGTCCCCCACTCGAGCACGTCGACCTCCATGTCGAGGCCGAGCTCGTCACCGAACTGGCTCGCGATGAGGTTGATCGCGTCGTGTCGCGGTGGGTTGTAGCTCTGCGCGTTGTTGACGTAGGTGTACGTCGGGAGGTTACTTCCCTCGTTGCCGGCTTCGTCGCCGCCGTCGCTGCCGTCCTCGCTGCTGTCGTTGCCGTCGCCGCCGTCGCCGCCGTCGCCGCCGTCGCCGCCGTCGCCGCCGCTACAGCCGGCGAGGGCCGTGAGACCGGCCGTACCGCCCGCAGTCGTCGCTTTCAGGAACTTGCGTCGATTAACGTCCTCGTCTGACAGGACCATGGAACGGCCTACCATTTCAGGAGATAGTATATAAATTTACGGCCCATCCGCTTCAGCAGTCTTTTATGCATATAACGTGGGAGACAACCGCCGTTTCACCCTGGGAATGTACTGTTTTGGCCCCTATTTCTGAACCCACATATCCTCATGGTCGTTAATTATAAACAATCGAAACACCGAGCCCGCGTTCGATTCGGCCTCGTCCCCCGACCGCGCGGTGTTCGCCCGCTGAAGGCGGCGAAAGGGCCGGCCCGTCCGAGGGACCGGGGCGAACGGCCTCACTCCGACTCGACCAACAGCGGGTCGTCGTCGGGGACCGCCATGTCGAGTAGCACGTCGTTCTCGTACACCGCGGCGCGCTCGCGGCGGCTGAGGACGTATCCGTCGCGGTCGGCGGCGACTTCGGACTTCAGCTCGCCGTGCTGGTCGACGATTTCGGCGACGACGTCGCCCGCCTCGACGAAGTCGCCCTCCGTCGCCCGATAGCGGACGATCCCCGCGACGTCGGTGTGGGGACCGTCGAACCGCCTGAGGTCGCCGTCGCGGTCGAACGCGAACTCGGGGTGCCGGTCGGCGGGCCGGTCAACCATTTCGAGCGCGTGGAGGACGTTCCAGACGCCGTCGACGGCCGCCGCGACGACGTCGCGCTCGACGACGAGCCGGCCGCCGAGCTCCGGCGTGAACGCGAGGATCCCGTCGGCGACGGCCGCGCCGCTGAGCGAGTGCTGGAGATCGCGGGTCTCGGTCTCGTCCGGCGGGAACTGGTTGACGACCGGCAGCCCGAAGGCCTCCGTCAGTTCGATGAGCCGGTCGCGGAGCACCGCCGCGTCCGAGACGCTCCGGTCCTCGCCGTACGAGACCCGCGGCTGAATGGTGTATGGGTGGGTCGCGACCCACGAGGTGTGAAGCGAGACGAGCGCGTCGGCCGTCGCGCGGATGTCGTCGTATATCCGGTCGCAGATCACCTGTTGGACGCGCGGCGGCGTCTTCGAGCCGTCGTCACGACCGAAGTAGCGGTTGGGGTCGTCGCCGTGATAGGAGGACGTCCGGGAGGCGGTTCGGAACCCCGTGGGGTTCATCACCGGGAGACAGACGACCGCCCCCGCGAGCTCGGCGACGTCGACTCGCTCCGAGAGGTCGTGTATCACCGCCGTTCCGGTCGGCTCGTCGCCGTGGATCGTGCCCGTTACCCACACCGTCGGACCGGTCTCGCCGCCGTTGAGCACCGTCACCGGGAGGTCCTCTGACCCCCCGACCGGGAGCTCCGTCACCGTCCGGTGCCCGGTCGCCGTCTCGCCGGGGCCGGCCTCGGCCGTGCCGACCTTCATCGGTCTCCCCCGTCGTGCCCTCGGTGGTCGTCGTTTCGAGCGGTCATCACGTCGCTTCGAGTGGGCCCGGCACTATCAGTTTATGTGCTGACTTGTGCTCCGGCGGGCGAGCGGACAGACGCGACCGCGGCGCACGCCGGCGGGCGGAGGCGACCGCGGCGCGGACGAGACCGCCGGTCACTCACCGGGTCCACTCGCCCTCGTACAGCGTGGTTCCCTCGTGAGCGACCGTCGTCCGGACGCGACACTCCGACGGGGAGATCCGGCTCGTCGCGTCCACGAGGAACGTTCCGAGGTCGTTCTCGACGGTCATCCGGTGGTGGTTCCGGGCGTCGATCGACGCCGGATCGCCCCCGTCGACCGTCGCCTCGTGAGTCGACTCGGCGGCGAACGCTCCGTGCGGGAGGTCGACGCGCTGCTCGCTCGACTTGACGGCGCGGACCCCGTCCGAGACGTGCGTCCGCGACGTCTCCCACTCGGTCGATCCGGTCGCCCGCTCGGCGCGCGCGGAGATCCGTTCCTCGTCCGGTCCCGCCATCCGGATCGCGTCGGCGAACGCGGGGTCGGCCGCCGCGTGCCGGCGGCCGGGGAACCGCAGGCGAGACGGCGCGGCCGGGCTCGACCGAACCGTGATCGGCTCGCCGAGCGACGGCCCGTCCGGTCCGGGAATCGCCGCCACCTCGGGGAAGAGCGCCGTCCCGACCGCGAGTCGGATCCGGTGACCCGCCTCGAACAGGTGCGACGTCGGCTCCAGCGCGACAGCGAGGTCCGTCTCCTCGTCCGTCGGCAGCGGGTCTCGAGAGTCCAGCCCGTCGCGGAAGGCGCCGCGGACCGCCCCGTGCGCGACCGTCCGACCCCGACCGGCGGGGTCGACGTCGACCAGTCGCACGACGACCGTCGGGTCCGGGACGGGAGATTCGATCCGGAGTTCGACCTCGCCCGTCCCGGTGAGCTCCACGGGCCGGTCGAGCGGGTCGGTGTCGAACGCGAGCGTCCGCGCGTCGTCGTCGTTCGTGAGCGGCGGCGCGGTCGCCGCGCCGTACGGGTCGACGGAGGCGAGCCCGACGGTCGGGTCCGGCTCACAGGCGAACGCGGCCGCTTCCGAGAACTCGCGAGCCGTCGCGGTCGACCCGTCGAATTCGTCGTCCCAGTCGAGGACGTCGGCGCCGTCGGGAACGTCGGCGCCATCGGCCGCGAGCCCGTCCGGCGTGAGCGCGAACGCCATCCGGTCCGCGCCCCCGTCGCCGAGGGTCGGCCACGCGTCGAGCCCGCGCCAGACCCCCGCGCGAGTCCCGCCGCCCTCCCGCTCGGTCCAGACCCGGTAGGGCGGGTGATCGAGGACGCCGGTGTCCGCGTCGCGCAGGAACCGGTCGAACCAGTCGGCCACCTGCCGGCGGAAGTCGACGGCCGACTCGCGGCCGCGGTGGGGCATCCGGTGGCGCCACGGGCCGAGCAGGACGCGGGTCGGCGCGTCGATCCGGTCGACGTACCGGAGCGTGTCTTCGGTGTAGGGGTCGCGCCAGCCGTCGACGGCGAGGACGGGCACGTCGATCCGCTCGACCGGTATCGCTTTGTCCGCCCAGTACTCCCCGTCGGGGCCGGCGTCGAGGAACTGGAACAGCCACGGGTCGCGGTCGTCGAGTTGACCGAGCCGTTCCAGCCACGCGTCGAGCGACGCCGGGTCGCCGGACGGATCCGAGGGCGGTTTCGCGTCGAGCGCCTGCATCAGCGTGAGCCAGTCCATCCCGATGGTGAGCAGCTCGAAGAGGCCGCCGTAGGTGTACGCGTTCCTGACCCCCTCGAACGGGGTGTGGATCGGGACGATCGCCTCGAGCGCGTCCGGGCGCTGCGCGGCGGCGTCGAGCGCGGTGATCCCGCCGTAGGACTTCCCGAACATCCCGACCTTCCCGGTCGTCCACGGGCGGTCGGCCAGCCAGTCGACGATCGCGGCCGGCTCTTCGCCCTCCCGGCGCGTGAACGGTTCGTCGATGAACCCCGTCGACCCGCCCGTGCCGACCATGTCGGCCGCGATAACCTCGTAGCCCCGGGCGGCGAGGTACCGGTTGAGCGGGTCGTACCCGCCGTACGTGATGCTGTCCTGTTGCGGGTACGGCACGTAGTTGAGGAGCGCCGGCGACGGACCGGGCTCGTCGACGGGCTCGTAGCGGGTCGCCGCGACGGTCTCGTCGCCGACGGGGATCCGGAGTCCCTCGTGGCGGGCGATCCGCCCGGTCACTGCAGCTCGTCGGCCCACGGCCACGGTCGGTCGTCGCCCCACGGCCAGGAGTCCGTCGCCTTCATCCCGACGTCGTGGCCCTCCGCTATCGTCTCCTCTTTCACCGACTCGGGGTCGCGGCCCGCGACCTCGCGGTCCGCCTCGGCCAGTTTCGCGACCCCCGCCGCGGACAGCACCGTCAGCTCGCGTAAGTCCCGGACGTCGAGCTTGTCGAGGGTGTCGCCGTGCGTGTGGCCCCACCCCCGGCCGCTGTCCTCGGCGGTCGAGCGGCCCTGCGCCGCGGCGACGCCGCGCTGGGCGAACGGCCAGTGGTCGCTGTGCGGGCGGAGCCCGTCCTCGACCGCGATCGGCACGCCGAACTCGTCGCTCACCTCCTCGAACGCCTCGCCGATCTCCGGCGCGCCGTGGGGGTAGATCTCGAGGTCCCGCGAGTAGCCCGCGCCGTCCATGTTAACGACGCATTTCACGCGGTCGAGGTCGTGGGTGTGCGACCAGTAGTACGAGCCGTAGAGCCCGGTCTCCTCGGCCCCGAAGACGAGGAGCCGGACGCGCGTCTCGAGCTCGTCTTCGATCGACGCGAGCGCCCGGCCCACGCCGACGACGAGCGCCGACCCGAACCCGTTGTCGTTCGCGCCGACACCCACGTCGTGGGCGTCCACGTGCGCGGTGTACAACACCTCCTCGTCGGTGTCGGGGCCGACGACGGCCTCGACGTTCGCGGAGGTGGCCGGCTCGTTCCGCGCCTCGACCGAGAGCGTCGCCTCGACGCCGCGGTCCGCCTCGGCGTCGTCGCAGTGGCGCACGAGTCGGTCGCCGAGCTCCTTGCTCAGCCCGACGGCCGGGATCGGCCCCGGCCCGTTCGTGTGGCCGACGTCGCCGGTCGGCGGGAGCGCCCCCTCGATGTGGTTGTAAAACAGGAACCCCTCCGCGCCCGACTCGGCCGCGTAGTCGTACTTCTCGCTCCGGTGGACCCACCGGTCGTAGTCGTCGGGGGTGAGGCTCGACGCCATCGCGATGCATCCCGAGAGGTCGACGCCCTCGAAGTCCTCCGGGAGGCCGTGACCCATGTCGACGATACTCCCGGTGACCGTCCCCGACGGCGTGCCCGGAAGCTCGACGAGCTCGTGGCTCCCGTCGAACGTCGTCGATCGGCCGCCGCGATCGACGGTGAGGGAGGCCTCCCCGCGCCACCAGCCGGGGATCGGGAACGGCGTCGTCGAGACCTCGTCGAGCCCCGCGTCCTCGAACGCCTCGGCCACGAGCGACGCCCCCGCGGCCTCGCCCTCGTGGCCGGGCATCCGATCGCCGAGGTCTGCGAGGTCGCCGAGCAGCTCCCACGCGGTCGATTCCGTGTACGCGTCACCGACGGTCTCGGACGGCAGGGTTGTCATACGCTCCCACACACGTGCGTCTCGTATATGATTCCGCGGGGACGGCGGGAGGATTGCCGGGAGATCGCGGTCAGTCCGCGTCGCTCGCTCGGTCCACGAGCCCGCGGGCGGTCGCGAACAGCTCGTCGGCGTCGCTCTCGTCCCGCGCCTCGGCGGTGATCCGAACCAGCGGCTCGGTCCCGCTCGCTCGCACGAGGAACCAGCCCGCCTCCGTCTCCACTCGTATCCCGTCGAGCGCGGACACGTCGTCGAACTCCTCGCGGGCGAGGTCGGCGACGCGGTCGACCACGGCTCGCTTCTCGTCGAGTCGGATCGAGTCCCGCCGGATCGGGTACGACGGGAGGTCGTCGACGAGTCCGGCCAGCGACCCCGCCGCGCCGACCAGCGCGGCCAGCGTGCAGGCGGCGAGCGGGCCGTCGGGACAGCGCGTCCGGTCGGGCCAGATCCACGCGCCGCTGGGTTCGCCGCCGAACGCGACGTCCGGCTGCCGCGTCTCGGCGGCCACGTACGCGTCGCCGACGGGCGTGTACGTCACCTCGGCGCCGACCTCGGCGAGCGCGTCGGCGACGAGGAGGCTCGTGTCGACCGGCACCGCCACGCGGTCGCCCGCCTCGGCCTCCCGCCGGGCGAACAGCGCGAGCAGCGCGTCCCCCGAGACGAACCGTCCGCGCTCGTCGATCGCCATCAGCCGGTCGGCGTCGCCGTCGTGGACGACCCCGAGGTCCGCGTCGGTCGCCTCGACGACCGCGCGGGCCGTCGCGCAGTTCTCGGCGGTCGGCTCGCTCGGCCGCCCCGGGAACCGACCGTCTCGCTGGGCGTTGAGCGTCTCCACGTCGCAGCCGGCCGCGTGGAGCGCGTCGGCGGTGACGCGCCCGACGCCGTTCCCGAGGTCGACGACGACGGCGAGGTCGTCCGGGAGCGCGACCGACTCCCGGAGGGCGCGCTCGTGGCGGTCCCGGGCGCCCTCCAGCCGGCGGTGGGACCCGAGCTCGTCCCACGCCGCGAACTCGAACGCCTCCGCCTCGACGACGTCCGCGATCCGGGCGTTCGCGTCCTCGTCGAACGCGCTGCCGTCCGCGCTCCAGAGCTTGATCCCGTTGTCGGGCGCCGGGTTGTGCGAGGCGGTGACGACGACGCCGGCGTCCGCGCCCTCGGCGACGACCGCGCGGGCGACGGTCGGCGTCGACTGGACGCCGACGTCGACGACGTCGCCGCCGCACTCGGTGATTCCGGCGGAGAGGGCGCGGCTCAGCGTTCGCCCGCTCTCGCGCGCGTCCCGGCCGAGAACGACGGTGTCGGCGCCGTCCGTCGCGAGCGCGCGGCCGACGTCGAGCGCGAGGCTCGCGGTGATCTCGTCGCCGACGCGTCCACGGACGCCGCTCGTCCCGAACATACCGCGGTTTCACCGCCGGGCGAAAAGACGTTTCTGGTCCGATCCGGGGAACCGGGGCCTCGCACACCGGCGGAGGGGGCCGAGCGCGACGCCGACCGCCTCGAACGACCACCGGCGGAGACGCGCTCAGCCGCCCGATACCGGAGTGGCCCGTGATTCCCCGTGTACCCGGGCTGACGATTCGCTACCCGCCGGGCGATTCGGGCTCTGCGGGGCTCGGTAGTGGGGCTCTCAGAGCGCCCACCTATGTTATGCGTGTCGGCGTCCCTTCCCCGCTATGTCGTCACCTCCGTTTATCGACCCCGAATCGGGAGAGTTGGACGTCCGGCAGATCCGAGCGGAGGCGTTCCCGCTCGCGGGCCTCATCGTCCTGTTCGGCGGTGCGGCCCTGCTGTTGTTCCTGATCTCCCTGCTGGTCGGCGGGAGCTCCCTGCTCGTCGGATTCCTCACCGTCGTCTCGCAGTTCGTGATCGCCGTCGGCACCGGGATCACGCTGATGTACGTCGTCGCGCGGGGGATTCAGCTCGCGGATCGCTGAACGCGGGGAATTGAACGCGGACCGCTGAACGCGGACCGCTGCGCGTGCCGCGGACGTGCGCCGGTGAGGCTAGCCCCGCGCGACCTGAACGAGCGGGAGCGCCGCCGAAACGCCGCCAAAACGACGGCGGGCCGTCTCACTCGACGTTCGGCGCTTCCTCGTCCGTTCGACCCGGGAGCGCCAGTTCGACCTCGAGTTCGGGCTCGCCGACGCCCTCGAAGTCGATCTCGAGTTCGACCGGCTCACCGAACGCGAACGGGAGCTCCCACTCGTCGGTTGCGATCGTCAGTTCGTCCCCGTCGCGGAGCTGTTCGCCGAGCTCGATCAGGAACTTGCCCGCCTCGCTCGCGTCCAGCCGGTACTCCTGTTCGAAGTCGCGGCCGGTTCGAATGACTGTGCGCTCGGTCTCGTCGGTGTCGGATTCGGTGTGTGACATGTGGGTGGTCCGCTCGAACGTCGTCGACGGTCACGTCGCTCGCATTCCCTCCGACCGCGGTCCCGGATCGCCCGGAGCATCGACGTGTCGGGGGGTTCGCGGGCCGATACGTCGGGGACTCGTGTGCCTCTGGATCCGATGTCTGGGAACTCGTGTGCCTCTGGATCCGACGCTGGCTCGGAACAGGGGTGGATATCAGTGACCGTCGGACCATTTAGGTGGGCCTAAAACAAAAGCGGTGCGGTTCGCGTCGTCGACGGTCAGCGCGTGGGTCGCCGACCGGAAACGGGCGGATAGTCGAACGGATCGACCGTCGGCGTCGGAACGAGAGGTCCCGCCGAGCGTTACATGTAGCCGAGGTCGCGGAGCCGCTCCATCAGGTCCTCTTTGTCCTGAGCGCGGCCGGCGCGCTCGGTCGTCCCCTCGAGGTCTTGGAGCCACGCCGGTTCCTCGGTCGTCTTGTCCGTGGACACCTCGCTGCCGAGCGAGCGGAAGCCCGCGAAGTACTTCGGCGAGATGGGGACGTCTTCCTGGGTGACTCCGTCGGGGAGGTCCTCGGCCGAGTCGGGGACGTACCCCTCGTCGGGGAACGCCTCGACCGTGTCGGGGACGACGTAGTTCCAGAACGCCTCCCAGACGTCGGCCTCGGCGAACTGCAGGATGGGTTGGATGCGGTCGTGCGGCGGGAACAGCTCCGGGTCGTGGCGCGGCGAGAAGAACGTCTCGTCCGCGCGCGCCTCCTGTTCGTCCCACCGCACGCCCGAGATGACCCCGTCGATGTCGTACTCTTCGAGCGCGTCGTTGAGCGCGACCGTCTTCAGCAGGTGATTCCCCACGTACGTGTCCAACAGGAACGGGAACGACTCCTCCTCGTACTCGAGAATCTCGCGGATGTGGTGCTGGTTGTGCTCGGAGAGAGCGTCGACGGGGATGTCGTCGCCGGGTTCGAGCCCGTGGTCGTCGACGTAGGCGCCGACGTCCTCGTTGCGGGCGTACACCAGGTCGATCTCCCACTCGTCGGCCCAGCGCTCGACGAAGTCGGTGATCGAGTCGAAGTGCTGGAAGTGGTCGATGAAGACGGCGGTCGGCTTCTCGTAGCCGTACTCCTCGGCCACCTGATTGATGAAGTACAGCGTCAGCGTCGAGTCCTTCCCGCCGGTCCACATCACCGCCGGGTTCTCGTACTGCTCGAGCCCCCGCCGCGTGACCTCGATCGCCTTCTCCAGCTTGTGTTGCAACGACGGGTAGTCCGCCGGATCCTCGCCCTCGCCGTCGGTGTAATCGACGTCGACGCTCGCCGGGAAGTCATCGCTCATACGGGCTGAGTGTCAGTGCGAAGCGAAATAGGCCTTCTGAATCCGAACCGCGCCGTCGCTCCCGGCGATCGGGTCCCGCTCGGCGTAGCACAAGGGATATGTCGGCGGAACCGGACTACCGGGTCATGGGACTGTTCGACCGGCTGCGCGGCGACGACGACGAGCGCGTCGTCTTCCTCGGCATCGACGGCGTACCGTACGACCTCGTTCAGGAGCACCCCGACGTGTTCGAGAACCTGACCGACATCGCCGAGACGGGATCGGCCGGGCGCTTGGAGAGCATCGTACCGCCCGAGTCGAGCGCGTGCTGGCCGAGCCTCACGACCGGCGTGAACCCCGGCGAGACGGGCGTGTACGGCTTCCAAGACCGCGAGGTCGACTCCTACGAGACGTACGTCCCGATGGGGCGGCACGTGAAGGCGACGCGGCTGTGGGACCGCGTCACCGACGCGGGCCGGGACGCGACCGTGCTCAACGTCCCCGTCACCTTCCCGCCGTCGACGCGGATCCAGCGACAGGTCTCCGGCTTCCTCTCGCCCGGGCTCGACGCCGCCGCGAGCGACGACGCGGTCGAGCGGGTGCTCGAAGACCGGGACTACCGCATCGACGTGAACGCGAAGCTCGGCCACGACGAGGACAAGAGCGAGTTCATCGAGAACGCTCACGCCACCCTCGACGCCCGACAGGACGTGTTCACCCACTACCTCGATCAGGACGACTGGGACCTGTTTTTCGGCGTGTTCATGAGCACCGACCGGGTCAACCACTTCCTGTTCGGCGACTACGCGAACGACGGGACGTACGGCGACGACTTCCTCGACTTCTACCGCACGCTCGACGGTTACATCGGCGAGATCCGCGACTCGCTCGACGACGACACGACGCTGATCGTCGCCTCCGACCACGGCTTCACCGAGCTGGAGTGGGAGGTGAACTGCAACGAGTTCCTCGCCGGCGAGGGCTGGCTCTCGTACGACGATGACGACCACGACTCGCTCGAGGACATCGACGACGAGGCGCGGGCGTACTCGCTCATCCCCGGGCGCTTCTACCTCAATCTCGAGGGCCGCGAACCCGAGGGCGTCGTCCCCGAGTCGGAGTACGAGGCGGTCCGCGATGAGCTCCGCGCCGACCTGGAGGGGCTCACCGGCCCCGACGGCCGGCAGGTGTGCAAGCGGATCGTGAACGGCGAGGACGCCTTCGACGGCGCCCACGACGAGATCGCGCCGGACCTCGTCGTCATCCCCGCGGACGGCTTCGACCTGAAGTCCGGCTTCGGGGGCAAGGAGGCCGTCTTCACCGAGGGGCCGCGAAACGGGATGCACAAGTTCGAGAACTCGCTGCTGTACACGACTGACCCCGACGTCGACGTCGCGGGCTCGAACCTCTTCGACGTCGCGCCGACGATTCTGGACCTGATGGACGTCGACGCCGACGCCGACTTCGACGGCGAGAGCCTCATCGCGGAGTAGACCGTCACCGTCGCGGGCGCACCGCCGGTTCCGCCGCCGGGCTCGGCGCCGATTCCGCGGGCGACCTCAGCCGAGGAGCGACCAGCGCTCGCCCGGTTCGGCCCGAAACCCGTACAGGTCCTCTCCGTCGACGGCTATCAGCCGTCCTCCGACGGCGAACAGCTCCTCGACGCGGACGCCCTCCGGGAGGGGGGCGGACCAGCGACCGTCCCCGTCGGCGCCGACCGCGACGAGCGCGGGTCCCGGCTCGACTCCGTCTCCGCCCGAGTCCTCGCCGACGCCGTAGATTCCGCGATCGTCGACGGCCGTCGGGCGGGAGGCCGGGAGACCCGCGTGCTCCCACGCGACCTCGCCGGCAGCGACGTCGAGCGCCCGGACGACCTCGCCGCGGTGGAGGTACACGCGCCGCCCGGCGTCGTCGCCGCCGCTCGTTGCGGCGTCGTCCCCGCTCGCCCCGCCGACGGGCGGGCGCTCGTTCGGCGCCGGCACGTCCAACGCGAACCGCGGGCCGAGGTCGCGGTCGAACCCGCGCACAGACGGCCCGCCGTCGGCGGCGACCACGACGGCGTCGTCGACGACGGTGAGCCAGTCGACGCCGGCCTCGAGCGACCGGGTCGCCGACCGCTCGCCGGCCGCGTCGAACCGGGCGATCCGGGCGCCCCCCGAGTCGCCCTCGTCGACGGCGACCCAAACGGCGTCCCCGTCGACAGCGACGCGGTCGGGGGAGAGCGAGCGCGGCGACCCGTCGCCCGCGTCGGGCCACGCCTCTGCCACCGCGAAGGCGCGATCGCCGGAGCCGGCGTCGAGGACCACCGCGTCGTCACGCGTGACGGCGACCGCGAGACGTCCGCCCGCGCGGACGGCGTCGACGGTCACCGCGGGCGCGTCGCCGGTCGCACCGTCGTCGTCATCGGTCGCACCGTCGTCGTCATCGGTCGCACCGTCGTCGTCATCGGTCGCACCGTCGTCGTCATCGGTCGCACCGTCGTCGTCATCGGTCGCACCGTCGTCGTCGCCGGTCCCGCCGTCGGCGCTCTCGGCGACCGCGTCGGTCCGCCAGCGGACGGGGTCTGGCTCGTCGGCCTCGTCGCCGTCGCTGTCGGCGGTGTCGACCGTCGGGTCGTCGAGGTCGAGCGCGGCGCGCTCGCGGTCGATCGCGGTGACGCGGCCGCCCTCGACGGGGACGAACACCGACGTCTCGGTGACGGCCGGGACGCCCGTCGCCTGTCGGTCGGTCTCCGCCTCGAGCCGGGCGTCGCCGGCCGGGTCGAGGCCGGTCACCTCGGCGTTCTCGTAGTCGCGCCACGCGTCCTCCTCGAAGTCGAACGTCCGTCCCGACTGGTTCCGGACGACGAACAGCCGGTCGCCCGCGGGGCGGAACCACCGGTCGCCGGCGCCGAACATCCCGCCGCCCCCGAGCGACGACTCCCACGCGAGGTCGCCGCCGCCGGGGCGGTAGCCGCAGCCGGCGAGCGCGCCCGCGAGACCGACGCCGGCGGTCGCGAGGAACCGGCGCCGTGAGGGGTGTCCGGGGGAGCCACGCCCCGTCACGCGGCCTCACCCGCGCGCTCGCGGAGCCGCCGGACCCGCTCGCGGGTCGGGGGATGGGTCTCCGGGAACACGTCGGTGCTCACCAGCTCCTCGTCGCCGAACGCGCGGCTCTCCAGCGGCGCGACGTACAGCGCCTCGGCGCCGCCGTCGAACTCGCGGAGGTCGCGTTCGGGCACCGCCGGCATCGATTCGTCGAGCGTCTCCAGCGCGCTCGCGAGCGCCGCCGGCGACCCCGTGATCTCGGCGGCCGCGCCGTCGGCCGCGTACTCGCGGTACCGCGAGAGCACCCGGTGAATGAGGACGCTCCCGAACCAGAACATCGCCGAGACGGTGAGCGTGAGGACCGCGCTCACCGTGATCACGACGATCCCGACCGCGAGCGCCCGGCCGTCGCGGTTCCCGCCCGACCCGCCGCCGACGCTGAGGAATCGGAACAGGCCGTAGAGGACGTAGAAGGCGAGCACGGCGAGGTAGTAGGTGACGGTCGGGAGCACCCACGCGACGGTCATCAGACTGGCGTCGCGGTTCGCGAGGTGCGCGAGCTCGTGGGCCACCACGGCGTCGCGCTCGTCGTCGTCGAGCGCCTCCAACAGCGCGGTCGTGACGACGACGGTGCCGTTCCCGGGCGTCCCGACCGCGAAGGCGTTCGGCAGCTCGGTCCGCGCGACCGCCACGTCCGGCTTCGGGACGTCCGCCTGCGCGGCCAGCCGCGTGACGGCGGCGTGGAGCTCCGGGTACTCGTCGGGCGACACCCGCCGCCCGCCGACGGAGCGGAGGACGGTCCGCGGGCCGTACCGGTACTGGACCGCGAGTCCGACGAGGACGACGACCGTCAGGAGGACGGGGTCGACGTAGAACTCGCCCGTGTACGGGCGCTCGTTCGCCCACTCCAACAGGGGGAGCCCGACCGCGTTGATCAGGAAGACGAACGCGTAGACGAACGCGAACGGGAGCGCGATCACCAGTCCGGTCGCGATCGCCATCCGGAGGCGGAGCCGCTGGTCTCGGTCGAGCCGGTTCGGCGGGGCGAGCGCGCGGAGGGGACGGAGGAGGTCGGCGATGGAGGGCGACATCGTATGCGACGGCCGCGTAGGACTGCCGCCGGCTTAAATCTGCTCGGTCGGCGTCGAACACCGCATACAGAGCACGTCGGTGCCGGCCCAGTTGACGTCGTTCGATCCGCAGCTCGGACACCGGTGCGTCTCGTTGCCGTACTCGGTCGTGCCCCGCGGCGCCGCGAGGTGGCCGTCCGCGACCGCCTTCTCGACGAGGCCGGCGAAGCGCTGCTTTTTGATCCGGGCGCGGTGCGCGAGGAAGTCGCCCGCCCTGGCGGGGTCCGACCCGTGGAGGTCCTCCCACTGGATCGCGATCTCGCCGTTCGCCTGCCCGCGGGCGACCTGCTTGATCGTCGCCGCCGCGGCGCCGAACAGCGGGGTCGTCGCGAGCGCCTGCGGCGAGTCGATCGCGTCGCCGGCGGTCGCGTACCGCTCCGCGGCGTCGTCGTAGGCCTCCGCGGCGCCGTCGAGCCCGCCGGCGACGCGGAAGTCGGCGACGAACTCCCCGAGGCAGGCCGTCTGCCCGGGCGCGTCGAGGACGCGCTGGAAGTCGCGCGTCGCGGCGATCCCCTCGACCGCTCGCTGGGTGGCGCGGCCGTCGACGCCCGCGACCCGGTACGCGACGGTCGCGGCGAGCAGGTGTTGGAGCCCCTGGCCGATCCACCCCTTCTCGTCCGGCGCGAACGGGTCGAGGTCCTCGCGCGGGTCGGCGAGCACGCGCCGCCCGCCGCGCGTGTATCGGTCGCCGGCGCGCTCGTACTCGCGGACCGCGAGCGCGTCCACCGCCGCGTCGTGGTGGCCGCCGTCCTGCGTGTTCATACCGATCCCACGTGCGCCACGGGATTATCGCTGGCGGTCGTCGAGCCGCCGCGCGGCGGGGTCGGACTCACGCCGGCGCGGCGCCGGGGCTGACCGCCTCGTAGAACGCGACCGAGTAAGTCGCGTAGAACGCGGCGAACGCGCTCGTCAGCAGGAGGTAGCCGACGCCGGCCGCGGCGATCACGGGCAGGGTCGGCTCGACCCCCGCCAAGTCGGCGAACGGCGTGCCGGGCATCCCCGCGGACTGGGGACCGAGGACGACCGAGGCCGCCGCGGCCAGCGTCCCGAGGACGACGCTCCCGACGAGGAGAATCAGCGTGTAGCCGGCGACGCTCAGGAGGTTCGACCGGACGAGCCCCACGCTGCGCCGGAACCCGTCGACGAGCTCCGCGTCGTCGAGGACGACCGCGTGGGCGTAGAACTGGACGGCGAAGGTGACGAGGAGGTACGCGAGGAGGAACCCGCCTCCGACGACCGCGAGGAGCGCGAGCAGCGTCGGGTCGACGCCGACGCCCGGCGCGTCCGCGGGCATCGACGCGTGGCCGCCGATCACGGCGATCAGTCCGCCCACGAACGCGACGAACCCGAAGACGAGGTTGATCGCGAGCAGGACGAAGTAGCCGAGCAGCAGCGACACGTAGTTCGCCTTCCCCTCGGCGACCAGCGTGCCGAGGCCGGTCCGGCCCGTGAGGGCCTCGCTCGCCATGCCGAGCAGCCCGCCTTGGACGAACGGGAGCACGAGAACGAACGCGGCGAAGGTCGCGAGCGAGACGCCCGCCGACAGGATCGGTCGCGTCGGCGGAACAAGGAGGTTCGGGGCCTGCGCGAGCCCGTACAGCGCCGTGACGAGCAGGAGGACCGGGTTGCGAACGATACCACCGACTGCCGGACGGAGGGCGTGGAGGGCCGCCATGGCCTCACGTTTCGGTCGGCGTATATAAATTGACCGTCCGCGTCCGTCGCCGGAGCGGGCCTCACTTCCAGGGCGTCCCGACGACCTCGGCCTGGATCTCGTGGCCGACGCGGAGTCGACAGTCGGACTCGGGCGCGGCGACGCAGGGGAGGACGTAGCCGGCGTCGAGGGCGGACGGCTTCAGCGCTCGCGGCGACCGTCCGTGACGCACCTCGCCGTCGAGCAGTTCCGCGGCGCAGGTGCCGCACGCGCCGTACAGGCAGCCGTACGGGAGGCCCACGTCGACCCGCTCCGCCGCGTCGACGATCGTCTCGCCCTCCGCGACGCGGATCGTCTCCGTCCCCCCGTCCGGGCGGACGAGTTCGACGGCGTGGGTCGTCGCGTCAGTCACGACCGATCACTGCCAGACGTCGCTCGTGCAGTCGCCGCCCGGCCAGCGGATCTCGTGGGCGCGCGCCGGGCCGCCGGGCGCGTCGCCGAAGTCGACGAGGAACTCCTCGTCCAGTTCCAGCCGTCCCTCGTCGGGATAGACGTCCGCCTTGAGCATGAGCGATCCCTCCTCGGCGATGTCCGGGAAGAACTGGTTGTCCCACGACGAGAACAGCGACGTCGTCCAGTAGAGCCGCTCGCCGTCCCGGGAGAGCTGGAGCATCTGCGGCGCGCCGCGGATCTCCTCGGCCTGCACCGTCTGCCGGTCGCCGAAGAGACCGCCGGCCCACACCCGATCGACCAGTCGCGGGTTGCCGGCGTCGCTCACGTCGTACATCCGGACGTCGCCGTGGAGCCAGTTCGAGAAGAACAGGTACTGGTCGTCCAGCGACAGCAGGATGTCCGTGATGAGCGGCGGCACCGGCATGTCCCAGTCCTCGTGTTCGCGCGGCTCCTCGTCGATGACGACGTCCCAGTCCCACGTGCCGTCGGTCGTCTCGTAGAAGCGGATGATGTTCGAGGAGAGCGCCGCGCCGACGTACCCCTGCGTCTCCTCCGGGTTGTGGCTCATCCGGACTTCGAGCGGAATCCGCCCCTGCTCGCCGAACTCGAGCGTCTGTACGTGCTCGCGGTCCTCCCACGACCAGATGTGGATGCTGTCGCCGTAGTCGCCCGCCTCGACGTCCTCGAGGTCGAACCCCGGGTAGTAGGTGTTCGGCGCGGCCCACTCGCTGGAGATCATGACGTCGTGCCGGGGCTGATACCAGTAGTCGTAGTTCATCTCCATCTCGCCGAGGTCGGCCTCCCAGCGGCCGTCGATGCTGAAGTCCTCCTGGTCCAGCTGGAGGAACCCGCCGGGGAGCTCGCCGTTCGCGTCGCCGAGCATGCTGATGACGACCTTCCCGCCGGGGACGCAGTGGACCGTGTGCGGGGCGGACAGGTCGTGTTCGAACACCTCCTCCGGTTCGATGACCCTCACCATCTCGGGGTTGCGCGGGTCCTCGGCGTCGATGACGTGAATGCGCGAGGAGCGCTGGCCCGGAACGACCAGGTACTGCCGAGAGAGCCCCTCGGCATGACACGACGAGGAGCAGGCGTTCCAGCCGAAGTGGTGGAGCTCGTCGCCCTTGTTGGGCATCTCGACCGCGTCGATCAGCTCGCTGTAGGTGTCCGACGCGGGGTCGAGGTCGACGACGCCGATCATGTCCGGCCCCTCGTTCTCCATACCCACCCGTGGCGCCATCACGTACGCCGTCTTTTCCCGACCGCTCTCGGTCCGCATCGCGGCCGGCGTCGGATACCCCGGCCCCTCGACCTCGTGGTGCTCGTGACCGTGCTGTTCCGCGTCGTGGCTGGGTTCGTCGGTGCTCATCCCAGATCGCCGGTTCGAATCCTACCCTATTAATAATGTAGTACCGTTTATATTCTAGTCACACAGTTATTTATCGAATTACATGTCAGTGGCGACTGACGGTCCCGAGCGCAACGACGTCCGGACGACCGGCGTCCCTCGGGTTATCGAACGCGGTAGTCGCCGCCGCTACCAGGTGAGCCCCTCGTACGTCAGGCCGTCGCGCCGCTCGATTATCCGCCGCCCGTCGATCACGACGGGCTCGGCCATGGCGTCGAAGGCGTCGTCGAGCGCCGCGAACTCGTCCCAGTCGGTGACGACGAGCGCGGCGCTCGCCCCCTCCAGCGCGGCGGCCGCGGAGTCGGCGTACGCGAGGTCGGGGAAGCGCTCGCGCATGGCGTCGGTCGCGACCGGGTCGTAGCCGACGACGTCGGCGCCGCGCGCCCGCAGCCCCTCGACGATCGGGATCGCCCGGGAGTTCCGGGTGTCGTCGGTGCCCGGTTTAAATGCGAGTCCGAGCACGGCGACGCGCTCGCCCGCGACGTCGACGTGCGAGTCCAGCAGTTCGAGCATGCGCTCCGGCTGGCCGTCGTTCACCGCGACCGCGGCGTCGAGCATCGGCGGCTCGTAGCCGGCCTCGCGGGCTGCTGCCCTAATTGCATCAACATCTTTGGGAAAACAACTTCCGCCCCAGCCCACCCCCGAGCGCAGGAACCGCGCCCCGATGCGGTCGTCGAGCCCGACCGCGTCCATCACCTCGTAGGCGTCGATCCCGAACCGCTTGCAGACGTTCCCCAGGTCGTTCGCCAGCGAGATTTTCGACGCCAAAAAGGCGTTGTTGGCGTACTTGATCATCACGGCGGTCTCGGGGTCGGTCCGGATCACCGGCACGTCGCCGTCGATCGCGTCGAGCAGGGGCTCGTAGAGGGCCTCCAGCCGGTCGGTCGCCCAGTCGGAGTCGGCGCCGAAGACCAGCTTGTCCGGGTGTTGGAAGTCGTCGACCGCGGACCCCTCGCGGAGGAACTCGGGGTTGGTCGCGAGCTCGACGCGGTCGGCCGCGTCGCCGGCGCCCGCCACGAGCGCCTCGCGGACCTCGCGGACGCCCGGCGGCGTGATCGTGCTCTTGACGACGACGAGGTGGCGGTCCTCGGGGTCGTCCGCCGCGGCGGAGTCTCCTCCTACGTCCGCCAGCGCCTCGCCGGTCATCCCCGCGGCCGCGGTGAGGGGACCGAGGTCGATGCTACCGTCCTCGCGTGAGGGGGTACCGATCGCGAGGAACGTCACGTCGGCGTCGGGGACGCCGTCGTACTCGGTCGTCGCCCGGAGCCGGTCGCCCGCGTGCTCGGCCAGGAGGTCGTCGAGTCCCGGTTCGTGGATCGCCGCGCGGCCGTCGTTCAGGGCGTCGACGACGTCCGGGTCGATATCGATCGCCGTGACGTCGTGACCCGCGTCTGCAAGGCAGGCCGCGAGGGTGGTACCGACGTAACCGCTGCCGACGACGGTGACTCGCATGCCGAAACGAGCGACCCCCGACACAAAGAGCGTTGCGCGTCGCGCGGGCCCGTCCGGCCCGGGGGAGCCGATCCCGGTCGATTCTTAGGGGTCCGCCTCCGAGCGATCGGCATGGTAGAGCGACCGCCGCGCGGGGCCGGCACCGAGCGAGCCGACGGCGAGCGGTCGGGCGGGGCCGTCGCGAGCGAGCGCGGTCCCGTCGCGCGAATCGGCTGGGCCCTCGTCCTCGCGCTGCTCGCGGTCCCGATGGCCGTCATCTCGGCCGGCGGCGAGCTCACGGTCGTGAGCCTGTGGGGGTTCCTCAACGCGGCGGCGTCCGGCTCCGGGGTCGGCGGGTACCCCGTGTGGGCGTACTTCCTCGACCAGTCGCGGCCGTTCGCGGCGCTCCCGGCGTCGATCCGCGCGTGGCCGCTCGCGATCGGGTTCCACCTGCTGTCGGCGGCGAGCGCCGTGGCCGGTGTGGCGCTCGGACGGGAGGACCGACGCGTCACCGGCGGCCTGCTCGTCTTAGCGGCGACCGCGAGCCTGTGGGTCTCCGTCGGGCTCGCGACGCGGTTCGGCGTCGGGACCACGTCGAGCGTCTTCACCGTGCTCCCGGTCGGCGCGGTCGCGACGCTCGCGGTCGCCGTCGTCGCGTACGGCGGCGACCTCC
The DNA here is from genome assembly GCF_002252755.1 of Halorubrum sp. Hd13. Taxonomy (GTDB): domain Archaea; phylum Halobacteriota; class Halobacteria; order Halobacteriales; family Haloferacaceae; genus Halorubrum. Next base: position 9,332 of record NZ_NHOY01000055.1, on the reverse strand, counting down.
GCGGAGTCGTCACGCGGTGAGGCGGTCGACGGCCGCTCCCACATCGACGGCGTTTATATAGGCGGCCGCGGAAGCACGCGCCATGACGACGCTGCCGAACGTCGTGGCCGTCACCGGGATCGCGGGGCTGGCGACGGGGCTCGGCGCGCTGCCGGTGTTCTTCCGGCCGGGGGTGACCCACCGGGTGTACGACGCCGCGCTCGGCCTCGCCGCCGGGCTGATGGTCGCCGCCAGCGTCTTCGGACTGATCGTCCCCGGCATGGAGGAGGGGACGCTCCGGGCGGTGATGTCGGGGGTCCTGCTCGGCGGGGGCGTGCTGCTCGGCGGGAACTACGCGATCCCGCACCTCCACGCGCAGTACCGCGAGTGGCTCCCCGAGGGCGGCGCGACCGGCGACGACGCCGCCATCCAGACGGGCGACGGCCCGACGGCGGACGAGCCGGGCGTCGAGGTCGACGCCGACGGCTCTCCGTCTGCGGTCGCCGCCGCGCGCGAGGTGACGCTCCGGAAAGCCGTGCTGATCGGGGGAGCGATCACCCTCCACAACGCCCCCGAGGGGTTGGCGATCGGCGTCGCCTTCGCCTCCGGGTTAGAGGAGGTCGCGCTGCTGCTCGCGGTCGTGATCGGCCTCCAGAACGTCCCCGACGGGTTCGCGTTCGCGGTGCCGATGGCAGACACCGGGATGTCGAGCCCGCGGGTGCTCTGGTACACCACCCTCTCGGGGGTGGTCCCGCAGGTCGTCGCCTCGGTGTTCGGCTTCTCGCTCGTCGGGCTCGCGGCCGGTCTCTTCCCGGTCTCCGCCGGCTTCGCCGCGGGCGCGATGCTCGCGGTCGTCTTCCGGGAGCTGATCCCCTCCTCGCACGGTCACGGCCACGCCGACGCCGCCACCGGGGCGTTCCTCGTCGGGTTCGTGCTCCTCGTCGTCGTCGACGCGGTCGTCGTGGTGTGAGCCGCGCCGACCCGCGACAGCTTTTCGAGCCGCGAGTGGCAGGACCCGACCATGTCCGCCACCGTGTCGACGCCGACGGCCGACGAGACGTGCGCCTACTGCGGCTCGCGCATCTTCGAGCACGACCCGATCTGCGTGCGCGACTGCGACGACGACTGCGGGTCGCCCGCCTATTTCTGCAACTACGCCTGCCTCTCGGCGCACATCGACGAGGAGGACCTCACCGCGGGGAACGCCTGCGAGTGGTCGCCGGGTGAGTGACGCGGCGGACCGGCGGACGCTCGCTCGCTACTCGTTGTCCGGACTGCTCGGGTGGTAGTCGGTGTCGTACTGCCCCGGGTTGCCGTCGACGCGGTCGGGGTTGATCCGGCCGGCGAGCAGCATGAAGTCGAGGACGGTGCAGTACAGCATCGCCTCGACGACGGGGACGGCCCGCGGCGGAAGCACCGGGTCGTGACGCCCCACGACCTGCACCTCTTTCTCCTCGCCCGTCTCCCAGTCGGCCGAGCGCTGCTTCTTCGGGATCGAGGTGGGCGCGTGCCACGTCGCCTCGCCGTAGATCGGCTCGCCGGTCGTGATCCCCCCCTGGAGCCCGCCGTGGTCGTTGCCGACGGGGACGGGGTCGCCCTCCTCGCTCTCGACGTGGTCGAACGACTCGCCGTCGTCGAACGTCCAGTCCTCGTTGCGGTCGCTGCCGGAGACGAGGGTCGCGTCCGTCCCGAGGCCGTACTCGACGCCGGTCGTCGCCGGGATGGAGAACATCGCCTGCCCGAGCCGGGCGGGGAAGCTGTCGAACCGCGGGGCGCCGAGTCCGCGGGGGACGCCGCGGCACTCGAAGTAGATAGAGCCGCCGATGGAGTCGCCGCGCTCTTGATACCCCTCGATCAGCTCCTGCATCTCGGCGGCGGCCTCGGGGTCGGCGCAGCGCACGTCGTTCTCCTCGCTGTGCTCGAGCAACTGCTCGAAGCTCACGGGCTCGGCCTCGACGTCGCCGATCTGGTTGACGTGCGCTTTGATCTCGACGTCGTGTTCGGAGGCGTCGAGCACCTGCTCCGCGACCGCGCCCGCGGCGACCCAGTTCACCGTCTCGCGCGCGGAGGAGCGCCCGCCGCCGCCCCAGTTGCGCGTGCCGAACTTCGCGGAGTAGGTGTAGTCGCCGTGCGAGGGGCGCGGCGCCGTGACGTACGGCTCGTACTTCCCGGAGCGCGCGTCCTTGTTCTGGATCACCATGCCGATGGGCGTCCCGGTGGTGTAGCCGTCCTGGACGCCGGAGTTGACGACGACCTCGTCGGGCTCGCCCCGGGAGGTCGTGATCATCGACTGGCCCGGCTTGCGCCGGTCGAGCTGCGCCTGGATCGCCTCCTCGTCGAGCTCGACCCCCGCGGGGACGCCCGAGACCGTCACGCCCATCGCGTCGCCGTGGCTCTCGCCGTACGTCGTCACCTGGAAGAGCCGACCGAACCGGTTCCCGTTCATACTCGCACGTGTGGCCGGGGGCATATAGGGGTTGCAATCCGCGCAACCGGACGGGCGGCCGGTCGGCCGCGGCCGGGACGGGCGCCGCGCGGTCGACGCCTCGCCGCGACCGACGGGAGTATATAAGGCGACGCCGTTGATGGGAGCGTGCGCGAACGTCTCACCTCCGACCTCGGCGTGTACGCCCTCTCGGGCCTGTTCTCGCTGGTCGTGTTCGCCGTGGCGCTGGGGATCCTCTCGCGGACGCTGCCCGGCGGGCTCGGCTCGCGCCAGCTCGTCGGTCTCGTGGTCGGCTACCTGCTGTTCATCGGCGCGTACACGGCCGCGTGGTTCATCTACAGCGAGATCGACAGCCGCGAGCAGATCTGACGCGGCGGCGTCCCCTCTGCCGTCGAGAGCGCGTCTGCCGAACGACTTTCACGCCGGCCCCTGAGTGACCGGTATGACGTGGGACACCATCACGCTCGACGTCGACGCGGACGGCGTCGCGACGCTCACCGTCGACCGCCCGGACCAGCTCAACGCCCTCACCGTCGACACGCTCGAAGCGATCGGGGAGGCGCTCGACGAGGCCGAGGCGGACGGCGCTCGCGCGCTGGTGCTGGCCGGCGCGGGCGACGAGGCGTTCGTCGCGGGCGCGGACATCTCCTACATGGTCGAGCTGTCGACGCCGGAGGCGCAGGCGTACGCCGAGCTCGGCCACCGCGTCGCCGACGCGATCGAGTCGTTCCCGGCGCCGACGGTCGCGGCGATCGACGGCTACGCGTTCGGCGGCGGCTGCGAGCTGGCGCTCGCCTGCGACCTCCGGGTCGCCGCCGAGAGCGCCGTGCTCGGCCAGACCGAGATCGACCTCGGCATCATTCCGGGGTGGGGCGGCACCCAGCGGCTCTCGCGGCTCGTCGGCGACGAGACGGCCAAACGGCTCGTCTTCCTGGGCGAGCGGATCGACGCCGCGGAGGCGGCCGAGGTCGGCTTCGTCGGCGAGGTCGTCGCGGACGACGCGTTCGACGACCGGATCGACGAGCTGGCGGGTGAGCTGGCCGCGAAGCCCGCGTTCGCGACCCGCGCCGCGAAGGAGGCGCTCAACGCGGTCCACGACGGGACCCAGAAGGGCGGGCTCGCCCTCGAACGTCGGGCGTGGGCCGGGCTGTTCGGCACGCACGACCAGCGCGAGGGCATGCGCGCGTTCCTCGAGAAGCGCGAGCCGGAGTTCGAGTAACTGCCGGCCGAGAACGCCGAGGAGACGGTCGGGTCGACGCGGTCGACACCGCTGCGACCCGTGACACCGAGGTCCACGGAACCGGGGGATCGCCACGCTTTATTAATCCGCCCGAGTACCGGCGACATGGACCAGTTGCGGCAGTCGCTCCTCGACGCGCCGATCATCGAGAAAGGCGAGTACCAGTACTTCGTCCACCCGATCAGCGACGGCGTCCCCATGCTCGAACCGGAGCTGCTCCGGGAGATCGTCATCCGGATCATCCGGAAGGCGGAGCTGGAGAACGTCGACAAGATCGTCACCCCCGCGGCGATGGGGATCCACATCTCCACCGCGCTCTCGCTGATGACCGACATCCCGCTGGTCGTCATCCGCAAGCGCCAGTACGGCCTCAACGGCGAGGTCCCGCTGTTCCAGGAGACGGGCTACTCCGAGTCGGAGATGTATATCAACGACGTGGAGGAGGGCGACCGCGTGCTCGTGCTCGACGACGTGCTCTCGACGGGCGGCACGATGAAGGCGATCCTCGACGCGCTGACGAACGAGGTCGGCGCGGACGTCGTCGACGTCGTCGCCGTGATCAAGAAGGCCGGCGACAACGAGCTCGACGACACCGACTACAACGTGAAGACGCTGATCAACGTCACCGTCGAGGACGGCGAGGTCGTGATCGTCGACGCGCAGGGCGACGACTAGGGAGCTGTTCGGTTTTAATCACTCCGTCAGTCGAGTCCCGTCGAACTCTCTATCAACGGACACGACGGACCTGCTGCATACAGAGGATTTCAACAGAGCCGCTTCTGAAAGTGCTGGCATTCCGTGGTGTCTCATTCCAGTTTCCGCACACTCCCCCCGCTCGTGTGTGTACGAATATGGAATGCCAGCAACGTAGAGTCCCGCTTTAGCAAGCATAAAGATACCGTATCACACACTTATCGCGTACTCACTCGCCTAGCTGCGGACTACCTGCGTAGCGGCCTGCACGCGAATCCCTTATTCGACTACAAAATACCCTCCTCAGCCGAGAATAGAACTGCTACAGGCTGAATACAGCTATCTATTGTAGGATTTCCAGGTAACGAACACGATTCGCTAAGAGGTGGTGTGATGAGAGTCAACCCTCATAATGATAAGATTGGCTCTGTTGAAATACTTAAGAACTGATAGAATCGGCGTGCGAGATTCAGAGCGTGAAATCAGCACGACTACTTGATGAAGTTCATACTCTACCTGACCGAACCGCCATCCAGAACGTGTATATAATCAGATAGGTGAATCCCTTCCGCAAATAGGAATTGGACGTGCGAATTACTGTGCATCCATAGTTCGTTCGAGAATTTTGAGACCGATATAGACGGTACCTCCTACGAAAAGACCGTTTAGGACTACGCGTGCGACTTCAGATTCCACAAACGGGATGTGTATAAATAACGTGGCTCCCACACTAAGGGCTGTAAGAATTCCTGCAGCAAAGGCTAATCTGAGATTGGTCACAGTAGCGTTCTACTGGTTGAATACATAGTCCTGGTGTTTTATTGACAGGGTTTGTCTATAGTCAACGGTCTGCTCTTCGCCTTTATCGACCGATTGGCTGTTCGCAATCTCCCCCCTCTTCATACGAGACACGCCCTCTGTATGCAGCACAGCCGCTGACACCTGTCATTAGCGACGGATTTCGACAGAGCCGTCTCGTCGACGAACGGGCGCCGATCCGACGGCCTGCTCGGAGACGTGCGCCACAGTCCTGACGAGGCAACTGATAAACCCCGCGTCCGCCCGTCGTCGCTGCCGGGCGCGGGCGCCTTTTATGTCGCGGTCGTGAATGAGGAGTACACATGAGTAGCGCGCTGTTCGTCGTGAGCGAGGAAGGGTACTGGGCCGAGGAGTGCATCGAACCGCTGACGACCCTCGAAGCGGAGGGCGTCGACGTGACGGTCGCGACGCCGTCGGGGTCGCCGCCGGTCGTCGACGAGCGGTCGCTCGATCCGGAGGCGGCGGGCGGGGAGGAGCGGGTCGCGGAGCTCCGCGAGGTCGACGAGGAGCATCCGGGGCTCAACGATCCGGAGCCGATCGCGACGGTCGAGGCCGCGGGATACGACGCGGTCGTCTTCCCGGGCGGCCACGGCACCGTCTGGGACGTGAACCAAGACCGGCACGCGCGCCAGCTGCTGCTGGACGCGGTCGGCGGCGACGATGGCGTCGCGCTCGTCGTCTGTCACGCGGTCGGGATCCTGGCGTTCACCCGCGAGGCCGACGGGACGCCGCTCGTGGAGGGCCGCTCCGTCACCGGCTTCCCGAACGACTGGGAGGACGGCATCGTGGACGACCACGACGTGATGCCGGACGGCCGGAAGCTCCCGTACTGGGTCGAAGACGAGGTCGTCCTCGCCGGCGCCGACTGGGACGCCGAGCTCGACGCCGACACCAGCGTCACGGTCGACGGCGACCTGATCACCGCCCGCGGCCCGGGCTCCTCGGCGGACGCCGCGGCGACGCTGCTGGACAAGCTGTAACCCCGTCGCGCGCGAATCGCCCGCGTTTCGGACGGCTCCGTGTCCGTCCGCAGGCCTCGTTACGGCTATAGACGGCTATAGACCGCTATTACCGAGGTTTATGATCGGCCGCGACGAGTGGCGGGCATGGCCTCGACAGAGCGGATCGGCGAGACGTCGATCGGGACGTACCGGGAGTACGTCATGGACGTCCGCGTCGTCGAACTGGACGGCGGACGCTACCGGTTCGAAGCGCCGCGTCACGACGGGATCGAGTTCGGCGACGCCGAGACCGCCGAGCTCTACGCCGACATCTACTTCGACGTCAACGGGTTCGAGGAGGCCGGTACCGGCGATCGGGGCGTCCCGCCGATCATCATCCAAGCCGGCCGAGACACGCTCGCGGCGTACCTCCTCACCCAGCCGTACGCGGACCGTCAGTGGGTCGGCTCGTTCATGGGCGTCCAGCCCGGGAAGATAGAGCGATACGCATCGCGAGTCCGGAAGCGGGCGGACAACATCCGGCGGAACGTCTCGGAGATGGAGGACGCGGAGACCGATCTCTGAGCGGGACGAACGCAGTTCGTTTTCGGCGGGACGTACGGACCGTCGGGAGGCGGGGCCAGCGCCGCGGTTGTTTCCTCTCGGCTGAACGGGTAGCGGTACGGCGGCCGACGCGAGCGGACCCGACGGGTCACGACCGCGGGGGATCGGTCCGTTCCGCTTCCGTCGGCTATATAGCGACGGTAACCGCTCTAATCAGGGGTGTTAACCTATTATAAACGGGTTTTACGCTGGGATGCGCGCCCCTATGTGGATGGTTGACCAATCCAAACGGCGTCTGATGAAAGCCTCCGTCGCCGCCCTGGTCGGCGCGGGGGTCTCTGGCACCGCGAGCGGAGCGGAGGATAGCTACCGGGGGTACAGCCCCGCTGACTCGACGGACGACGAGGACACGCAGACCTCGGGCGCACCGAGCGTCGTGGGCGACCTCAAGCGGTTCTCGACGACGGCCTTCGGCGCGGAGATGACCGGACCGTTCGTCTTCGAGGACGGCTCGCTGCTGATCAGCGTCCAGCACCCGAGCCGCGACAACCCGGCACCGTACGACAGGGCCGGAGTCGGCTACTACGAGGGGTTCCAGTTCTCGTTCGATGGGGAGAACGACGACTTCAGCGAGTCCCCGGCCCCGGTCGAGGAACAGCAGGACGGCGTCTTCGCCGCCGCCGGCGACTTCGAGTACCTGATCCGAGAGGGGGACGCGATCAACGGCGGCACCGAGCGCTGGGGGATCACCCAGACCCCCGACGGACGGGACGTCACGACCGAGAACTTCGCGGGCACGACCTACGGCGACTCGGGGTACAACCCGGACGCCAACCACTTCGTCGCGACGGACGACGACGGGACGGAGGGATTCCTCTTCACGAACGACGAGAACAGTCCCGGGAACGTCATGCGGACCCCGCTGTCACAGACCGAGGACGGCGAGTGGGAGGCCGACGCCGAGAACGCGATCAACGCGGTCAACACGGACGCGTTCCGAGAGATCGGCGGGACCCGTATCAACTGCTACGGCGACCTCAGCCCGTGGAACACGCCGCTGTCCTCCGAGGAGAACTACGCCCACCCCCGAGCGAACCTCACGGGAACGATCGGCGATATCGTCGAGGCCGGCGACGGCGAAGGACTGCGCGGGGCGGCCTACTTCTGGAACCGGCCGAACCCCTCGGAGATCCAGCCGGCGGTCGACGACTACGACGAGGTCGACGGCTGGTACGTCCAGGGCTACTGGAACATGACCGGCGTCGAACACCTCGCCTACCACCTCGGCGCCGAGCCGGTCGAGTCCGGCGACGGGAACCCGATCGAACCGATCGGGGACGTCTACCCCAACCCGTACCGCTACGGCTATCACGTCGACGTCCGGAACCCGACGGGCGCGCCCGGAGAGCTCGACCCAGTCAAGTACTACGTGATGGGTCGGGCCGCGTGGGAGGCCCCCGATTTCCTCCCCGACGAGCGGACGGTCTACGGCTGCTCCGACGGCGACAGCAAGGGCATCTACAAGTTCGTCGCCGACCGACCGATCTCGAGTTACCGCGATCCGATGGACGTCGCCGGGACGCTCTACGCGCCGAAGATCACCAACGACGAGGCCGCGTCCGGGAAGTCGCCGGCCGAAGTCCCCCTCGACGTCGAGTGGCTGCCGATGGGACACGCCTCGAATCGGGAGGTCGAGTCGTGGATCGCCGAGTACGACGGCGTCACCCAAGTCGACTACCTCGAGAGCCACGCCGACTGGAGCGAGGGCGACGAGGTCACCGAGGCGGTCCTCAAGCAGGCGGATCTCGAAGTCATCGCGAACGGCAACGAAGACTACGTCTCGGACGAGCAGATCGTGGAGTGGGCCGAGCAGTACGCGGAACGGGGTCCGGACGGCGTCGACGAGGAGCTCAGGCGGGTGCCGTTCATCGAGACGCGGGCCGCGGCCAAGGAGATGGGCGCTTCCATCGAGTTCAACAAGGCGGAGGGCGTCGACAGCGTCGACGACGCCGAGCCGGGCGACTACGTCTACTTCGGCATCTCCGAGTTCAACGACGACCTGGCCGGCCCGACCAACGACGGCGGCGACATCGCGCTCGACCGCGTCGACGGCGGCGTCGTCTACCGCGCCGAGCTCGGGCCGCGATACGACGTCTCGACGCTCGAACCGGTCGTCGTCGGGCCCGACTTCACCAGCGAGGAGGCGATGAAAGACGTCGACGATTCGCTGCGCAACGTCGACAACGTCTACGCGATGCGCGACGGCCGCGTCCTCCTCTGTGAGGACGGCTGGCGGGGCGGAAACCGAAGCTATCCGAACGACGCGATGTACGTCTACGAGCCCGAGGAAACCGAACGGCGCGGGCCACCCGGTGGCGATCCGCCGGGCAACGGGAACGGCAGTGGAAACGGGAACGGGAACAGCGGTGGGAACGGTAACGGGAACGGCGGCGGAAACAGTAACGGCAACGGAAACGGCGGCGGAAACAGTAACGGCAACGGAAACGGGAACGGCGGCGGAAACGGCGGATAGGTTCGGGACCGCGGTCGCCCGTTGAGCGCTCGCCGTTTCGTTGGCGGCCGGGTTCGCGCCGGGACCGGTCCCTTCCGTCGTCGTGCGCTTCGGCCCTCCCAGGGGTTTCGACCGCGG